>JBGANP010000030.1:0-35380 GCA_044222255.1 Phycisphaerales bacterium
GAGCCCGATCGTGGTGTGGACACTTTCGGCGGGACTTGCCGTGGCGTTCATGCTCGTGAACTCGAAGGTGTTTCAGGGATTGGGCGCTCCGACATTCGTCACGCTCCCAGCGCCGACACGGTCACTCACCGATCTTGCGCTGCTCGCGCCAGTGTGCGTTTTCGGGTTTGCGCTCTGTCCGTATCTTGACCTGACCTTTCTGCGAGCTCGCGAGCAGGCGCAAGAGAGCGCTCCCGCTGCGTTTACCCTCGGATTCGGAGTGCTGTTTCTTGCAATGATTCTGTTCACGCTGTCGTACGCGGCAACGCTGCTGGGATATTCGCGGATGGCGGTATTCGCGATCGCGAACTTCATCGTCGTGCTGCAGTTCGTGGTGCAGGGACTCTTCACGGTCGGCGTTCATTCCACGGCGATCGCGCAGGGACCGGCAAGGTCACCACGATGGGCTGGCGTTGCGCTGGTGGCTGCGATCGGTGCAGGCCTCGTGATCGGTGCGTTGTCAGCTTGCTTTCAGCAATCAGATCCGCTGCGAGCAAGTCCTCAGATGGCATTGGGCGAGATTGCGTATCGCTGTTTCATGTCGTTTTACGGGCTGGTGTTTCCTGCGTACGTGTGGCTGTGCATGATTCCGACGGCGGATGGGCACAGCGGGATTGGGGGGGAGCGGGGGCGGTGGAAGCTGGGGGTGCTGGGGGTGGCGTGTGTGGTGGCCGCGCCTTGTTATTGGATGGGGTTTATTGAGCGGGTGGAATGGTGGTTGGCGGTGGGGCTTGGGGTGGTGCTGGTGGCGAGGTTGTTCGTGAGGGGGCGAGCGGGAGCGAATGGCGGAGTGGCACGGGCATCTTGATACCCGTGCGGAGTGTGCAAGGCACGTTCGGAGATCTGGCCAGATGGGGAGTTCCCAGTGCGCCACCACGGGCATCGAGATGCCCGTGCCACCCCTTCCCGAGATCAAGTTCGAGTCAGTGGCCGACGGTTGCCAGTTTGAGAATGCCTGCCTGAGTCATCGCGTCATCGTTGAGTTCGCCGGTCATTTTGCCGTCGGAGAGCACGATGATGCGGTCGCTGAGCGCCAGCAACTCCGGCATTTCGCTTGAAACAAGCAGCACGGCGAGGCCGCGTTCGGCGGCTTCGCGGACGAGTTTGTAGATCTGGGCTTTGGTGCCGACGTCGATGCCGCGGGTGGGTTCGTCGAGGAGGAGGACTTTGGTGTCGCGGCCTAGCCAGCGGGCGAGGAGGAGTTTCTGCTGGTTTCCGCCGCTGAGGGAGCCGGGGAGCGCGGCGGGGCCGGCGGTTTTGACTTCGAAGTCTGTGAGGCGGGTGCCGATGAGGGTGCGCTCGTTGGTGAGGGAGCGGAGACCTAGGAGTGAGGCGAGCTTGGCCATGAAGGGGCTGACGATGTTTTCGCCGACGCCGAGTTGGAAGAAGAGGCCCTGGAGTTTGCGGTCTTCGGGGACGTAGCCGATGCCGGCGTTGATTGAGGCGCGGGGACCGAGGTGGCCGCTGGCGGGGTCGGCGAGTTCGGTGCCACCGGAGATGATCGTGCCCTTTGCGCTGTGGTCGAGGCCGAAGAGGGCATCGAGGAGTTCGGAGCGGCCGGCGCCGACGAGGCCGCCGATGCCGAGGATTTCGCCGGGGGCGATCTGGAAGGAGACGGCGTTCACCTTGCCGGGGGAGGTGAGGTTGCGGACGACGAGGGCGGGGGCAACGGTGCTGGCATCGGGGCGTGTGCGGCGGACGGGGGGCGGGACTTTGCGGCCGATCATCTGCTCGACGAGGGTGGACTCGGTGATGTCCTTGACGACGGAGGTCGCGACGAACTTGCCATCGCGGAGGACGGAGACGCGGTCGCAGACGGCGAAGATCTCGGACATGCGGTGGGAGACGTAGATGCAGGTGATGCCGCGGCGGGCTAAGTCGCGGATGATGGCGAGGAGGCGATCGACTTCGGTGATGGAGAGGGAGCTGGTGGGCTCGTCGAAGACGATGACCTTCGCGGGATGCTCATCGTCGAGGGCCGCGGCGATCTGGACGATCTGGCGGTGGCCGGGGGAGAGGTTGCCGAGGGGGGCGCGGACATCGATGGTGGGTTCGAGATCGGCGAGGAGGCGGGTGGCGCGGCGCTCCATCGCGGGGAAATCAACGAGGCCGAGAGATGTGCGCGGGATGGCGTGCAGGCAGAGGTTCTCGGCGACGCTGAGGTTGGCGCACTGGGCGAGTTCCTGGTGGACGAGGCGGACGCCCGCGGCGAAAGCATCGTCGAGGGAGCCGGGCTTGAGGGTGCGGGGGGTGCCGTCGGAGTCGAAGATGGTGACTTCGCCAGAGTCGGGGGTGTGGAGACCGGCGATGACTTTGCCGAGGGTGCTTTTGCCTGCGCCGTTTTCGCCCATGAGGGCGTGGACCTCGCCTTGGGCGAACTCGACGGTGACGTTGTCGAGGGCTTGGGTGATGCCGAAGCGTTTGGAGATGTTTTGGGCGCGGAGGAGCACTTTGTGCGGGAAGCGTACACGCTGCGATTGGGGCCGTCTTGCTCACCAGTTTGGCGGAATACAGCACCGCCGTTTATGGTGTCCTCAGAGCAGCCCGAAGAGTGCCGGAGCTTCCGCCTCATCAAGCCTGCCAGCCGATTCTTCGAGAGTCGAGGCGTACCAGCGGCGCAGGTTCTCGGGTTCTCGATCGCAGGCAATCACGTATGGACCTGCCCGGCATTTGACGATGATCACATATCCGCGCCAATCGCTCCACGGATACGACTTCGCCAGCGTGATTCGGCGGAGACTGAATCCATCGCTGGGGTGTTGTTCAGACTGAAACTGGATTCCGAGGATACTGCTTGCGATTTCGAGTCGTTCGAGACGGGTATCGATTCGAAACGTCTTGACCCGGAGCGAAGCGAGTACGAAGAAAAGCACCACACCAAATGTCACGGCTTCGATGAAGCCGGCCATAGGTACAAACGGAGTTGATACAAATCTCTGAGAGAACGCGACGCCAAACATCACGAAGAAAAAAGCGGCCCAACCGAGGACAGGAAAACTGTGGGCTTGAACGATGCGTATGCATTCGCCAGCAATAACCTTGCTGTAGAACGGCGGAAGACGCGGGCAAACGCGAGCGACAAACATGCTCGGAGGGTATGGGCCATTCTGCTATCAAAAACAAACGCGGACGAGATCATGACTCGTCCGCGTATTGGGGATCGTAGTTTTGCGATTGGCAGTGGCTGGGGTTGTGGTGGCCCTTTGGCTGCACCACGGGCAGCAAGCTGCCCGTGCCACCCGAGCCAAGCCCTCGCTTGCGCTTCGGGTTCGTTACTTCTTCGGCTCTTCCTTCTTCTTGCCGAGCCACTTGTCCCAGAGGCCTTCGACTTCGGCGATGTTGTCCTTGGTCACGATCTGCAGGGGGAAGTTGTTGATGACCTTCTCGGGCTTCTTGTTGTTGTGGACCTTGTCGAAGAGATACTCGACGGTTTTGTGGCCCCAGCCGTAGCAGTCTTGGCCGATAAGGGCCTGGACCTGGCCGCTCTTGACGTAGCCGAGTTCTTCGGGGAGGTGATCGACGCTCACGACCTTGGCCTTGTCGGCGACGCCGTTCAGGGCGTTCTTGGTGAAGAGTGGCCAGCCGCCGACCATAGCCCAGCCGGAGATGTCGGGATTGGCGTTCTGGACCTGCTGCACCTTGCTGGCGGCTTCGGCGGCGGTCTCTACGTGGTAGTAGGTGTCCTTGATCTTGATGTCTTTGTGCTTGGCGGCTTCATCTTTTACGCCGCGGACGCGGGCCTGGAGGTTGCTGGCGTTCTGGTTGCCCGCGAGGATCGCGACGGTGCCCTTGTCGCCCATCGCCTTGGCGAGTTGACGCATGACCTCGCGGCCGGCCTCCTCATCGTTGATGCCGTAATAGGCGAAGCGCTTGGAGTCGGGGGAATCGGAGTCAAAGGTGACGACCTCGACGCCCTTGCCGACGGCGGAGTCGATCGCGCCCTTGAGGACTTTGCCATCGGTGCAGGAGACAGTGATGCCGTCGACGCCCTGGCTGGCGAGTTGCTCGACGTAACTGGCCTGCTCCTGGGCGTTCTCGTTGTTCGGGGTGCGCCAGTTGATCTTGACCTCAACGCCGTACTTGGCGGAGAGTTCCTTGGCCGCGTCTTCGGCGCCGGTGCGGGCGGCCTGGAAGACGGGGTTGGACTGGCTCTTGGCGATGACGCCGAAGACGTAGTTTTTCTTGGGTGCGGGCGTTTCGCTGGTGGCGGCGAAGGCGGCGGCGGCGATGCCGGCGATCGCGAGGACGGGGAGCAGACGGGTGAGCATGAGGGGAGTCTCCTGTGGAATGGGTACGCGATGTGTCGCGGTTAGGCCCGCAGGCGAGATTGTACCAAGGGGCTTCAAGGGGGGTGGAGCGGCCCCCGTCAGGCATGTGAGCGATCTGCGCCACGGGTGATGCGGCAGCGGGAACTACCGGGCGCGGTGCATGAACAGCAGGATCGGCGGGGCCGCGTAGATGCAGAGGCCGATGACGGCCATCGGGCCGATGCCGGCGATGGTGCGCCAGCCGCTGGCGCCGTCGGGGCGCGTGGCGGTGAGGGCGAGATAGATGGGCGTGGCGAGGGATGCGAGGATCGCGAGCAGGGCGGGGACCATGAGGGCGAGAGTGATCCAAAGGAGCCAGCCGCCGCGGCCGACGACGAAGGGGGCGATGAGATATCCCGCTTGCGCAGCGGAGAGCGCGAGGAAGACGGTCGCGACCAGCGTCCATCGCTCGCGGCCGGGGCTGGTGTTGCCGGCGAGAGTGACGATAGCGAGCACGCTCGCGACGAGGATCGCGATGGCGAAGGCGAGCCAGAGGATGATGCGGGGGTAGAGGGGCATGGGCGATCACATTGGAGATGCGGAGAGGTACGCGATCTCAGGGAGAGGATTCGGGAGTTGTGGCGACGGGTACGGGCTTGTAGCCGGCTTTCTCAAGGACGCGGAAGAGTTTTTTCTGTTTCGCATCGTCTTTGAGCTCGGTCGATGCGTTGGCGAGCGTTTGCAGGTCTTTGGCGAGGCGGTCGTGGATGGGGAAGCCGCGGAATCGCTCGGAGGCGGCGAGCAGTGACTGAACGTGAGCGAGTGGATCGGGGTTGAGATCGAAGGTCTCGCTGAGCCAGGCGGGTCGGCATGAGATCGAATCGGCGGTGGTCTGGATGGCGAGTTGCAGGGCCTGGCCCCAGGATTCCTGGTGTTCGTGGATGAGCGGCATTGGTGCCGCGGAGATGAAGTCGGCGACGCCTTGGCGATAGAGGTAGTACTGCCCGCCGACGGTTTGGAGCATGGCATGATCCAGATCGGGGACGCGCAGGATGCGGGCGATGAGGAGTTCGCGGCATTGGGCATCGAGGGGGAATCGCTGGGTGCACTCGGGGAAATAGGCGACGATGGGCCAGAGGGGCGTTTCGGGGGACATGGCATCGAGTTCGTTCTTGAGCCGCTGCGCCGGGGGCAGGGCACGCTCCTGCTCGCGCGAGAGTTGCTGTTGAAGCGCTTGCTTGAGAGCGGCCGCGTGGTTGGCGGCTTGCCGCGCGAATGCCTGATAGAGGGCGAAGCCGCCGAGTGCGTATCCGATGGTGGCGATGAGCACAAGCGACCAGAACATGACGACGAGCGGGCGCAGTACGTGCGGATTGATTTTCGCGGATTCGGTGCTCATCCACGCGCTGCAGAGCAGAGCGGTTGTGAGAAGCAGAGGACCAATGATGCCGGCGATCCAGCCGAGAATGACGATGAGGACGGAGCCGCGCCGGCTGAGCATGCCGGGCTCGCACCAGCAGAGAAAGGCCATGAACGCGGCGACGGCGACGCCGAAGGTGACGGCTACGGTGATACAACCGGCGAGGAAGGGCGAGGAGGAGATGAGGCGGAAGAGGGAATCGCCGCCGCGGAAGGTGCAAAGGAGCGATGCGAGCGTGCAGAGAAGACCGGCTCCGATGGTGATGAAGAAGGGAATTACCAGACCCACAGCGCGGTCGCCCTGCGGCGGGGAACCAAAGTAGAGTTGCGTCATCAGGATGTTGAGCAGCAAGCCCAGGGCGCCGAGGGCAACGAGCAGAGTGATGAGAACGGCGAGCATGGTTTGGAACCCCGAGAGTGGGCGCGGCGCGGCGATCACGGCGCGCGGTGGAGTCGGAATACGCGGAAGGATTACGAACATGGGTTACCTCGCGAGTTCTTCGGGGCTGGGCTGGCGGGGGACGAAGGAGAGGGCATGCGCGGGCGCAAGACGGCCCATGACGTGAGAGCCGAGGCCTTCGTATTTGGAAGCGAGGTTTTGCGATGGAAGTTTGTCGACCTCGCCGCAGGCGAAAAGCATCTGGTCGATGTCGGCGGCGAGGAGGATGGTGATCTGCATGCGGCTGAGGTTCTCGTCTTCTCCGAGCGCGGCGATGGAGGTTTGTGCTGAGCGGGTGACGGTGGACTCGAAGTCGCGTTCCTGGCAGGCGTCGGCGGCGCGGAGGGCATCGATGGCGTACCACATCGCTTGGCGGAGCCACTGGCGCTGCGAGTGGTCGGTTGTCAGATCGCGGAGAGCCATGACGCGGTCGAAGAGATCGCTGCTTTGATAGACGCCCTTTCCGGTAGTGCAGCAGGCCTCGGCGGCATCGAAGGCCTGGATCATCAGCTGGGTTTCGGAATCTGCGGGGGCGAGCTTGGCCAGCACGGCGCGGCGGACCATTCGCATCGCGACGAGGGCCTGCGCGTAGACGGGAAGTGAGGCGAAGTCGGTGATGCAGTCGAGGCGGGACATCGTGGCTTTCTGGGTGACGGAAGCTGGGCTTGGAGCAGAGCGCGATGAACATTTTGCGGCGAACGGCGGTTCAACGCGCTGATGATTTGTCGGGGTCGTAGCCGAGAAGGGCAACGAGTTCGGCGCGGTCCTCGATGCGTCCCGCCTCGTAGTCCTCGGCTTCGCACTCGGTGTGCGGCTCGGGATAGCAGGACTGGGCCCAGGAGAGAGCGCGGAAGAAGACTCGCTCGATGCGGTCCTTGTCGCTGGTCTTGACGCCCGACTCCACCAGCACGCGAAGGTGTTCCTTGTAGAGCTTGCTGATCTTGACTGAACCCTGAATGTCCCGGTCCACCTTCTGGATGGCTTGTTCGGCTTCCTCGAAGGCGTCGGTGGCGAGATGCTCGCGGGCGGCGGCGATGGCGGCCTGCATCGGATCGGATTTTGAGTCTTGCTTTGAGCGAGTCTTCGCGGTGTCGCGAGATGTGGTGCTTTCAGCACTGGCCGATTTGGATGCTTCGATCTGGGCCGCGGCGGTGTCGTGGCTGTTCTGGACGGCGGCCTGCCGCTCTTCGTAGTCATCCACCGCGTGCGTAGATCCCTTGGGGTTCGTGAGCGTGATGGACTCAACGGCAGCGGAGAGCGCGGCTCCGTAGCTGGGCCAGAGTTCGGCGGGGCACATGGCGTGGGCGGTGATGAAGCGGCCGCCATCCTCGAAAGCGACGATCATGAGATTGAGCTTGGTACCATCCTGATACTGCACGCCGAAGGCGGTGATGCCGGGGTGAATGGCGTCTTTGCCGACGCCGCGGATCTGCACGTGCTGGAGGTCGATCTTGAAGTGGCCGGAGAGGTAGCGGAGCCACGCTAGAACCGTGCCGTCTTCGTATGCGGGCCGCGCGGCGACGGCGATGACGGCGAGAGCGACCTGCGAAGAGAGCACGGCGATCGGCGCGGACTTGGTGGGGTCGGAGAAGTCGACATCTTCGGTGGGCATCTCGGGCGCGATGAAGCCCTCGGGGACATCCATTGTGAAGCCGAGATCGGCCAGACGCGGCGGGAAGGTGCGGGAGGTCATGGCGAGCGTGGCGGTCATGGTGAGAACTCGATGGAGAGAGAGACGAGAGCGGATGGCGACGGGTCAGGCGGGCCAGGGGAAGGAGACGCTCTTGGCCGGCGCGGCGGAGTGGTCGGCGTTTCGAAGTTGCAGGGCGATCTCGATCTTGGAGGGCTTGCCGTCCGCGACATAGACGCGATAGGCGACGAGTCGCGGATCGCCGGCGGAGGGATCGATGCCGTTGCCCCACGTGAAGAAAGGCTTGCCCTGCGCGCCGGCGGCGCGGGACTGAAGGCGCATGGCCTCGGGCTCAAACACGACGCCGGTGAGGTGGCGACCCTTGATGCGGACACGCCACTCGCCGCTGGGGAGGTCGGTTTCCTTGTAGGCGACGAACGCGTAGTCGTCGTTGAGGATGGCGTCGTAGGCGTCGATGGAGGCGAGGGGGGGTCGTAGGCGTCGATGGTGGCGAGGGGCGTGATCTGCTGGGTGTTGCTGCTGGCGGGGGCTTCGATCAGGGCGGCGGGCATGGCAAGTCCTTTGTGTGATGGGCGTTTCCGACAATCACGGAATCCGGGGGCGTGGGCCTTGGTCAGCCCGAGAAATAAGAAACGCCCCGGCGTTCGGGGCGTTCTGAGCGTGATTATTTGAGCACACGAGCGGACGGTCGGTCGTGGTCAGGGGGCGGAGTCGGGCTTCGCGTCTTCCTTGGTCGGCGATGGCGGAGACATGCCCGCCGTCTTCGCCTGCTTGGTGTGCTGCTTGAAGAACTTCACGATCTGCGCGGAGGCGACATCCAGGAACTCGTGGCCGCCGGGGTGGATGAGGGAGATGAAGGGGGTTGCGGTCTTCGACTCGTACAGAGTCGCGGTCGCGCCCTTCACTGCTTCGCTCCCCCACTGCTTGCCTGTGGTTTCGCAGTTGTTGACCTTCTTGACGCGCTCCATGGTGCGCTGCTGGTTGGCGTATTTCACAAGTGGGTCTTTCTCACCCGCGATGTGCATGCAGGGCATGGGCTTGAGCGCGAGGGCTTCGCGGATTCCGCCGGGGCCCGCCGACGAGGGCGCCACGGCGGCGAAGACATCGCCGCGCTGCGACCAGAGGAGATAGGTGAACCCGCCGCCGTTGGAGTGGCCGGTGCAGTAGATGCGGGAGTCATCGATCTTGTAGTCTTTGCGGAGCGTGGCGAGGACGGCATCAAAGAACTTGAGGTCGCGGTCGTTCTGGTCGCCGACGGTCTTCTGCCAGCCGTTGCGCTCGCCCTTCGGGTCCGTGAGCGCGCCGGGCGTGGGGAGGCCCTGCATGTAGACGGAGATGGCCTCGGGCCATTCCTTCTGATACTCGAAGGAGCGTGCGGCTTGCCGGGCGTTGCCGCCGTGGCCGTGGAAGGCGAAGACCACCGGGGTTGCGGATGTGGTGGCGGTCGCGGGGAAGTAGATGGTGGCTTCGCGCTTGGTGCCGTCGATGGTCCAGTCGAGAGTCTTGGATGTTGGGGCTGCGGTCGCGGTGCGTGACGCGGGCGCAGCCGGAGCGGTGGGCTGTCCGGCGAGCGCGGGGGAGGGGATGAGCCACGAGACGAGCGCGAGGAGGAGGGTGGTGAGCATGGGGTACTCGTGTTGGAGCGCGGAGAGGCGACGCTTGCTGAACGTGCGAGCAAGCGCGGGATTGCCGGTGGACCAAGGTGACTTCTGGCGAGGCGCCCGAAACATCGGCCAGGAGGCCGATGGCACTTCAGCTCACTTCGTCAGGCGCGTCTTGGTCTGATCGACAACCACCGCGATGATGATCGCCAGCCCCATCACGATCTGGTTGTAGGACTGGTTGATGTCCAGGATCAGCATGCCGTTGTTGATGAGCTGCACGAGGATCGCGCCCAGCACCGCGCCGAGGGCGGAGCCGCGGCCGCCGGAGAGAGAGGCGCCACCGATGACGGCGGCGGCGATGACGTTCAGCTCGTAGCCCTGGCCCGCGCCGTTCTCGGCCGCGCCGAAGTAGCCGACGTAGATGGCGGCGGCGAGGCCGGCGAGCGCCCCGGAGATGGTGTACACCATCGTCTTGACGCGGCCGACGGGAATGCCCGCGTACTTGGCCGCGACCTCGTTGCCGCCGATGGCGTAGATGCGGCGACCGAAGACGGTGCGGGAGAGGACGATCGCGCCGGTGAGGCCGACGAGGGCGGTGATGAGCGTGGGGACCGGGAAGACCCCCCCACTGCCAACATGCAACTCCCACTTGAAGAAGCCGCGCTGAATGGAGTCGGGAAGGCCGCTCACGGTCTGGCCCTGCGTGAAGACGAAGACCGCGCCGCGGTAGATCGCCATCGTGCCCAGCGTGATGATGAAGGGATGCACGCGCAGGGCGACGGAGGAGAAGCCGTTGATGAAGCCTCCGAAGGCGCCGACAGAGCAGCAGATCAGCAGGAGAAGGGGCACGGCGGCGAGCGCCGAGGTTCCGCCGCCTCCGGTGGACTCGAATCGAGCCAGTGCGCTCGCGCCCAGAATCGCCGCGATCGCGTAGATGGAGCCGATGGAGAGGTCGATGCCGGCGAGAATAATGATCGCCGTCATGCCGACGGCCATGATGGCGTAGTAGGAGGCGGTGGTGAGGACGTTGAGGAGATTCTCGACGTCGAGGAACTTGTTCACCGAGCGCGAGGCGAAGACGGTTTTCTCCCCGTTGTCGCCATCCTTGATGCGGATCGACTGATCGGATGTGATCGTCTGCTCGCCCGAAGGAAAGCCGATGCGAACGTGCGTGTCATCGATCTGCGTGATCGCGACGCCCGCGGGAACATCCACCCGCACGCTCGCCTGCTTGGTGCCGCCGAAGATCGTGAGCGCGGCCATCATCAACGCGATGACGACCACCAATCCCGACTCCTGCGCGGCGATGATGCGACGCCACAGTGGCTTCGGGGCGATGTCCTTGTGCGGACGGGAAGGATGGGGAGAAGTGGGGTCTGGCACGAGGGGGCGATGATAGCGGGACGAGAGAAAAAGACCCTCGGGCGAGGCGCCCGAGACATTGGCCGGAAGGCCAATGCCACGGAATCAATCGATGGTGCGAAGCTGCGAGGAGCGGCGGTTGCTCGCGGGTGAGGCGACGTCGACGTTCTTGGGGTTGCCGCTGCCGGTGAAGAAGGTGGCGGCCGCGCCCTTGTTCAGGAACTCTCCGTGGGCATCGGTGAAGACGTAGTTCGCGCCGGCCTTGCCGTGGTTGTCGTTGGCGGCCCACTGGCCGGGCTGGATGTTGGCGGCGGTGGCATCGCCGGAATTGCCGTACCAGGCCTCGGTGCCGGAGTCGAGCGCGTTGGCCTCATCGCCGACCAGCGGCGCGGGATAGACGAGCGAGGGCTCAACGGCCTTGAAGCCCGCGATGTAGAGGTACGAGATGTTGTAGCCGATGACTTCCTCGGCAACGGTGGGCTTCTTGGGAATGTGCTGCGGCGGGTTCTGCGAGATTCGACGGATGCCGCCGCCGGTGTACTTGCCGCTGAAGTAGTAGTCGAGCTTGTCCGACGGGCAGACGAGGCACTCGAAGGTGTCCATGTACGGACCAAGAAGCGTTTCCGTTGACTGGTTGTAGTACGTGCCGCCGCTGGGAAGGGCCGCGCCGTAGCCCGTGTCGGTCGAGCCGGTGTTTACGGCGTATTGCTCGCCCTGCTGCTTGAGCGAGAACAACCCGGCGAAGCCGCCCTGGCCTTCCTGCTCGTCGATGATGTTGAATCCGTTGCGGCCGGGCTTCATCGGGTACCAGTCCTTGTTGTTGCCGGCGTACAGGTTCATCGCGAGCGAGACCTGGCGCGTGTTGCTCAGGCAGACCGCGAGCCGCGAGGCCTCACGGGCTTTCGAGAGCGCGGGAAGCAGAATTCCCACGAGCAGCGCGATGATGGCGATGACAACGAGAAGTTCGATGAGCGTGAACCCACGACAACAACGAACCCTTCCGGCTTGATGGAAGCGGTTGCTGAAACACGGAGCCGATTGGCTGGTCATGGGGTAACTCAGGGCGGCGATCGCCGCGGGGTGAGCGAGATCGATGTCAGCAGGACGGAAGAAGAGTATAGGAAAGTTCATCCGCTCGCCAGAGCAATCCCTAGTGGTGGATAAAGGAGATACGAATGACCAGAAGCGGGGTTGCGAATGAGACAGGCAATCCCAAAACAGCGGATGGGCAGGTGGGATGAAAACGCACCTGGGCTCGTGAAAACACGCCGCGTCGTCAAAGCTCAGCCTGGCCAATACTGGCCCGCCGAATGAAGTCCGAGCCGCGTCTGCTGCAAAGAATGAAAACCGTTCCATGCTTTTTGTGGCCTTTGTGCGGTGCGGCAAGTAATCTACATCTCCCAGAGTTTCCTTGGGCAACGCGCCGGTACAGGAGACCGAATCTGGGTGGGGTGCCGTCGGATCGGCGGCACCGTTTGAGTGACCCTTTTCGTTTGGAGATGACCGAGATGAACCTTGCTCGATGTGTGACTTCGTGTGCGCTGCTGGCACTCCTGGCGGGAACGGCGATGGCGCAACCGGCGGTGAATGGGAAACTGAAACCGGAGTATGGGCCGATTCAGTGGTCCAACAGCACCGGAACCGGGTTTGGCAATGCGGGGATCGCGACGGCTCCGGCGTGCGACCCGATCGGCGCGGGGCTGAAGCTGACACTGAACAACTCGAGCCGGCTGGGAGTTGGAGCGTTGGCTGTGCCGGTGGATCCGGTCGCGGCCGCGGCGGTGGCGACGGGATACGAGATCAAGATTCCGCTTGAGTCACTCGGGCTGGATATCACGAACAACGGGGCGAATCTGCCCGACCCGGTGGTGGTGCGGGTTGCGGGATGGGTGGGCGATGGCGGATACGGCGGCGTGTCAAATCAGTTCATCGGCGGCATCGCCGGAAACGCCACGCTGAACACTTATCCGAATCCGCGGACGGTGGATTTGACGACGGTTACGAACGATCAGTTCGTGACGGTCTCGATACCCAAGGCGACGCTTCTGGCGATGGTGAACGGCAACGAGCCGACGCTGGATGGGACGAGGGATGCCTCGTACGGCGCGCCGCTTTCGGTGCAGGACACGGGAACGAACTACGGCGATGCAGCCACCGCCCAGGGCGGCACAGACACGATCTTCCGGTGCGCGGGCGGTTCCGAGATCGACAATGTCTCCGCGCGATACGGGCGCGATACCACCGGTGAGCTCGCGCTGTATCTGATGCTGGCGGGCAACTTCGAGAGCAACTTCAACAAGGTCTCGCTCTTCTTCGACTCGAGAGCCGGCGGTCAGAACCAGTTGACCAACGACAGCGCGACGCAGACCGGAACGTTCGGCGCCATCTTCAACGGCGGAGCAAACTCTTTCGGCAGCAACGGCGTGCAGCCAGGTCTGAAGTTTGATGCCGGGTTCACGGCGGACTTCTTCCTCGGATTCTCAGTGGGCGGCAGCGGCGACGCGTCACCGACGATCTTTGCCGACTGGCAGAAGCTACGAACCAGCGCAACGGATGCGGGCTCGGCTCGCTTCATCGGTAGCACGACCGCGACCGCCAACGGCGGCATTCTGACGGCGAGCGATCCGTGCCCGCCGTTTGTTGAGCCCAACTACGCCGACGTGGCGAACGGCTCGGAGATCAACGGTCTGTACGCGACGGTCTGCGGCGACTCTCTCTACGTGCTCGTGACGGGCAACCTTCAGAACAACGGGAACCGGCTGGACCTGTTCTTTGATGTCGGCAGCGTTTCGATTCCGCTCTCCAGCGCGGGACAGAACCGGCTGCTCGGCAACCTCCACCCCTTTGACTTTGGACACCTGAACCGGCTCGGCACGGACATCGCGGCGCCGATGACCTCGCCGGGGCTGCGATTCTCCGCCGGGTTTGATGCGGACTACTGGGTCTCGCTGGAGAATACGGGCTCGACACCGAACGTGAACGTCGGCGCGTGGGCCGCGATCATCAACGCGGGCGGCGCGCTGAACGATGGCGGATTCCCGAACGCGGCGTATCTGGAATACGGCGGCTTCGCCGGCGGTGCGAAAGCGACCAACAACCCGCTGGTGTTCGACGGACAGAAGTGCATCCGGTTTGACATGGCCAATGTGTGTGCTCCGAACGGGGCAGGCAGCGCGTTCAATCCGACAGGCATTCCCGGGCTGGACATTCAGGGTGACACAATCGCGAACGGGCTGCCGCTCGTGGGCGAGCCGTACACCTCGTACGCGCCGCGTCTGCTCTCGCAAGATGTGTTCAACCCATTGGGAATCAACGACGGCATCCACCCGGCTCCAAATCACGGCAGCTACGCGATCTCGGGCCTGCTGAGCACTTCGATCGACAACTCAAACTTCGGCGGCGTGACGGATGTGGACGCGAGCGCTGCCAAGCGGGTCGGCACGGGCATGGAAGTGAAGATCAGTCTGGCCGAGCTCGGATACTCGGGCTCGGGCCCGATCCGCGTGGCGGGCTTCATTGTGAGCCAGGACCACTCGTTTGTTTCCAACCAGGTCATCGGCGGAACATTGCCGGTGACGCAGCCGAATCTGGGCGAGCCGCGGACGCTGGATTTCCAGGCCGCGCCGTTTGATACGGCGGGGCCGTTCTACGTGACGATCAACCCGGGTACCTGCGCGACGGTGGCGACGGGTGCGTGCTGCTTTGGCACCACGACGTGCGTGCTGATGTCATCGGCGCAATGCGATGCGGCGGCGGGCACGTACTCGGGCAACTCGACGGTCTGCAACCCGAGCCCATGCGGCGGCGCGCCGGCGGGTGTGTGCTGCCGCGGTGCGACGTGCACCACGACGATCCTGTCGTCGGCGGCATGCAGTGCAACGCTCATCAGCGGGCAGATGGCCGGCGCGGCGTACCCGACGGCAACGAACTGCAATGCCGGAGCGATTTCGAATGCCCCGTGCTGCTACGCGGACTACAACAAGGCGGGCGGAATCACCGTCAACGACATCTTCGACTTCCTAGGCGACTGGTTCGCGGGCAGCCCCTACGCGAACACCGGCGGCACCGGCGCGGCCGGACCGCTGAGCGTGCAGAACATCTTTGACTTCCTGGGCAACTGGTTCGCGGGCGGATGCAGCTAAGCATTCGGATCACGACCAATCGTGCAATGACAAAGGCCCCCGACGTGCGTCGGGGGCCTTTTCTGTTCTGGGATCAACGTGGGGACCGAGGGCTTTCGCCGCTCGCTCTGAAACTGGGTCACATGCCGGGGGCGATCGGGCCATCCATCATGCCGCCCATTCCGCCAACGCCCCCCATGGTGTTCATGCCGGGCTTGAGCTTGCCCTCTTTTTTCATCTGTGCGACGGCCTGGACGATCTCGACGAATCGCATGCGGAGCTCTTGCAGGGCTTGCGCGAGGTCGCCGGCCTCATCGGGCGTGAGGTTGTTCTTGGTCTTCTCGTTCAGCACGCCGAGCAAGTCGATGTGGAAGCGGGCGTGCTCAAGGGAGACAATGGCGCGGCCGGTTTCGGGGTCGGGAAACGCGCCCATGTACATCAGGGCCTGGGTGACCATGGTGCCGACGAGGGCTTGGAAATCGGCGGGGGGCATGCCTTGGGGCTGGCCGGGATCGGAACCGGCACCTGGGGCCATTCCGGGGATGGCGGGCTGCTGCTGGCGGGCCTTTTCGGCGGCCTCCTTGGACTGGCGTTCCTTCTCGGCCAGCTTTTCCCGCTCCTTTTGAGCTTGGGCTTTCCAGTCCGAGTCGATAACAATCTTGGGGGCCTCGTTGTGCTGGTCCGCCATGCCGCGCCTTTCGTTGTGGGGTGCGAGTGAGGATGACAGTATAGGAGGGACGTGGTGTCGGTTGGGCGGATGCGGTACGCTGGTACGTCTGGATTGGCTGAGAACACGGGCAGGATGCTCGTGGCACTGAATGAAGACTCGGGCCGCGGCGGCCCGAACATGGGCCAGTCGGCCCATGCCTCGAGTTGAGACACGGAGGATGACCATGAGCGATCGAACTTGGATGCTGCGGGCGGGTGCGTGTGCCGGACTGCTTGCGGTCGTGGGCGGGTGCTCCAAGTCCAATGACTCTTCGTGGTTCTCCGGCAAGTCCGGCGCGACGGTGCGGGCTTCGGACTTTGGCGGGGACGGGACGGAGGCGACTGAGCCGGCGACGACGACCGCTCAAGCCGCAACTTCGACTCAGCCGGTAACGACCAAGATGCCGGTGACGCCGGTGGGCGAGGCCAAGGCGATGCGGGCGATTCCCGCGCCGGTGGTGACGCTGGGCGCGCCGAGCGTGGCGGGGACATCGCAACCGGCGCGAGCGGGCGATCTGCAAACGAGCATTGGGGCTCCGACACTGGGGCCTGCAACCGCGGCCAGCGGCGGCGGATCGACGGTGGAATCGGTCGTGGGACAGATCAACGGCCGACCGGTGTTCGCTTCGGAAATCCTCGAGCCATTGGACGGTGCGCTGCGGGCAGCTTCTGACAAGGCAAAGGATCCGAACGCGTGGAAGATGGCGGCCGCGGAATCGATCGTGCCGGAACTGAAACGCCGCATCGCGGACGAGCTGATTCTGTCCGAAGCGCGGCGGAATCTCTCGCCGGAACAGAAGCAGGGGCTGCTGCACTTTCTCGGGCAGATTGAGGGCGCGTTGATCAGCCAGGCCTCGGGCAGCGAAGTGAAAGCCGATGAACAGCTGCGAGAGCAGAATGGCCGGTCGCTGAACGACGAGGCGCGGGACATCGTGGACAAGGAGTTGATCCGGAACGAGATCAACAACAAGGTGTCGCCCCGCGTGGCGGTGCCGTGGCGGGATGTGCAGAACGAGTACGAGCGGCAGCACGACAAGTGGCACCCGCCCGCGGAGTACATGTTCCGATTGATCTACGCCGCGAGCGACAAGCCCGAGAGCGTGAAGCGCATCCAATCGCTGCTGGCGAGCGGAACGTCGTTCGAGAAGGTTGCCGAAGACGGAGCGAACGAGTTCAACCGGCGCGAGCAGGGCAAGCTGCTGCGGAAGTCGGCGGGGGCTCAGGCGGAGGGCGAGTTCTCGCCGTGGCCGGATGTGAACGCCGCACTTCGGACGGTGGGTGTCGGGCAGACCGCCGGGCCGATCGAGTTTGCTCCGGACAAAGCGAAGCCGAACGTGAAGCGCACCGCGTGGGTGTATCTGGAGAAGATCGATCAGAAGCCCGGCGTGTCGCTCTACGACGCGCAGCTGGAGGTCGAGAACGACCTGCGTGCCGAGCGCGAGCGTGCGGAGCAGCAGCGGTATTTCGAGCGGCTGTGGAAACGCGGCAACGTCTCAAAGCTGGAGGGAATGGTCGAGAAGCTGATGAACGTCGCAACGGAGCGGTATGCACCGAAGTTCAAGGGCAAGTGAGCAGGTGAGCCGTGGGAGTTGTGCCGGATGCCGTCTTGAAGTGGATTCCATCGCGATTTCGCGATGCGGGGAATCGGCGTGATCCGCTGGGACCGGCTGGTGAACGGCTGGCGGCGAAGCACTTGAAAAAATCCGGGTATCGAGTGGTCGGGTGCAATCTGCGCGTGCCGATGGGCGAGGCGGATCTGCTGGCCATCGCGCCCGATGGCGAGACGGTGGTGCTGGTTGAGGTCAAGACACGCCGCGTGCAGGTGGAGCCCGGGGCGTTTGTCTCGCCCCCGCCGGAGGCGAGCATCACGGCGCACAAGCGGGAGAAACTCGTCGCGATCCTGCGGCACCTCGCACGCGCAAACGGATGGTGGAAGCGGAAACTGCGGATCGATGCGATCGCGATCGAATGGCCGGATCGGGGAGAGCCGGTGCTGCGGCATCATCAGGGGGCGGTCGCTGTGGAGTAAGCACGCACAGTCCCGCAGACTCGACTCACTGCGGCGGTCGCTCAGGCACAACGAGCGTGATGGGAACGGTCAGCGTCTCGATCTCGCTGGATGCGAGCGTGCGAGCGACGACCTGGACTTTGATTTCCACAACGGTGCGGGCACGCGGCGGCGCGGTACCGGAGATGGTGATTCGCACACGCGAAGGGTTGACCGTTGGCGTGGCGTCGAGCACGAGACTGCCCGCCTCATCGCGGGCGAGGATGTCAAGGGAATCCAGCAGGATCGGACCGCCGAATGCCTGATCCGCGACGATCTCGAAGGTCTTGACGAACGCATCGGCGGGGAAGAGTCGGAGCCCGATATTGGCGGGCTCGAAGCCAACGCGACCGACAACCTCCCCATCGGCGGTGATGAGGCGTGGCTGGGCCTCTGGGTCATTCGTGATGACCTTCATGCGAGAGCCCCACGGGCCGAGCGGTGGGTTCTTGGGGAACCGGATGGTGACGTCAACCGTGCGAGCTGTCGAGCCGCAATCCTGCACTTCCCGCGGCTCACCGATGTCCGCGCCCTCGATGGGCGGCTCGGCCTCAATGCGAAGGACCTTGAAGTCCGGCTTGCGGCCGAGAACGGAGATGGTCGCGGATGCCCCGACGTCTTTGACGATGCGCGGAAACATGTTGACGGGCTCGACCCAGACGCGCGGGCAGACCTCGGCCTTGAACTCGACGGTGGCGGCGGTGGTCGGGCGTCCTTCCTCGAAGATGGTGGCGGAGGCCTGGATCTGGCCGCGGCGGCCGGCAGGGTTCAGCTCAAGCACGACAGTCCCGGACTCGCCCGGCTTGATCACATCCTTGTCCAGCACCGGAGGCGTGCAGAAATGGCAATAGGTCATGGCGAGCTTGACGGTGCGGCCGGAGGTGTTGACGAAGGAGAATGCGTGGAGCTGCGTCTGATCATCGGAGATCGCGCCCTGGTTGAAGAGCGTCTGGGCGAAGCGAACGACTTCCTCATCCGCACGTACGCTTGCGGGGGCCAGGAAGACGGCGGCGGCGGCGAGGAGGGAGAGCATTCCAGGAGTGGACATCAGGGACTTCATGGGTGGTTCATCGGCCAGAGGGGAGAGGAGCGTCAACCAAACAGCCGCCGATTCGGGGGCGGGCGGGGTGGTGTCCAAGACCGTACGCTCTCGGAGGGGTAGGGCGAACTGCAGGAGGTTTCATGTCGAGCTATTCGACTCAATATGGCGGCCCGCCGCGATCAGGGATGCGGATTCCCATCCGCGTGATCATCGGGGTGGTGATCGCAGGGGTCGCGATCGTCTCCTACTTCGCCAAGATGCAGAAGAACCCGACGACGGGGAAGAGCCAATCGATCACTTGGACAGTCGATCAGGAGATCGTGCTGGGTATGAACTCCGCGCCGCAAATGGCCGCGGAGTTCGGAGGCGAAAGCTCCGACAAGCGCTATCGGCAGCTCGTGGAGCAGGTCGGGGCGCGGATCATCGCGAGTCTGCCGGACTCGGCGAAAAACGCGGATGGGACGCAGGTGTATCCGTACGCGTATCACGTGCTTGCGGACGAGAAGACGGTCAACGCGTTCGCGCTGCCGGGTGGACAGATCTTCATCACCGAGGCGCTGCTCAAGCGACTGGAGACGGAGGGGCAACTCGCGGGCGTGCTCGGGCACGAGACCGGGCACGTGCTGGGGCGTCACTCGGCGGCACAGGCGAGCAAGAGCGAGCTGCTCAACGGGCTGGTCGGCGCGACAACGGTCGCTGCGTCAGGCTCCCGCGATGGGGGACAGGCCGCTCGCGCCGCCTCGGCGATGGTTGCAAACATGCTGACGCTCAAGTACGGGCGCGGAGATGAGTTGGAGGCGGATGACCTCGGGCTCAAGTTCATGTACCTCGCCGGATATGACCCGCGATCGATGATCGATGTCATGAAGATTCTGGAGCAGGCGAGCGGAGGATCTGGGTCGGCCAAGCCGGAGTTCACCTCGACCCACCCGAACCCCGGACATCGCATCGAGGAGATCAACGCGAAGCTGAAGACGATGTTTCCGAACGGGGTGCCGGAGGGCTTGAAAAAGTAGCAACGCGACCCCGCATCCCCGGGATTCGCTCGTTCATCCCCGGCCTGCGCCGCGATCAGCCCTTTGGATACGGCATATCTCTCCACGCGTCGCGGTCTGGGTCTTCTTCCTTCTTGGACTTGGTCATTCCCCAGTACAGCGTGTACACGGCTGAGCCGAGCAGGAAGAAGCCGACGAAACCGAGGAAGATGGCCAGGAGCAACATGCTGCCATTCCCGCCGCCCTGCACATTGACGGATCGGCCGTTCTTGGCGGTGACAGTCTGCGTGGCGAACATGGTGGCGAACATGAAGACCGAGATCGCCGCGGGAACGATCCCCAACGCGGCCAGTGCGATCGCCGAAACCAGAGATGTTCCAAGCTTGGATGCTGCGCCCATGCGGGAATCCTTGTGTGAAGTGAATGGACTGGGGGATCCGGGTCAGCCCTTGGGATAGGGCATGTCCTTCCATGAGTTGTCCGCCGCGGCGGGCTTGGCCCGGAACTTGGTCAGGCCCAGCCAGAGCGTGTATCCCCCGGCCGCGATGAAGAAGACGGCGCCGATGGCCGTGGCGATGGCCAAAACGACCATGCCGATGGTCGCACGAGAGGCGCGGCTGGTGACCCGAACCCCGTACTGGTCGATGGCACCGTATGTAGCAGACATGATGGTGTAGAGCCACCACGTGACCGCCGCGAGCGCGAGGCCGATGAGGACAAACGCGGCCGCGGCGAGCACGGTGCTGGTGATGCTGGATTTGTTGTCGTCCATGGCGCAGGTCCGGAGGGCACGTTCAGGGGAGCCGTGCCACCAAGGGGAGGAATTCTGAGCGGGGGCGAGTGTACCATGACGCCGCCACGGAGGGCACCATGACGGCACTAGCGGAAGCACCACTCGAGGTTCATCCTGTGAAGAAGAAGTCCGACGGCCCGCGGGCCACCGCGGAGAGCATGGCCACGCGCCAGCGGGATATTTCCGTCTCCGAGTTTTTCGCGAAAAACCGCCACCTGCTGGGATTCGACAACCCCCGCAAGGCCCTGCTTACCACCGTCAAAGAGGCCGTGGATAACTCGCTGGATGCCTGCGAAGAGGCCGGAATTCTTCCGGACATCACGGTCGTGATTGAGGACTTGCAGCCCGGACGCGGCAAGGAAGTCAAGCAATCCCGCTACCGCATCACCGTGGTGGACAACGGGCCCGGCATCGTGCGGGCGCAGGTCGAGAACATCTTCGGGCGACTGCTCTACGGCTCCAAGTTCCACCGGCTGAAGATGAGCCGCGGCCAGCAGGGCATCGGTATCTCCGCGGCTGGCATGTACGGTCTGATCACCACCGGCAAGCCGATGTCGATCCAAACGCGGCCCAAGTCGCACAAGAAGGCCCACCACATCGAACTGGCGATGAACACGAAGACGAATCGTGCCGAAGTCACCGTCGATGAGGAGACCGACGACTTCCCGCTGGCACGTCTGCGGAACCTGACGAGCGGAACGCGGGAACTGGCCGAGAAGGGCGAACTGCTTTCCACGAAGGAATATCCGACGGGCACCAGCGTCTCCATCGAGCTTGAGGGACGCTACCAGAAGGGCCGCGGCTCTGTTGATGAGTTCCTCGAACTCACGGCGATCGCGAACCCGCACGCACGCGTCACCTTCGTCCCCCCTTCTCGCGAGAGCGCGGCCGAGGATGAGGATGTCCCGCTGCTGAAGAAGGGAAAGAAGGGCGAAGAACCCGAATCCGCTCAAGGTGCGGACGCGGTACCTGCCCCCGTCGAGCAGCCCGCGATCACAACCGAGACCAACGGCGTCATCGTGTTTCCCCGAGCGGTGAACGAGCTGCCCCCGGAAACCAAGGAGATCATGCCGCACCCGAAGGGGATCGAACTCGGCATCCTCCTGCAGATGCTCAAAGAGGCGGAGCAGGACGAGAAGGGATACACGCTCTACAACTTCCTGCAGGACAAGTTCAGCCGCGTGAGCGCGAACACGGCGGGGGATTTCTGCAAAGCGATCAAGCTGACGAGCCGCACGAAGGTATCGGAGGTCGATCACGCGGCGGCAGAGAAACTCTACAAAGAGATGCAGGACTCGAAGCTTCCTCCCCCCCCCACCGACTGCCTCGCGCCGATCGGTGTGCGGCAGTTGCTGGCGGGCATGCTCAAGGGCGTTCGCGCCGAGTTCTACGCGGCCAGTTCGCGCGAAGCGGCGGTGTATCGCGGGCGACCGTTCCTGATCGAGGCAGGCATCGCCTTTGGCGGCGAGCTGCCGACGGAGGATTCCTCGCGGGTGATCCGCTTCGCGAACCGCGTTCCGCTCCTGTTTCAACAGTCGGCGTGCAGCAGCTTCAAGGCGGTGACGGAGACGAACTGGCGCAACTACGACATGCAGCAGCCGCGCGGGGCCGCGCCCGTCGGGCCGATCGTGATCATGATCCACATGGCCAGCGTGTGGGTGCCGTTCACCAGCGAGAGCAAGGAAGCGATCGCGGACTACGACGAAATCCGCAAGGAGATGAAGCTCGCGCTCATGGAGTGCGGGCGGAAGCTCGGGACGTATCTGCGCAAGCGGTTGAAGATGAAGCGCGAGGCGGAGCGGCGCGACATCTTCGAGCGATACATCGGAGAGATTTCCCAGGCCGTCAACGCGCTCAACGGGACGGATACGAAGAAGCTCTACGAGGCGCTGCTCGCGCAGGCAAAGAAACGCACGGCCATCGCGGACCTGGAACTGGATGAGGATGGCAAGGCGAAGAAGGGCGATGGCGAGGATCCCGCGGATCAGGAGGGCGTGATCATCGTCGGCGTTCCCGATGCCGGGCCGGGAAGCAAGGGCGTCGCGAGCGGCTCGCCCGCCAACGACGAATCGACCGGATCGGGCAAGAAGCGGTCGCAGAAAGACGCGAAAGACGATCCGTTTGCGATCTCCAAGAAAGAAGCGGCGCGGCTGAAAGTCGCCGCGCTGCGGGATGATGATGAGGACCAGCCGAAGCTGATCAACGTGGACTCAGCGAAGCGGCTGGACAAGAAGGGCAAGCCGGAGGTTCGCAAGGACAAGACCGCTCCCGCGAAGGAACCCAAGATCAAGGGCGAAAAGGCGGCCGCCGCCCCGAGTGCGACGATCGAGAAGAAACCCAAGCCGAAGATGCGGCTTGTCAACGGCAAACTCGTGCCCGCGGAAGAAGGACCAGGGCTCTTCTGATGACCACTCCCCCACCACCACTCACTCCCGAACGAGCGCAGGCGTTCGCCACCTCGTGGTACGCCGCATGGAACGCGCACGACATCGATGCGATCATGGCGTGCTACGACGATCAGATCGAGCACTCCTCCCCGTTCATCAAGCGATACAACGGCACGGATGATCTCTCCATCAAGGGGATCGCGGGCGTGCGCGACTACTTCGCGCGGGCTCTTGAGCGAAACCCGACACTCCGGTTTGATCCCATGCATGTGACGACAGGGCTGGAGAGCGTGCTGTTGGTGTATCGACGGATGACGGGTGATCTGGCGGGCGAAGTGTTCTTTCTGAACGAGTCGGGGAAGATCGTGCGGTCGGTCTCTCACTACGGATAAATGCTGTTGATGGTCGGTTGGGATGGCGCGATGCAAAGGAGTGCTGCGGGATGGCGAAGACGAAGCCGGTGATCTCGGTGCGGATGAAGGAACGCGACAAGGCGACGCTCGGCAAGCTCGTCGGTCTGGCGGACGATGTGGCGAAGAAGACCTTCGCGGGCAAGGAACCCAAGGTCGAGATTCCGCTGCGCACCAAGAGCAACACGACCTGGAGCAAGAAGCAGCGCGTCCTGCAGATGGGTGATGCGACCGCCGAACGCGAGCTCTTCAACCTCAATCAGGCGAAGCAGTTCATGCAGACGATGTTGCACGCCTCGACGATCAAGGATCTGGTCGAGGCCCAGAAGACCAGCTCGCTCCGTGGCGTGTTCTATAAAGCGAAGCACACCGTCGCGGGCACAAAGGAGAACACCTTCGAGGCCCAGGACGAGAGCGACCCGATCCTGGAGGATCTGGAAGTCACGCTCGGCGCGCTCCGCGAAGAACTGCACATTTTCGCCGAAAACCGCGGCTCACTCGTCGGCAACATCACGCTCACCGACAAGGGCGACGACATCGACTGCCGGCGCATGGGCAGCGGCGGATACGCGATTCCCTCGATCGTCGAACCGGACATTATCCAGTTCAAGAAGTGCGAGGCGAAGTTCGTCCTGCATGTCGAGAAGGGCACGGTCTGGAACCGCTTCAACGAGGATCGCTTCTGGGAAGAGAACAACTGCATCCTCATGCACGGCGCGGGTCAGCCGCCGCGCGGCGTGCGCCGCCTTCTCCAACGATTCAACCAGGAGCTCAAGCTCCCGATCATCTGCCTGCTGGATTGCGATCCGTGGGGGCACTACATCTACAGCGTCATCAAGCAGGGCTCGATCTCGCTGGCGTTCGAGAGTTCGCGCTTGGCGATTCCGGATGCGAAGTTCCTGGGCATCCGCGCCAAGGACTACAAAGAGTGCGACCTGCCGGACGCCGTGAAGATCACGCTCAACGACAACGACATCAAGCGCGCCGGCGAGATCATGGCATATCCATGGTTCGCCGAGGACAAGCGGTGGAAGAAGGAGATCGAGCAGCTCCTGAGCAACGGCTTCAAGATGGAAGTCGAATCGCTCATCACCAAGGACATCTCCTACGTCACCGAGGAATACGTGCCGCAGCGGCTCAAGGCGAAGGACTGGCTGGATTGAACGAGACTTCCCAACCCCGGCCGCTCTTCATCGACGCCGATCTGTCGCGCGACTTGGAGTCGGCAGAGGCCCAGACATCGCGGGCGTTCTGCGAAGCGGCGGCGGCGATCTATCCCGGAGCGCCGATCCACGTCATCCCCTGCGGCGGTGGATACGGCCTGCACTACGGGCCGGGCGACTCGCTGAATGCCGTGAAGGGCGTCGGGCTCAAGGGCCCCGTGAGCGTCGCGGATTGGAATGCGCTGGAGCGGCGGTTTCGAGAGGCAGGATCGCCGGTGGTGATCGACCTCTCGCCGTTCGCGGATGAGGCATTCGTGGGAATGCTGATGTCGCGCGGCTACCGGATTGGAACATTCGAGACGGTGCTCTGCAGGCGACTCGATGAGGGTGCGATGCACCAACATCCTCCATCCAGCAACAGTGTCCGCATCGATGTCGTCGACGCTGGGCGCGCCAGGGAATGGACTCGCGTGGTCGGGGTCGGCTTCGCCAACGGCGGCGAACCGATGGCCTTCGCGGTGGATTTCGCGCGTGTGCGCGAGCGGCTTGCGCACTCGGTAATGCTGCTGGCGAGCGTCGATGGCGAGCCCGCGGGAGGGGCTGGCATTTCGATCTTCGGACACGTCGCGCACATGGCGGGTGCCGCGGTTCTGCCGCAGTTCCGCGGGCGCGGCATCCAGCGCGCCCTCACCGAAGCGCGGCTGCGGATCGCCCGCGAACGCGGATGCACGCTCGCGAAGCTGGATGTGCAGGGTGGATCGGGGTCGTATCGGAACGCGGTGCGGGCGGGCTTTGAAGTGGCGTACACGCGGCCGCAGCTGGTGAAGTCCTGGGATGGAGCGTGATCGCATCATGGACGCCGCAGCTCGAAGAATGACGGCGCAATCGGCCGCGCGGGCCGCGGCGGAGGGACGCACGGACGATGCGCGGCGCGGCTTCGCCGATGCCCTCGCGGGCGATGTTCGCGATGTCGAGGTGCTTTTTCTGGGCTTTCAGTTTCATTTCCGCGCGGGCGAGTATGACGAGGCCGAGCGACTCGTCGAGCGGCGGCTGGATGTGCTCGGACGGGAGACGCGTTCCGGGGATGTGGCTCGCGCGTACGCAAATCTCTCGCTGATCCACACGTTTCGCGGGACGCTGGAAGCGGCGGAGCGAACGGCGCATCAGGCGATTGCGCTCGCGCGAGCGATCGGACACGAGCACGAGCTCTCGCGCGGGCTGCACAATCTGGCGATGGTGCATGAGAAGCGGGGCGAACTGGAGCAAGCGGAAACGGTCTATCGCGAAGCGCTGGTGATCGCGGAGCGGATCGGGGCGGATGATCTGGCGGCGTCCAAGCTGGCGAATCTTGGGGATATTGCGATGCTGCGTGGCCGCGAGGATGAGGCGAAGGAGTTGTGGACTCGTGCGGCGGATCTGTTCGGGCGGTTGGGGGAAGAGCCGAAGCGGCGGATGATGCTCGAGAATGTGCAGCGCGGCGGGCGAGCAGCGGAAAAGAAATGACCGCCCTTTGTGGGCGGTCATTTCGAGAAAGGTGAGTTTTCCGCAGAAGAAAGAGGCGTTCGGCCCGGGAGGCCCATGCCACTTTCACTTCTTCGTTTCGATCGCCTTGTAGGGCAGACCAAGCTGCTCGAAGAAGAAGCCGTAGGTGTCCACGCTCTGCTCGATGCGGGCCGCGAGCGGTGTGCCCATGCCGTGGCCGGTGTTGCCGCTGGTGCGGAGAAGCGTGATGCCGGTGGGATTCGCGGCCTGGAGCCGCGCCGTGAACTTGCGGCTCTGCATCGGATCGACGCGCGGGTCGTTCGCGCCGGTGAGCATCAGCAGCGCGGGATACTTTGTGCCGTCAACGACATGGTGGTACGGCGAATAGGCGTACAGGGCCTTGAACTGGTCCGGGTTCTTGACGGTGCCGAACTCGGTGATGTTGAACTCGCCGTTGCTGGAGAGCTCGACGCGGAGCATGTCGTAGATGCCGACGCTGGAAACGACCGCCTTGCAAAGATCGGGGTGCTGCGTGAGCGTCGCGCCCATGAGCAGGCCGCCGTTGGAGCCGCCGAAGGTGCCGAGCTTCTCTTTGCTCGTCCAGCCCTCATCGATCATGAACTTGCACGCGGCGTAGAAGTCGTCGAAAACGTTCTGCTTGTTGAGCAGGTTGCCCTTGAGGTGCCACTGCTCGCCATACTCGCCGCCGCCGCGGATGTTGGCGACGACGAAGATCCCGCCCTGCTCGACCCAGCAGATGCGCCGCGGCGAGAAGCCGGGTGCTTCGTTCACGCCGTAGCCGCCGTACCCCCAGACGATCGTCGGATGGCCGCCGGATTTGGCATCGGGCTTCAGATCGGCTCGCATGATGATGTTGACGGGAACCTTCGTGCCATCCTTGCTGGTGGCGAAGTCGCGTTTGACGATCAGCGGCGGGACGCCGGGAGGGGGCGTAACCGCCATCGCGGTGCGGGCGCAGCCTCCGCCACCCTCGGTGGCGACATAGCGGAAGTACGCGGCCGGATGAATGAAACTGGTGATTGAGAGGGCCAGATTATCGCTGTTCGCGGCGTCGATGGGCTCAACGCCCTCGAT
This sequence comes from Phycisphaerales bacterium, assembly GCA_044222255.1. Taxonomy (GTDB): domain Bacteria; phylum Planctomycetota; class Phycisphaerae; order Phycisphaerales; family UBA1924; genus UBA4658. The sequence continues at coordinate 27,005 of JBGANP010000030.1, forward strand.
GGTGGAAACCTCCCACGGCGGAATGCCGCCGCTGTTCTTGCCCGCGTGATCGTAGAAGCGAAGGTCGTTCGGACCCCCGACCTGATACAGCACATACACGCGCGACTTCGTCACCCAGAGACCGTTCCGCTCAGAGAACGCGGTCTCGATCGACGCGTCTTTCTGCTCGGGGATGATCTCCTTCGCGCTGCCGAGCGCGGGCGTCGCATCGAAGGAAAGCGGAAGCCGCAGAACCTTCCCCATCGGCGCATCCTTGCGGCTCACCAGATACGCGGCCGAGTCCGGGCCGAACTTGGCCTCAACGATGCGATCGTCCCACTTGGTCAGCCGCGTCCACGCACGCTTGTTGTCAGGATCGGACTTGCTGTTCAGGCAACGGATGTCCTGGATGAACTCGCCGCCGTCGCCGTTCTGCACGTTTGCAAGCACCCAGTTGCCGTCGGGGCTGACCTCGAGGGCGATCTCGGCGATCTTCGGATAGTCCTTGCCGGTTTCGTAGATGTCCTTCTCGGTCGAGGTGCCCATCGCGTGGTACCAGACCTGCGTGTAGAACGCCGTGTCCTTCTCGGGGCGCTCGCCATCGCGCGGGTAGCGGGTGTAGAAGAAGCCGCGGCCGTCGGCGGTCCACGCCATCGAGCCGCCCGCGGTGCCGCCGTTGACGCGCGGGACCATGTCGCCCTTGAGCTCCGTGCCGTCCGCGACGTTGTAGACATGCACGTTGCCGGATTCGGACCCGCCCTCGGAGAGCGAGACCGCGAGATACTTGCCATCGGGCGAAGGGACGAACCAGTCGAAGGCGGTGTGGCCTTCCTTATCGAGCGTGTTCGGATCGATGATGACCTTCTCGCTCTTGAGATCATCCATCGACTTGAGCACGACGATCATCGGCTGCTGCTTTGGGGGCTGATTCTTGGACGCAAAGAACATCCCACCCGCAGACTTCACAGCGTGGTACTCCACGCCGACGCTGTTCTCAAGTTCGGTGAGGCGAGCGCGAAGCGCGGGGGCGCAGGCGATCTTGTCCAGCACGGAACGTGCGTAGACATTCTGTCGCTCCGACCAATCCTGCACGGACTTGTCGTTCCAGTCCTCCAGCCAGCGGTAATCATCGACGATCTTGACGCCCTGCAGCTCGTCGGTGACGGGCTTCTTGGCGGTTTCGGGCGGCGCGGCCAGCGTGGGCGAGATCGCCATCGCGGCAAGAAGAGAAGAGAGAACAAGGTATCGCATGAACGGTCTCCAATGCCGAGCGTGTTCTCACGCTTGGGGAGAAAGGATACCGCTCAGCGGCCTGGTTGCTGCATCCCGGGAGGAACCCGAGGACTGTCGTCGGTCTGCTGGTGCGGATGCGGTAGCCGCCATCTGCAAAAAGCGAGACGGTGCGTCTCGGGGATTGCTCCTCGAACGCACCGGCTCGGACATCTGGTTGATGTGTTTGGGAAAATCAGGGCTTCGGGGCGGGAGCAGGAGCATCGCCGGCGGGCTTGTCTGCATTGGGGCGACGGGCCGGACGACCACCACCGTTGCCGGGGCCGCCTTCGCGCTTCTCGTCGAACTTGATGGCCTCGGTGATCTCCTTGATGGAGGCATCGATGGAGGCGATCGTGCTGGCCTTGTGGCCGCCGAGGTCGCCCTTGACGGTTTCGAGGTAGTCCTTGGCATCGTGCAGGGAGAGGAGGGCGCGGCCCAGCGAGGGGTGTTCGCGGAGTTCGTCCTTGAGCTTCTCGCGCCACGGAGACTGCGGCTGGCCGCCGCGTTCACCACCACCGCGCGGGCCTGCACCCTTTTCACCGGCGGGCGGTCCACCTGCGGGCTTGCCGCCGTCGGCGGGCTGGGCATTGGCGGGCCAGAGAGCAACGCCGGCGGCGAGAATCGCAACGGCGGCCATCGAAACAGAAACGCTGGAAAGCTTCATGTGAACTCCATAAAAGGTCCGGCGCGTTCGCCGGGATGCCGCGGCTGCGGCACGAGAAGAACGATCGTGCCGCGACGGCATTGCACGGGAAAGATCGCGTTTGGGCGGCGTACGGAAGATGGGGATTCCGGCGAAGAGGTGGCGGATGGATTAGCATCCTGACCATGTCTTTGCCCCCGGTTGTCCAGTTCGCACACGATCGCCTTGCGGCGGTTGGAAACGCAGAAGATGCGCGGGATATGGCCGCGTACATGAAGACGACGCAGCCGTTCTACGGCGTGCAGGCCCCAAAGCGGGCGGCGATCTTCAAGGAGATGTGCGAGCTGTACGGAGCGAAGGACGGTTCGACGTATCGGAGCGCGGTGCTCTCGCTCTGGGATGCGGGGCTGCACGGGGGCGGCGGCGAGGGGACGGGGTGGCCATCACCGGCCAAGCACGAAAAGGACCCGACCAAGCCGCGGAGAGACTCGAAGATGAAGCCGCCGGTGTATGAGGGGCCGCGCGAGTTGATGTATGCGACGTGCTACTACGCGGAGAAGTTCCCGGAACAGTTGACGACGGCGCATTTGCCGCTGTTCAAGCGGCTGATTGTCGAGGGCGGATGGTGGGACATTGTCGATGAGGTCGCGGGCGGGATTGTCGGGCACATCGTGCGGACGCAGCGGTCGGCATCGGCGCCGATCATGCGGAAGTGGCTGGATGATGAGGACCTGTGGGTGCGGCGGTCGGCGATCATCTGCCAACTCAAGCACAAGGAAGAGACGGACGAGAAGATGCTCTTTGACTTCTGCCTGAAGCGGGCGGACGAGGAGGACTTCTTTATCCGCAAGGCGATCGGGTGGTCATTGCGGCAGTATGCGTGGACCAATCCTGAAGTGGTCAAGAAGTTTCTGAAGACGCACGGGAAGAAACTTTCGGCGCTTTCGGTGAAGGAAGCGGGGAAGAATCTGGAGAGTTAGAGGTAACTCCAAGATTCTGCGAGGGCACGGGTAGCGTGACACCCGTGGTCATGCAACGGCGAGAAACGATGGCGTGGAGCGAGCGTCGCGCGGCGGCCCATTTGGGTGATCTCACACCGATGTTCCAACACCACGGGCATCAAGATGCCCGTGCCACCCTTTTCTTTTTTTTTACGTCGAGGGCTTGGAGGTGTCGGATTTCTTCTCGCCTTCGGGGGTGAGTTCGATTGGGGTGGGAAGCTTCATGTCCTTGATCTGATCGAGGATGAGCTTCTTGTCGCCGACGAGGATGAGGACGCCCTTCTCCAGGGGAATTGCATCGCGGGCCGCGGAGTTGAGGTCGGCGGCTTTCACTTTCATCGCGGTGGCGAGGTCGGAGGCGACGGTTTCGAAGGGGAGACCGGCGACGATGAGGCCTTCCATCGCACCGATGGGGCCGTGGATTCCGGCGAGGCCCTGGATGGTTTCGGTGCGGACGGTCTGAGTGGCCTTCATGATCTCGCCATCGGAGATGTCGCCGCCGCGGGTGCGGGTGAGTTCGTTGAAGAACTCCTTGAGCGCGGGGCCGGTGACATCGGCCTTGACGGCGGCGCGGGCGACGAACATGCCGACCATCGGGTTCATGGCGAAGCGCGAGCCCGCGCCGTAGGTGTAGCCATTCTTCTCGCGGAGATTCTGGTTCAGGCGGCTGGTGAAGGAGCCGCCGAGGATGGTGTTGAGGAGTCGATACTTCGGGGAGGACGAAGCGGATGACGGTCTGCACAGCGTCGGGGCGATCGACGAGGTAGACGCGGAGGTCGTTCGCCTTGGGAATGCCTGCATCAGAGGATGAAGCATCTGCGGTGGATGGGGCGGGGTGTTTCGCGCCGGCGGGCTTCCAATCGCCAAAGCCTTTTCGAGCCGCGGCCTTGGCCTGCTCGGCGGTGAGGTCGCCGCAGATGAGGAGCGTGGCGGACTTGGGGGCGAAAACGGCTCCGTGGAGGGCGCGGATCTGATCGAGCGTGATCGCCGCGGCGGACTTGCGGGTGCCGCCGACGGGGAAGGCGTAGGGATGGGCATCGCCGAGAAGGAGCCGCGCGCCGACGTTGTTGGCGACGGCCTGGGGATTTTCGAGTTCCTGGTTGAGATCGTCGAGGTGGAGGCGATGGACGCGCTCGAAGTCTTCGGGGGCGAGGCGGGGGCGGCGGATGGCATCGGCGAAGAGGTCCACACCCTTGTCGAAGTTGCGCTTCAGCACGGTCATGCTTGCGGCGAAGGACTCGACATCCGCGCCGGCGTTGAAGGTTGCGCCGAGGGACTGCACGGCGTCGGCGAACTGCGTGGCGTTGCGCTCGCCCGCGCCTTCGCCGAGCATTTCGGCGGTGAGATAGGCGAGGCCCGCGTGCTGGTTGTCAGCCAGTGCGCCGCCGGGGTGCACGACCATCGCCATGGAGACGAGGGGGAGTTCGGAACGCTTCCAGAGCATGACGGGGACGCCGCTGGAGAGGGTGAAGGATTCCGGGGCCTGCGGGGCGAAGTCGCCCTGGGCCATGTCGGCGGGGCGTTTGGCCCGGGGAGAGGCCTCGTTATCGCGCTCGGGTTGCTCGGGGAGCGTGCGCATGATGAGGCGAGAGTTCTGCGTGACGTACTTTTTCGCGGCTTCTTGAATCTGCGCGGCGGTTGCGTTGCGGTAGCGGTCCAGATCGCGCTTGAAGGAGTTGGGCTCGCCGAAGAAGTACTCGTACTCGTTGAGCTTGTCGGCCTTGCGGGCGAGATCATCCAGGCCGGAGAGCATGCCAAGCTCGATAGTGGCTTTGCGCTGGGCGAGTTCATCATCCTTCACGCCGGCGGTCAGCACCTTGGCGATTTCCTCATCCATCGCCTTCTCGACGGCGTTCAGGTCGGCATCTGGCTTGGTGAGGACGGAGATTTCGAAAAGCGATCCGAGGGTCGCGGAGTTCTGCGAGGCGGTGACTTCGTTGGCGATTTTGTCTTCGAGCACGAGGCGCTTGTAGAGACGGCTGGACTTGCCCTGCGTGAGGACCGCCCCGAGGAGATCGAGCTCGGCATCGCCGGGTTGGAAGGATGCGGGAGAGTGGTAGACGAAGGTGATCTTGGGAAGCTCGACCTTGTCGAGCATGGTGACGCGCTGCACCTTGCCGAGGACGGGGGTCGGCCAATCCTTGGGCTCGCGGCGGACGACGGGTGGGCCTTTGACGATGGACGAGAAGAGCCTGGCGATCAGGGGTTTGATCTCGGCGGTCTTGAAATCACCGGCGACGACGAGCGAGCAGTTGTTCGGCAGGTAGAAGTTGGCGAAGAAGTCCTTGACGTTGTTGACGGTCGCGGCTTCCAGATCGGAATGCAGGCCGTAGACGTTTTCGCAGTATGGGTGGCCGACGGGGTACATGTAGCGCGTGACGTATTCCTCGCTCGCGCCATACGGAGAGTTCTCCACGTTCTGGCGGATCTCGTCGCGGACGACATCGCGCTGCTTGTTGAGCTTCTCGGTCGTCATGGTGCGGCCGAGGTCTTCCATGCGATCCGCATCCAGCCAGAGCAGCGTGGGGAGCAGAGAGCTCGGGCCTGTGGAGAAGTAGTTGGTGCGGTCGAGCGTGGTGCTGGCGTTTGCCCGCACCGCCGCCGGCTTCCATGAGGTTGTCGAAGTCGCTGCCGGGGACACGCTCGGTGCCCATGAACATGAGGTGCTCGAAGAGGTGGGCGAAGCCGAGCGGCCGCGGGGTTCTTCTTTCGCGCCGACGCGGTACCAGAGGTTGATGGTGGCGACGGGGATGGTGTGGTCCTCGTGGAGGATCACGGTGAGGCCGTTGTCGAGGGTGTACTTCGTACTTGACGTCCTGGGCGAGGGCGATGCAGGGAGGAGCATCGCCGCGAGGAGGGCGAAGATTGGGCAAAAGAGCACGGTAAGGCATGGGAATCTCCGATGGGCCTGAATGCTAAGGGGTGCTCGGACGTTGAGGGGACGGAGGGAAGCAAAGTGGTGCGAAGTGCTGCGGCGCGCGGGAGACATGAGCACGAAGATGATGGAGAGGAACTGGTCGATGACTGTGGGTTTCTTGGGAGTGCGTGGCATCGCTGGCGCGGAGATGGCCGGGCTCGGGGCGAGGATGGTGGTGCGGCGAGTGCGCGTTCGCGAGACGTGCCGGGACGGGTCGGCGAACGACTCGTAGGTGGTGGATGCGGTGGGATGAGGTGCGGAAACGGCGGCCGCGCGGAGCGGCGAAATGGTGAGCGTGGACATTGGTGGACCCCCCTTGTGATGAGGGGAATGTACCATGGCGGTTTGGGATTTGCAAGGGCTTGGACGGAAAAAGTTTGGGTTTAATCGTAAGTCGTTGAATAAGCGGAAGTTGCGCGCGAACTGTCACTTGGGGTTTCGCTCGCGATCAGACTAGAGCGGGCATCGGAGCGTCGCACCCTATGCAATCCGCTCCGCACCGATCTCGGTGATTTGCGCAGTCACCGTCTGCAACCCTGCGATGCCTCGCGTGTTCGATTGCACAAGCTCATCAAACTCCGCCAGTGCAATCGATCCGCCGTCTTTGTGAAGGAGTTCGATGGACCCGTCGGCGAGCAGCGATCGAATCACAGGTCGGGCGTGCTGTGTGGAAGGGAACATCCATATCAGCGAAGGCACAGTCGCATCGGCGCCGAGAAGCCGCTCCAAGACCCGAAGTCTCGCACTCTGGTTCTCGGAAACTGCATCGGCCGAGTCCTGAAGCCCGCCCGCGTTGGAGTGGAAGATCGGCTCGGATGTTTCAAGGGTGCTCTTGCGTCCTTTCACGTATGCCGTGCGAACGATGACGCCCAGCACGCCTCCGACCGCGAATAGCCCGATTGCGCCGCACACATCAAGAGTCGCGTGTCCACCGACTGCGACGGCGATCAGCGCGACCGCAACGAACGCGGCAACAAGCGCTAGACCTCCAAGAAAGAACGCTTTGAGCATCGCGGCACTCTACCAAGAAGCAGGGCCAATGTCGATAGGCGTTGGACCTGTGATCGCATCGCACTGCAGCGTCTGTTAACCTCAGATCTGGAGAACTTTCGCACTGACCAGTGCGCGCGCCGGACTGGCCGGTGAAATCGGAAAACCTTGGAAGGAAGCGCCTGCGGCGGGCTACTCTGGCACCCCGCCGCCGCCCGAGGGGTCGCAAGGCACGAACCGCGTCCACTCTGTGGGATCGGGATCAACCGGCGGCTTGCTGTTTCGCTCCGGCGGGTAACGAGGTCAACGTCTGCAGGAGTGCTGTTGCGGCGCTGATCACCGGACCAGCCATGGGATCGCGCTCGAATAAGGAAAACGTTCCTTCTCCAAAGTGGAGCCCCGACGGCGTGAGGAACGACATGCGAATGGCGCCCGCGGGTGGTATGCCACGTCGTGGCCCTTCCCATGGCCCAATCTTCTCGACAACAGGAATGGACGCAGCGAACAAACCCTCTATCGCGGCGACCACGTTCGGAATCGTCGCATCGACGACAACGCCCCCGCCAGAGAGGTTGTAGTAGCGTGCGGACTTGTCCGCATAGCAGGCAACAACGTCCAACCCTCTTTCAACCGGCACCTCCACGACGATACCGAGCAGTTGCTTTGCCTCGCCAGGCGAAGGACTATCTCCGAGTGACCGGAGGAAGTGCCAGGCCTGCAAATAGTGTCGCGACTCCAGTCCCGGCATGCAGATGACTCGCCGAAGTGAGAGCTTGGCCGCCTCGGGCCTGCCCTGTTCGATGGCCTGACGAGCCTCTGCAAAAAGGCACCACGGCTCTTCCGGCGATTTGGCTCCCCATTCAGCAAGCGGAACGTCGCCGAAGAGTGTTTCTCGGATGTCCGCGAGCGGGGGACGAGACGTTTGACTGCGGCGCAACCAGCCGAACATAGCAGGCTCCTCACATCGATTCAGGCACTCTAGCCGCTCGGCGGATGGGTGCGGGAAGGAGGGCGGAGGCTTTGCGGAGTCCTCCTTCCTGCGCTGGCGGACGAAACACATCCAATGGGCAAAAGCTCCGCGAACCCGCGCACTGATCGGTCTATCTCGCGCACTGGTCAGGAAAACTCGCGCACTTGGCAGTGAGCAATTAGAATGACCTAGATCGTGCAGCGATCTTCGTACGCGGGCCCTTGGGAGTACGTGGATGCCGGAGACGCGCAGGACCCGGAGGGTGCCAGGCACTCGAACTCCGCGCCTTCTTCTACGACCCCGCGAATCGTTATTGCCATCGGCATGGGCTCTCGCTCGCTGACTTCGCGGAGATTCTCGCGGAGAGAACGCCACCAGGCGGAATCGAACGTGGCAAGAAAGCAGCCGGGCTCTGGACAGCAGTACCGTTCGCCGCGGATAAAGCGGAGTTCAACCTCGATCTTGTTTCCGGAGTTGCTCACATCCAGCAGTCGAACGCGGGGCCTGCTGCGACCGGGCGGCAAGGTGCGATCGTCATTGAGTTCTCCCACGCGAGGCGACAACTCAACGGCATATTGCAACGCATCCCACCAGAGGCGGTCGC
>JBGANP010000031.1:0-35402 GCA_044222255.1 Phycisphaerales bacterium
CAACCGGTTTCGCGCTGCACGCGGGGCGGAAAAGGACTTTGCTGCGACACGGTTTGTCGCGGTCGCCGAAGAAGTGCTAGCGGCGGATCGCAAGATTGCGTTGGAAAACAAGATCGAGGACGCGCGGCCAGCCGTCGAGCGCGTGGTGGTTCGGTCGAGGCAACTGCTCGATGCGCTTTTGAGCGTCACCTCGCCGGACATCGCTCGTGCTGACTCTGTGCTGAAGATTCTCTCTGGTGTTGCGTCGTTCAACAACTTCGATCTCAAGCCGCACATGGCGGAGCTTTCGTTCCGAGAGTTGCAGATCGCCGCGGCCAAGAATGACACCGACCAGATGGAATCGGCCGTATCCAGACTGCTTACGACGCCGGACCCGGGGGCGCAGTTTCAGGCGGCCGGAGAGCGGCTGGTGTATCGACACTTCGCATCGCGCTACAAGCCCGGAGCCGAAGACACCGATGCGCAAACGCGGCGTGCGCAGATGGTTGTGAAGTACGGCATCAAGGTCATCGATCGCATCGGGGTGGACTCGCAGCAGATCAAGGATGTAGGCGCCCTTGGCGTGTATTCAACTGTGGCCGGGGCCGCGCTCGAGGTTTCCACGCGGGCCGGTGAAACGCAGATGCGCGATCTGGCCATCAAATTGGATCGAACGATTCTGAGCGTCGCGCCGCGGACAGAGGTCTCGCTCCGACGCCTCGCCCTCGCGAGCGAGCAGGCGGGCGACTTCGCCGGGGCATCCGCCGACTGGCGGACGATTCTGGATGCCGTGCCCGCTGCGTCCGAGGCGTGGTTTGAGGCGAAGTATCAGACGATGCGGCTGCTCTCGAAGATTGACATCGACAAGGCGCGGGCCGCGATGCGCGAGCATTTGATTCTGTATCCGAATGGTGGTCCGGATCCGTGGGGCGCGAAGATCGGGGAACTCGATGGAGTCATGGGGCCGGGCGCGCCGCCTGCGCCTGTTGCTCCCGCCGTGCCGGCATTAGCGACGCCGCCTGCCTCGCCCAGTGGGGGAGGCACGCCATGATGCGAACACGAAGAACATCGCCGATCCCACGATTTCTGGATGTTTCGGGTGATGCGGATGCTCTGGATCTGCTCGGCCTTCAGCCCGCGGAATGCACCACGTCCCGAGTGGAAGCTTCGCTGCAGCGACAGCTCGATCGCGTTGGCGCTCATCCGGAAAGCGACACACCGGAGGCGGATGAGGTTCGATTGGCGCTGCACGCTGCGGCCGCGCAGTTGCTGGATTCCGAGGTACGGCGATCCATCATCGAGGGGCATCTGAACGCGGCCGCGGCTGAAGAGAGTCGCGGACAAGATGCGGACGATCAGGCTCGCGAGGCATCGTCGCGCGAGCCGGAACCGGTGCGTGAATATCCGGAACGCTCTGGTATTCGGACTCGCGGCTCGAACGGACGCGCCGGTACGTATATGGCTGCGACCGAGCGTGATCCGAACGCTGGTGTGAAGCAATGGCTTTTCATCGGCGGCGTTGCGGGATTGTTGCTCGTGGGTGGAGTGGTCGGTCTCATCCTGTTGACACCGGGATCAACGCCGCCAGCGACTTCGACGGCTTCATCCGGGACGACACCAACGACAGGTGCGAACACAGGAACTGCGACTGCCAGCGCGAGCGGCAACGGGACAGGTGGATCGACCGCCGCTGTGCCGCCCGGCTCCGGTTCTACTCCCACATCCGGAACTTGGGAAGAGGGCGCCAAGCCCGCCGTGGTATCCAAGCTCGGCAACGCACGCAGCGAGTACGCCGACGCCGGACTCGTAATCCGCGATCTTCGCGCCGCGGCGGCAAAGGCCAAGAACGATCCGGGCGCGGGGCTCGCTCCGTTCAGCAAGGCGGTCGCGGTGCTGGCCGATTGGTGGCCGCGGTTCGAGGTTGGTCAGCGCCGGGCCGCCGACGACGCGGTGCTGGAGTTTCTGTTTGTCGTGAGCGAAAAAACCGAGTTTGAGCCCGCGCTGGCCGAGCTTTCTCGGCGTGCAAAGCTCCCGCCGGTCGAGGCCGGGCAGCTCTCCGAGGATGCGGTATGGCCGGGTGCGTGGGCGGTGGGGGCGCTGACGCGTCTCTCTGCCGAACGAGGCCTTCCGCGCCCGCTCGCCGCGGGGGTCTCGCAGGCGTTGAACGATGCGCTGGGCGCGGGACGGAGCGTGGGCGTGTTGAGCTTTGAGGGCGGCGCGCAGGCCGCGCTGCGCCGCATGCCGCTGCGGCTGGTTGCGCCGCGGAGCCCGGTGCAGTCGAACGCGGATCCGAATGGCCCGCGTGTGAGCAGCGAGGCGATGAAGCGTTGGGCCGACGCGCTGGGCGCGGTGTCGGGCGAGCCGGATGAGAACGAGCGGCTCCTCGTGGATGGCCTGGAGCAGATTCTTCTCAACGGGACCGAGCCCGACGCCGATCAGGCCGCGTTCGAGGCGGTGGAAATCCTCGCGACGCGGATCAAGTGGCGTGCATCTGGCGCGGCGCGAGATCGGCTGCTCGAGTGGTTCAATGATCCTCGCATCTCGAGCGCTGATCTGCGTGTGCTCACAGGCGTTCTGGCTGGTAAGTCCAACGCCCAAGGTGTGGACGCGAGCATGCAGCTCTCGGTGTCGGCCACGCCCGATGACCGGGCGCAACTGCGATCGCAGTACGCGCGTGCGTGGGGGCTTGTGAAGACGGAGCTGCGCGACAAGGTCTTTGATCAGTGGCGCAGCATCGCTCGCGGCGGGTACTTTGCGCCGCCTGCAAACGACGAACTCGGACAGGTTGCACGGGTTGTTGTGGCCGTTCGCATCAATCACGCCGCACGGAGGATCTGGCTCGGTGATTCGACCAGCGCGACGCGAATTCTCTCGGATGTCGAGCGGATTCCCGAGACGATCCGCGAGATTGGCACGGGCGCTGGAACGCCACTCATCATTCTGCCCGGTCCTGCGGCCCCCGCCGCGCCCAACCCGCGCGGAGGCGGAAAGCTCGCGAACCAACCGGCGCCGACGCCCATATCGCCGGGCGATGGGCCGTGGGGAGAGCAGTATCTCAAGGCGGAACGCAACATCCCAGTTCGCATGCAGCGATTGCTCGAGGCGGAGGCATTGCAGCCGCCGCTGAGCCGTCTGGATGCGTCCGTGTTGGCAGAAACGGCGTGCTTCGGATCGCCGGGGCAGGTGCGATTGGCCGCGCAGCGCGTGGTGATGAAGTTCGGCGATGATCCCGCGATCGTGCAGGCGATGCTGGATGAGCTTCCGATCGCGCCGAAGGTACAGAGCGTTGCGGAGACGATGGCTCGCGTGGCCCGTACGTCGCTGCCGAAGATCGGAGATCCGGATTGGGAACTGGCGACACGGCGCGCGCTGGTGGATCGGTTGCTCGGCCTGCTCGCCGGGCAGGGGCCGCAGGCGGGGATCGATCAGGCGTGCTCGATGATTGCCGAGTCATATGTCGCCATGGCCGGCGCGGACTCTGGTCCACCCGAAGAGAGCGCGGCGGAGCGGTGTGTGCGCGGCTCAGGCCAGCTTTACAAGCTCTGGCGGATGGAGGCGGAGCGTCTGCCGCCGCCGGAGCAGGCGCCAGCATCGCTGGATCAGATCGATCGTCGTCGCCGAAGTCGCCAGCAGATCGCGGCCGGACCTGTGCAGGCGTTTGCTGGCGAGCAGGTGAGCATCGCCGAGATGTTCGCGTACATCGTGTGCGCCGAGCGCCCGGCGCAGGCTACGCGGGCGCTGACGATCATCAACGACATGTCGCGTGCGCGCCGGGAAGCATCGCATGTCTTCGCGCAGATGACGGTGACTGAGCAGGCGATCGCGCGTCTCTGGCTCCTGCGATTCGGGGAGGTGACGCAATGACCATCATGCGATGCATGGGTGTGGTTGCGAGCGTTCTGATCGCTGCTGGCGCGATGGCTCAGGATCCGGCGGTCAACAATCGGCTCGGGGTTGGAAGCAAGCGGGTGCCGTCCGTCGTGCAGCGGCTCGAGGCGCTCTCGTCGAGTACGCCCAGGGCGTATTTCCAGCTTGGCGAGGAGATCGTCTCCGAATCGGGAGATGATCTGGACCGGCGGCTGGCGCGGCAGCTCTATGTGCTGACGTATGAACTCGACAAACGATCAAAGCTGCCGGACCCGCAGCTTGGCGGCAGTGTCTGCCTCGCACTCGCGGCGATCGCCGAGACCGACGATGAGAAACGCTGGCTGACGGCTCTTGCTGAAACGCTCGCGCCCGAGGGCACGCCCGACATGCGGCGGATCAAATCCACGACGGCGTCGCGCGATCCGGTGGCATTCGATCTCGCGACGATGCTCAGTTTCGTGCGTGTCGGCGAGGGACGACGGGCCGAGAAGATTCTTGAGAAGCCGGGCGTGAGCGAGTTGCTGGAGAAGTGTGACAAGCTGCTGATGCCCGGCATCGGTGGCGCATCGCAGGTCCGGCGGCGGATCGATGAATGGCCGAACTGTCCGCAGTGCCGCGGACATCGATCCGTGAAGGACGCTTCGGGTGTGCATCTCTGCCCGACCTGCAAGGGCACGCCGGGGCCGTCACTCACGGCGGGCGAACTGGTCGGCCACATACGCACCGAGTCTGTTCTGCTGAGCGGGCAGCAGCGATCATGGGCGGGTCAGCTCATCGCGGATGCGGGGTCAACGCTTCGCGAACTCGATCCGGCGGAACTTCCCGCGACATTCGGCGTGAGCTTTTCTCGCCCGCTCTGGCGGATGGGAACCTGGGTTGCGGATCCGAACACACCCGCGCCGCCAACTGGCGACGGCAGGGATGCGCCAGCGCCGACGGGCGAAGCGACCACGGGAACACAGATTGCCCCCGGGAAGCGAGCGGGCTGAATGCGCGGCGTACACTGGCCTCCCGCGCGGTGTCGCGCGATCACGCATCCAACGAGCCGAGGCCCACATGTCCGAGCAGTCCGCGATCAATCCCGCCGCATCTCATCCTTCAGCCGCAGTTCCGGCCGTGATAGCCCCGGCGGCTCCCGGCGCCGCGCCGCAGTCGAGCGCGAAGCCCGAGATCACCTTTGACGAGTTCGCGAAGGTTGATCTGCGCGTGGCACGCATTCTGGTCGCGGAGAATCACCCGAGCGCGGATCGTCTGTTTCGCTTGCAGCTCGACGATGGTTCCGGAACCCCGCGCCAGATCTGCGCGGGCATCAAGGGCTACTACACGCCCGAGGAGCTTGTCGGTCGGCTCATCATCATCGTGGCCAATCTCGCCCCACGCAAGATTCGCGGCGAGGAATCTCGCGGCATGCTGCTGGCGGCCAGCGACATCCCGAAGGATGCCGCGGCAGCCGCCACGACCGAGCGCAAGGTGATCGTGCTTCGTCCGGATGCTGACATCGCACCCGGCTCGATCGTTTCCTGATCGAAGAGATTTGAAGGGGTTATTGTTTCTGCTGCGGCTCGGGCGGTTTGCCCTCGCCGTTGTGGCGATCGCCGCGCCCGCCGTCGCCGTTCATGCGTTCGCGCCGGCGATGCTCGCGATCGATCATCTCGCGGATGTTCTTGTCTACCACTTCCGCCGCCTGTGCTGGGCGTTTCTCGATTTCCTTCGCCATCTCCGTGGCACGCTCGGAGGAGCGATCGATCTCGCGCTGCATGATCTTCGTGCGGATGTCGTACTGCGCCAGCAGGGCGGTCCGGAGCAGTTCGACTTTCTTCTGACGCTCCGCGGTGTCGGGTGTGGGCGATTTATCGATTTCAGCGATAGAGCGTGCCAGCGCGCCGGCCTCGAAGGCGTGGCGGATGTCTTGGGCCTTGAGGTCGAACATGGGACGGTCGCGTTTGCGCAGGTCGATGAGGAACCGCATTCGGTCGAGTGATCGCTGGTACTGCTGCTCCGCCTTCGCCGGCTCGGACTTTTCGAGTTCGCGAAGACGCTTGAGTGTTTCTGGGGCGGTCGCCGCGAGGACTTCGCGGACAGTGTTGCGATCCTCTTCCGTCAGCGCACGGGCCGCGTCGGGTCCTTTGCCGGGAGGCGGCATTCCGGGTCCGCCGCCCTGCGGCATGCCCCCGGGGCCGCCGAGGCGGTTGACATCCTCGTTGCCGGACTGGCGGCCGTTCCATCGCTCGCGGTCTTCGGATCGAAGGCCGAAGCGGGGGAGTTCCGGTACGAGTTCGCGAATCTCTTCCCAAGTCTTGCCCTGATCAAAGAGTTGCAGGGCTTTCTCGATGGCCTCAAGCTCGCGCTTGCGGCTATCCATCCCTTTGACGAGGAGTTCGCGGGCGCGCTTGCGGAGTTCGGGGTCGGCCGCGGGCGGCGAGTGCTTGTCGGCCGGATTTGAGCCGTCCGCGGCGGCTGTTTCAGCGGCTTTGGAAGCGGGAGACTGGGCACACGCGGAGCCCGCGCTCACGACCATCGCGGCGATCGCAAACGTAACGATGGAACCTCGCGCGTGCGGCAGGAAACTAGTCTTCGAAGAACGCTTCATCATGATGTGGCCCCCTCAATCAGAAACTTGGTGAGCTCATCAGGGTCCGTGGTGGTACCGGAACCGGTGTCCGAAGTGTCACTGCTTCCCGAGGTGCGATTATCGATCACGGCGAAGAGAAGGTCCAGATCGCTGGTGACACGTTGATCGGCCGTGAGCTGAGGCGTTGAGATGGACGGCGTCATCGCTGTGCGAACGAGCATTCCCACACCGGCAACCAGCACAATCGCCGCGGCAAGACGAACATACTGATTCGTCCACCAGACGCGGCGGGCCACGCGGATGTGGCGATCTCCGGCGCGATCATCACGACCGTCATTGCCCGAGTGACGGAGCACAGGTGCCGAAGCCACAGGCGCCGCTTCACGAAGTGTGAAAACGCTCTCCGCGAAGACGCGTTCTTCAAGTGCCATTGGGGCCGCATCGCGATCCGATGCGCCGAGTTCGGCGGCCTGAACAGCGATCGGCTCCACGCCGTGCAGCGCAACGAGCGTCGCCTGCATGATCCGATCCTCGAAACCGGCCATCGACGCGGCGCCATCAACCGCTGCAAGCAGATCGAGCTCGGCGGCGAGAGATCGCAGTTCGGGATCGATGTGCGACATGCCATCAGGATCGAGTCCGCCGGCGTTTGGATTGTGAGGAACATTCGTCATGTGTGGTCCCCTGTGGGAGCGAGCGAAGGGTCGCCCGCGGTGATCAGTTCTTTCAGCTTCTTCAGAGCTCGGTGGTGCCGTGCGAGCAGGGTTCCGAGTGGCTCGTTCATCATCTCCGCCATCTGCTTGAAACTCATTCCGGCGTGGTGCCGCAGTTCAACAATCTCGCGATCCGAATCAGACAGTCGTTCCATCGCCCTTCGCAGTTGTTGAACGGATTGATCCTGCTCATCGTCGGTGGTCCTTGCGACATCGACCGCCGATCCATCCGCCACGGTCGAGAACGCTTCCGGGTCCGTCGGCTCCGCGTGCCGCTTCAGCCGGCGCACCTCATCGCGAATCCGGTTCATCGCGACCCGGAAGAGCCAGGACTCGAAGCGACCCTGCTCCGTGTAGGCCCCGGCACCGAGTTTGGAAGCGATCGTGACAAACACCGACTGCGTGACCTCCTCGGCGGCATCGTGTCCTTGGTCAAATGGACCAAAGCTCGACCCGCGTGATGCCTTCCCGCCACTACCCCCCCGACGAACCGACCCACCCAAGCGCGACCGTGCCAGCGCATACACGCGCCGGGCGTACAGGTCCACGATCGCCCGCCATGCCTGCTCATCACCGTTTCCGGCCTCCGTCAAAAGACGGGGCAGGTCGGGGTGGGGGGCCGCGTGGTCGGGAGAACCGCCGGAATCGGGCGTTCGTCCGTGAGCGTTGTCCAAATGCACCTCTTGACCAAAGCCAAACGAGCGAGGACGTCCCCGATTGCATCCATCGCCGGGTTCCGCGCCCCCTTCCCGGGGTTTTCAGGGGCAGGTGGGGAGGTATCGGCGCAAGCGGCCGAAGCCCGATGAGGTTATCTTGACCGGCCACGGATGTCTGGTTTGGGACGGGTGGTTCGGTGGGCAGAACTTGGCCCCTTTCGCATGGATGCGCACGGGATGACTTTCAGGTATTTGATGCTGCTCTCGGCGGTCTTCTTCGCTCTCGCGTTTGCGATGGGCGGCTGCGCTTCCGTCGGCGGGTTCGGTGATCCGTATCCGCCGGAGCCGCGCCGCGAATATCGCGGCATGTGGGTCGCAACGGTCGCGAATATCGACTGGCCGTCGAAGCCCGGCCTCTCGGCGGAGCAGATGCGTGGCGAGATGATGAAGATCATCGACACCGCGACGCGGCTGAATCTGAACGCGATTTTCCTACAGGTCCGTCCCGCGTGTGATGCGATCTATCCGTCCGAACTCGAGCCGTGGACGGAGTATCTGACAGGGACGCAGGGAAACTCTCCCGGCTTTGATCCGCTGGCGGAGTGGATCACATCGGCACACGCCCGCGGCATCGAGTTGCACGCCTGGTTCAACCCGTTCCGGGCGAAGCAATCATCCGCAAAGAACACGTGCTGCGCTTCGCACGTCAGCAACACGCATCCGGAACTGGTGAGGCAACTAGACAAGGAACTTTGGCTGGACCCCGGCGAGCCGGAGGCGCGGGAACACTCGCTTCGCGTGATTCTGGATGTTGTCCGCCGCTACGCCATCGACGGCGTTCATTTCGACGACTACTTCTATCCATACCCGAAGAAGGATGTCCCGTTCGCGGACAATCCCGCGTACGAGAAATACGCCGCGGCGGGCGGCACGCTCATGGTCCCGGATTGGCGGCGCGACAACATCAACACGTTTGTGCATCGTGTGTACAACGAGGTGCATCGCGAGAAGCCGTGGGTGCGTGTCGGCATCAGCCCGTTCGGCATCTGGCGCCCGGATCATCCGCGGGGCGTGAAGGGCTTCGACGCATACGAGAGTTTGTACGCGGATTCGCTCCACTGGCTGACGCAGGGGTGGGTGGACTATCTTGCGCCGCAACTCTACTGGAAGATCGATTCGCCACAGCCGCACGCGCAGCTTCTGGACTGGTGGCTCGGCTCATCGCTGCGCTCGCAACAGCGGCCGATTCTGGTCGGTAACTTCACCAGCAAAGTGGGGGAGAAGCCCGATGCGAACAAGGTGTGGGAAACGGAGGAAGTGCTCAATCAGATCACAGTCGCCCGTGAGCGATCCCGCAGCGGCGCGGCAGGGAACATCCACTTCAGCGCCGTCGCGCTCACTCAGAATCGCGCCGGCATTGCGGATGCACTGGCCCGCGGCCCATACGCCCAGCCATCGCTTCCGCCGGAAATGAAGTGGCTCGCCAAGGGTTCCCGGCCAGATGCACCGCGTGTGGATGTTCCCGCGGAATCATCCGAGAGCATCGCGCTGCGATGGATCGGGCGAGACTCGCCCCAGCCGACGCGACGCTGGGCGGTGTGGTCACGCTATGGCGGACTTTGGGCGATGCGTGTCGTCACAGGTTCGCCCGGCGAAAGCGGCGGACACGTCGCGATGAGTCGTCAGGCCGCGGCCGGTGAACTGGATCGCGTCGCAGTTGCCGAGTTGGATGCGTACGGGCGATTGGGCTCTCTCACGGTGGTCCGGATCGGCGCCCCAACGCCCGACCCAATGCAGACCGCTACCGTCGTTCCATGAGCACCATCTGCTACGTTGTTGTCGCCACTCTGCCGAGCATGGCCATCGCGGATGAGTACGTCGCGTGGCTGGAAGACGGACACGTCGATCTGGTCATCAAGGGCGGCGCACACTCGGCGATGATTGTGCGGCTGGAGCCCGATGGCACGGGTGAGCCGCGTGTGATGACGCAATACGTGTTCGCCACGCGTGAAGTGTTCGATCAATACGTGGCGGTGCATGCGCCCGCGCTGAGAGCGGATGGACTCAAGCGTTTTTCGCCGGAGCGCGGCGTTCGCATGGAGCGGATGATCGGAACCGTTGTCTAGGGTTACGCGACGCCAGCGGTCTCCATCGTCCGAACTTTCTCCGGCTTCTTCGCGCTGATCCCGAGCTGCACCAGCGGCCCATGCGGCTTCTTCGCCTCTTCTGCAAGAAGCGTTGCCTGCGTCGAATCGACATACGAAGACATGAGCATCGACTTCACCGTTGCGAACAGTCCGCCGAACGACGAGAACGTGTGATCGACTGCCGACGGCTCGTAGCCGCAGTGCACCATGCACTGCTGGCAGGCGGTGTTGCCGCTGGCCCGGCCGTACTTGTCCCACTCGGTGTCGTCGATCAGTTCCTTGAACGTATCGACGTAGCCGTCATTCATCAGGTAGCAGGGCTTTTGCCAGCCGAAAATGTTGTACGTCGGCAGGCCCCACGGGGTGCACTCGTAGTCGCGCTTGCCCATGAGGAACTCGAGGAACAGCGGCGACTGGTTGAACTTCCAAGCGCTCTTGCGATTCGAGAGCAGCATCTTGAAGAAGCTCTGCGTCTTCTCTCGCTCCCGCATGAACGTCTTCTGATCCGGCGCCTTCGGATACGCGTATCCCGGGCTGACCATCACGCCCTCGACGCCCAGACCCATCATCTCATCGAAGAACGCGCGGACGGAGTTCGGGTCCGCACCGTCGAAAAGCGTGGTGTTCGTCGTGACGCGGAAGCCCTGCTTCACCGCCAGTTTGATGCCTTCGAGCGCGGTCTTGAACGTTCCCTCGCGGCAGACGGCGAAATCGTGGTGCTCTTCCTGGCCGTCCATGTGGACGCTGAATGAGAGATACTTGCTCGGCTTGAGCAGCCCGGCTTCGAGCTTCTCTTTCAGGAGCAGCGCGTTGGTGCAGCAGTACACGTACTTCTTCCGCGCAACCAAGCCCTCGATAATCTCTTTGATCTGCGGGTGCAGCAGCGGCTCGCCGCCGGGAATCGCCACCACGGGCGCGCCGCACTCCTCCGCCGCGGCCCAGCACTGCTCGGGCGTGAGCTGACGCTTGAGGATGTGCGCCGGATACTGAATCTTGCCGCAGCCCGCGCAGGCCAGATTGCAACGGAAAAGTGGCTCAAGCTGCATCACCAGCGGATACCGCTTGTTCCGCTTGAGCTTCTGCGTCACCACGTACGAAGCGACTGTCCACATCTGGCTGATTGGAACCGCCATGCGTCGAGCATCCTTCTCGGCCGTGGCTGGTGTCGCCGGAGCCGGGTACAAGTCCATGCGGCGATTTGCCGCCCATCGCCAGCCGCACCCACTCCCCGGACCGGGTTCAATACCCGGCGGAAGGCGGCCAATGAAGCCCAGATGCTAGCGATCACCCTAGGTGGTTCCAAATCGGACCCGGACGCTTACGGTTAACCGCCCGAGAACGGCCTGATTGGGGGAATGCCCGTCCGCAGGCAAACACCCAGCCGCCATCCGCCGTAAACTGGCCGACTCATTTCCGACAGACCGATCACTGTCCGAATCCCCCGATCTGCCCGCGGCTACATCTGGCCCGAGTTTTCCCGGACCTGCACTTGAGCACAACCACCGACGAACAGCTCTTGCAGAACTACCGAGATGGGAATGCCGCTGCGTTCGAGGAGTTGGTCCGCCGCCACCATGACGATCTGATCCGCTTCCTGATCCGATTGGCCGGTAACCGAGCCGTCGCGGAAGACGCATTCCAGGAAACCTTTCTCCAGGTTCACCTGTCGGCCGACACCTTCGATACTTCTCGGAGGTTCAAGCCATGGCTTTTTACGATCGCGGCGAACAAGGCCCGGGATGCCCTGCGTAGAAGTGCGCGTCGCAAGACCCTCGACCTGTCGGCTCCCATTTCCGGAGGCGGCGGTGGGGGGGGTGGGGGTTCCGATTCCGGAGCCCGCACCTTTGTGGATCTGATGGAGATCGATGTCCCCTCGCCCGATCAGAATCTAATGGACACGCAGCGGAACGCCCTTGTCCAGAAGGCAGTGGACGAACTTCCCTGGAGCTTGCGAGAGATCCTTCTTCTGGCCTATTTCCAACGGATGAGTTACAACCAGATCGCCGACTCGCTGGAGATACCGCTCGGCACCGTCAAGTCCCGTACCCTTTCAAGGACGCTCAGGCCCACTCGCACGACTTGTGTGCGCAGGATGCGCAAGCGATGGAGGCGCTCGTTGATGCAGGGTTCGATTGTGCAAGGGTTCCCGTGGAGTTGCGGCAGCGTGCGGAGAAGTGCGCCGTGATGCTCGGGCTTTTGGATTCCGGTCCGTTGCCTCTCTGCGATCAGTCACTCATCGACGCAACGCTGGTTCGCGTTGCCTGGGCCCGCCGTTCCGAGGATGTGCATGATCTCGCTCCGCGCGATGAGGATGCTCTCGAAGCGCTTGTGATCGCCGGCTTTGATCCCAGCAAGTGTCCTTCGGGCGTTCGTGCTCGGGCCACGACGCACGCAACCGTGCTCTCCGTGCTCAACATGTCTGTTTCGGCTGCGGATCGCGAGAATCTCGTGGGTCGCACGCTTTCGGGCGTACAGGCGAAGATCGATTCCGGCGAGCAGCGGATGGTGATGACTCCCGTCGAAGGCCGCAATCGCGTCGGTTTCCGCTGGGGCGATCTGATTTCCGTGGCCGCGTTGCTCTTGATCGCGTCCGCTGTGATCGCGCCGATGGTCGGCGCCGTACGCGGCATGTCGCAGCAGGCCGGTTGCCTCTCCGGGCTGCAGAACGCGTTCAAGGGATTCTCCTCCTACGCCAACGACTACAAGGAATCGCTTCCGCTCGCGTCCGAGTCCAGAGCGGGCTCGCAATGGTGGAACATCGGCCGCCCCGAGCAGTCCAACTCCGCCAATCTCTTCACGCTCACGCGCGTGAAGTACGCGCTCGCCGGTGATCTCGCCTGTCCCGGCAACGCCAGTGCTTGCCGCGGCGAGCCCGCGCCGGATGCCGTGGATTGGAAGTGCTCGGACGCGATCTCGTACAGCTATCGCAACATGTTCACGCCCGACCGGGTGAACATGTCGCACGCCAACGCGCCGTTCGTGGTGGTTGCCGATCGCTCGCCCGTCATCGTCCGCGCCATGCGGAACGAGTGGATCAACCCGCTGGCCAACTCGGATAATCACGCGGGGCGCGGCCAGAACGTGATGCTCAGCGACGGCACAATCCGCTGGATGCCGACGCCGGTGCTGGCCAATGGGGACAACCTTTGGCTGCCGCGCACGCTGGAAGAGATCGTCTCTAAGCTCCAGAACCCGACGCAGGCCGAGCCGCTGCACGGCAATGAACAGCCGACTGGCAAGTCGGATGTTTTCCTCTCGCCCTGAAATACGCTCAACGGACATCATTCCCAAGTTCTCAACTGGGGATAGCCCTGACAGGGATGCCCGTTCGGTTCGTATTTGGCAATTTAGCCCTTTGGCAACTTGGCCATTTGAACTGTTACGCCTACCCTCTCGACCCGGCTCCGGGCCTTGCCTGCGCCCGTCCGGACTTCGACAGCCCTGCTGCCGATGGAATCGCACCCAAGCAGGCGAGGATCTGGTCGCATGAAGAAGAACAAGAGCCACAAATCCAGCTTGAAGCGGATCCGACTGACCGCCACCGGGCTGGTTCGCCACAACCGTGCGTTCGGCAAGCACTTGCGTTCGAGCAAGAGCAGCAAGCGCCTCCGCCGCCTCCGCACGGACAAGATGATGTCCAATCCCGAGGCGAAGCGCCTCGAGAAGTTGCTCTTCCGCCGCCTGCGTGGTCGTGATCAGACCCGCGCCGCCCTCCGCAAGAGCCCGACCCCCGCGCAGCGCAAGGCCACCCAGGCCGCCGGCCGCGCGGCCCGCGTCAAGGCCGGTCTGAAGTACGGCGTCAAGAAGGCGTAGACAGTCTGAAATCGAATTTGACCGCCGAGTGGCTTTCGCTCTGCGGTCCTGAGTCCCGTTTTCCAAGTGTTCCGCGGCGATCCGCCGCGAGCATTGTCCAGACCACACCCAGTCCGCCGGGCCACAAGCGAGCACTCCTCGCCCCGTTCGGACGCAAGACGGAGTTTTCCCCATGCCTCGCGTAACCAAAGGCGCCGCTCGTACCCAGGCCCGCAAGCGCATCCTTCGAAAGGCCCGCGGCTACTACGGCTCCGGCCACAAGAGCAAGTACAAGGCCGAGTACGCGATCATCCGCGCCGGCGTGTACCAGTTCCGCGATCGCCGCCGCCTGAAGCGCAACATGCGCCGCCTGTGGATCACCCGCCTCACCGCCGCCTGCCGCATGCGCGGCTGCCGCTACAGCCAGTTCATCAGCGGCCTCAAGCAGGTCGGCATCCTGCTCAACCGCAAGATGCTCAGCGAGATCGCGATCACCGACCCGAAGGTGTTCGACCAGATCTGCGAGCAGGCGTTCAAGGCCAGCAAGGCGACGCCGGCGAAGGTTGCCGTCTAAGCCGGTCGAAGTTCTTGTTTCTTACCGCCACGCTTCGCGTGGCGTTTTTCTTGGGAGGTTGCCATGTTCGGCGGCTGGTGGGCGTCGATCGCGTTTGAGACTGGCGGATTCGCTCTCGTGGCCGCATGGATTTTCTGGGTCGTAATCTCGATCACGTTCCACGAACTTGCGCACGGGTGGGCCGCGATCGGGCGGGGCGATCAGACGCCGATCCACACCGGGCACATGACCTTCAATCCCATTGTCCACATGGGATTGCAGTCTCTGGCGATGCTTGCGCTGCTGGGCATCGCATGGGGCGCGATGCCGATCGATCCGAGCCGCATGAAGGGGCGATACGCGGAGGCATGGGTCGCTTTCGCAGGTCCACTGACCAACTTTGTTCTCGCGGCGATCTGCATCATCGGCGGAGGCATTGCGATTGCGGCGATGAGCAGCACGGAAATCGATAGGTTCATGCACGCTCCGTTCGAAGCGCTCAAGGGGGGCACCCTGATTGCCCCCAAGCTTGCGATGTTCGCGGGTGTGGGCGCGATGCTCAACCTGTCTCTTGGTGTGTTTAATCTCATGCCGCTTCCACCGCTAGACGGCTCGCGCATTCTCGCCAATTTTTCTTCCGCGTATCGCAACTTCACGATGACCGACGGCGGGAGAATCCTCTCGATGATCGCCTTCGTCCTTGCGTTCTTCTTTGCAGGTCGTTTCATCGTGCCCATCGGCATGATTGTGACTGTGATCGGAATGGGCACCGTGGCCGCACTGCTCAAGCTCCTCGGCATCGGCCCGTGAACCGCGTGCTTCCCCCCGCTACCCTTGGCCCGTGAAATACGCAGTCATCATCGCCGACGGAGGGGCCGACTTTCCCATCGCCGAACTCGGCGGCAAAACGCCGTTCGAGGCGGCGCATACGCCGCACACCGATGCGCTCGCCAAAGCGGGCCGCGTCGGCCGGGCGCACACGACGCCCCCCGGCTACACCGCCGGCTCGGACGTTTGCTCGATGTGCCTGCTCGGCTACGACCCGCGGAAGTATCACACCGGCCGCGCACCGCTGGAGGCCGCGGCCCTTGGCCTCAAGCTGGCTCCGAAGGACTGGATCTTCCGGGTCAATCTCGTCACCGTCGGCGATGAGGGCACGCCGGATGCCGGGCTGATGCTCGATCACTCCGCCGGTGCGATCTCCAACGCCGAAGCGAGGCCGATCGTCGAAGGTCTCTTCGAGCACTGGAAACTCCACGAGCCCGCGCTCATGGCTGACATGAAGCTCACGCCGGGCGTGAGCTACCGCAACATCCTCGTCGATTCCTCCTGCAACCGCGGCGGCACGCGCGACTACGGGCTCGTGGCCACCTGCCCGCCCCACGAAATCCCGCGTCAGCCGTGGCTCGATCACGCTCCCGCCGCCAAGCCGGGAACCGGTGAAGCAGGTGAGATCGCTTCGGATGTCATGTTCCGGTTGATGGAGCTCGCACGCATCTATCTCCCGACACACCCGATCAACGCCGCGCGAATCGCGGCTGGCAAACGGCCGGCGAATGCCTGCTGGATCTGGGGCCAAGGCCTCCGCCCCAATATCCCGCTCTTCAAGGATCGCTACGGCTTGAACGGCGCGATGACCACCGCCGTCGATCTGCTCGCGGGAATCGCCGAGCTCATCGGCTGGGTGCGGCTGGATGTCCCCGGCGCGACGAGCTATCACGACAACGACTACGCGGGCCAGGGCCGCGCGACGGTCGCCGCGCTCGATGAGTACGACATCGTCTGCTGCCATGTTGAATCTCCCGACGAAGCGAGCCACCAGGGCGACTGGAAGACCAAGGTCGCGGCGATCGAAGCGATCGACAAGCACATCATGGGACCGGTCGCCGCCAAACTCGCCACATTCGGCGATGCGGAGCGCGATCCGAATGCCAAGGGATGGCGACTCCTCTACCTCCCCGACCACTTCACGCTCGTCTCCACGCGCAAGCACGACAACACGCCGGTGCCCTTCATGATGTCCGGCGCATGGATTCGCTCCGCCGTGCAGCGGACCTACGGGGAAAAAAGCTCTGCCGAGAGCGACCTGTGCGTTGATCCCGGCGATCAGTTGATGGAGTATTTCCTCCGCAGCGGGCGCGTCCGCTGAAAGTTGCATGGGCATACTGGCCCATGTTCAGATGGGTTCGGGCCGCCGCGACTCGGTTGACTCGGTTTGGGTACCTCATGTCCGATCAGACAACACCCAACCCAGCGCCCGACGCAGCCCGCCCCGGCGAGACGATTCCGCTCGAACCCGTCGCACCGACCCCGCCAACGCCGACCGCCCGCCCCGGCATCCTCAAACCCGTCGACGACAACTGCCCCAACTGCGGCGGGAAGCTCGACCCCGACGCGGTCGTCTGCATGTCCTGCGGATTTGACATGAAGTCCAATCAGGTGCTCCGCCCCGAGATGGGCGTTGATCTCATCGAGTCGGCACCGGTGAAGCCACCCTTCGTGAAGCCCGGCATCAAGCCCGGCGTGCTCGTGATCATGGGCGCCGTCGGTCTCGTCGCCGCGATGATCGCGGCCGCCGTGAACGCGCCGCCCCGCAGCGCGATGGGCGCATCCGCTGTGTTCGCTTTGCTTGTTCTTTACAAAGCGATCCTGCACACTGGGACCGGGCTGGCGGGCCTCTGGGCGGCGGCCAAGTTCGTAGACCATCGGCTGAATCACGTCGATCTGGCCGCCGCACGGATGTTCGTCGCGGTCGCAGCGTTCATGCTCATCTGGTCGCTGCGAGTTCCGATGGAGATGGAGTTTCTTGAGCGAACGCTTCGGTTTCTCGTTGCGGTCGCCAGCTACTGGGTGGTCTTGTTCGCGCTCTTCCGGCGCAGCCGTCAGGAAACAACGCTCATTGTCCTATTCCATTTCGGGGCGGTGATGTTTGTTGAACTTGGTTTCCAGATCGCAGTCTGGCTGCAGACCTCCGTTTCCGCCAACCCGGGCTAATCTGCCGATAGGGAGGTCGTGATCGCACCGACTCAAGCACATTCTGCCGCGCCGGCTGCCGTTGCTTCCGCACGATGCGGATCGATAGACATGGCCGCGCTCATGGCTCATGGTCTCGGCCGCGGCGACTTCGCCGCGATCGTTTTTTCCGGAGCGATCGACTCGCTTGGCGAGGCGCCGGGATATGGAACATGGCTTTCCTCAAGCAAGTTTGCGCTTCCCGATCCCCGCGTTCCCGCGGATCATGATCTTGCACGCCATCCGCACTCCGCGCTGCCGCTCTGGCCCGCCGACCAGGTGCGACCCACTCCGGGCGTCTGCTTTGTGTTCACCGATGACGGTCATCCGGCTGTTGATGCGCTCCGCGCCCGCGACGCCATCGAGTTTGAGCACTTTGTGGTTCTGCCCCGACTAACGCTCTCCGCGCTCGCGGGCCGTCGTTTGGATTGGTTTTTACGCGGCGTGGGGCGTCGCCCGATTGCGATTCTCGGTTTCGGCGATCAGGGATCGCGGATTATCCGGATGCTGCTGGAGCGCGGCGTTGCAAAGGAGCAGCTTCGTATTGTGGACGATCGTCCGGAGCGGCAGATCGCTGCCGCCAACGCCGGCCTTCGCGTCAGCACATTCGACGAGGCAAGGATTGAGGAATCCGCCGTGGTCTCCACGCCGCTCACACGCCCGGCGGCATTTGCCAGAGCGATCGCCGAGGCGACCGGCGCCGGACGACCGGTGCTCGACAACTCCCTTCCATGGGATGCGCGGCCCGAGTTCACGACTGAGCGCAGAGTCTCACGCACGAGCTGTGCACTACGGGCCACACGCCTCACCAAGACTCAGGTGCTCGCGGAGAGGAACGGTCTGGACGTTTCGGTCATGTTCGCGCAACAGGGTTGGCTGAACATCGGCACCAGAAATGCTCCGATGCTGCGGTCGGGTTTGAGGCAGACACTCTCGACCGGCGACAACTTCACATCGATCGACTTGTGCGACGCTGCTCCGGACCATCCTCTCGGCCATCGAATCACGTGCATCGATCACACGTTCCTGCATCTGGAAGGCCAGTCCAACCACCAGGATGCCGCGTTCGCGATTCTGGCCGCCCGTGATTTTCTGAACGATTTCTTCTCCGATGCCGCGTCCGCAGCGATTCCCGCCGACCATCGCGGCTCGCTTGGGACCACGCCGTTCGAGCGTGCTGTTGTCCGCACCGCGACGGGGCGCTCGCTCGGCTCGCCGTACATGACCCACTGCGAGCAGGCCTCGCTCGGCGTGCTCGCGCGCCACGCGTGCTCGTCCGGCGCGAATGGTGCTCCCATTATCGAGATCGGTTCGGCCATCGGCGGCAGCACGCTCCTCATGGCCGCCGCCACTGAGGGCACGGCCCCCGCCGATGGCCCGACGATCTATTCGATTGATCCCGATGTGGCGACGCGTCCGGCGATGCGAGCGCTCTTCGAGCATTCCGGCCACGCCCCGCGGCTCCGCCAGATTGTCAAGACATCCGACGCCGCGATTGCCGAACTCGCTCATCTCGCCAATCAAGTCGGCTTCATCTTCATCGATGGCCTGCACACACAGGCGTGTTCCGCCTCGGATTTCGCTCTGTACGCCCCGCTCCTTCGCCCCGGGGGCCTGATCGCGTTCCACGACTGCGATATCCGGCACGCGGGCGTCTTCCGGACCGTGAGCGAAATCGCCTCGACGGATCCCCGTTTCACGCTCCGCTGCCTTGTGGACACCATTGCCGTGTTTGAGCGAACCGGGGATTGATCCAGCACGCGGGCGCGGCTAATCCCCTATCATTCCAAATGGCTGTCCGCGTTCTCATCGATCGTCATCGCATCGCCGGCCGCATCGAGCAGATGGGGCGGCAAATCACCACGGATATCGAACGCTCGATGGCGGAGGCCCACGCCCGCACCAGCGACACTGTCAGCGAGCAGCGGATGGTTCTCGTCCCCATCCTGACCGGGTCCATGATCTTCATGGCCGATCTCATCCGCCACATCCCAGTGAAGATGAGCATCCGCCCCGTCACGATTAAGAGCTACCACGGCACGGCGACCACGACGCAGGGCGCGACGATCGCGGGCGATGTGCCCACTGATCTCGAAGGGGCGCATGTGCTCGTCGTCGATGACATCCTCGACTCTGGCCGCACGCTCGGCCTGATCCGCCGTCTCTTTGCCGCGCAGCGCCCCGCGTCGCTCCGCATCGCGGTGCTGCTTCGCAAGGATGAGGCCACCGGTCGCCGTCAGGAGCATGTTGAGGTTGAGTACGCCGGTTTCGAGATTGGCGATGAGTTCGTCATCGGCTATGGCCTGGACTACGACGGCTACTACCGCAACCTCCCCGACATCGGCGTGCTTGAGCAATGACCAGCGTGGAGACTGATCCTTTCACTCGCTCATCCGCAGATGCGGGCACAGCTTCTGCCGACATTGCGCAACTCGATATTCATCCCGCCGGGCGTTCGGTGCTACTCATTGCTGGCGGCTGGCTCTGGCTCTCGCTTCTCGCGTGGGCGATCTGCTGGGCGGCGGTCTTCAACAACTGGTGGTTCGATTCCCGCGGCCTGCTTCTGCTCGGCCCGATCTGTTTCCTGCTCATGGTGCTCGCGATCGCCGCGATCGTTCGCAACGCCCGCAGATATCAACTCTCCCGCCATCGGGTCCGTGCCGCGTGGGGCGTCTTCTCTCGTGTCGCCGTCGAAGCGCGGCTTGAGGACATTCGCAATATCGCAGTTGTCCGCACCTTTCTGCAACGACTGCTCGGTCTCGGCACGCTGGATCTGACGACTGCCGGGCTCGGGCCTTCGGTCACATGGGCTCATGTCGCGCGGCCCGCGGACCTCGCCGAGCAGGTCCGTCGCTGCATCGATGCATCCCGGGCGAAGCCCTCCGCCGCAGCCCCCCCCTTCGCACGACCGATACACACACCCGTGTTCCCCGCTCCAAGTCCTACCCCGAATCCGGCTCCTCTTCCCACTCAGCCCGGTTCGCGCCGTTTCCCTGTCATTGGTCTTGCCGGCGGCATCGGCGCGGGCAAGAGCACGATCGCGAACGCGTTCTCACGTTTGGGGTGCTTCGTGATCGATTCGGACGCTCGCGCGAAGGCCGCGCTGGATCGGCCGGATGTGCGAGCCCAACTCGTGGAGTGGTGGGGTGATGCCGTGCTCGCGCCGGATGGCCGCATCGACCGCTCAAAGATCGCCGCCATCATCTTTGCCGATCCTGAACAGCGGCACCGGCTCGAGCAACTCGTCCACCCGATCGTCCGCGAGGATCGCGCCGCGATGATTCGCGAAGCACAGGCCGCGGGAGCGCGGGCCGTCATTGTCGATGCTCCTCTCCTCTTCGAGGCCGGCGTCGATGCGGAGTGCGACACCGTTGTGTTTGTGGATGCCCCGCGCGAGCAGCGGCTGGAACGCGTCCGCTTGGCCCGCCAATGGGATGAGCAGGAACTCGCCCGGCGCGAGGCCTCTCAGTTGTCGGTTGATGAAAAGCGTCGGAGATCCCGGTACGTTGTGGAAAACTCCGGAAAACTGGGCGGTATTGACGCTCAGGTGGCCGGAATTCTCGCCTCCATCGAAGCCGGATCCTGAATCTTGCGTATCGGAAAGTGAGGGTCGTGCATTCGCTCGGGAATGTGCTATACTCGTTCAAGGGTCAGGGTGAGCCGCCTATCGAAGGGCAGCAGGAGCCGCGGGTTGGCCAGCAAGTGGCCCGTGGGTGTTTGTTCTCCAAGGCCGAATCGGCCCAGCACGTTCTGAAAATCAGCCGGTTCCGTTCCAGCCGGCTCCAAGCCAGATCGCTCTGAGCGTTGATTCAGCAAGTGTTTTGTTGCGTTGTCCGGTGGTGTCTCGTTGGGCGAGGGAAGCGCCCGGCGACAAAGCTCCGGAACAAGTTCACGCATGTGCGATCCCCATTCGGCGGATCGTCCTTCCTTTCCCAAAGAAGAGTTTGCCAAGTGAAAGTGCAGAAGCGGAGCCGTATGGCCAAGCAGACCAACGTCGCTGAAGAGCGTTCGGAGCCCAAATCCTCCGGCCCGAAGTCGCGATCGCGCGCCAAGCCGGAAGCTCCGGCGGCCGCGCCTGTCGCGCCGCCTCCCGCGCCGCCGGTCGCACGCGCTGAGCCGCGTCCCGAATCACGTCCCGAGCCGCGGCAGGAGCCCCGGCCTATGAATCGATCCGAGCACCGACCGGAGCAACGCCCGGACAACCGCCCGGAAGGTCGGCCCGATGGTCGTTCCGATCGCGTCAGTGGTCAGGGTGGTGGCCAAGCCGGGCCCGGCCCAACTGCCGGCGGCCCGCAGGGTGGCGGGTCTTACGCTGGCCCCCATCAAGGAAGCCCAAGCCAAAGTGGCCAAAATCAGGGCGGCCAAGGCCAAGGCGGTCCAAGCCAAGGCGGTCCAAGCCATGGCGGTCCAAGCCATGGCGGTCCTGGTCATGGCGGTCCCGGTCATGGAGGTGGCCACGGCGGGCAAGGCCAGGGTCAGGGCGGCCATGGTGGTGGGCAGCAGTTCCATGACCGTGGCGATCGCAATGATCGGGGAGACCGCGGTGATAGAGGTGATCGCGGCCATCGCGATCAGGGTGGTGGCGGTGGTCAGGGCGGCAGTGGGTACGGCCCGCAGCAGTTTCAGGGCGGGCATCGCGAGAACCGGGATAGCGGCGGATTCGGAGGCGACAGCTTCGGTCGTCGTCGTAAGAAGAAACGTCGTCGCGGCGGCGGTGGCTTCGATGGTTCCGGCGGGGGCGGCCCCAGCGGCGGCGGCGGCGGAGGTGGCGGCAGTCAGTGGCAGCGCCCGCTGGACTTCATGCTCCCCAGCGATGAGGAACTCGAACGCGAAGCAGCGGAGATCGAGAAGATTGCCGCGAAGATCGATCCGGCGACGCTCAAGAATCAACTCTCCATCGCGCAGCTCCAGCGCATGGATATCGAAAAGCTGCACAAGGTCGCCGGCGAGAGCGGCCTTGAAGACTTCCATCAGATTCCCAAGCAGGAACTGATCTTCAAGATCCTCAAGGCCCGCGCTGCCAAGCAGGGGCTTATGGTCGGCGAGGGCACGCTGGAGATCATGCCCGACAAGTTCGGCTTCCTGCGCTCCGCTGAGCAGTCCTATCTCTCCGGCCCCGATGACATCTACATTTCGCCGACGCAGATTCGTCGGTATGGGCTGAAGAAAGGCATGGTCGTCCGTGGCTTCATTCGTCCGCCGAAGGAGAACGAGCGGTACTTCGCGCTCCTCCGCGTGGACGAGGTGAACGGCCATCCGCCGAGCTTCATCCATAAGATCAGCAACTTCGAGGATCTCACGCCGCTGCACCCCGAGGAACGCTACATCCTCGAGACCGAGCCGGGCGAGATCGAGTGTCGCATCATCGATCTGGTCGCTCCGCTGGGCAAGGGCCAGCGCGCCCTGATCGTGGCCCCGCCCCGCACGGGTAAGACGGTGCTGCTCCAGAAGATTGCCAAGGCGATCGCCAAGAACAGCCCGGATGTCAAGATCATCGTGCTGCTGGTGGACGAGCGCCCCGAAGAAGTCACGGACTTCCGGCGCAACAGCGCGCCCGGCGTCGAGGTCGTCGCCAGCACCTTCGACGAGCAGGCCTCACGCCACGTGCAGGTGGCCGAGATGGTCATCGAGAAGGCCAAACGCATGGTCGAGTTCGGCGATGATGTGGTCATCCTGCTCGACTCGATCACACGCCTCGCCCGCGCCCACAACTCCGAGATGCCGCACTCCGGGCGCATCATGTCCGGCGGCATCGATGCCGGTGCGCTCCAGCGGCCCAAGAAGTTCTTCGGCGCGGCTCGCGCGATCGAGGGCGGCGGCTCCCTCACCATCATCGGCACGGCCCTCACGGATACCGGGTCCAAGATGGACGAGGTCATTTTCGAGGAGTTCAAGGGCACCGGCAACAGCGAACTCCACCTGGACCGCAAGCTGATGGACAAACGCATCTACCCCTGCATCGATGTGGCCTCCTCCGGCACTCGCCGCGAAGAACTGCTCATGGATCGCAAGGAACTCGAACTCGTCTACCGCCTCCGGAAGGTCCTGGCGGACATGAACGTCGTCGAGGCCATGGAACTGATGAAGAGCCGCCTCACCAAGGTCAAGACCAACGCGGAGTTCCTCATGACCATGGGTATGGGAAGCTGATTCGGCTGACGATTGCGGCGAGTCGGGTATTCTCTTGGCCTTCCCGGCCAGGTTCCGAACCACCCTTCGCCGGCGAGCCAAGGAGGGTCCGTGCCTGTGTCGACGCAGACCACCATCCGAACCCTGATGCTCCTGCTTGCAGGGGTGTGGGCGTGGACGTTGGTCTGCATAGGCCCCAGCTTGGTTGGCGAACACCCTCATGCGGGGGACGTATCTTCCCGATGGTGGAAAGATGCCTGTGCCGCGTTTGTTGCGGCGGGCATCTTCGTCTTCCTGATCGCCGCGCGCCGATGTTTCCCCCTCGCAAGCCCCAAGTTGAAACTGGCTTGTGAACTCACCCCCTGGATTGGGTTGGGTGGGTTCGTACTCGGTGGTCTGGTCTGATTCAAGGTCACGGTGACTCGGAGGTTTGGTCTGATGCAGATGAGCCCAGGCGTCCGAACCCGCTGCTCGCCGATTCGGCGGCGTTTTCCCCTCGCCGTGTTTGCCGCGATTGTCGGCTCCGCGGTGGGTGTTCGCGGCTCGCTGGCCGAGCCGGATCCGGTTGAAGGGCCGCACCGCGCCGAAATGCTCGCGGCCCACGCCGTCGCCCGCGTCGCGCTGCTGGACCTGAAGATCGTCGGCAATCCATCGCAGCGCGACTACCGCATTGCCCAAGAGATGCTTGCCACGGCCGCCACGCTCCTGCCAAACGATCAGACGATTCTGCGCCTGTACATGGAAGCCGCGGCCGGCGCGGAAGACTCCCAGGCGGTGCGCGACATTTCGCGGCGCTTGGTGAAGCTCGATCCGGACGACACTGTTTCGCTCCTGAGAGTGGTCAGCGCGAAGATATCTGATTTGCAGACGGCCGACCAGCGACTCGCCGCGTACGACCAGTTCGTCAGCGGCGATGGCGCGGAAGCGTTCGACGCGTCGGTGCGCAGCCGACTTGCTCTGGATGGTGCGCTCTTGGCTCGCGAGCGGGGCGACCTTCGCGGGTTCGTTGAGCGGCTCTGGACGGCGATCAAGCTCGATCCGACCAATCGCGACGCAGCGACGCTTGTGCTCACGTTTTATTCCTCCAATCCGGATCCGAACGAGCCGGCCGGTCGCCTGGACCTGATGTTCCAGGTGCTGTGGACCGATCCGTTCGACCCGGCCATCTATTCGTCCGTCGTGTCCGAGCTTCTCAGCAAAGGCGCGTTCAAGGGCGCGCTCCGTTTCGCGAAGATGCAGCGATTCATCTATGGCGTTCAGGCACGCCCGATCCCCGAGTCGGATCAGAACGCCTACGACCTTGCGGAATGGTCGCTCCTCGGGCCGGATGCTGTAATTCGCCGCCTCAGCGACGCCCTTCAGAAAGATCGTGAACGTGCTGTTGAGAAACGGAAAGAGGCGCAGTCGCAAGCCATCGCGATTGATGCATTTCCGGCCCCCGAGGACATTCGGCTTCCCGCGCCGCGAGAACGGTCCCGGATTGTTTGTGCCGCGGCGATGTTGGATCGCGAGCGTGCATCGATTTTTCTCTCCGAACTCGCGACCACCGTCGCGAAGCTCGCACACGATGCTGCCGATCCTGTCCGCCGGACTCCCGGATTGACCGAGGCGCAGGCAACCTCGCAGGCCGCTGGCGCTCAGGTGGAGCTGTGTTGGCTGCGGCTCCTGACGGGCTTGCAACTGGACGAAGCGGCTCAGACGCTCGCGGATGTTCGCACGTCCAAGGAGATCGATCCCGCCATCATTGCACGGTTTGACGCGTGGATGGAGCTCCGGACGGGCGACAAGGCGAAGGCCGAGGAAGCCCTGGGCGCTCTTGCGGCCAACGATTCGCTCGCGGCCATCGGTCACGCGCTGGCGGCCGAGTTGCGAGGCGATCCGAACACCGCAATTGTTCGCAACGCCGCGATCGCCGGTCGGCACATCGGCGACTTTGCAGGGGCCTTTGCCGCGACACGATACGGAGTTCTCACCGGCGAGCGTCTCCCAACCACGGATGTTGCAAAGACGCTCGAGGCCGATGCGGGCGGTGTTCCGTCGTGGCTGGATGCGATGGTGGAGAATCCTCGGCGTGCCATGTCTCTGGAAGTCACCGCGCTCCGGAAGGATGTCAGTCCGATCCAGCGCACGCCAGTTCGGGTCACGCTTCGCAACACCTCGCAGATTGCCCTGCCCATGGGGCCGGACAAGCCGCTCTGCACCCGGCTGCTCTTCGCCCCGCAGGTGGACATGGGCCCGGAGATCATGCCCATCGCCGATCTTGTCTGGGTGGCCAATCTGGATCGCCGGCTGCGTCTTCTTCCCAACGAGTCGGTAGACATGATCGTGTGGCCGGATATCGGGCCGCTGTCCTATGAGATGGAGTGGTGGCTTCCGAACCAGGCACGCATCCGCTGGCGCGTGTTGCAGGGATTTGAGATCTCGCCGCAGCGCCTCTTTGATGCGGCTCCGCAGATGCTCACGGCCGATGTGGTTCCTCTAGTTCGTCGGCTTCCTCCGCGGGCGGACGCCGTGTTCTCCGGGCTCCAATCCGCCTTGCAGACCGGCGGGCCAACGGAGATTGCCGACGTGCTGCTCTCGCTCAAACTCCAGATCGTCGCGTCCAGCAAGAAGCAGATGGCCAGGAACCTCACCGCCACGGACATCGACACGTTTTTCGAGGTGATTTCCCAACGCATCGCCGCGAGTTCGCTGCAACGCGCCTCCAAGATTCTCACGCTCTGTCTCTCGCCGACGCAACGCATCATTCCGCAAACCCTCCGGCTGGATCAGGTGCTTGCGCAGGAGGTTGATGAAGAGGTGCTTGCCGTCGCTCTGGTCACTCGAACGACTGGCCCGGCAGATCCACTCCTGACGCTGCCAGCGGTGCTGCGATCCACACGTCTGACCGCGCTGGCCCAACTCGTGAAAGATCGCTTGGAAGCTGGCGGCCCCGCTCTCAGTACCGCACCGCTTGATGTTCGTGAACTCGTGGACACATCACCTCGAAAGCCCGCACCGGTCGATCCACTTGCCAGTCCGGCTGGCCCCGTGCCTGACTCAAAGACGCCAGCGGCCACGGACCCCCAACCCCCGCGATTCATCGTTCCCACCGTGCCACCGGACCCCAATCCCGTTCCGATCGTTCATTGAATGTCCGCGATGACCCCCAGCGGCGGCGTGTCCTCCATCGGGCCTTCCGCGGGCAGAACGCCCGCGCGTTGGGTGCGAATCGTCGGATTTGTCCTGGGTGTCGCGCTGCTTGCCGCAGCGGCCTATGTGCTGGTCCTGCAGCGCGATGAACTGGCCCGTTGCTGGAACGCCGCCCGCGCCGCCCCTGCGTGGATCGTGCTCGCGACGATTCTGCTCCCGCTGGTCAACTGGCTCCTGACCTCGCTCATCTTCTGGGCGCTCACGCGCCGCTTCGGGTCCGTTGGCTTTCGCGAAATGTCGATGCTCATCGGCAGCGCGTGGCTGCTCAACATGCTCCCGCTCAAGCCCGGGCTCATGGGCCGCATCGCCTACCACAAGGCCATCAGCGGCATTCCCGTCGCTACCTCGCTCCTGATCACCGTCACGGCTCTCCTCTCCGGGGGCGTGGGCATCGTGCTCGCGATCTCGGCGCAGCTCGCGATCGACGGCTCGCTGCGGGACGCGGTACCCGCGCGCGTGCTCGCCCCGATCGTGGCGATCGTCTTCGCTCTCGCCCTGATCCCTGGCGCGCTGTTCGCATGGATCAACGCCCGCAAGGGCAGGCCCGCGCTGACCGGCGGCGCGGCGGTCGGATTCGCTGTCGCTGTTCGCATCCTCGACACCCACGTCTGGGCGCTTCGGTATCTTCTCGCCTTCAACCTCATCGGCATGGAACAGCCCTATGGCGTCTGCGTCCTTGTCTCCGGTGTCAGCCAGATCGCGGGACAGTTCCCGATCCAGTTCGGCCTTCGGGAGTGGTCCGTCGGCGTTTCGTCCGCGGTTCTCCGTCCCGCGGCCACCGGCGTGACTGCCGCCGCTGCCGTGCCCGGGCTGACCGTGGACCTCGTCTGCCGCGCGGCCGAGATCGTGTGCGCCCTTCCGATCGGGCTCATCAGCACGCTCTGGGTCTACCGGCACATCCGCCGGAACAGGGCATAATGTGGCGTGTGGGTGGTGGGGGGAAACTCGCCCCCTCACTGGGGCGTATCAGTCTTTGAAGGTTCGATCGGGGTCGGTGATCCGATAACAGAGTTGCGCTGGGTAGACCCTGTCGCAATGGAGCTGCTTTCCCCGTCGGCCAGGCCGGCGTCGGGAGGATTCGTCCAGCGCGTTCCCGTCTTGGTCGATGCAACGTCCGGGCGGTGGCGCCGCGTACCGGTGAGGGATGTTCGTTCGATGGTCAACAAAATCGAACAAGACCACCAGCGTTTCCGCCACATTGTGCGCGGCAAGATCCGTCGTGACTTGAAGCGATTCATCTCGCGCGGCGACTTCGTCGGTCAGGAGGGCGGACGCTACGTGTCCGTTCCCGTCCACGACATCGACATCCCCACGTTCCGCTACGGCGACAACACCGGCGGCGTCGGCATGGGCGAGGGAGAAGAGGGCGATCAGCCCGGCGCGGGCAAGGGCGAGGGCGGCGACAAACCCGGCAGGCACGTGCTGGAAGTGGATGTCTCGCTCGAAGAACTCGCCGACATCCTCGGCGAGGAGTTGCAACTCCCGCGCATCGAGCCCAAGGGCGAGCACAAGATCACCACCATCCGCGACAAGTACTCGGGCATTCGCCCCACCGGCCCGGCGAGCCTGCGGCACTTCAAGCGTTCGTATCGCGAAGCGCTGAAACGCCAGATCGCGCTGGGCAGCTACGACCCAGAGAATCCCGTCGTCGTTCCCATCCGCCGCGACATGCGATATCGCTCGTGGACAGAGGTGAAGAAGCCGCAGTCCA
This sequence comes from Phycisphaerales bacterium, assembly GCA_044222255.1. Taxonomy (GTDB): domain Bacteria; phylum Planctomycetota; class Phycisphaerae; order Phycisphaerales; family UBA1924; genus UBA4658. Next base: position 28,324 of record JBGANP010000031.1, read on the forward strand.
ATGCTCTCATCGTCTACATGATGGATGTCTCCGGTTCCATGGGCGAGGAGCAGAAAGAGCTCGTCCGCCTTGAGGCGTTCTGGATTGATACCTGGCTTCGCCGCAACTACGAAGGCGTCGAGAGCCGCTACATCGTGCACGATGTCACGGCGCAGGAAGTTGACCGCCGCACGTTCTTCAGCATCCGCGAGGACGGCGGCACCCGCATCAGCTCCGCATACCAGAAGTGCCTGGAGATGCTCGATCAGCACTACGACCCGGGTGATTGGAACACCTATCTCTTCCACTTCTCCGATGGCGACAACTCCTCCGAGAGCGACAACCGCATCTCCACGCAGCTCATCGAGAAATCGCTCCTGCCCCGCGCGAACATGTTCGGCTACTGCCAGGTCGCGAGCCCCTATGGATCTGGCAGCTTCATCAATGTCCTTCGCGAGTGCTTCGGCGGTTCCGCCGCGGCCGCCAGCGTGCCGGGCTTCGCGGGCAACGGCGGCGAGAAGGTCGTCACCAGCCGCGTGAACGGCCGCGATGACATCTACGAATCGCTCCGCACGTTTTTCAAGGCCGGAAAATAGATCGATGCCGCTCGCGTAGCATCCTGCGGGAATATGTGAGTACCCGCCGTGCTGATCTTTCCGATCTTTGCGACAATCATCTGGGCACTGGCCATGTATTGGCGCAGGCGCTGGCCCTCCTTCGCGATCGTGACGGGCGCTCTCTTCATCCTGATGATCGTCGTCCGCCTCTTCAGCGCGTCTCGCGACATGCTTCCGGCATACTCGCCCATCTTCTACGAGTTGATGTGGCCTTACATCGTTCTCACCGGCGCGATCGGCTACTACATCTGTGTCCTGCCGCGCCCGCCGACGGAACTCCAGTGCGGCAAGTGTCGGTACGACCTTTCCGGGTTGGACCTCAAGGGCCTCAACTGCCCCGAGTGCGGCCAGCAATGGCGCGGCAAGGGCTCGGGCTTCGAGCCCCCGCCAGAAGTGCTCACGCCCATATTGAAAACCCGCCCCGCCAAGCGCCGCGTGTTCTAGCCCCGCACCAGCCGCCACACCGCGCCGATCAGCAGGATCAGCACCGGCAGGCCGCCGATGAGCGCCCATCGAAACGCGCCGAGCTGCGCCTCCGTCAGCGGCGGAATCAGCGGCAGCTGCTGCGATTGCGGGCTCGCGCTGATCATCGCATCCTGATTCGCCAGCCAGGAAACGCTCGCGTCCAGCAGTTCGATGTTCCCCGGGTACGCCGGCACGCGCCGCGACTCCACCTCGCGCTCCGCCCCCATCACATCGCCGGACATCCAGCCGTTGCAGCCGACCACGATCAGCCGCTGGGGCGTGTTGTTCACGCTCCGCTCGACCGTAACCACCACCGGCCACGGGCCCGCCGGATCATCGCGAGAGCTGTCCGGCGCGGGCGGATTGATCGCCAGCGGTTGCTGGTTTCGCGGCATTTGCGCGAAGCTCTGAAACTCCGATTCCGCCCAGATCGTCTTGCCCGTGTTATCGATCCGCACCACGGCGTTGATGCCCGGCGCGCCATCTGCGAACCGCAGTGGCACCGCCCAGGGCAACACCAGCGGTAGCCCCCGAATCGCCTTCGATATCAGGTGGTCCGGCCCCGGTTCTGTCAGCATCAGATCCGGGCTTGCCACCCGCCCGCGCGGCCCGGAATACTGCTGGAGCAGCGGCCGTCCGGTGTCCACATGCAGGCCCAAGGGTGTGAGCACTTCCGCCATGATGTCCTTGGAGCCGATCGAGGGCAGCGACGACGGAACCTCGCAGAGCAACACAGACTTGCCCTGCGCAACCAGTTTGTTCGCGCCATCCACCAGCTTGCCATAGCGAGCCGCATCCGCCGCGTCGCCGGGGGCCATCGAGATCACGATGTACACAACAGGACGCTTCGCCCCCGGATCGATCGTGCGCAGCGATGGCGGCTCGCTCTCTAGGCCGGCAGCCCATTCAGCAAAGTCAACGCCCCGAAGTCGCATGCGATCGACGATCGATGCCACAGGCAGATACTCGGGCGACATGCGAATGCCCCGGCCATGCACGAACACGACGATCGGCGCATCCGCCCGAGCAAGCGACTGCACCGCGCCCGCGAACAGATCCTCGGTCCGCGCCCGCAGATCGATCTGCTGTACCACGGTGCCGTCATCCGATTTCGGCGGATAAATCGAGGAGAGTTCGATGCTCGTGACGCCCGGACGCGCTGCGGCCTGGCCGGCAGCTGCGGGGGGGCGCGGCGGAGCGATCACGATCGCCGCGCTCGATTTTTCCAGTACGCGAACCACCGATGAGAGCGGCGTCCGCGGCAGTTCATCCAGAGAGGTCAGCGTGTCGCCGATTTCTTTGCGAAGCCGCGCCGCGCCCGCGCTGGGGGCCTTCATGCGTTCTCGCGTGGCGGCCGCGAGGACCTTGTCGTCTATATTCTTCACTGCCGCGTCGATGTTGTCTCCCACCTGTCCCAGCTCGGCGAGTGCCTTCGAGAGCGGCCGTCGCATCTGCGCAATGGCATCGTCCGTCGCGGGTACAGCGGTGCGACCGATCGTCTTTGCGACCGACTCGGTCGCGGCCTTTCCCCCAGCGACGATCTCCTCGCCCGCGATGCGGCAGGCCGCCGCGGAGTCCGCGAAGAATCGGCGAAGCGAGTCCGCGCTCGGATCTCCATCACGAACCGTGTCCTTCGTTGCCAGCAGGTCCGAAGAGAGCGCGTTGAGCGCATCGTTGAGCGGCCCCGCGAGCGCCATCGCCGATGCCAGGCCCTTCTTCTGCGTCTGCAGTTCCGGCTTGAATCGTTCAACCAGCCGTCCGAGCAACCCGTCCAGATCGGCCAGGCCGCGCGAGGAGGAGACATCGATCACGGTCGTTCGGATACTCGGCGAGGTGCGAGAGAAGTTGTCCAGCACATCCTGCGTGCGTCGCGCCGCGGTCTGGTCCAGTGTGGAGAAGTTCGCCGCGACGACCAGCTCGTACTCGCCTTGCAGAGACTTGAGAAGTTCAACCGTTCGGGGCGAGAGCTGGTGCTCGCGCGTCGCCGTGGCGTCAAACCGCTTCGGGAAGCGGTCGCCAAGGATCACGGCGAACACGCACACGGCGGTGGCCGCGAAGAGCAGCGCGAACGCCTGGATCGCGTATCGAAACCGCCGGATCGCGGCGGGCTTGCTCAGCGTTGGTGCGGTATTGCTCATCGCCACCTCCGCGATTGCAGCACGAGCGTGGCCAGCACGAGGAACCAGACCGTTGCCCCGAGGAAAAATGCGACGTGCGAGGTGTCGATTAATCCGCGATAGAAGTCGTTCGCCCGAACGCTCGGAGAGAGCATGAAGACGATCTTGGCGATCTGCTCCGGCAACTGCGGAGCGACGCGTGCGGGAATGACATCGAGCATGAGGAGCCCAAAGAGCGTCCCGAGAAACGCCAGCGTCTGGCTGCTCGTACAGGCCGAGGCGAGTGCGCCGACAGCGAGATACAGCATCCCCAGCAGGATCAGCCCCGCGTATCCCGATAGCACCGGACCGTAGTCAGGCCGAGAAAGCCATGCCAGCACACCCACAAACGCCAGCGTCGGCAGCAGCATCGTGAGCAGGAACATCGCGCTCGCGAGATACTTGCCGACCACCAGCACGCCATCCGCCACGGGCGCGGTCAGCGACGTCTCAATCGTGCCGGATCGCAACTCCTCGCTGAAGAGCCGCATCGACACCGATGGGCACAGAAACAGCAGCAGCGCCCACCACACCCCGAAGACCTCGCGCATCGTCGCCGGCCCCCCCGGCACCATGACACGCATCATGAAGTACATGCTGGAAAGGCACACGAACAGCGACACCACCACCCAACCCAGTGGAATCCGGAACATGGACGCATACTCGCGCCCGCAGATAGCCGAGAGAGCTCTCATGCCGCTTCCTCCGCCTTCTGTTCCTTCAACGCGGTCCGTTCATCGGACTCGATCACGCGCATGAAGACCTGCTCCAGCGTCGGCTGCGCTCTGCGCAACTCGCGGCAGACTACCCCCAGCACCCCGATCGCCCGTGCGATCGGCTCGCGAAGATCACCTTGCCCGCCCTTGGGCGTCACGATGAACCGTGCCCAGTTCTCCTCCGTCCCTTCGCTCGAAAGCTGCACGCTCGCCACACCCTCGATCGTCGCGAGCGCACGATGCACGCGCTCGCGCCCGCCCGGCGTGACGCCGACCTCCACCGTGTGCGGAAACGCCTGCTGCACCTGCCGCACCAGCGCACCCGGCGCGCCATCCGCCCGCACCCGCCCGCGTGCGATGATGATCACGCGATCGCACGTCTGCTCGATTTCCGGCAGAATATGCGACGACACCAGCACCGTCCGATCTTCCGCCAGTCCCTTGATCAGCGAGCGCGTCTCGCGAATCTGCGAAGGGTCCAGCCCGTTGGTCGGCTCATCCAGAATCAGCACCGGCGGCGAATGCACCAGCGCGCCCGCAAGCCCGACGCGCTGCTTGTATCCCTTGCTCAGTTGCCCGATCCGTCGTCGCGCGACATCTTTCAGCCAGCATCGCTCCAACGCGGCCCCAATCCCCGCTCGCCGCGCGGCACGGCCCAGTCCATAGAGCTTCGCCCGGTACGCGAGATAGTCCTGCACCCGCATCTCCGGATACAGCGGTGTCGCCTCCGGCAGATATCCCATCAGCCGCCGCGCCCCAATCGAGTCATTGATCGTGTCCAGATCGTTCACGCGGATCGTCCCCGCCGATGGCGGCAGATATCCCGTGATCATCCGAATCGTCGTGGTCTTCCCTGCCCCGTTCGGTCCCAGCACGCCGACGCACTGCCCGGCGGGAATCGTGAACGAGATGTCGTCCACAGCGCGCACGCCCCCTCGCCCACTTCCCCCAAACCACTTGCTCACACGCTGAACTTGGATCATGCGAACTCGGAGAGTAGGGGGGCTGAGGCGGAATTCATGGCCGCGGGGCAAAGTCGTCTTGGCCGCCATGCCCCTCCGCACGCAGCCAGTGAGGGTTCCCCATCGGCACGACATGGCCGGTCATGACTAAAATAAGGGGTCGGCCGTCATGCCGGTCGATGACAGTGCCAACCATCCGTTCCCGCTCATGACAGATCATCGACCCAGGTTGCTGCTTGTAAAAGGGACGAAAGCGTCCACCGACGCTATTGCGCGGCTGCTTGGCGGCGAGTACGAAGTCATGACCATCGACGCGGCGGGGCTCAGAGAGCTTTCGCCGCGTGGCGTTTTTGGGGCCGCCAGCCAGGGATATCAGATCGTCGTTGCGGATACCGAGATGCTCGCCGCCAGCGGGCAGACAAAGCCCGCCACAAGTGGGTCGAACCAACGAAGGCGTTAGCCAACAGATTTACAGTCTGTCCCGTTTGACCACTTCGGTACGCTCCCGGCTATTCGATTGAGGGCACGACTTTACGGGGCCGGAGGGCGGTTGTCCACGCCATATCGACCGGATTCAGCCGGGAGACCCCACCTTGGCCGGGGCACCGAGGGCTTTTCGGACCTCCTCGACCAGCTTGTCGATCGCGAAGGGCTTGAAGAGCACGCACTGCAGGCCCTCCTGGCTAGCCCGAACGATCGAATGGTGTGGGTCGTAGCCGAAGCCGGTCATCAGGATGACCGGAATAGAGACATCGATGCGCCGGGCCGCGGCGAAGACCTCGTAGCCGTTCTTGTCCGGCATTTTGATGTCCGAGACGATCAGATTGAAATGTCCGGTTGGGCGCTTGTGCGACGCTTCAAGCTCGTCGATCGCGGCCTGGCCGTTTGAGCAGACCGTCACGCGGGCACCCTTGCCGCGCAGCACATCTCGAATGACCTGGCGGATCTTCGGCTCATCATCGGCCACGAGAACGTGCTTCCCGGCCATGACCGGATCGATGGTCAGTTCGGCGAGCGCACGCTCTGCCCCTATGATGTGCTGCGGGCCGGACGCGGCCTCCTTCACCTTGTCGCGGATCGCGGCGCAGTCCGAGAGAATTCGGTCGACGTGGTCGCGGAGTGTGGGGTCTTGGGCCGCGGCGTTCTGCAGCCACGTCGCGTGCTCGACGATGTCGTCAAGTGGCTCGCGGATCTCGCCCTGCACGTTGACAGTGACCGACTCGCCGGTGGTCGCCCGCTCGACGACGAGCAGATCGAGAATGTGCAGGGCCAGCGCGATGTGGTTGGCGAAGATCTCCGCGAACTGGCGGTCTTCCTCGGTGAAGGCCGCGAGGTTCTCGCTCTCGACGTTGAACGCGCCGATGATCTTGTCGTGCAGGCGCAACGGAACGGTCAGTGAACTGCGGGCGCCGTGCAGGCCCATTACATACCGGCGGTCCTTGGCGATGTCCGGACAGAGGTAGCTGCGCCCCGTGGCGGCGACATACCCCATGATCCCGTTGCCTTCCTTCTGTGCGAAGAGCTCGACCTCCATCGCCTCCGGCGGAAGGCCGCTGGCCATGACAAGCTCAAGCTTGCCGGTGCGCTCATCAATGAGGCGAATCGCGAGATGATCGAAGTGCATCAGCTCGTGGCTGTACTTGACGATCTTCTCTTCCATCACCTTGAGACGCTCAGCGACGTGCTTTTTGCGGACGCTCTCGGCATCCAGTCGCACGAGTTCCGCGCCGGCGCGGTCGATGGCGTCCATTTTCTGCGCGACGCGCTTGGAATGCGTCACATCCCACACCACCGCCGCGACGCGCTCGATTCTGCCCGGCCCCAACCCGTCGAAGTGCGTTCGCACCGGCGAGACGACGACCTCGTAGAACTTGCTCTCATCCGGCGAGGCGACATCAAACTTGTGGCTGCCGAAGCTGTACCCGGCCGCCTCCTGTCGAAGGATCTGCTCCTCGTACTGGGCGGCGGCCCGACGACAGACTGCGGTGATGCGGGCCCGGGTCTGGTCGTCAAAGGCGCGGAAGCGGTCGTTGGCCCAAATGAGCGTGCCTTCGAGGGTACAGATACAGACGCCCTCGCCGATCGCCGCAAGAGCTGCAGCCGCCTCGCCCTCAGGAAGGTCGCCGGTGGCACCCGCAAGCGAACCCCCACTTGTGGCGGGCTTTGTCTGCCCGCTGGCGGCGA
>JBGANP010000153.1:0-4650 GCA_044222255.1 Phycisphaerales bacterium
AAACCGGCCCCGCCACCGCCGTCAGCGGCCGCTTCACCCTCCGGCCAATGCGTGTCGAATAGCGGCAAAACAAGACATCAAACACGCCCATTCCCTTCTCCATCCGATATCCGCCATCCCCCATCCGACATTCCTACACTGCCTCCCCATGACCAACGACGACATCTTTGCCAAAGTCCGCACCGTTCTGGAAGAGGCCCTCGGGGCCGACGCCGACGAGATCACCCCCGAAGCGACCCTGTTCGGCGACCTCGGTGCCGAGTCGATCGACATCCTCGACATCTCCTTCCAGCTCGAGCAGGCCTTCGGCTTCAAGATCGCCCAGGGCGAACTGATCCCCGAGAGCGTCCTCCGCGATCCCAAGTACGTCGTCGATGGCAAGATCACACCCGATGGCCTTCGCGAGCTCAAGAGCCGCATGCCTTGGGTGAACTTCGCCTCGATCGAAGCCGACCCGCAGGTCCGCAAGGTGCCGCAGGCCTTTACCGTGGACACCCTCGTCAAGTTCGTCGAGCAGAAGCTCGCCAAGCAACCGGCCTGAGCCACATCGGAGCGACCATGCGCTGGATGTGGATCGATCGCGTCATCGAGCTTCGCCCTCGCGAGAAACTTGTCGCCGTCAAGAATGTCTCGCTCGCCGAAGAGCATCTGCACGACCATTTCGCCGCCGACCCGGCCCGAGGGCTCAAGGCCGCCCCGGTCATGCCCATGTCCCTCATCCTCGAGGGCATGGCCCAGACCGCGGGCATTCTCGTCGGCCACGCCGAGGATTTCCGCGAGAAGGTCATCCTCGCCAAGATCAATCGCGCAGAACTCTCGCGCGATGCCACGCCCGGCTGCACGCTCCGCTACACCGCCATCATCGAACGCATGGACGCGATCGGCGCCTCCACCAAGGGCACCGTCGAACTCTTCGACCATGCCCAAGCGGAAAAGGGCTGGCAGCCCATCGGCGCTATCGACCTGATGTTCAGCCACCTCGACCAAAACCAGGGCGGCGCGGCCGGTTTCCCCGAGCACAACTTCGTCTTCGGCGAGGGCTTCAAAACCCTCCTCCGCACCAGCGGCGTCGCGATCCCCGATTGATCCACACACGCCCGGGATGAGCGAGTCCGCGAGCGAAGCCCGCGGATATTCACTCTCGTTGCTACGAACGCATGTTGTGCACAATCGCCTGCACGATCGCGAGCGCCACCGGCACCGCCGAGATCGCCACCGCCCACTCCGCAACCTTTTTCCCCATGACCGGCCGCCGCATCCCCACAAACTCGCAGATACCAACCACCACAACCACCGTCGCAAACTTCAACCCGATCAGCCCCCAGAACCCAAAGAGCTGAATCGCCCCATCCGCGATCGTGTTGACCTCGCGAGCGCCGAAGTGGTGCATCACCGTGTTCGTCATGATCAGATCAAGCGACGACACCAGCACATACCACGCATATTGCGTGGGAAACAGCACATGACGGCGATGCACGCCCTCACATGCCCGGGACAGGCGACGCTCCGGGAGCGAATCCCGTGCATCTTCGACGCGCTCTATCTCGCTCACGTCCCACTCCCCTTTTCCCCAAGCGCCTCACGACACACCCGCTCAAACAACCCCTTCGGCGAGCTCTTCCCCGTCCACATCGCAAACTGCTGCGCCGCTTGCTCCACAAACATCTGGACGCCGTCGATGACTCGCAACCCGCGCGCCCGCGCGGCCCGCACCAGCGGCGTCTCCACAGGTCGATACACCGTCTCCATGATCACCGCGTGCTCCTGCAACTTGCTCATCCCCTCCACCGGCGCGGCCATCCCCTTCGCATCCGGCCCATCCGCCATCCCCACGCTCGTGCAGTTGATAACCGCATCCGCCGCGCACGCCTCCAACGCATCCATCTCCGCCACCACCACACTCCCCCACGCATTATCCCCGCGCGCCGCCGCCAACTCACTCATCATCTTCTCCGCCCGATCCCGCGTTCGGTTGTAGACCGTCACGCTTGCACCGCGCGAAGCACACGCCCAGACCGCGGCCCGCGCCACGCCACCCGCACCCATGATCGCCACGCTCTTCCCCGAGAGATGCCCGAGCGCACCATCCAGCAGCGTCTGAATCGCCGTCGCATCCGTGTTGCCAACCTCAATAATTCGTCCATCCACCTTCATGGTGTTCGCCGCGCCGATCTCCGACACTCGTTCATCAAAATCCGTCGTGAATCCTCTCTCCTTCGCCTCACGCACCCACCGCACCAGATGCTCCTTGAACGGCATCGTCACACTCAGTCCAGACAGATCGAGCCCTTCATACTCCAGTAGCGCCTCAAGCGTTGCCTTAAGACTCAGATACGTCCCCTCCGCATCTTTCTCATCCGCCGCGATCGGCATCGGCAGATACACCCCATCATGCCCCACCGCCTCAAACCCCGCGTTGTGTACCAAAGGCGACAACGAATGTTCGACCGGCCACCCGATCACGCCATACACCTTCGTCCGCGGCCCGATCGACCGAAACCGGTACACATCCAGCATCTCCCGCACCGTCGGCTGCCCCGGCGCGGTCGCACTCTGAGCCCGCAATGAAGCAAACGTCAGATACCCCCCGAACTTCGGCGCCAGCACCCGGGACATCAGCCCGAACCGCCCCATCCCCAGCGCGATCGTCGGCTTCCCACCCGCGTTCTCGCGCAGCAGATCGAACAACTCCAGATTGTCACGCAGCGACCGCGCCGTGTACGCCACCTTCGCCACCCGCGCCGCATCCTCCCCGCTCATCGCAGCCATCCGCCGCATCAGGTCCGCGGGCCGCCCATTGAAATCATGCGTCGAGAGAATCAGCCCCGGCCGCCCTTCTCTCCGCTCCTCCGGCCAATCTACCGCCAGATGCACCTTCTGCCGCAGATTCGCCGAACTTCGATACGCCGCCAGTTCAATATCCAGATACCGGGGCGGATGTTCCTTGCCCCCTTGTGCCGTCCCCAACCGCTCATACAGCGCCACCCGTGCCATCTCATCCCCGTCATAGTGCCCCCCCTCGCTCGCCGCGCGGCAGGTCACAATGCACGGCAACGGACACTCCGCCACCAGCCGCAGAATTCCCTCCACTTCCGCTACTTCCAAATCCCCCGCCGCGTTCTTCATCCCCGTGAAGAACTCATCCACCCGAAACTCCACGATGTCCGCACCGGCATCCCGCGCCGCCGCCGCATCCGCCATCGCGGCATGGACTTCCTGCACCAAGATGGGAACGCAGAGCAGCGTGGGCATAGGGCAAAGTGTACGGAGAGGCGCCGGTCGCGCGGGTCAAACGCTCGCAACCCGCGCATCATGACACCCACGCAGATTCTCGACCACCGACATCATGCCGGTACTCGAACCCGGCGACCACCCCTTTACGTTCCGGCCTTCTTGAGCCCGCTGAACCAGCTCTCCCCCAGCGCGCCGACCACCGGCAACGGCACGGCCTTTCCGCTCGCCGCGTTCATGACGCCGAACACGTTGAGGATCAACCCGAGCACGCCCACGATCGGCAGCAACAACGCCCCGATGCACAGGAACGAGAGCGCGATCGAGATCACCACGCCGATCGCCAGCAGCAGCCACGCCACCAGGCACTGCTTGGCGTGATAGAGCGAGAAGCTGTTGTCCCGCATGATCAGCGGGATGATCCAGAACGGAAAGCCCACGAAGTTGATCGCGTAGCAGAGAATCGCCATCGTCTTCCCGTCCGCGATCTCCTTGTCGGATATCGCCGGCCCGCTTGGCGGCCCGCCCGCGGGAATCGGCGGCGGAACATGCTCGGAACTCGATGGGGTGTCAGACATCTCTCCGCCTCCTTGCCCGCCCCCCCAAATCCCCTCCCCTTCCCACAATCTACCACACCCAAGCCCGCCCCGCACACGCCCCGGCGTTGTTCACAACTCCGCAATCCGCCGCGCCGTCTCCCGCTCAACCAGATCCCCCACCAGCTTCGCCAGATCACCCGCGAGAACATCCTTCAGCGGATACTCCCCCGGCAGCCGCTCATCCGCGACGATTCCATCCTTGTACCGATACGTCCGAATCTTCTCGCTGCGATCCCCGCTCCCGATCTGCTCCCGCCGCGCGCTCGCCCGCTGCTCGTGCAGTTTCTTCCGCTCCAGTTCGTACACCCGCGCCATCAGCAGCCGCCGGGCCCGGTCGCGGTTCTGGATCTGGCTCTTGGCCTCCTGCATCCGCACCTCAATCCCCGTCGGCTTGTGAAACAGTTTTACGGCCGTCGCCACCTTGTTCACGTTCTGCCCGCCCGGCCCCTGCGATGTCGTCACATCCTCCACGACATCGTTCGCCCAGTCGATCTTCACCTGCACCTCTTCCGGCTCCGCCAGCGTCGCCACCGTCGCGGTGCTGGTGTGTACTCTCCCCGCGGCCTCCGTCGCCGGCACGCGCTTCACGCTGTGTACGCCCGCCTCAAAGCACAACTCGCTCCACACCCCCTCGCCGCGCACGTTGATCGTCGCCGACCGCACGCCGCCCACGCTCGGCTCCCCGCTGAGCTCCATCGTCTCAAACGCCCACCCCTTCTTGGCCGCGTATTTCGCGTACACATCGAGCAAGTCCCGCGCCCACAGCGAGGCCTCATCCCCACCCGTGCCCGCCCGCACTTCCAGGATCACCGACCCAACG
>JBGANP010000154.1:0-4600 GCA_044222255.1 Phycisphaerales bacterium
CGATTGGCTTAGAAGGAATCGGGCAGCCGATTCCACAGCACGACAGGAAGAGGCCGGCGCGCGTTGCGCCGGCCTGCTTCCTTTTTGGGGCCGCTTCAGATTACTTGCTCACACTGCGATGGCCGCGCAGTTCAGGATCAAAGCACGCACGGCAGCGCGGCTGATAGCTCTCCGCACCACCCACCACGATCGCCGCGTCAGAGGCGAACATTCGCTGAGAGTGGACGGACGGGCCGCCGCAGATGGCGCAGGTTCCGGAGAGTTTCATCACCTCATCCGCCTCGCAGAGCATCGCGGGAAAGGGCTCGAACGGACGGCCCATGTGGTCGCGCTCGACACCCGCGACGATCACGCGCATGCGGCGCCGGATCAACTCCTGGCAGACGGGAATCAGCGCGGCGCCGAAGTAGTGAACCTCATCGATCGCGATCACGGTTGCCTTCGGGATCGCAGGAAGCACTGCCGCTGCATCCACGACGGGTGTCGCGGGAAACGTTTCGCCGGTATGCGTGGCGATCTCGAGCACGCGGTACCGCGTGTCCCGCGCTGGCTTGAGAGCGATGATGGCTTCACCCCGCCGCTGCGCGTCGAGCAGTCGCCTGACCAGTTCTGTGGTCTTTCCCGCAAACATCGGGCCGCAGATGACTTCGAGGCGTCCGGGCATGCGCGATCCTATTCGATGAAGAGGCCGGCGATGCTGGCGGTCATCTGCGTAGCGAGCGCCCCGCCGAGCATGGCGCGGAGCGCGAGTTTGGCGAACTCCTTGCGGCGCTCCGGAGCCAGCACGCTCAGACCGCCGATCTGGATCGCGATGGAGGCGAAGTTCGCGAAGCCGCAGAGCGCGTACGCGCCGATCTGGGCCGAGCGGGAGCTGATCGTTCCCGCCTGCTTCGCTTCACCAAGATGCAGATACGCGACAAACTCCGTGAGGATGAGCTTCTCACCCAGCAGCCCGCCGATCGTGAACGCGTCCGTCCACGCGATGCCCATCGTCCACGCGAGCGGAGCAAAGATCCAACCGAGCATCACTTGGAGCGAGAGGCCTGGCGTTGTCGGGCCATGCTCGCCGCGCACGACAACGACCCAGCCATGCTCCATCAGAAACGATTTGATCGCTGGGAGCTCGCCGATCGCGTGGATCGGCCAGTTCACCAGAGCCAGCAGCGCGACGAACGCGATGAGCATGGCCCCGATGTTGAGCGCGAGTTTCAGCCCGGTGGTCGCTCCGCCGGCCGCGGCGTCAAAGAGGTTCGCGTGGTCCTCCTCGCTGGCGGCCTTCAGACTCTGCGGGTCCTCGGGCGGCGGCGTCTGGGTCTCCGGCATGATAATCCGCGCCATGACGAACGCGGCGGGAGCGCTCATGAGACTCGCCCCGATCAGGTGCGTGGCGTATCGAGTCTGCTCCGCCGCATTCTCGCCACCGAGCATCATCACGTACGCGCCCAGCACCGATCCGGCGATATGGGCGAACCCTCCCAGCATGACGAGCATGAGCTGGGCCCGAGTCATCGTCGGGATGAGCGGCTTGACCGTCAGCGGCGCTTCCGTCTGCCCGATGAAGATGTTGGCGGCCATGCAGGTCGCCTCAGCGCCCGTGACGCGCAGCGTGGTTCGCAGCGCCCAAGCGAGCGCGGCAACCACCCGCTGCATCACGCCGAGGTAGTACAGCACGCTCATGAGCGCGGAGAAGAAGATGATGATCGGCAGCACCTTCACCGCGAAGATGAATCCCCACGGTTTCGAGGCGTCGCGCAAGGCGGCACCGAAAACGAAGTCGATCCCGAACTCCGACTTCTGGATCACCTGATTGACGAACCAGCCCAGTTTTTCAAACGCCTCTTTGAAGCCCGGCACGCGCAGGATCACCCCCGCAAGCACCACTTGCGACGCGATGCCGATCAGGACGAACTTCCACTGCACACGTTTCCGGTCGTAGGACAAGCAGAGTGCCAGAACAACCATCACGGCCACGCCCAGCAACCCTATGAATCGTTCCATGCGCGGCCTCCACGCCGGGCGGCAGATGCCCGGGACCACCAGTAGACACGCATTCCCGCGATTCGTCCAATCTGGGCGTTTGCAGATCCTTAGACCATCACTCCCGTCGCCCGCGTCCGCACGTTGTCCAGCACATTCATGAAGTTGATGTAGCTGTCGTATGGCGAGTCGTACGGGGAGAAGTACTTGTGGACATCCCCGTCCGCCCAGTACTTCGTGCACATGTAGTAGAAGTGGTCGCTGGTGGTCAGCTTGCGCCAGTCGCCGAGCAGGTATCCGGCATCTTCAAGCTCTTTGGCCGCCGCGGCGTCATTGGGCTTGGCCTTCACCGCCGCCAAGGCCTCGCCATAGCGGTCCTTGATCGGCTTCTCGAGCTTGTATGTCTCCAGCAGAGCATTGGACTGCATCGCGTTGCCCAGCCACGCCGTCAGATCGCGCTCGGTATCCGCCCACGAGATCATGTGCGGCACGTCGTAGACACCCACGGGCTCAAACTGCGTCAGCGCCTCCGTGGGCGTGTTGAAATGGTTGTGCCCGGGGTTCACATCGAACACCTTCTCGGGGAGAGCATCCAGGAACTGGAAGATTCCCGTATCCGCCCACTGGTGCTCGCCGAGGGTCTCATAGTCCATGAACAGGTTGCAGAGATACCCGTCGCCATTGATGTTGTTCACCCACTTGGCGAACTTCTCCGCGCTCAGGGGCCACTCGGCCCAGCCGCGGTTGGAGAAGCGGAACGCGATGTCGTCGCTCAGCCGGTAGTTCTTCAGCAGCATGCCGAAGGGCTTGCCCGTCGGCCCCGCGCCGGTCGTCGGCGGGCGGTAGACATAGTTTGGCGAGCGATACCCGAGGATGTGGTCGACACCCTCGCAGATGCCGCCGAGCCAGCGCTTCTTGCCCTTCTCGTCCACCATCTCGTTGAGATAGTGGGCCAGGTCGTTGTTGTAGATCAGCTCGGTGTTGCGGAAGACCTTGGGCGTCTGACCGAAGAGTTCCTGTACCTTCTTCGTGTGCGCGTTCACCTGCTCCGTGAACTCGTGGCGCGAGTAGAGAAAACTCAGCGAGTGGTAGTACGTCTCACCGACAAACTCGCAGCACCCGGTGTCCGAGAGCCGCTTGAAGATGTCGATCACATCCGGGCAGAACTCCAGCATCTGATCCAGCACCACGCCCGTCATCGCGTATGAGACCTTGAAGCGTCCCTTGTTCCGCTTCACCAGATCAAGGATCATGCTCGTCGCCGGGCGGTAGCACTTGTCCGCCACTTTGCGGCAGATGTCCCCGTTCTTCTGCGTATCAAAGTAAAACGGCGAGTTGTCGAACACCGTGTACCGCTTCAGACGGAACGGTTGGTGAACCTGAAAATAGAAGACAACAGAGGCCATAGGGGGCTCACTTTGAGGCATCACCCTTCGTGGGAAATGCCCTGTTTCGGGCAGCCGCGGCCGGTTTCTATCGGACCGGCAAGCCGGGACAAGGAGCATTGTGGCCATTTTGCGCCCGATGGCAAGCGAGATGATCCCGCTATCCAAAGACATTCCTCCGTTCGTACCCGGTTTGCGTCCGACTTGTGTTACACTGAATGAGCAGTTTCACCGAGTTCCCACGCGGGCAAACACCTTCTGGTGGTTGCCCGTTCAGCCGTGTTCCGGGCGAGGGGCGATACGACCATTCTCGAGCGGTTTCATCCCGCTGGTGGTCGGCGTCAGGAAAGGTGCTGCTATGGAAGGCGAATCACAGACGACGCGCGGCGGGCTGGGCCTCTCATCAGGTCCCGTGGTCATCGATCTGCACAGACATGGCCCGGCGTGGCACGATGAGATGTACCGTGCCGCGCATGGCGATCCCTCCAAGGTGCCTTGGGCAACAGGTGGTGCGAACCCGGCGCTTGTCTCGTGGCTGAACGCCGAAGCCGCCGGCCGCGTGCGTCCCGGCAGCCGCGCGGCGGTTGTGGGTTGCGGGCTGGGCGATGATGTCATCGAACTGGTCAACCGTGGCTACGACGCGATCGGCTTTGATCTCTCTCCGACCGCCGTGGACTGGGCCCGCTCCCGGTTTCCCGGTCAGGCAAGCGCGTTCTGCGTCTGCGATTTGATGTCGCCACCTACACGTTTCCGCCATCGCTTTGAGCTGGTGGTGGAATGCTGCACGCTGCAATCCATCGAGCCAGCCAAGCGGGAAGAGGCCGCCGCCGCGCTCGCATCGCTGCTCTGTCCGCGGGGCACGCTCATCGCCGTCGCCCACGGGCGCGATGATTCGGAACTTCTGGATCAGATCTCCGGCCCACCATGGCCGCTCACACGATCGGAACTCGCCGATCTCATGGGCATGGCGGGGCTGAAGCCCTCATGCCCGATCGACGACTTCTCGGATGACATGGGATGCCGCCGCCTGCGCGGCGTATTCGAACGGGCATGATCAGGGCGGCAGCGGCCACGTGTTCGTGCGCACGCGATAGAGTGTGAACTCGTATCGGCGCACTTGTGCGGCACCAAGCCGGATGAGCGCGGTGGTTTTCGCCAGCGACTCGTACCGCGTTCCCTCGCCGCTCTGGGCGTCTGTTCGAAGCAGCATGTAATCGCCGGGCGAGGGCAGCTTACCC
>JBGANP010000032.1:0-16128 GCA_044222255.1 Phycisphaerales bacterium
ATCCGCTGGCGATTGTGATATTCGGCGGGCTCATCAGTTCGACGCTGCTGGATTTCTTCGTCACGCCCGCCGTGTTTCTACGATTCGCGGGCGCGGCGTCCGCCTCCGTGGCTGAGAAGCACGCACGCTGCGATGTGGATGGGTTGGGCGAGCTTGGGGAGGCGAAACATGTTTGACGAAGGACGCACCGGTGCAAGGAGTGTTGCCATGAAGTGGATGCGAGTGTTCGCGGCGATGGTTGTTGCTTTAGGGCTCTGCGGCGGCAACGCGAGAGCGCAGCATTCGCACGACGGGCTCAGTGTCGAGCCGCCGAAGACGCTGGCCGAAGGGCTCAAGCGGATTCAGGAGCAGCAAGCCGTGTTGAGCAAGGCGCTGGCCGAGGGCTCGCTGAAGGATGCCGATGGGCCCGCGTTCACGCTCTCGGTGCTGACCAAGGACATTGGTCGCGTCGCCCTGGCGGACCCATCAGTGCCAAAGGAACGCATCAAATCGATCAACATCATCGGCCGCGCGGCCGCCGCGGAGGCCGAAGCGGTCCACGTGGACGCCGAAGGCGGCCAGTTGCAACCCGCGATGATGCACTTCGCCAAGCTGAAACCCCTGCTCGCAAAGCTCGTGGATGCGTCGAACGCAACGGTGGTCGCGAAGCCGGAGACCTTCGTGTGCGAGATGCACTGCGAGGGTGTGAAGCAGTACGAGAAGCCGGGAACCTGTCCGGTTTGCAAGATGGACCTGACGGCACTGAGCAAGACGCCGTATTACGCGAAGGTCTCATCGCCGACGGCCGTGGAAGCTGGACAGCCCGTGACGCTCGAGATCAAGCTTCTCCAGCCCAGCGGAGAGCCACTGGACAAGGTGGACACCGTTCACGAGTATCAACTGCACTTCATGCTCATGAGCGAGGATCTGTCGTTTTATTCCCACCAGCACCCGAAGCGAATGCCCGATGGCACGTTCAAGTTGGAGCGGTTCACATTCCCGTTCGGCGGTAAGTTTTTCGCGTACTCGGACTTCACACCCACCGGCGGGGAGAATCAGGTCTCCAAGTACGAGTTCAAGGTGCGAGATGGCGGCGTGCCGCTGCACGAGAACATCAAGCTGGAGCCGAACTTCGACGGCGTCGGCAAAGATGGCGACTACGAGTTCCGCGTGCGATGCAACGGCCAGGACTTCATCGCAGGCGAGGACATGTTCCTGCGATATGGAATTGATCTGAAGTACAAGCCCGTGACGGACCTGCAGCCGCTGATGGGGGCGATGGGGCATCTGGTAATCGTGTCGTCGGACTTCAAGCAGTATGTCCACGCACATCCGCTGGACTTTGACGAGAAAAAGGATGGCAAGGGCGAAGCGGCGCATAGTCATGCCGGGCATGACCACGATGATGACGCAATCCTGAAGAAGGGGCGCGAGATGCTGCTGGGGAACGGAAACAAGTCGGATGTGGTCTTCCACGTCGTGTTCCCCGAGCCGGGCCTGTACCGCGCCTTCGCGCAGTTTCAGCACAAGGGCAAGCCACTCATGTACGCCGTGACGATTGATGTGAAGCCGAATCCGAGCGGCAAGCCGGGAGGCACGCCGACGAAGATGGATCATTCCAAGCACGACCACGGCAAAGCCGATGCGTCAACGGGAGGGAAGTGATGATGGCGACCCGTGTGTGGATGGGAACCTCGCGTGCCGCGATGGTGATCGTGGTCTCGACATTGGGCGCCGGACTGGGCGGATGCAAGTCACTGGATCCCAAGCCGGACATTGAACGCGCGGCGGAGATCGTTCGGGAACGTACCGGCGAACTGCCTCCATGGCTCCGCCCGTCGTCGGCAGATGAAGCGTTTCCCGAGCGGCTCGACCAGACGACAGCCGTGCGACTTGCGTTGCGCAACGATGCCCGTCTGCTGCAGGAGCTCGAACGCATCGCCGAAGCGCGGGCGGACCTCGTGCAATCCGGTCTTCTGCCGAATCCCGTGCTCGCCTTTGATCTGGGGTTTCCCATCGATGGTTCCGGCGGCGCGACCAAAGTCGGCGTCGGGCTCACCCAGCAACTCACAGCATTGCTCACACGTGGCGATCGCATGGCCGCGGCGGATGCTGAACTGCGCGGGCGCGTGCTGGAATGCAGCGATCGAGCGCTTCGAACCGTCGCCGGTGTGCGTGCCGCATACGTTCGCGTTGCGTATGCGATGGCGGCGATTGGGCCTGTTCGTGAAGCCGTGACGGAAGCGGAACGTGCGGTTGACCAGGCCCGCCGGCGTGTGGCCGCGGGCGAGGATACTTCGCTGGAAGTGAACCGCCAGCGGCTGCTGCTCGTCAAACTGACGACCGAACTTGCGGACCGATCGAGCGTGCTCGAAGTGCGCAAGCGGCATCTGCTCGCGAAGATCGGGCGGGCCGGATATGTCGGATCGTGGGAGATCGCCGGTGGCGATGCGACCCGTACTGCGCCGGTAGAGACGGAGGAAGAGTTCATCGGTCTTGTGGGCTCACAGCGGCTTGATGTCGCCGCGGCCGCAGCGGCCCGGGATGCCGCACTGTCACGAGTGAAGGGCGAGCGCAAGGGCCGTCTGGATATCGAAGCAGGTCCCGCGTTTGAGAGAACCGACGATGGACGCAAGGAGCTTGGACCGTCGGTCACGATCGGGTTGCCGGTGTTTGACTGGGGTGATGCCCGCGTGGCCAAGGGCGAGGCCGAGGCACGCCGTCTGACGCTGGAGCACCGCCACGTGTACGAGGAAGCGGTCTCCGAGGCCCGGAGTGCGTTCGTGGAAGAGCGTACCTCGCGCGAGCTTGCGGGTCGTTATGACGGCGAGGTGGGTTCGCTGGCATCTGCGAATCTGGAACTTGCCCGCAGGGCGTTCGCCGCGGGACAGGCGGACCTTACGGTGCTGCTCGAGGCGCAGCAGCAAGTGGCCGAGTCGCGAGTGCGCATCGTGGACTTGCGGGAGCGTGCCGCGCTCGCGCGGATCGAACTCGAACGGGCCGTGGGGGGAGAGCTGAAGGAGTAGATCGAGAGAGCGCCGGACTCAGCTCTTCCACTTCCCCGGTCCGATCCATCCTCTCCGCCAGAACAGCGTGAGCATCGTTCCCGAAGTCGCGAGAATAATGCACCAGGCCATGAGATAGCCGTATTTCCATCGGAGCTCGGGCATATTGAGCGGGCCGGAGTCCGGATCAAAGTTCATCCCCCAGATTCCCACGATGAACGAGAGGGGCATGAAGATCGTCGCGATGACGGTGAGCACCTTCATGACCTCGTTGAGCTTGTTGGACTGGCTGGAGAGGAAGATGTCCATCAGGTCCGAGCCGAGTTCGCGGTAGTTTTCCAGCACGTCGATGAGCTGCACCATGTGGTCGTACACGTCGCGGATGTAGACGCGTGTCTCCGTCTGGATCAGATGGCTCTCATCGCGTACGAGTAGGTTGATTGCCTCGCGCGCCGGCCAGATCGCACGGCGCACGGTCAACAGTTCTCGTTTCAGGGCGTGAATCGTGTGTACGGTGTATCGCGAGGGGTTGGTCACGGCCTCGTCCTCGAGCTCGTCGAGCTTCTCGCCGAAGTACTCCAGCACCGGGAAGTATGCGTCCACGATCGCGTCGATGATCGAGTATGCCAGATAGTCCGGGCCTGCGGAGACGACCTTGCCCCGATACTGGCGGATGCGATCCCGCACCGGGCCCAGGCAGTCGCCGTATTTTTCCTGGAACGACACGAGAAAGTTCTTCCCCAGGAACATGCTCACCTGATCGGTATCGAAGTGGGAGGTCTGCACGTTTCCCGCCACAATCCGATCGGACCCTTCCGGCGGAAGCGGCTCGCGGAGAACGATGAAGAGGTGGTCTCCGAACTGGTCCACTTTCGCGCGCTGGTGCGTGGAGAGCACATCCTCGAGCGCGAGCTTGTGCAGGCCGAAGAGTTCGCCGATCCGCCGCACGAGTTCCGCATCGCCGAGCCCATCTACATTCACCCACACCTGTGGCATGCGTTCGCGGAGATCCCTGATCTGCTCGATGGTCGCGTTGTCGATCTCCTCGTGCATGGGCGGGCTTCCGGCCCTTTGCCCGTAGCCGATGGCGCGAACCTTTGGCGCGAGCGCCATCGGATCGGCCACGAGCGTCTCGGGAGCCGTTCCAGGCGGCTTGAGCGTCAGGTTGCGCCTGAGCTTCTTGAGTCTTGGGCGTCGAATGTGCATCCGGGAACTCCGTGAAAATCCGGCGATCAGGGGAGAGGAAAGCGTACAGCACCCGGTCAAGGATTGCTCCGCGTTGTTCCGGGCGGCCTTTCGCCGGCTCGCCCACTATGACCAAGTCGTCCAGCGATCATCCTGTTCGTGAATCCTCCCTCGCCGCGGGCAACACCGGGGCCCGGATGTGGGGCGCGATCATCGCACACGCGGTCGTTGATTTCTTCTCATTTGTTGTGGTCCCGCTCATGTCCGTGCTGGAGGGGCACGCCCACATGACGCACGCGCACGGGGCGCTCATTCTCGGAGCCGGCTCGCTCTCCAGCGGCCTGATCCAGCCCGTTGTCGCGCTTGCTTCGGACCGATTCGACACACGATCGCTGGGCACGCTTGGCTTGTTGGTCGCTGTGGCGTGTGTTTCCGCGATCGGATATGTTCACTCGTTCGAACAGTTGCTGATGTTGCAGATCGTGGCGGCGGCGGGGATCGGGGCGTTCCATCCGGTGGCCGCCGCGGCCGTCGGCCATCTCGCCGGAACCCATCGCTCGCGCGCCCTGGCGATCTTTCATGCCTCGGGGATGATCGGCGGCACGCTGGGAAATGTCATCACGCCGCTCTACGTTGCGTTCTTCGCGGCCCAGGCGATGGGCGTGGCACGAACGGCAAGCGACGGAATCGAGAGCGGTCTCACGGCACTCGCGTGGCTCGCGATTCCTGGGCTGGCGTTTGTCGTGGTTCTGGCGTGGGCGATCCATTCCATTCCGCACCGTCATCACACGGCTGCGGCCGACCACGCCGCGCTGCCGGCGAGCGAACGCCGCGCCCGCTGGTGGGCGGTCGGCCTGTTGTACGCCGGAAATGTCCTGCGTTTCACAACCGACATGTGTCTGATCCAGCTCATCATCCGGTGGTCGGAGGTGAAGGCCCTGCTCGGCACGCACGGCGTTGAGCTTTCGGACGCCGCTCGCGCCTCCGCGGCCCAGATCAACGGCCCGATGCAGGGGGCGAAGCAGATCGGCATGGGAGCGGGTGGGCTGACGATCGGGTTCTTGATCGCGCGGCACCGTGAGAAGCTGGTGCTCGTTGTGGTTCCGCTCATCGGCGCGGTCGCGCTCGCGTTCATGCCGCAGACGGGCGCGTGGACCAAGTTGAGCGATAGTGGGGGAGTGCTCGCGATGCTGTTGTGCTTCACGGCCGGCGTTGGTTACGCTGGAGTGATTCCAACCACCATCTCTCTTGCGCAGCGACTGCTCCCGCATCGCACGAGTCTCGCTTCCGGCTTGATGATGGGGGGGGCGTGGGCGATCGCCTCGATCGGCCCCCAACTGGCGCAGTGGCTGAGCGAGCGGCTCGGTCTCTCGGGGGCATTTATCGCGGTTGCCGCAATCCTGGGCGTTTCCAGCGTGCTTTCGATCCCGCTTCCGACCCGCATGCTGCACGCCAAGGTCCGCTGAAAAGCACCGTTCGCAGAACCCAAAGAGACCCTTTTCGGTATGCTGCTTGTGCGGCCCCGGGGAACTGGCGCGGCGGGGGGATGGGCCGCTCGGGAGGCGATCATGCCACGTCTTCTCGCTCAGGTGTTGATGGTTGGTGCCTTGCTCTTCATCGCAGCCAGTGCATTGGCCGCCCCGCCGCAGAATCTGGACTTCGAGCAAGAGCCACGCGACGGCGCGATCCCGGGGTGGTTCATCCCGCCGGTCTGCGAAAAAGCCGGATGGAGCGGGAACGTCATCGAGGTGAATCCTGCGCAGGGCAGTCTCTGTCTGGAAATGATGCTGAATCGTCCGGAGGGCAGTCCCGCGGGAGGCACGGCGTTCGGCAACATCATGCAGGTCTTTGACGCGACACCGTATCGTGGCAAGCGGATCGTCGTCAATTTTCGAGCGCGACTCGGCGAGAAGGCGACCGCCCGCGCTCAACCCTGGGTCCGCGTCGATCGCGCGAGCGATAAGATGGGATTCTTCGACAACTGTGCCGATCGCCCGGTGACGGATCGCGAGTGGAAGAAAGTGACGATCGCGGGCAATGTGGACGACGACGCCGCGTCGATCAATATCGGCCTGATGGTGATGGGCGGCGATGGCCCGGCGTATCTCGACGATGTGAGTGTGACATCGATGGAGAAGCCGGCCGTGCGTGCGGATGGGCCGCGCGAGCTCATGCCCCGCGGACTGGCCAATCTCGAGGCCACGACGCGGGCGATCGGATACGTGCGTCACTACTACCCCAGCGACGAAGCGGCCGCCGTCGATTGGGACCGGTTCACCGTCGATGCCATCCTTGCGGCGGAACCAGCCGAGAATCCGACGGAACTCGCGGAAACACTTGCTCGCACCTTCGCGCCGATCGCCCCTGCCATGCGATTTTCCGCAAGCGACGTTGGCGGTGCATTTGACCCCAAGTCGATGCTCACCGAAGGCGGGAAGCCCACGCACACGATCGTGTGGAAGCATCGCGGCTTTGCACCCGGCGCGCCGAAGGCCGGAGCGATTTACACCAGCGAGCGTATCGAGCGACCCATCGCCGATCCTCCAGATGAGAATCTGCCCGAGATTGGCGACGCCGTGATTCGGGGCTGGACGCTGCTGCCGAGCGAAACGCTCCATGTCCGCATGCCCATCGTGCTCTACAAGGATGCACAAGGAACGCTTCCCCGCCCAGTAAGCAGCTACGCCCCCGCGGCGAACGCACCGGAACTCTCCGTGGACGACCGCGCCACCCGGCTGGCGGGCGTTGTGCTCGCGTGGAATGTGCTCGAGCACCACTATCCCTATTTCGATGTGATCAAAGACGATTGGAATGCTGCGCTTCGTGAGGCGCTGCGATCCGCGGCGACCGACACAGGCGATGCTCAGTATCTTCTGACACTTCAGAAGCTGACGGCCCATCTCCACGATGGACATGGCTATGTGGGGTCGAGGATGCAGCAGGCGGGCTTCGCTCTTCCGCTTGCCCTGACGTTCGTCGGCGAAGAAGTTGTGGTCGAAAACGCCGCCGGCGCGGCCGTTCCGCAAGGCATTCTTCCCGGCGATGTTGTCCTTTCTATCGGCGGCAAACCGATCGCTGAAATCGTGTCGTTCGCCCGTGCGCATGAACCGGCCGCCACCGACGGCTTCTTCAAGAGCCGCGCCGCTTGCCGCATCGCGCAGTGCGACACTTCCGATCCTGTCCAGGTCGTGCTCCGCTCGCCCGAAGGCATGGAGAAGGTCGCCAAGCTCAAGCCCGTCGCGCCTTCCCCATTTTCGTTGGGTCGCAGCGGCCCGATCGTTTCGGAGCCGCGAGCCGGCATCTGGTATGTCGATCTGGATCGCGCGAATGACAAGGATCTGGACGCCGTCATGTCCAAACTCGCTACGGCCAAGGGCGTTGTCTTCGACATGCGCGGCTATCCGAATCACTTCTCGATGGGCCTGCTCGGCCATCTCAGCGACAAGCGACTGCTCTGCGCCCGCTGGGAGATTCCGATTGCGAATCGGCCCGATCGCGACGAGATGATGTGGGACCATGCCCGCTGGGATCTTCCGCCGATCCAGCCGAGGCTTACGGGCAAAGTGGCGTTTATCACCGACGGACGTGCGATCTCCGCTGCGGAAACCTTCCTGGGAATCGTTGAACACTACA
This sequence comes from Phycisphaerales bacterium, assembly GCA_044222255.1. Lineage (GTDB taxonomy): Bacteria > Planctomycetota > Phycisphaerae > Phycisphaerales > UBA1924 > UBA4658. The sequence continues at coordinate 7,803 of JBGANP010000032.1, forward strand.
AGCTCGCCGAGATCGTGGGTGAGCCAACGGCGGGGACCAACGGCAACGTGAATGTGATCAAGCTGCCCGCGGGCTACACCATCTCGTTCACGGGCATGAAGGTGCTCAAGCACGATGGTTCGCAGCACCATGGGATCGGCATCTCGCCCACCGTTCTCGTACACCGCACCATTGCGGGAATCGCGGCGGGGAAGGACGAGCTGATGGAGAAAGCGATTGAAGTTGTTGATCAGAAGTGATCTTCATGTGGCCGCGCCGAAGAGGCCGAGCTGTCCCTTTGCCATGCGCACATCCTTTCGCCGCTGAAACTCTCCCGAAGATTTAGGAGAAGATCGCTCGTTCAGCCCGAGCTTTCTGGCAAAGACGTCGAACATCTTCTGAATCTGCTCAGCCCTTGCTCCGGAGCCGCGTTGCCGAAGAGTGAAATCGCTCTGATAAAGCTCGCCATCGCGCGTATCGCGCAGCGCGGACTCAGCGTGTGCCGCGCGATCTGGAAACTCGCGTTTCAACCAGTCCAGATAGAGCGCCTTGATCTGCCACGGCAGGCGCAGCAGGACCATGCCCGCCGTGCTCGCGCCCGCTTCTTTCGCGGCTTCGAGAATGGCCGGAATCTCACTCTCGTTGATGGTCGGAATCACCGGAGCGACCATAACCGCGACCGGAATCCCGGCATTCGCGAGTTGCTTCACTGCCCGCAATCGCTCGCGCGGCGAACTCGCGCGCGGTTCCATGGTGGAGGCCAGCTTGTTGTCCAGGGTCGTGATGCTCACCGCGGCGTGCATCGCGTGGTGTTTGTTCAACTCGACGAAAAGGTCCAGATCGCGTGTGATGAGTTTGTTCTTGGTGATCACGCTGATGGGCTGGGCGAGCTCGACACAGAGTTCCACAATGCGGCGTGTGATGCGAAGCTCCTGCTCGATCGGCTGATAGCAGTCGGTCACGCCGCTGAGCATGATGCCCTCGCCGGTCCACTTCGGGCGCGTCAGTTCGGCGCGGAGCAGCTCCGGGGCATCCGGCTTGGCGAAGATGCGGGTCTCGAAGTCCACGCCGCAGGACATGCCGAGATACTCGTGTCCGGGTCGGGCGTAGCAGTAGATGCACCCGTGTTCGCAACCCCTGTAGGGGTTGACTGTCCACTTGAACCGCAGGTCGGGGCTGTCGACTGGATTGAGGATGGACTTGGAGGAGTCTCTGTAAACCCGAGTGGCCACTTTGTGGGGTTCTGGGTTGTTGATCATCAACTCGTCGAGATGCTCGCCAAGGATGTGCAAGCGGATGTTCTCGAACCTGTTTCCTGGATTAAGACCGGCCCCCCGCCCCTGCAATGGGCCGTTGGGTACAGCGTCCCGCCAATCGTGATCGCTGTTTGTTTGCATATGCAAACATATGCCATACAAAACTGCGGTCAAGAGAGTTTGGTCGCAAAAAAATGAACTTCGGACTCTGCCTCTATCCAGGCCCGATTCTGGCTGGTATCTTCACGTGTGGCCTCGTCGGGCCAGAGGAGAGTGAGCATGAGTTCCATGCGCGTTGGCACGATGGCTGCTCTTTGTGTTGCTGCCATGGCCTGGTCTGCAGATGCAGCGTTTGTTCCTGGCCACTTCTACACGCCGACCGACAGCGGATTCGTCCTTGAGTGGAATGCGCAGTTGCAGCAGGTCGGGCAGTTCTCAGTTCCCGATCTGCCTTTCAATAGCGGTGCGGTATTCAACAGCTCGGGAAATCTGGTAATTGTGGGGATGCGTGCCGGGAGCACGAAGGTCGTCGAGGTGGACTCGCGCGGCACGGTCCTTCGCGAATATGCGACCGGGCTGAGCGGTTTCCTTGACGGTGCCTACATCGACTTCGATGCGGGCACAAATCGTTATGTGGTTGCCGACAACCACCGGATCACCGTTTTGGATCAGAACTTGAACTACATCACCAGCTCGGTGAACAACTTCTCACGCGCTTCGGGTGTCGCGTTCGCTCCCGGCAACATCATTCTCGCGACCGATCAGGGGGTTTCCGGGCTTCGGCGCTTCGATGCGATGACTATGACGGAGCTGTCGCCGTTGTCCATCGGTGGAGCGGTGCGTACCGGAATCGATGTTGGCGGCAGCGGTGATGTGCTGACGACCTTGTTCGTGAATGGGGCAGTTCAGCTGCTGGCCGGCGGAAATCCACCCGCAGCAAACATCGTTGGAGGTCTGGGAAACGGAGGCGCTTCCGACGTGCGTTGGTTGCCGGACGGCAGCTTTGTCACGATTGGATTTCGCGGAAATCTCAGGCACTTCAGCAGTGCTGGCGCATTGATTGAGAGCGGCCCGGTCACCGATTTTTCCGATGGCGTTGCATATTTCGTGCCATCTCCCGGAGCGTCGGTGCTGCTTGCAGTGTTCGGAGCAAGTACTGCTCGACGTCGTCGTCGATAGGACGAGTCTGGCTCACCCCGCCATCCGCTCATCCCCCTCGATCCCGAGCGCCTTCATCTTCTTGTACAGCGTCGTGCGGTTGATCTTCAGGTCCTCGGCGGTTTTCTGCCGGTTCCACTGATTGGCCTTGAGGGCGCGCAGCAGGATCAGTTTCTCCGGCTCGCGGAGTGCATCTTCCAGCGGCATGGCAACCCACGGCTGCTCCACGGCAGATGCGATTTCAGTCGCGCCGCCGCCCACCAGTCGCAGCCGGCCCGGCGAAGTTCCGGTCGCGCTTGCGATCACATGATCGGGGAGCGCGTCGGGGTTGATCGTCGGTGACTTCGTCAAGACCGCCGCGCGTTCCACGATGTTCTCAAGCTCTCGCACATTGCCGGGGTACTGATACCGACGCAGCATGTCCATCGTTTCGGGGGCGAAGCCAACGAGCTCGCGCCCGAGTTGCTTGGCGTGTTTATCCAGGAAGTGCGCGGCCAGGAGCGGGATGTCGCTCATGCGCTCGCGGAGCGGCGGCAGTTCGACGGTGACGACATTGATGCGGTAGTAGAGATCCTGGCGGAACTCGCCGCGGGCCACAAGTTCTTCCAGCGGCTTGTTGGTCGCGAGTAGCACTCGGGCATCCACCTCGATCGTCTGCGTCGATCCGACCGGCTCGAACTTCTTTTCCTGCAAGACACGAAGCAGCTTGAGCTGCATGGCGGGCGTCGCGGAGTTGATTTCGTCGAGGAAAATCGTGCCGCCGTCGGCCGCGAAGAATCGGCCGATCTTGTCGGCATGGGCACCGGTGAAGGAGCCCTTGGTGTGGCCGAAGAGTTCGGATTCCAGCAGCGTTTCTGGGATCGAGCCGCACGAGAGCTGCACGAACGGCTTGTCGCGCCGAGGCGATCGCTGATGGATCGCCTGCGCGATCATCGACTTGCCGACGCCGCTCTCCCCGGTCATGAGCACCGTTGTGCGGCTGGGCGCGACGGCCTCGATGAGGTCGTACATCTTCAGCATTCGGGCATCCGCGCCGACGATCTTGTCCAAGCCGAAGCGATCATCCAGGCGTGCTTTGAGTTGCTGATTCTCGGATTGCAGCGCGTGTTGGCGCAGGGCACGCTCCAGCGCGAGTCGAAGCTCCGAATCCACCACCGGTTTGGTGAGATAGTCCACCGCGCCGAGGCGAACGGCCTCGACCGCGCTCTCGATCGTGCCATATCCCGTGAGAGTCAATACCGCGACGCCGGGGTGCTCCTTCGTCACACGCTTCAGCAGGTCGATCCCGCTCAGGCCCGGCATCGAGATATCCGTGATCAGCACCGAGATCGGCTGGCGCAGCTCGCCGACTCGCCCGCCCTGCGCCTCCGCGAGCGCGGCCAACGCATCTTCGCCGCTGAGCACAAAGCTCGCCTTGTGCCCCTCCTCGGAGAGAAAATCGGCAAGCGACTCCGCCGCGATGGGGTCATCATCGACAACGAGAATCCGGGATGTCTGTGGTGCGGCGGCCATGAGAGCGTTCCTCTCCCTCACTCAACCGGCCATGCGAAGTTTCGGAACCGGATAGCACACCGAGAGCACCGCGCCGGCACGCCCGGAGTGCGGGTCGCGCGGCCGCGGCATCAGGTCGATCGTGCCGCCAAGCTGCTCGATGACGTCGCGGCTGAGCGAGAGTCCGATCCCGCTCCCGCCGGGCTTGGTCGAGAAGCCGAGCGCAAAGGGCTCGCTCCCCGTTGCGGTGCGGGGCAGCTTCTTCGGCGCCTCGCGCAATCCCTCGCCGTCGTCCTCGATCGTGATCATCACGCAGCGACCGGTCTTTCCGGCCTCCGTCCAGCATCGCACGAAGACGCGCCCGCCGACGAAGCGATGCCCGATCCGCTGGATCGACTCCACGGCGTTACGCACGCCATTGGTGATGACGGCATAGATCGGTCCTGCGGCGATGTCGCTCAGGTCAGGAGAAATCTGCACATCCAGCTGCACGCAGTGCTCTTCGGCCATCGGCGTCATGACATCCACGGCGTGGCGGATCGCATCCGCGAGCGTGGAGCTGGAGCCGAACGTGGGCGTCGGGCGCGGGCCGGCCGCGCCGTTTTCGGACATGCCGATCATTGTTGATCGCACAAGTTCGGCCATCTGCCGCATCGCGGCGTCAACGGTGTCGAGTTGCTTGGCGAGTTGCTCTGGGCAGACATCCCGTCGCGAGCCGAAGACGGAGGCGCGGTCGTCGGCGGCGATGGAACGCTTTGCCAGCCCGATGATGCGGAGCGAAGCGTCCAGCAGCGTGCTGAGTTCGTGCGTGAGCGTGGTGAGACGTGTCGCGACAAACGCCGCGTCCACTGGGTCGGGTGTCGAACTGGCAGGACGGATCACTGTGCGCCGCAGCGCGGGCGGATGCGATGGGTTGTGCGGGTGGGGGGGATGCGCATGCGGCCCATGCCCATTCCGAGCCGCGGGCGGATGCGGCGGGCGCTTGTTCTCGGGCGTGCGCTCGGGCTGAGACGGGTTTTCGCCGTCCTTTCCGGGCTGCCGCGTCGGGTCTTGTTCTGGAGGCATGTCCATCGCACACACCATCGGCGTGCTCGTGACGCGGGTCAACGCCGATGTTGCGTTTTGGCGACATGCCCAGGTCGGATAATCGGCATGCGCGAACTTCGCGGCATGGCCGGGATGGTCCGCGTCTGGTCTTCTTTGCGGCAAGCCGGCGGAAACACGAGCCGGATGCCCGTGCCAGGGATTATGACTTCCCGACCGTGAGCGCCACGCCGCCAGCATGGACATGCTCGACGTTTCCAGCGGCGATCTTCTCGTATCCGGACCCCAGTTCTCCGATCGGGTCCGGCGGAATGATGTCCACTTTCTTCTCGCCGAGCTTGGCCTCGCCGCGCAGCACGCGCTGCTCGAAGTCGCGGCAGTGGTGCATAAGCGTTTCGAGGATCTTCTCCTCGGGCACGTTGTCCACTTTCTCGCCCTGCACGTAGATGATGCCGCGCCGGTCGCCCGCGAAGATCGCCACATCCGCGCCCTCGGCCTCGCCGGGGCCGTTCACGATGCAGCCCATGACGGCGACCTTGATCGGCGTCTTGATGACAGCAAGTGCCTTGCGAACATCCTGGATCAGCGTGAAGAGATCGACCTGGATGCGCCCGCACGTCGGGCAGGCGATCAGGTCCACACCCACGCGCGTCTTCATACCCAGCGAATACAGCAACTCCAGCCCATCCTGCACCTCGTACACCGGATCGTTCGCGTACGAGATGCGGATCGTGTCGCCGATGCCCTGCGTCAGCAGCGCCGACAGCGCGGCCACCGAGCGAATGCACCCCGTTTCTTTCGGCCCCGCGTGCGTCACGCCCAGATGCAGCGGATGGTCGAACCGCTTGGAGATTTCCGTGTACGCATCGATCACGATGCTCGCATCCATGCTCTTAGCGGAGATGGACACATCATAGAAATCCTGCTCGTAGAAGATATCGAGGTACTCCTCGAGCTTGGTGATCATGATCGAGAGCAGATAGCCGTTCTTGTGCTCGCTGAAGACCTTCCCGAGTTCCTTCATCCGCTTCTGCTTGTCCTTACGCTCGATGATCGAGCCCTCGTTCACGCCGATGCGGATTGGCAGTTTGCGGGCCTTGCACGCCTGGATCACATCGATGACCTGCGCCCGGTCATTGATGTTGCCCGGATTCAGACGAATCTTGTGGACGCCCGCCTCGACGGCCTCCAGAGCGCGCTTGAAGTGGAAGTGAACATCTGCCACGATCGGCACCTGCGTGCGGGGCAGAATCTCCTTCAGCGCGGCGGTGTCCTTGGACTCCGGCACGGCTACACGCACGATGTCCGCGCCCGCTGCGGCCATGCGGTTGATCTCCGCCACACACGCCTCAATGTCGTGGGTATATCCCGCAGTCATGGTCTGCACGGAAACCGGAGCGGGCGTCGTCGGCGTGCCATCGCGGTTGGGAATACCACCGCCAATGCGGACGATTCCGGTGCGGGCATCACCAAGCGTGATCTGACGTGTCGGGCGGCGTGGCTGCATAGGTCGCGATGATAGGTGTCCAAAACGCCGCAAGTGGGGGGCTTGTACGGATGATGAGCGACCCTCCCGGGTTATCTCGCAACACTCGTTCGGCAGGATTTTGGCTGCTTCTGGTCGGCTTGCCGCGCCCGCCATGCTTCGATGGTCGATCAAAAGCCTGATTCCTTTTGCGGAGCGTCCGCCATGGCCAGTCAGGGAATCTCAAGTAAGTACGTCGAAGGGCTTCGGCTCTCGGAGCGTGAGCGCGCTCTTCTCATCGAGCAAATGAAAAAGAGCGGGCTCGCCGACCGGCGAAAAAGCCCTCGCATCATCATCGAGGGGAACTTCTCCGTTCTTCTCACCATGGATTCTCCCGGCGGTTCGACGGCGTACTTCCGAATCTACCCGTGGGATCTCTCTCGCGGCGGTGTCGGTTTCTTCCATCGCTCCTTTGTCTATCCCGGCACTCGATGCTCATACACGGGGCTGACGTTCGACGGCGAGCCTTTCACGATCAAGGGCGAGGTCGTCCGCTGCGCCCACGTCAGCGGACAGGTCCATGCCGTCGGCACCAAGCTCGACGCCGAAATTGATCCCGAGAAGTATCTGGGCAGCGGTGCCGGCGTCGGGGACGCTCCGCCTGTGGCTGATTGGTGGTCGCAGGCCGTCACGCGGGCCGCGGCCGTCTCCAAGCTCAGCCGCGAACACGCCACCGCCGAGGCCATCCGCGCGGCCGCCGCACTGCTCATGGATCATCTGGGCACCGAGCCCACGACAGTTTCCGCCGCGCCTGCAAACCGCGGAGAGCCCGGCGCATCCGCTCCAAACTCACCCGTGCCCGCGGCATGTTCTCCGCACGAAGCGCCCGCCGCAAAGGCGGCGTGATCCCGACGATCAGATCGGCTCCTGCTCCTGAATCGCCTCCACCGTGTCGCGCGGCCGCTGCACGCCGTTGCGGCTGGGCCAGTGCTCCTTCGCCGTGATCGCGTGGAAGATGCTCCGCGCGACCTTTGCGTCGGTCGGCAGCCGCGGCATGTCGTCCACCTCGGGTGTCCGGAAGACCATCATGACCACGCCCGCGCAAGCGAGCGGAATGCTCAGCATCAGGATCGACGCTTGCGTGGCTTGGGCCGCATCGAGAATGCCGCGGTGCTTGAGCTGCTCCCCGCCGAAGCCCGCGATCAGCGCGCCTGCGGCCATCGCCCCGAACACAGCCACGTTCGTCACGCTCATCACCAGCCCGCGCAGGCGATCCGGTGTCAGAACTTGCAGCGCGGCCCAGCTTTGGTTGAACGCCCACATCCAGAACCAGCCGCACACGCCCATCGCGATGTACCCCGTCCACAGCGAGCGCGTCAGCCCGAACGCGGTAATGCTCAGTCCCAGTCCTGCAACAGAGAGTGGGATGAAGTGATGTTTCGGATACCACTTGGGCACGAACCGCAGACACAGCCCGCCCAGCACGGCGCCCACGCCCTGCACCGCCAGAATCGTCCCGCCCGCCGCCTCCGCGGCCAGATGCTGCGCCGTTTCCTGCGAAACGCTCGCCCCCAGAACCGACGCTGATTTCCGCGCCGCCTCAATGTCTGCCTCTCCCAGCCCGTATACATCGATGACAAAGTTGCTCAGCATTCGCACCATCGGCGCCGCCAGCATGCACAGAGAGAACTGCGCCAGGAACACAGCCCGCGGTCCGCGATTGCGTGTCAGAAACGTCCACGCCTCTCGGATCCGAATCAGCGTGCCACCCTCCGTCTGGTTCGGCGCAGGATCGTTCGGAGTCGTCATGACCACCGCCGCCATCAGCAGAAACGTTGCGGCGTTGAACCACAGCAGCGGAGGCGCTCCCCATCGCGCGAGTACCAGCCCGGCGATCGCGGGCCCGAGCACGCGAGCGGCGTTGAACTGAATT
>JBGANP010000032.1:16171-35128 GCA_044222255.1 Phycisphaerales bacterium
CCGTTGAGCGTGATCGCTCTTCCCAGGTCTTGCCGCGGCACCAACCGCGGCGTGAGCACCTGCCACGCCGGAAAGTTGAACGCCATCACGCATCCGTTCAGTACGCCCAGCAGAAACAGCCAATGGATCGACGCTCTCGCATCCTCAAACTTGTGCGACACAACCAGTGCAACGCCGATCGCCACCACCCCGGCCATGAGCTGCGTCACTACCAGCAGCGTGCGCCGATTCATCCTGTCCGCCGCCAGCCCGCCGAAGATGCCCAGGAAGAAAATTGGCAGCAACTGACAAACGCCCAGGATTCCCTGGTCATCCAGATGCCCCGTCTTCTGAGCGACATACATCTGAATCGCAAACATCTCCGTCCACGTTCCGATGTTCGAGAAGACCTGCGCGAACAGGATGTTCCGGAAGTGTCGGTGTTGCAGCACGCCCACCCAGATTCCCCGCTTTGGCGCAGCGGCGACCGCGCCATCATTAGGCGCCGGTCCGAGGTCATCCCCGGGCGCCACGTTCGGCTCGGGCGAAACGTTTGTTGAGGCCGATCCGCCGGGCGTCGATGCCCGCGAATCGGCAGTGGGGGGGGGAGACACGACGCGACTCCGTTGCGTCAGTTGTGCGGATGAAAACGCTCGGATGTGAGCGAGGACCGTGCGAGAGCGGCCATGTTAGTCCGCTCGCGGCTTATTCGCGTATCGGCACGCACGAATCCCCGCATACACAAGCGATTCAAACGCCAGCATCCCGATGAAAATCGCTGCGATCGGCGCCCACGTCGCCAGTTCCACGGCGATCCGCACGCCCGTCGCGGGCGGAAACAGGTCGTACACCGGCCGCAGCCACATGACCACCCACGGCGAGAGCGCATGCACCACACCCCCAATCGCCCACCCGATCGCAGCGTGCGAGCAAACCGTCCAAGCGATCGGCTTGGTCACCCGCCACCCGCGCCGCCTTCCGAAGAACCGTACCCCCAGCGTCTCGATCCACGTCAGGGTCACCAGTAGCGCCGGAAGCGCGATCGCCCCAATCACGACCGCCCTACTCGACCGCGGCACGCTGAATGCATCCGTGTCCGCCGCGAGCCCGCCCATCGTCGTCGTTGATCGCACATACCACAGCGACATCCCTCGATCGAACCGCGCACCAAACCCGATCCACATCCCCACCGGCACCACCGTCGCCAGCAACAAGTAGAACGCCAGCAGACACCGCGATGCGCGATCCATCCGCAACCGCAACTCCCGAAACACCACCCGCGGCCGCACCACAGTCCCCCACGCCGTCGCCGCCAACGATCTCACCGAAGGCCCACGCTGCCAAGCCGTCCCCGCCCGCCGCTCCGGCAGCGACTCCGCCATCGCCAGCCCACACTCCGGGCACACCCCACCCTCCTCCAGCCCACCCAGCGGATACCCGCACCGCTCACACAGCAACCCCGCACCACGTTGCTCCAAATCACCCATTCCCAGACAATATGTGTGCTCTCCCCCACCGATCGCGCCCGTTCCCTTCTCATCAACTCCTCCACCCCTTGACTCCTCCATGTGCTCTTCCCCCTCTACCCTCCAACCCCAAAATCGTGTACCCTCTCCGCTCCGCATGATCAACGTCCGCCGCATCATGGTCTCCGACGCCCTGCACGCGCAGGAAGCCGCTCTGCGCGAGGATGTCCTCCTCGGCCCCATCGGTCTGGACTGCCCGAAGTTCCGTGCCATGTTCCCCGAGGGCGGCGCGAAAGAAGAGAACTTCGACCACTTCGTCGCGATCTTCGACCACCCCGCCGGCCCGCGCGTCGTTGGCACCGCCCTGCTCCTGCCGAACTACCCCAAACCCGGCGTCGGCAAGCTCATGCAGATGGCCGTCGATAAGCAGCGTCAGGGCGAGGGCATCGGCACGCGCCTGGTCGTCGCCATCGAACAGCGCGCCTTCGGCAACCTCGGTCTCACCGAGATCTACTGCCACGCCCGCGACACCGCCTACGGCTTCTATCAGTCCCTGGGCTGGACCTTCGACTCCGACGTCTTCGACGAGGCCGGCGTGCCCCACCGCCGCATGGTCTTTCGCCCCGAGGGCTCGCCCCAAACGCCCTGAAACCGCCCGGCACTGATCGATTGCGGTCGATTAGCTTGCTCCCGGTCTTATGCGAATAATTGCGAGATGATGACGACCGAAGCCATCCGCGACCTGCTCGTGAGCCACGGCCTTCGCTGCACCTCGCAGCGTGAGTGCATCTACTCCTCGCTGATGGCCAGTAAGGTCCACCCCACCGCCGAGGAACTCCACAACGTCGTCAGCCGCATCAACGACGCCGGCGGCATCTCCCTCGCCACCGTCTATAACGCCCTCGACGCGTTCACCAAGCACGGCCTCGCTCGCCGCATCGCCCCGACCTGCGGCGGCTCTTCCGCCGCGTTCCGCTACGACGCCGATATTTCCAACCACGCCCACATCGTCATGTCTGACGGCTCGATGCGAGATCTCCCCGAAGATCTCAGCCGCCGCGTGCTCTCCCACATCCCGCGCGAGCTGATCGAAGAGGTCGAGCGCCGCATGAACATGCGCGTCCGCCGCCTCGGTGTCGAGTTCGTCGAAGCCCCCAAGCCCGAGTGATTGAGCCCCCGAACCCGCCACGCTCATCGCGAGTCCGTCCGCGAAGAACTCCCACAGTTGCCGCGCCGACACAATTCCCATTGCCCATTGCCCATTGCCCATTGCCCATTGCCTACTCGGCCCCTGTTCGCAATACTCATATAACTCAACCCCCAATCCCGGGCGGTCCCCCGCGCCCCCGCGCCTCCATCTTCAAGCGCTCGCGGTCCGGGGCCGATAGCTCCTCGTCGGCCGCGATCGCATCCACGCGTTCGCGCCGCCCACCCGGAGCTTCGCGCGTGCAACCCTCCATCACCGACCGCCGCACCTATCCGCGCTTCCAACTCGAACCCATGTACACGCCCCTGGCCATCGGCGAAGTGGGTGAGCACAACGCGCTCACCAACGAGGGCCACGCCTACGACATCTCCGAAGGAGGCATCCGCTTCGAGGCCGAGCAGCCCATCGCCCCCGGCTCCACCGTGCAGATGCGTATCACGCTCCCGAATCTCTCCGAGCACGATCTCGAATCCAACCGCACCGTCCTCGTCACAGCCAACGTCGTCTGGCTGGAAGACGAGGATGAGCCCGGCCCGTACAAGATGGCCGCCATCTTCAGCTCCTTCGCCCGCGTCGGCGACCGCGAACGCCTCCTCCGCCAGTTCGCCACCGGCCGCTACCGCGCCGCGGCCTGAGAACAGAGCAAATAGCACATCACCACATGGCACATTCAGGGCAATGCCTTGGATTTGCTGTGCAATGTGGCCATGTGCCATGTGCGATGTGTTTTCCGTCCCTACCCTTCCCCGTGTTCATCGACGAAGCTGAAATCACGGTCAAAGGCGGAAACGGCGGCAACGGCTGCATCTCGTTCCGGCGCGAGAAGTACATCCCCAAGGGCGGCCCCAAAGGCGGCGACGGCGGCCGCGGCGGCGATGTCATCTTCTTCGCCGACGAAAACGTCAACACGCTCTTCGACTTCAGCGGCCAGCACCACTGGGCCGCCCCCAATGGCGAACCCGGCCGCGGCAAGCAGCAATATGGCCTCGCCGGCGAGGACATGGTCGTCCGCGTTCCCCCCGGCACGCTCGTGTACAACAAGGAAACCGGCGACCTTATCGTCGACATGAGCCCCGCCGGAATGCAGTTCGTCATCGCCAAGGGCGGCAAGGGCGGCTTTGGCAACGAGCACTACAAGTCCCCGACCAACCAAGCCCCCAAGAACGCCCAGCCCGGCGAGATCGGCGCGCAGGTCCGGCTCAAGCTCGAGCTCAAGCTCATCGCCGATGTCGGCATCGTCGGCCTCCCCAATGCCGGCAAGAGCACGCTCCTGAGTTCCATCTCGGATGCCAAGCCCAAGATCGCGAACTACCCCTTCACCACGCTCCAGCCCCAGCTTGGCATCGCCGTGCTCGATGGCAAGCGACGCCTCGTCTTCGCCGACATTCCCGGCCTCATCGAAGGCGCGGCCGAAGGCGCCGGCCTCGGCCACGAGTTCCTCCGCCACATCGAGCGCACCAAAATCCTCGTTCACCTCGTGGACATAGGAACTCGCCCGCTACTCCACCATCCTGGCTGAGAAGCCCGAGATCATCGTGCTGAACAAGATCGATGTGCTGGATGAAGACGATGCCGCCAAGGCCATCGGCAAGTTCCGCAAGTCCCTCAAGCTCGGCCACTCCGAACCCCTCCTCGCCATCAGCGCCGCCACCGGCCAGGGCACCCGCGAGCTGCTCGAAAAAGTCTGGATCACCCTCCGCCCCAAGGTGGAAAACTGGAAGGGCGAATCCGACCCGCAAGGCATGATCGCCCAATCAGAGCCCAAGGGCGTCACGCCGCGATCCTCCTGATTCTCGCGTGACATTCGTGTGGCACCCGATTTCCGGGTGGCACGGGCAGCTTGCTGCCCGTGATGTTGCAACCAAGCCGCTAGCTTCACCGCGACAGCTTCGCCTAACCGGCCTCCACCATCACCAGCCACTCTCGATTCCCCACCACGTTCCCCTTCGTCTTCCCCCCAACGATCGGGCTCTCTATATCCCCGAGCACGCGCACGCCCATCCCACTCATCGCCTCAATCGTCCGCCGCGCCACCCGCTCCCCATCCTCCTCGCTCAGCACCCCCTCGCGCAGCAGCGACTTTTCCGTGCCCACAACCTCATAGTGCGGCTTCACAAGCGTGATGATCCGCCCAGCCGGCTTCAGCCACTTCACCGCGACCGGCACGCACAATCGCTGCGGCGTCCACCCCATATCAATCACCACCAGGTCCACGCGATCTGCCTCACCCGGCACCGCCGCGTGCAGCGCATTCTCGCGTTCCCGTACTTTCACCCGCGCATTCTGGCGCAACTTCCACGCCAGCGTTCCATACCCCGTATCCAGCGCAATCACATGCGCCGCCCCACGCTGCAAGAGACAATCCGTAAACCCACCCACATTGCACCCAAAGTCCGCGCACCGCATCCCCCCGACATCCACCCCAAACGCCTCAAGCGCATGCCGCAGCTTCAGCCCGCCGCGAGAAACAAACGGATTGTCAGTTGCGTCCCCAGCGATGTGCAGCTCCAAAAATTCTGCCCGAGTGCCGAGTGCCGAGTGCCGAGTTTCAAACTTGAAATTTCAGATCTCGTCTCACTCCACCTCAAACAAAAACTCCACCTCCACCGGCACCCCCAGCGGCAGCGAACTGCTTCCCACCGCCGCCCGCGCGTGCCGCCCGCTTTCCCCGAAGATCTCCACGAGCAACTCGCTCGCGCCGTTCGCCACCTTCGGATGATCCACAAACCCCGCTTCGCACGCAACGAAGCATCCGACCCGCACCACCTGCTTGATCTTCCCCAGCGATCCGATCGCCCCCTTCGCCGCCGCCAGCCCGTTCAGCGTGCACTGTCGCGCACACTCCCGCGCCACCTCCATCGAAACCTCCCGCCCGACGAGCCCGGTCACCATCACCTTCCCCTCCCGCATCGGGATCTGCCCCGCGATGTACAGCAGATTCCCCACACGCCGCGTCGGCACATACGACGCCACCGGGGCATAAGGAGTGGGGAGGGTCAGCCCCAAGGTGGCCAAGGGCTGTTCTGGGTCCGGCCGGGCGGCGGCGGTGCTCATTCCCCCACAATAGCGACTTCCCCCCCATCCTCCCCCGCTCTAGCGGGGGAGGTGTCGCAAGCGCAGCGTGCGACGGAGGGGGTGTGTACCTCTCCCTTCCCATATCCCCCCACAACGGGTCCCCTCCTTTCCCATTGCACCTTTCCGCCAATCTCTCCACAAAAAATAAACTTCACCGACCCTCCTGCAACCACCCCTATTGACACCCGTATGGAATCGTGTATCTTGTCTCGGTACGCGCGTACGAATTTTGGGTGTGCGTCTCGGTCCCGCTTCGAATTTCCTGCCTCGAAATGTCCTCATGCGATCGTTCGATCGCCCGCATCATGTGCGAAGAGGGCCACATGCACCCCCGACAATCTGGTAGGACGCCGCGGCTCGGTCCCCGGTGCCCGTTTCCCACCTGCGGGTTCCCTCACAGGAATCGCGTTGTGTCGGCAACTGGCCCCGCCCATGCTCGCCAGCGTCCGTGATGAACCCGGGTCTTGTTGCGGGTCTCGTCGGGTGTGCGGCATGGCGTCCGTTCCCAACTTGGGGCGTCCGTCCACTCCGCTGACAGTAGTTTGGTATGCTCTCGACCCTCTCGCTCCTCAAGCGGGTGGTGCGAGCGCAAGTCCGCGTTCGAGTGTTTGTGATTCCCCGTGCCCTGTGCCTGTGGAAGAGTGCCGCTCTTCGGAGTGCCTCTCAGCGTGCCCAGTGGCGAAACCAACCGTTTCCTGTTCCCCTTTTTCGGAGCGAGTTACCCATGAAGAAGAATCGTGCATTTACGCTGATCGAACTCCTGGTGGTCATCGCGATCATCGCCCTCCTGGTCGGCATCCTGCTGCCCGCCCTCGGCAAGGCCCGCGCCTCCGCTCGCCAGCTGAAGGACTCCACCCAGGTTCGCGGCATCGTTCAGGCCCTCGTGGTCTGGGCCTCCAACAACCAGTCGTCCTATCCCCTCCCCAGCCAGATCGACCCCACCACGAACACCACCAACCAGGGTTCGGCCACCTCTTGGGAGCCCAAGAACACGACCGGCAACATGATGTCCGTCCTGATCCAGAACGGCAACATCTCCCCGGAAATCTGCATCTCCCCCGCTGAGGCCAACACCGGCAACGTGCAGCGCTACGACAACTACGAGTACACCAACCCCACGGGCGCCCCGACCCCCGCGAACGCTCTGTGGGACCCCAAGTTCCACGGCGTTCCCGCCGCTGGCGCGACCGGTTACAACGGCGCCTCCGAGTTCCTCATGGCCTCCGGCACCGCCAACATCGGCAACCAGTCCTACGGCCACACGATCCCGTTCGGCAAGCGCCGCAGCCAGTGGTCCGACACGTACAACTCCACGGAAGCCGTCTTCGGCAACCGCGGCCCGACCTACATCGCCAGCGACTCGGGCATCGCCCCGACCTCCAACCGTTGGACTCTGATCACCGGCACCAACGCCGGCGGCACCGACTCCCCCACGCTGCTCATCCACGGTGGTCGTAACACCTGGGAAGGCAACATCGGCTACAACGACAACCACGTCAACTTCGAGACCAAGCCGAATCCCGACCAGATCACCTACACCAAGACGGGCACCGGCACCGGCCTGACCGTCCCCGACTGCCTCTTCGTCAACGAGAGCAACCAGGCGGGTGGCGACACCGGCCAGACCGTCAACGCTGGCACCAACGCTTACCTGCGTGCGTACCACACCCCGACGGCGACCGACGTCACCTTCGCCAACCGCTGGCGCGACTGATCTGATTCCGGTCCTTCGGTTTCAGACGATCTGAAGTTTCTTCGTCAACGCCCGCCTCTCTTGAGGCGGGCGTTGTCTTTTCTCCCCCTGCTACCATCGCCGCGATGTCCACACTCCTCATCGCAAACGGCCGCGTCATCGACCCCGCCAGCGGCCTCGACCAGATCACCGACATCGCCATCGCCGATGGCCTTATCGCCGCCATCGGCAAGGGCCTTGATCGCAACCGCGCCGATCGCGTCATCGACGCCGGCGGCTGCATCGTCACCCCCGGCCTCATCGACCCCCACGTCCATCTCCGCGAGCCGGGCATGGAAGAGGCCGAGACCATCCGCACCGGCGCGGCCGCCGCCGCCGCGGGCGGCTTCACCACCGTCTGCTGCATGCCCAACACCACCCCCGCCATCGACGACGACGCGATGGTCGAATATGTTCACACCACCGCCGAGCGCGAGGCCGGCCCGCGCGGCGGTGGGTCGCGAGTGTTTCCCGTCGGCGCCGTCACCAAAGGCCGCAAAGGTGAAGAGCTCGCCCAGATCATGCTCATGGCCCGCGCCGGCGCCGTCGGCTTCACCGACGATGGCGACTGCGTCCATTCACCCGGCCTAATGTCCAAAGCCCTGACGTACATCAAGCCCACCGGTCTCTCGCTCATGCAGCACTGCCAGGAGGCCTCGCTCACCCGCGGCGCCAGCATGCACGCCGGAAGCGTGAGCACACGCCTCGGCCTCGGCGGCTGGCCGCGCGTCGCGGAGGAGATGATCGTCGAGCGTGATGTCATGCTCAACCGTTCCATCGGTTGCCGCTACCACGTCCAGCACCTTTCCAGCGGGGGCACGGTGGACATCATTCGCCGCGCCCGCGCGGCCCATGGCAACGTCGTGAGCGCGGAAGTCTCCCCGCACCATCTCCTGCTCACGCACGAAGCGATCGACTCCCACGGCGGCTACTGGACGGCCGCCAAGATGAACCCCCCGCTCCGCGAGCAGTCTGACATCAACGCCATCCTCGAAGGCATCGCCGACGGCACGATCACCATGCTCGCCACCGACCACGCGCCGCACACCGCCGATCGCAAAGCCCTCGATTTCGAGTCTGCCCCCTTCGGCATCGTCGGAATCGAAACCGCGCTTGCGCTCTACATCAAGGCACTCATCGACCCCGGCGTGATCGACTGGCCGCGATTGATCGCGATGCTCACCATCGAGCCCGCCAAACTCTGCGGCCTCAGCGCCACGGTCGGCGCTACGCACGCACCTCATCGTGAGCCCGGCATGGACCTCGGCCGCCTCCACATCACCGCCCCCGCCGACATCACCATCATCGACCCATCTCTTGAGTGGACGATCGACGCCAACGACACCAAATCCCTCAGCCGCAACACCCCCTTCGACGGCTGGAAAGTCAAAGGCCGCGCGACCACCACCGTCGTCGGCGGCGAAGTTGTCTGGGAACTCGCTCCGGCCACACGCCCGGGATGAGGCGGTCCTCCGCCGAATCCCGCGGATATCGCTATTCTCCGCGCTCCGCATCGACCAACAGGAGCACGCGTGCCCGCCGATCCCGCATCAACATCCGCCCCACCCGCCCCCGCGCTCTCCAAGCAAAGCTTGTGGACCATCATCAGCGCCTCTTCGGCCGGAACGCTGATCGAGTGGTATGACTTCTACATCTTCGGCGCCCTCGCCGTCACGCTCTCGGATGCCTTCTTCCCCAAGGGCACCGGCGCCACCGGCATCCTCTCCATCCTCGCGACCTTCGCCATCGGCTTCGTCGTCCGCCCGTTCGGCGCGATGCTCTTCGGCCATCTCGGCGATCTCATCGGCCGCAAGTACACCTTCATGCTCACGCTGCTGCTCATGGGCGGCGCGACCTTTCTCATCGGCATCCTCCCCGGCTTCGCCACCATCGGTTGGGCCGCGCCCGTGCTGCTCATTGTCCTTCGACTCTGCCAGGGCCTCGCCCTCGGCGGCGAATACGGCGGCGCGGCCACCTACGTCGCCGAGCACTGCCCCGACGGCCAACGCGGCTACTGGACCAGCTGGATTCAGACCACCGCGACCCTCGGCCTCTTCATCTCCCTCGCCGTCATCCTCTCCTGCCGCGCGTGTCTCACTCCCGAGCAGTTCAATGCCTGGGGCTGGCGCATCCCCTTCTGGATCTCACTCCTGCTCGTCGTCTTTTCCTACTACGTCCGCCGCCGCATGCGCGAGTCCCCGCTCTTCGTTCGCATGAAGGCCACCGGCAAAGGCTCGAAGAACCCGATCAAGGAGTCTCTCGGCAATCCCGAAAACCGCAAGCTGGTCCTCCTCGCGCTCTTCGGCGCGACGGCGGGCCAGGGCGTAGTCTGGTACACCGGCCAGTTCTACGCCATGAACTTCCTCAAGCTGACCATCGGCGTCGAGGCCACGCAGGCCGAGTACATCATGGGCATCGCGCTCGTCGCCGCCACGCCCTTCTTCATCGTGATGGGCGCACTCTCGGATCGCATCGGCCGCAAACACATCATGCTCGCCGGATGCCTGCTCGCGCTCGTGACGTACTACCCAATCTACAAGACCATGATCGCCGTCGGAAACGTGAACGACCCCGCGCGATTCCAACTCGCACCCGGCAGCGTCAAAGCGATCGGCAACGCCGTCGCAGCGCCCGCTCCCGATGGAAAGAGCTTCACAACCACCACCAAGGAATCACGCACCTACCAGGACGGGACGGTCAACACCGTCACCATCACGCGGACAACGGCCGCCGACGGCACCGAGAGTGCAACCGAGAAAAAATCCATCCGCTTCGCCTCGCTCACCAGCGTACCCGCGATCCAACTCACCCTATTGATCTGGATCCAAGTGATCTACGTCACCATGGTCTACGGCCCCATTGCCGCCTTCCTCGTGGAACTCTTCCCCACACGCATCCGCTACACCTCGATGTCTCTCCCATACCACATCGGCAACGGCGTCTTCGGCGGCATGGTCCCCTTCATCGGCCAGTTGCTCATCGAACGCACCGGCAACGCGCTCGCAGGACTCTGGTACCCGATGGCGGTCTGCGTCCTGACACTCATCGTCGGCACGTTCCTCCTGAAGGAACGCCGCAACGTACGAATCCTTGACGAGCATTGAGTCTGCGAGGGTCGACGGTGGGGGGCGCACACCCCCGCACGCGGCTTCACCCCATCCGCAAACCATGCCCGCCTATCCTGTTGATTCGCACCCCTCTCAGGACATTTCCCATGCCCATTCGCATCGGTATCAACGGTTTCGGTCGCATCGGTCGCCTCGTCTATCGCATCGGCCTGGATCACGGCATCGAGGTCGTCGGCGTCAACGACCTCGTCCCCGCCGACAATCTCGCGTATCTCCTCCGCCACGACACCATGCACGGCATGCTCCGCTTCCACGGCGAGCCAGCCGTCGTGAGCGCGACGGAGACTTCCTTCACCGTCAACGGCCGCGTCACCAAGACCACCGCCGAGCGCGATCCCGGCAAACTTCCGTGGAAAGACCTCGGCGTGCAGTACGTCCTCGAGTCCACCGGCCTCTTCACCGATCTCGAAGGCGCATCCAAGCACATCAGCGGCAGCGGCGCGAAGCGCGTCATGATCTCCGCCCCCACCAAGAGCGAGCCCGCGCAGGTTCCCACCTTCGTGCACAAGGTGAACTGCGGCCAGTACGACCCCGCCAAGCACACCGTCATCTCCAACGCGAGCTGCACGACCAACTGCCTCGCCCCGATCACCAAGGTCATCAACGATGAGTTCGGCCTCGAAGAGGGCCTTATGACGACGATCCACGCCGTCACCGCCACCCAGCCCACGCAAGATGGCCCCTCCAAGAAGGACTGGCGCGGCGGCCGCAATGCCTACATGAACATCATTCCCGCCTCCACCGGCGCGGCCAAGGCCTGCGCCCTGGTCATCCCCGCCGTCAAGGGCAAGCTCACCGGTATGTCCTTCCGAGTCCCCACCGCCGATGTCTCCGCCGTCGATCTCACCTTCCGCTCCTCCAAACCGACTTCTCTCGAAGCCATCAACGCCGCGATGAAGAAGGCCAGCGAGGGCGCGATGAAGGGCGTGCTCGGCTACACCGATGAGGAAGTCGTCTCCAGCGACTTCATCGGCGACCGCCGCAGCAGCATCTTTGACGCCAAGGCCGGCATCCAGCTCAACGACCGCTTCTTCAAGGTCGTCAGCTGGTACGACAACGAGGCCGGGTACGCCGCCCGCTGCGTGGACATGTTCAAGCTCATGGCTGAAAAAGACGGCATCAAGTAAAAAGTGGCATGGGCTTCCCGGCCCATGTTCGGATGGGCTCGGGCCGCCGCGGCCCGAATCCCCGCAAGTCAACCACCCCCCGCCGCGTCGGCCCCCCGACGCGGCGTTTTTCTTGCATTCCCCAGCGAATATCGCTCATCCGCCCACACCCCACCCACACCCCCTTGCACCCCACACCCACACCCTGTATCTTGCCCCCATGATCCGCTGGAAGCGAGCCCTCCGTACCACCTCAAGCGAACGCTTCGTCGCCCTGCGCGGCCCGCGCGCCGTCGCGACTGCCGACCTCCACTATCCCATGGACGGCCGCGTCGTCGGCTTGGTCGTGCTCGATGAAGGCGCGGGCTGGACCGAAGAGCAGATCCCCGATCTGCTCGCGACGCTGAACGAGGATCTTCTCCCCGGCGTGGATACCTCCCGCGGCTCGCTCTCGCTCATGGTCGTCATCGGCGAAGTCATCGGCCAGAGCGAATCCACGGCAAGCGACTCCGCCACGGATGCCAACCACGCGAAGCCCAAATCGCGAGGGCGATAGAAACACTCGCCCAGATGAGCCGGTTCGTCACGAGGCGAGCGATTCCCGTTTGAATCCCGTTGCTCTCAGTGAACTCCGCGGCCCTCCGCGGTGGACTCTCTCATCCCTTCGTCCGCTCAAACTCCACCATGAACTCCGCCAGCGCCTTCGCCCCCGCCTTCGGCATCGCGTTGTACAGCGACGCCCGCATGCCGCCCGCCGTCCGATGCCCCTTCAGGCAGTCCAGCCCCTGCTTCCCCGCCTCCATGCAGAACGCATCATCCAGCGCGCCCGTCGGACACTTGAACGTGATGTTCATCAGCGACCGATCCTGCTTCCGCGCGTGCCCCTTGTAGAACGACGACTTATCCAGCACGTCATACACGATCTTCGCCTTCTCCTTATTGAAGGTGTCGAAGTGGGCCGTGCCGCCGTTCTTCTTGATCCACTTGAACATGAGCGCCATCGTGTAGATCGGAAACACCGGCGGCGTGTTCGGCCGCGATTCCGCATCCGCGAACGTCCGGTACTGCAGCATCGCCGGAATGTCCTTCCGACCTTGCTTGATCACATCATCGCGCACGATCACCAGCGTCGCTCCCGCCGCGCCGACGTTCTTCTGCGCGCTCGCGTAGATCAGCCCGTACTTCGACACATCAAACGGCCGCGAGAAGATGTCCGAGCACATGTCGCTCACCAGCGGCACACCGCTCGGCGGCGTCGGCTCGGCCCCCGGCGCGTATTGCGTTCCGTAGATCGTGTTGTTCGAGGTGTAATGCACATACGCCGGCTTCGCAGAGTACTTCGTCTCCGCCGCCGTCGGCAGCCATGTGTAGTTCTCTTTCTTGGATGACCCCGCCTCGTGGATCGTCCCGAAGATCTTCGCGTGGTCAATCGATTGCTGCGCCCAGTGCCCCGTGTTCAAGTAATCCGCCGTCCCGCTCTTGTCCGCGGGCATCAGGTTCATCGGCACCATGTAGTTCTGGCTCGTCGAGCCGCCCGTCATGAACAGGATCTGGTGCGATGCCGGAATGTCCCCCACCGCGCGGCAGTCCGCGAACGCCTCCGCCAGAATCTTGTCATACACCGGCCCGCGATGGCTGTGCTCCAGAATCCCCACGCCCGAGTTGCGGCAATCCCACACCTCTTCCTGAATCTGCCGCAGCACCTCGTCAGGCATCATCCCCGGACCCGCCGAGTAGTTCCACAGCCGCTGCCCCGGTGCGGGCGTGACTTTGGCAGTGGAAGCATGTGCAGAATGGGCGACGACTGTTGACATGATTCGCGCTCCGGATGCGGGTGCAGGTGAACGCCAAACAATAGGAATCCGCCGCGCACCCGGCGCGATCACTTCCCCGGTGCTTTCGCCGGGCTGGCGGGCACGCTCGGCGCCGCTGCGGGCGTCGGAGTGCCGCTGGCCCCAGCGCCGTTTCCACCCGCATTTGCCGCGTTCTTCGCCGCCCCCGCATAAATCACCACCGCAAGCACAATCATCAGCACCACCGCCAGCAGCGCGAGCATCACCAGCACCGCCACGATCGTCGTGCTCCGCTTCACCCGATCCCCCGCGCCGCTCCGCCGCAGCAGATCATCGATCTGTCGCTCCGACATCGGCGCGGCCTCGCGCACCGGCCGCGCCGGATTCCGAATCGGCTCATACGCCGTCGGCGCGACATACGCATCTTCCGTCCCCTCCGCATCCAGCGGAATCGCGTTCGTATCCGAAGCGAACACCGCGCGGCTCCGCGCCTCTTCGTTCATCGGCGCGGCCGCCGCGCTCGTTACCGGAGCCGCGCGAACCGCCGCCCGCGGCGTCTCCGGCATCGCTTGCCCCGGTATCACCCGCACTTCCGCCAGCCCCAGATACTGCCGATCCTCCTCCACGCTAAAGCTCGCGTTGCAATGCGGACAGTGCGTCGCCTCCGCGATCGCCGACTTGTGGCACGCGTGGCACTCCCCCAGCAGATGCGCGATCCCCGGCGTGTTCTTCGCGAACGTCCAGAACTGCCGCGTCGATGGCCCGCGCAGCACCGACTCCGCCACGATCCGCTTCCGGCTCACCAGCATCCGCATCGTTGCATATGAGCATCCCGGCCGAAACGGGTTCCCTTCATCGCGAATGAACCAAGGCCCCATCCCGTTCTGCGAGGCCTGCCGCGAGAGCGGCTCAAACAGCCCCTTGCACTTATCGCACTCCTTCTTGCTCCCTGAGTAGTTCCCGCAATACGGGCACAACATCCCGCTCCGCCGCGGCGTAGCTCCCTCCGCATCCGGCAGTGGCGGCGGCATCATCGAAGTGGGGGGGATGGGCGTGGTTGGGTCGGTGTTCACAGTCGCTCCAGCGTGCTTCCCGCTCTATATACCACGATACGTGCATCCCGTCGCACTCGTCGTATCCTTCCTCATGACTCTCCTCTCTGCACGTTCGCTCGCCGCCGCCGCGGGTTTCGCCCTTCTTGCGGTACCGCTTCTCGCCACCGCGCCCGCGCAGCCCGTCAAGTCCCCCGCCGAACGCCCCGTCGCCGTCATCGGCGAGCGCACCATCGGTTGGTCCGAACTCGCCCCCCTCCTCGCCGAATCCTCCGGTGGCCAGATTCTCGAGGAATATGCCCTCGGTCAGGTCCTCAAAGAGGAATGCACCAAGCGCAGCATCGCCATCACCCGCGACCAGATCGCCTCCGAGCGATCCCTCCTCACCGACATGCTCGCCAAGGCCGCCCGCGCTCCGTCGAGCGAAGGCGAGGGTCTTCTCGCCAAAGTCCGTCGCACCCGCGGCCTCGGCGAGCTTCGCTTCAAGGGTCTTCTCGAACGCAACGCCGCCCTCCGCGCCATGGTCCGCACGGGTGTCGGTGACGTCCCCATCTCCATCACCGATGATGACATCGCTACCGCCTACGAACTCAAGTACGGCGCACGCGTCCGCGCTCGGTTGATCCTCGTCAACACCCAGGAAGCCGCCACCGCCGCCGCGGCGAAACTCAAGGCGGGCACCCCCTTCGCTGAAGTCGCCGGCGAAGTCTCCCTCGATCCCTCCGCCGCCCGCGGCGGCCTCCTCGATCCCTTCTCTCTCACGGACACCTCCTACCCCGTCGCCGTCCGCAAGACCTTGCTCAGCATCCAACCCGGCGCAATCAGCGAACCATTGGGAGTCACCTGGGGCGGCACTTCCGACACCCCCAACCAACCCGGCTTCGCGATCGTCAAGCTCGAAGAGAACATTCCCGCCTCCGCGAGCGCCCCAAGCAAAGACGCCGCCGCCAAAGACCTCGAACTCGAAGTCCGCACCGTCCGCGAGCGCGCCGCCATGGACAAACTCGCCAAAAAACTCCTCCGCACCATCGGCATCAGCGCCATGGATCCCTCGCTCAACTGGTCCTGGGAAGGCCGCGCCAAGTAACAGAGGCCCGGCCGCAAACCCGGGCAACGGCGCGCGGCCGATTCCCCCAACACTTGGGACAAATCCCCGCCCGCTATTATGCCTCGCAGTTCCCACATCCGACATCTCCCATCCCACATCCGACATCCCCACCATGCTCAAAACCGCCCTCCACCAGTTCCACCTCGACCACCACGCCACCATGGTCGACTTCGCCGGTTGGCACATGCCCCTCGTCTACAAAGGTGCCGACGGCAGCGGCGGTCTCTTGAAGGAGCACGAGCAGGTCCGCACCTCCGGCGGCCTCTTTGATGTCTCCCACATGGGCCGCGTCAAGATCACCGGCCGCCACGCCCGCCGCCTGCTGGAGCGCGTCTGCTCGCGCCGCATCTCCGACATGCAGCCCGGCCAGTGCCGCTATTCCCTCGCCTGCAACGAAACCGGCGGCGTGCACGACGACATCATCGTCTACCGCATCGACGATGACGATTTCCTGATCGTCGTCAACGCCAGCAACCGCGAGAAGATGCTCAAGCATTTCGAAGCCGTCCGCACCGCGGGCGATCTCACCTGCAAGATCGACGACCAAACCCTCAGCACCTCCATGGTCGCCCTGCAAGGCCCGAAGGTGATGGAGCTCGTCGGCAAAGTCTCGCGCGAAATCCCCACGCTCAAGCGTTACCGCTTCGCCGTCAAGAACCTCGTCGTCATGAAGATCATCGTCAGCCGCACCGGCTACACCGGCGAGGATGGCGTCGAGGTCATCCTCCCCAACGCCGCAGTCAACATGGGCCTCAAACTCCTCCTCAAGGACGCAGGCATGGAAGAGGCCAACGGCATCATCAAGCCCGCCGGCCTCGGCGCCCGCGACACCCTCCGCATGGAAGCCGGCATGCCCCTCTACGGCCACGAACTCGGCGAAGACATCAACGCCCTCTCCTGCGGCGTGGATTTCGCCATCTCCCTCGAAAAACACACCATGGAACGCGGCGAGCCCTTCGTCGGCCAGGAAGCCCTTCTCCGCACCCGCGACGCCGGCGGCCCGCCCCGCCGTCTCGTCGGCTTCGCCCTCGACGGCAAACGCACCGCGCGCCAAGGCATGAAGGTTCTCGCCAACGGTGCAGAAGTCGGCACCGTCACCAGCGCGGTACTCAGCCCCACCCTCGGTCTGGCCATCGGCATGGCCTTCATCGACAAACGAATCCCCGGCGACGGCGCGGCCATCCAGATCGACACCGGCCGCGACTCCCTCCTCGACGGCAAGACCCACAAGCTCCCGTTCTACAACCCGACACGCGGCACCTGATGCCGCCTGCCCCTCCTCCCCCGCTAGCGTGGGAGGTGTCGCAAGCGCAGCGAGCGACGGAGCAACAGTATCCGCGCCAAACCACGATCGACATCCTTCTCCGATTCCCCCGCGCTCACCCCGCAACCGCTTCCGCATCTCGCGATTTCACACCATTTTCCCCCCATTTCCACCCCATCGCCTCCCATCCATTGACAAACCCCCTGAATTCTGCACACTCTCTCCTGTGACCGCGCCGAGGCCAGTCCCCACAGGAAAAGGTGCACCAATGCTCACATCGATTCGTACCCGCGCATCGCTCGCCGCCCTCGCGCTCTGTACCGCGCGCCACAGCCGCTCCACGCTCCGCGCCCAACCCGCCAATGACCTCTGCTCAGGTGCGGCCGTCCTCCCCCTGAACACCATCGTCTACGGCACCAACGCCGCCGCCACCAGCACCAACGACGGCCCCACGCAATGCCAGGCCAGCATCATCCGAAGCGTCTGGTACCGCTTCAATCCCGCCGCCACAGGCACGTTCCAGATCTCATCCTGCGGCTCCCCGCAGGACACCGTGATCTCCGTCTTCTCCGCCGTCGATTGCACCACCTTCAACAACGCCGCGTTCACAGCGATCGCCTGCGATGACGACTCCTGCGCCACCGGCGTTCCCGGCTCCGGCGGCAACGCCAGCGGCAGCACCTTCGCCTCCATCATCAGCTCCGTCACGCTCAATGCGGGCACGAACTATTACATCCGCCTCTCCACCTACGGTGCCGGCACCGCCGTCCCCGGCCCCTACCAGATCGCCATCTTCAGCACGGCCGCCGCCGGCGCGTGCTGCTCCGCCACGGGCGTTTGCACGCTCGTCCCCGCCGCGTCGTGCCCGGTCGCCACGGGCACCAACACCTCCGTCTTCATGGGTGCCGGCACCGTCTGCTCCCCCAACCCCTGCCAGGGCGCGTGCTGCCTGAACGGCATCGGCACCTGCACCGTCACCCAACCCGGCGCGGCCACCTGCACCACCGGCAGCACCTTCAGCGGTTACAACACGTCCTGCACGCCCAACCTCTGCCCAGCACCCCCCGCCAACGACCTCTGCACCAATCCCACAGTCATCTCTCCCGCGTCGCTCCCGGTCTCCATCACAGGTTCCAACGTCGGCGCGGTCGACACCGCCGCGTTTGCTCCTGCCGTCTGCATCGGCTCCTTCAAGGATGTCTGGTACTCCTTCACGCCCGCGGTCGACAACAGCTACACCCTCACCACCTGCAACACGCTCACCGGCAACTTCGACACCATCCTGACCATCCATTCCTCCTGCCCCGAAGCAGCAGACAATCACATGCTCGTCTGCAACGACGATGCCTGCACCGGCGGCGCGGGCCCCTCCACCATTCCCGATTTCTTTCTCACCGCGGGCACCCGCTATCTCATCCGCGTCGCAGCCTGGACCGGCGCGACCACCTCGTCCGCAAGCTTCCAGCTCTCCATCACGGCCGGCTCCATCGGCGCCTGCTGCACCGCGGGCGGATGCTCGATCAACGCCCCCGCCGCCTGCACGGGGACGTATCTGGGCGACGGAACCGCGTGCACCACATCCGGCATCTGCCTCGGCTCCTGCTGCGTGAACGCCACCGGTTCGTGCAGCGTCACAACCTCCTTCGCCTGCGGCGCGGGCAGCACCTTCTCCGGCCTCGGCACCACCTGCCTCACCAATCCCTGCACCACGCAGGCCTGTTGCAACACTGCCACCGGCGCGTGCAGCATCACCGGCTCCGCCGCCTGCCCCTCTGGCTCCACCGCCGCCTCCGGCCAAACAACCTGCGCGGCCTTCAACTGCCCGAATGCTCGTGCCTGCTGCTCGCCCACCGGCGCATGCACCATCACCGGCACCACCGCCTGCCCCGCCGGCTCCAGCGATCAGGGCGTCGGCACCGCCTGCGCTCCCGGCCTCTGCCCCATCCCCAACGACGAGTGCGGCCCGCAGGATCCCGTCCTCGTCGTCGGCACCACCGCCACCGGCTCGAACGCGAACTCCAGCACCTCCACCACGCTCACCAACATC
>JBGANP010000033.1:0-34731 GCA_044222255.1 Phycisphaerales bacterium
ACGCCTCGCGCGCCGCATCGCCGGTCAGAAGCACGCGCTTCTCAACGCCACCCTCAACTCGCACCGGCAACATCGCCACGATCGACGAGTCGTTGGTATCCCGAAACTCCCGCTCCCGTGGCGGCCACAACACGCTCGCCGTCACGCCCGCAAGCTCCACCTTCTCGCCCTGCCCGAGCGTGAGCACACGCACGCCGCGTTTGGCAAGCTCGGCGAGCATTTCCGCAGGCGCACTCCCCGGATTCGCGTTTGCATACCGCTCCAGTTGGACCGGCACGTACACACGCTGCACATGCAGCGCATCGACCACATCCGGCAACCCCGCGAAGTGGTCGATGTGTCCGTGCGTCACGACGACCGTCGGCACGCTTCTCACGCCCAGAGCTCGCATCGCTTGCGGGATCATCCGCTCGCCAACTCCTGTTGACAGCGAACCGCAATCCCACAGCGTGGCCTCCCTCCCGCTCCGGATGAGATGGCACGATCCATCACCAACCGCCAGCGAGTCGATTCGTATCGCCACGCGCCCGGGCAATCGCGTGCCGACATACATCTCAACCGCAAGCCACGTCGCCAAACCCATCGCCACTCCCCACGATCGCACCTCTTTCCGCGAGCCACGCATGAGCAGATACGCCGCGCCCGCCACGCTGGCGATCGCCCACACGACACTCACCCTCGGCAACTGCACCGACGCGCCGGGCACACGATCCAGCCACATGACCACGCCCACGAGAAACCGCGCCGGCCATTCCAGCATCGCCCCCGCGATCCCCGCCGCGCTCGGCATTGCCACACCCACCAGCAACGCGGCGTATCCGCCCCACAACACCACCACAGTCAGCGGCAGCACGATCAGCGTCATCAGCGGCGTGAGCACACCCACCTGCCCCGTGTGGCACGCGATGATCGGGATCGACACCGCCCACGCAAGCACCCCCGCGCTCACTTGATGCTTGAACCCGATGACGCCCTTCTTCCACACCCACGGCATCCATCGCCACCACCATCCCTCCCACGCGCGACGTCCGTGCGCCACATGCTCCGGCGTCAGCCCGCGCAGCGGCACGCCCCAGATACGATGGTGAACCGTCGTCCCCATGAGCAGCAGCGCGGCCACGATTCCGAAGCTGAGTTGGAACCCCAGTGACCACGCATCCATCGGCCGCACGATGAGCATCGCGCACGCGATCCACCCCAGCACCGTGGCGCGGTCGTATCGCCGGCCGCTCGCCTCCGTCACCAGCAGCGCGATCACCAGCACGCCCGCGCGGAGGATCGGCGCCTGTGCCGGAAGAACAAGCATGTACCCGATCACGAGCAGCCCCACAGCGATCGGCTCCAGCCAGTGCCGATCACCGAAGAGCCGCAGGAACATCGACGCGAACGCGGCCATGATCATCAGGTTGAATCCGGAAATGGCGACCAAGTGCAGGATGCCCAGCCGGGAGAACGCGCTGTTCACATCCTCCAGCGCGGCATCGCGCTCACCAAGAAGCAACGCGCCCAGCAGTGCCCTCGCCCGCTTGGCGTCTTCCGTCCGAACCGTGCTTGTTGAATCGTTCCCTCCGTCGATCGCTGCCAAGCATCGCTCATGGATGGCACCGATGCATCCATGCCACGCCGACTGCGCTCGCTCCGACCATCCTTCCGCCGCGCGACCCTCGATCAGCATCGCGTTGGGCACATCAAAATGGCCAATGCGCCCCTCCTGCGCCGCAAGCGCGGGCCAGTCCGG
Source organism: Phycisphaerales bacterium (assembly GCA_044222255.1). Lineage (GTDB taxonomy): Bacteria > Planctomycetota > Phycisphaerae > Phycisphaerales > UBA1924 > UBA4658. The sequence continues at coordinate 1,739 of JBGANP010000033.1, forward strand.
CTCACCGGGATTGCCCGGCGGGCGCACGGGGCGGATTCGCCCGGTCAGCCGCATCGCGGCCCCGGGCCGGAGCATCTCCGGCACACGACCCTGCGTTCCTTCCAGCATGATGCGCAACTCACCCGACGCCGCGGCAACGTTTCCCCGGGCATCTTCCACACCCGACATCGCGAGCGTGAAGCCCAGCGCCGGCTCCGAACGCGAGAATCGTCCGAGAGCACCGCGTGCACGCTCCACTTCGCGTGGCACATCCACCACCACGCCGCGCACCGTCGCCATCGCGGGATCGATGCCCCCACTCTCATCCTCCACCGCCCACGCCAGTGAATCCCGCGGTCGCTCATGGATGCGGGCTGAATACCAACCGGCACCGAGCACCACCACAGCCGCGCCGAGCGCGAGGCGACACGCAAACTCGCGCACTAGCAGCGCGATGATCAGCAAGAGCGGCGCGGCCCCCAACCACCAAGCAGAGCCCACATTCGGCACGGCGTACGCCGCGAGCCAGTACCCCACGACCAGCAGGCCGCAGGCGTAGAGCGACCGCCGCGCCGGCGGATCGCTCGACCCGCCCCTGCGCTCAATGAGATCGCGCCCGATGGACCACGGAACCGTGACCATGGGGAGGGATGTTCCTTGAAGCGGGCCGCCGCGTCAAGGGGCGAGTCGTGCAACTGCCAAAAACAAAGCACGGGCCTTTCGGCCCGTGCGGAAAAAATGCGTGCGATCCGTCTGGTCAGTTGCCGCCGGTGACGATGATGTCATCAAACAGCGCGCCGCCAAATGGATCGGCGTTGGGCTGGTAGGGAACGAAGCCCTGGCGAGCGCCTTTGTCAAGCTTTCCGACATACACGCCGTCAAGACCTGCCGAATGCAGCACCAGCGAAGCGCGAGCCGCGAGCGGGCGAGGCGTCGCCGCAGGAGCGGACGGATCGGGCTGCGAGGCGTTGCCCAAAAGGGCTTCCATGGATTTCTGCACGCTCAGGAGCGCGTTGTCTCCGCTGATCACGCTGCCCGAAGCGGCGTATGTCTGATTCTGCTTGGCCTTGCCGAGACTCGTCGCGTTCAAGAAGCCGGCGTTCTGGGCCTGATAGAAACGCGCGCCATTGGCTCCCGCCGCATTCGAATCAATATGGGCAAACGCGCCCGCGCTGGGAATCTCTTCTCCGATCCACGCCAGAATCGGCTGACCGAACGAGTCGACCAGCGTCGGAAACAGGCCGTGATCCGCCGCACCGCCCGTAACTCGCCCCGCCGTCGTCTGCGCCACAAACCGCTTCTGGTCAAACGAGAGATACGACTTGGAGATCGTTCCCGTAGCCGACTGCTTGGTGCTGCCCATAACGGCCACATCCACGAAGACCTGCTCTTGCGGCGTCGTGCCGGGGCCGACCGTGATCGTCGAGGCCGACGCCGCCGTCGCCACGCCACCGACCAGATCGAGCATCATGTTTTCCATCTGCGTGAAGCCGCGGCCCGCGTTCAGGGCCGACCCCATCTGCTTCGGGCTGAAGTATCCCGGCAGCCGCCGGTTATCGATCTGGAACGCCGCAACCGCCTGTGTGATGCCGGTCATCTGCGTGCGGGTGTCGGTCTTGCGGGCCGCGTTGCGGGCTCCGTTGATCGCCGGGATGATGATCGCGATCACGATCGCGAGGATCCCGATCACGGTCAGCATCTCGATGAGCGTGAAGGCGCGGCTGGTCGTGCGTGCGTGCTGCCTCGTCATGGTCTGATTCCTCCGCAAGTCGTGTCCGTCGGCCAATCCAGCCCCGTCGCCCCAGAGCCCAACCGGCTTCCCGTGCTGATCTGTTCGTTTCACGATGCGTGTTTGATCCGGTGTTCTCCCGGACCACGCACCAATCCTCGATTGCCGCACCGTGAAGACACCGAACAGTTCATGCCGCACGAACCGTACCCAAGTGTACGCCTTCTGGGGACCGTCCCTGCTTTGGGCGGTTCACGGTTGAACAATCCGGCTCCCGGCCGCATACTCCCCTCGGTTATGTCCCCCGGCACGCAGGATTTCCGCTCGCTTTCGACCGCCGCGCGTCTGACCGCGCAGGAGGATGCTCTTGCCGCGCTCCGCTCCGGCCAGATCGTGCTGGCACCCGGCGACACCGGCTATTTCCTGCTGGCCTCGCCAACCGCGCCCGGCGCAGGGGCCATCGCCCTCGCCGGATCTCCGGCCACACTTCTGCTGGCATCGGCGGCAGATCTCCTTGAGACAGTTCCGTCGCTCTCGCTCATCGGCCGCAAGATCATCCGCTCGCTCACGCCGGGACCGGTCGTGTTCCACATTCAACTGCCCGAGGCCGCGCTCGCCGCGGCCCGCTCGGACGCGTCGCTCTCGCCCGGGATGGCCGATTCCGCCGATGCGCTCCACGTCCGAGTTCCCGGTGGATCCATCGCCGCGTCGCTGACAGCCCGGATGATCCGACCTGTGATCGCATGGGAACCGACCGACGCCGGCGGCCGCGCCCTGTCTGATGCCGATGCCGCGCTGGCCGCGGCATCCAAGCTCGGCATCGTGCCCAGCATCGCGCTGGCCGATGCTCCGCCCACCGGCGGCGGCTCGCGCCATCGGCCCACGGTGGTCGCGCTCACCCGCGCGGGCGGCGTCCGCGTGATCTCGGATGGCGCGTACGAGGAGCGGTACGTGCTCAAGCACGCCAAGCTCAATATACTCATGGTCTGCACCGGCAACACCTGCCGCAGCCCGATGGCCGAGGCGATCGCGCAGGGCGTTATCGCCCGCGCCGGCACGGACGGCCCGTCGATCTCGATCACCTCGGCAGGCACCGGCGCGGCTGGCGGCGCGCCGCACACGCCGGAGGGCAACCAGGCCGTCAAGGGGCTCGGCTTCACGCCCACCACCACCCGCTCGCGCCCGCTCACGCGCGAACTCATCGCCGAAGCCGACCTGATCTACGCCATGACGCGCTCGAACCTCGCGGGCGTGCTGGCCGTGGATCCGCGGGCCCGCGCCATCGCCGAACTGCTCGACCCCGAGGGCGAGGATGTTCCCGACCCGATCGGCATGCCGCAGCAGGCGTACAATGACACGGCTCAACGCATCGAATCAATGATCCTGGAGCGGCTGAAGGAGTGGCGACCATGAGACTGGCACTCAGCGCGGACCACCGAGGCGTGGGCGCGACGCGACAACTCGCCGACCGACTTAAGTCCCAGGGCCACACCGTCACCATTCTCGGCTCGATGTCCGGCGAGACCTGCGACTATCCGGACCCCGCCTTCGCCGTCGGCCACGCCGTCTCGCGCGGCGAGGCGGATCGCGGCATTCTGCTCTGCGGCTCTGGCATCGGCATGTCGATTGCCGCGAACAAGGTCAAGGGCGTCCGGGCCGCACTGGTTCACGATGAGCTCACCGCCGAGATGAGCCGCTCGCACAACGACGCGAATGTCGTCTGCATGTCCGCCGACCTGCTGGGCCAAAAGCTCATCGAGAAGATCGTGGACATCTGGCTGACAACGCCGTTCCAGGCAGGACGGCACGAGCGGCGCGTCCGCAAGATCCACGCGATCGAAGAGGGCGTGGATCCCGCGAGCATGAAGTAACTTTCCCTGGCGCGGAAGCTACTTGCCGACGGGTGCTTTCAGCACCACCGTCATGTTTCCCGCCGAGACCACCACACGCTCGTCCAGCAGCGTCATCGCGCTGGGTCGCGCACCGAGCAGCACCGGGCGCGAGTCCAGCAGCGCGGCACCGGTCGCTCCGGCCACGTCCAGCGCGTGCAGCGTGAACATCATCATGCCATCGCCGGATCGACCATCCGCGATTGTTTCGATCGTCATCGCGCGCCCGTCCGCAGGGCGCGGACGAATCATCGAGGATGCCCCGTCCATCCCATCCACGCCCGTCAGCGCGCCATCCGGACCGAAGAGGACCAGACCCTGCTGCGTCGCAATGCCAAAGCCGGTGCCCGGTCCGGCCGCGATCGGGAATGCGTCCATCGTCTGACTGAGGTCCACGTGAGATCGCGGCACATCCAGTGCGGCGGTCCGCAGCCGTCCGGTTGATATCGACGCAAGCCAGAGCGTCCGGCTCTGGTCGGCCAGTACGAGCTGGTCCCCGAAGATCCACATCGCCGAGACTGGCATGGCGTCCGGGTGATTGATCGTCCAGTTCGGCTGCGCCGTCATCAGGTCGTAGCAGACCACCGAGGAGTCCATCGCGGCGATCAGCGCCCCCATATCGGTGAACCCGACCCATCGAACGTGTCCCGTCAGATCGCCGATTCGCTGAGCGGGCCGGCCCGTCCGCGCGTCGATAATCTGCACCACCGGCTTGAGGTCTGTTACCGCTCCGCGATCGCCGTAGATCTCCTGATCGCCACCAACCGCGAGGATGCCTGAGGAAACATCCGCGTCGTACACGCGGCCCACGCCGATCCGCCCGCTCCAGAGCAGCTCGCCGGTGTCCGTGTCGAAGGCCGCGGCCTTGCCGGCGCGCTGCACCAGCACCATCGTGCGATCGTCCATCGTCACGATGAGGTTCGACGGCTGGGTCTCTCCCTCCGCGGGTGTGGTGAACGTCGGGTGCGCGCCGGGCAGATTCCGCAATCGAGTCTCCGGTCCGCCGAAGACCTTGCTCAGCGGCTCGCTCTTCCAGCGTGCCTCCAGCGGCGAGCCGCCGACCTTCAGCACCGTCACCTCAGTCTCCTTCACCACAGCGAAATACACCGAGTCCGGGGTCGCGCGGATCAGATACGGCTTCGCGCCATCGCCCACACTCTGAGACCACACCTTGGTGAGCAACTCGCGCTTGTCCGCCTGATCCGTCGTCGGCGCGGCCCATACGCTGATCTCATCCTCGCTCACGAGCGGAAGCAGGTTCGTCACGCTTGGCGTTCGGTCGCTCAGCAACGGCTCCATGATCGTCCAGCCCACGATTGCCTGCGCATTGTCGGATCGCACCGGCCCGACGCGCGGCCAGCGCATCGACGCCGAGATTCGCTCCGCCAGTTCCGCGCCCAGCTTCTCCGAATCCAGAGGCGTGCCTGTCGATGTCATGGCCAAGCCGGGAAACCGCGTACGAATGCCGCGCAGCACGCCCGCTGCCGCGGCAAGCTGCTTGCGCTCGCGCATCCCCACGATCAGCCGCCCCGCGATCTCGCCGACCACATCCGTCGGCGGCGAGGGCTGGCGCGTCGCGGCGCGAAGGCCCGCCTCCAGCGCGGCCGCCGCCTGCTGCGGCTTCTTGTCCCTGGCCCGCATCTCGGAGAGCCGGAGCCAGATCGCAGGCGTCTGCTGCGAGAGCGGGAACTTGCCCGCGATGGATTCGAGCTGCAGATCCGTCGGCGTCGCGCCCGCCGCGGCCAGTTCCGCACCCGCCTGCTGCTCCTGGGCCGCGTAGATCGCCACGCCGTGCTGCTTTAGCAACGACTCAACGCGGCGCGACGCTTCGAGTTCGCCGCGAATCGAGACCTGCGGCCCGTGCCAAGTTGCCCCCGCGAGCGCGGCGTCCGAAAGCACGCGCTGATACGCGACGATGGACTCTTCAGGATTGCCTTTGAGCTCCGCCAGCCGCCCAACCGCGAGCGTGTGCGCCAGCTTGTCCTCGGGCTGAAACGAGACCTCGCCGAGCAGGCCGACGAGCTCTTCGAGCAGCGGCCGCTCGGTGATCGGTTTGATGCCCGGAGGCGCTTTCGGTCCGCCCGAACTTGAGGTCGTACCCGCCGGCGGCGCGGGCTCCAGAGCCGTCGCGAGCATGGATTGCAACGCGGCGATCAACCGCGCTCGTGCGTTCCAAGTGTCGTCGTTCTGCGGCCCGTTCTTCAGCGCGGCCATCGCCTGCCGCACCGCGCCCGCGATCTTCTCCGGCTTTCCCGCTCGGTACGCCAGCTCGACGTACGTCACGGCCGGCGAGGGATCCTTGTCGTTCTCCTGTATCCGCTTGGTTAGCAGCCCCTCGGCCACCTCCCATTGCAGATACGAATGCACCCGCGCATCGTCCACCACCAGCAACTGGCTTTCGAGCGGAAGGATGTTTCCCGTCTCCTCCAGCGCGACCGCCTTTGGCTCGGCGGGCAGTTTCGGTTCCACGATCGAGTACCCGGCCAGCGTCGGCATCAGCAGCGACTCGCCCGCAACCACGCAGCGTCCGCGAATCCCGGGAACGATCGCCGCTGGTGTGCTCTCGGGCTTGTCCGTCTCGAATGTCGCCGCGTGCACGAACGCCACGCGCTCATCGCCGACACACGCGAGCATGTCGCCCGCTCGCAGCAGATACCGCGGCTGTGTCGGCTTGAAGTCGTCGATATCGCGCCGCGAAATGATCGCTCCCGTCGCTCGATCCAGACGCAGCACCTGCTTCATGTCCGGCGCGATCAGGATCACCGACGCCCCATCCACCACCGGCGCGCCCATCTGCCACGCCGCGGGCTGCTCCGCGCCCGACTGCGTGTCCACACCCATGCGCCGGATCCATCGCGTGCGCCCCGTGCCCACATCCACAGCGCCGATCACGCCCAATCGATCCGCCCGATACGCGACGCCTTCCGCGATGGCGATCCCGTCCGCGCCCATAGACTGGAGCACCCAAGGCATCGACCCCGCGCTTCCGATCGGCCGCGCCCAGCGCAGCTTGCCGGTGCTCAGATCAAGCCCGACCATCGATAAACTCACCAGCCGCCGATCCGGCAGGTGCTTGCGGGCCGCAAACACCACCGTGTTCTCGACGATATGAATGGGCCCTCGAACCGTTGAGTCATAGAGCTGTTGAGGATCCGGGGTGTTGAGCAGATTGAGCTGCACAGACCATCGCACGCGCCCGGTCTGCGCGTCGATCGCCTGAATGCGGTCGTCCCCTTCGTTCCGCCCCGCCGCGATCGATCGTCCGGTCGCGCCGACGACAAACCGGTTCGAGACCGCCACCGTGCAAAGATCCTCGCTGCGACCGTATCCGCCGAAGTTATTGAAGCCGTTCATCCGCCGCTTGTCGCCGCGAATGCCCTGCTCCGGCTGCGGAGCATCACCCATCCCCGGCGTCACCGTCCATCGCGTCGCCAGAGTGAAGCGATCCCACGCGCCGATCTGCGTGCCGTCGCTGACATACACCGTGTCTCCCCACACACTCGGCAGCACCAGCAGCTCGCGCGCGTACATCGGCACGCTCACCTGCCCGCGCCCGCTCCCCGAGCCGATGTTCAGATTCGCCTCCGGCGCTGGCGCGGCGGGATTCAGCACCACCGTCCACAGTGGCTTGGAGACCATTCCCTCCGTCTTCGTCGGCCCGAGCCCTCGCAGCGGCGTACTCGCCTTCGCCTTCGCCGCGTCCGGCCACACCTCGGGGGTCAGGTTGGGAACACCCGCGTTCCCTTCTTGCGCCCATCGCAAGGCCCGCTCGCGCACATCCGCTCGATCCACATATCGCGCGATCGTCGCCATCATCCCCGCCGCCACCCGTGCACGCTCCCCCTTTCGATCCGGGTGCCGCTCGATCTGCTCGAGAATCGCGCGGGCGTGCTCGAACCTCGCATCCTCCAGCGCGGCCTGCGCCAATCGCACCGCGGCATCAAGACCCGCAGGCGTCAGCAGCAGCGTTCGCTCCACCGTCTCCGTCTGACCCTCGCCAAGCTGCCGATCCGCGCGAGGCCCGAATGTCGTCCGATATCGCTCCAGCAGCGCCCCTCCGGCTAGCAGCGCATCCTGGGCCGCGCTCCGCACGTTGACAAACAGCTCCGCGTCCTTTCCCGATGCGATCAGACGATCGCCTTGCTCATCCAGCAAGACCTGCAAGACGCGCACTGCCTCATCCAGATTTCCCGCGGAGACATGCTCCCGCACGCGCACGAGCGTGTCCGCCGCACCCGGCGAATCGTCCACATACACCGGATTGATCTGCTGACCGCCCAACCCCAGCCCGGGGGGCGCGCCGATGGTCGCACTCCCAATGGAAATGCAAGCTCCAGCCGCCAGCAGCGTCGCGCCGAGCCGTCCGCCGACATGTCCGAATCGCCGTTGGCTCACGCCGCGCCTCCGTGGTGGGCAAGACCGCACAACCCGAACTCCCGTCATATCCCGATGCCACAGGAGTTTATCGCCCCACCTCTCCCACGGTTGCCCGGAGTTGGGGATTCCGTGTGTCGATCCGCATCCCTCACGCGGGAGGCACCCCATGGATCGTTCCAACACGCCAGAATCTCCATCCCACACCCGGCTCTCCAGGCCGCGGGGTCCGATTCCGGCATTCCTCTGCTCCCGAAGCTTCGCCCTGCCGCAGGAACACGAACCGACCGCCGTCCAGCGCCGCCGTGCCCTGCGCGTCTGGCTGCTGGTGGCAACGATCATCGTTCTGAGCTTCGCCGACCTCTACATGACCCTCGCCCACCTGGGCTCAGCCGGTATGGGTGAGGCCAACCCGTTGGCACGGATGGTCATCAGCTACCAGTCCCCCGCACTGCTTTCGCTCTGGAAGTGTGCCTGTGTCGGGCTGGCCGCGCTCATCCTGATCCTGGCCCGTTTCCGCCGCTCGGGCGAGGTGGCCTGCTGGACCTGCTGCTGCGTGCTCACCGCCCTGACCATCCACTGGTTCAACTACTCCAGCGAGGCGGCGGGTCTGACCCGCCAGATCAACGACATGTCGATTTCCCCGGATCGCCCCGCCAACTGGGTGACGATCGGACAGGCGCAGTAGTCGTGTCTTTGCCCCGGCCAAGCGCACCGTGGCTCGCTTCGCGGTACGCTTGTGCTCCATGCCCACGACCCTCACGCTTCGCAACGCTCTGATTGTCCTCCCGCTCCTGGCGCTCGCGCTGCTCATGAGCGGGTGCGAGTCCTACTCCGCCCCCGTGCTGAGCATGTCGCGCGCCGAGCCGACCGAGCGCACGCCCGATGGCTGCGCCATGCTCTTCACGCTCGACGCAAAGAACGAGAACGAGGATGGGCTCCCGCTCCGCACCGTTGAGTACCGGCTCGACCTGAACGGTCGCGAGGTCTTCGTCGGCACCCGTTCCGCCGAGTCAACACTCCGCCGCCTCGGCACGCAGCAACTCAAGCTCCCCGCCGTGGTCGCGCTGACGCAGGACACCCAGTCCCTCGTCTCCGGACAATCCCACTACCGGCTGACCGGCTCGCTGTATTACGTCACGCCCGGCCGCCTGGCGGAAACCCTGTTCGACTCGGGCGTCCACACCCCGAGCATCGGGTTCGCCTTCGAGGGTGACATCGATCTCTCGCGGGCCTCGTTCACAACCCCGACGCCTGCTGCTTCCGCGGCCAACACGGAGCGGAACACCCCACCGGCCGAAGCTCCCAAGTAGCGTTCACCAGGCGACCAGCGGATCTGTGTCTTCCTCGCTCACGATGATCGTCGCCCCTTTCAGCAGATCCCTAAGACGATTGCCCAGTGTCGGCAGATAGCCGCGCTCGGTTGCCGTGTGCCCTCCGAGGATCACGCTCATCCCGGATGCCGTCGCGGCACATACCTCGTGGTGTCGCATCTCACCCGTGACAAAGACCTCGCACCCATCCGCCTTCGCCGCGGCGGCCACGCTCTCTCCCGCGCCGGGCACCACGCCGATGCACGACACCGACGCATTCAAATCACCTTGCACAGCCCCGACATGCACCGTGCTTCCTCCGATATGTCGCTTCAGCCGCGCCGCCAGTTCGCCCAGCGGCACCGGATGGTCCAGCATCAAGCGCCTTCCAACCCCCACGCTCCGATCCGGCTTGGCCTCCAGCGGATACACATCCAGCGGGGGCTCCTCATACGGATGAAACTCCTTGAGAGTCGCGATCGCGATCGCCAGATTCCGCCGCGAGCAGACCATCTCAAGCCGCGCTTCCGGCACGCTCTCAAACGCGGCGCGCTTGCCAAGAACCGGGTCTGACGCTTCGTTCCCATGGAACGTCCCAGTACCCACGGCGGAGAACGAGCACTGTGAGTAGTTCCCGATGATCCCCGCGCCCGCCGTCGCCAGCCCGGCACGCACCTTCTCCAGTTCGCTCTCGGGAACAAATGTGACGAGCTTCAGTTCTTGCGTGCTCTCGCGCAGCGCGAGCGGCCTGATCGCCCTGCGATCCGCGCTCCCTCCGCCGACAAGTCCATCCGCCAGCCAATCCGTCACCCCTCCGGTCGCTGCATCCATCGCCGTGTGCGGCGAATACACCGCGATTCCCGCACGCGCCATCCGCAGCACCACTCGTTGCGATGCGCTCGATCCCGGCCCATCGACGATTCTCTTCACGCCCTGGAACAGCGGCGGGTGATACGCCACAACTGCCGCGCACTTCTTCCGCTCCGCCTCCGCCGCGACACGCTCCGTCAAATCGATCGTCAGCAGCACCGGCCCGCCGACGGCCCAGGATTCCGATCCGACAATCAAACCGACATTGTCCCACTCCTCCGCCATGCGCGAAGGGGCGATCGTCTCCATGACACGAACGAGGTCGGCGATGTGCATGATCGATTGTTGCCGCTCCGCGCCCTCAGCGTCCCGCCTCGATCGGATCAATACCATCTCCGCGTGACAGCTCCCGACACACTCATTCTCAAGGCCCACGCCAAGCTCAACCTCGCCTTGGCCGTCGGCCCGCCCCAGCCCCCCAAGGGCTACCACCCCATCGCGTCGTGGTTCGTGGCCATCGACCTGCACGACACGGTCACACTGGAGCGCCTCGCGAGCGGATCGCCCAGCCGCTTCAATATTCGCTGGGCCCCGGATGCTCCCAAGCCCACCACCATCGACTGGCCCGTCGAGAAGGATCTCGCCGTTCGCGCCCACGCGCTGATGGAAAAACACGTCGGACATCCGCTCCCCGTTTCCCTCACGCTCGACAAACGCACCCCCGTCGGCGGCGGACTCGGCGGCGGCTCTTCCGATGCTGCCTCCACCCTCATGGGCCTGAACCGCCTTTTCGGGCTTCGTCTGTTGCAGGACGATCTCGTCCGCCTCTCCGCTCCGCTCGGTTCGGACATCGCGTACTTCATCGACACACCAAGCGACACGCCGCCGGATCGCGTGCGGACCGCGGCGTTCACGCCGCGTGCCCCACGCCCCGCCATCGTCACCGGCTTCGGCGAGTCCATCGAGCGAACCTCGGGCGGCAACCCGCAGCCCGTGCTCCTGCTCATCCCGCCCTTCGGGTGTCCCACCGGCGCGGTGTATCAGGCCTTCGATCGGCTGAGCCCGCGCCCGATCGACGAGGATCGGCTGATGTTCCTGCACGCGAGCGCGACTGCTGGCAACCCCGGCCTTCTCTTCAACGATCTCGCCGCGCCCGCCTGCATGGTCCAGCCCCGACTCGGAGAGATACTCTCGACACTCACCGCCATCGCGCCCCTGAGCGTCCACGTCACCGGCAGCGGCAGCACCCTCTTCACCATCCCTCCTCCCGACACCACCCCATCGCAACTCGCGGCCATCGAATCCCGCATCCGCACGCTCTGCCCGGAACTGATCGTCGTCCGAACCACCATCCTGTGGAACCCGATGTAACACCCTCCGGCGAGCGGATCGCCCGAAGTCATCTTTACTCGTCTCTGTTTTCGTCCGATATCTCACTCGCCACTTTCGGCCGGAGCACGCTTCCATGCCCACCACTCGCCACAAGCCCATCGTCGGTATCGATCTCGGCGGCACCAACATCAACGTCGGCCTCATGACCGACCAGATGGTCCTCCTGCCCGGCTCTCGGGTCAACAAGAGGACGCAGGCCGTGCAGGGCGTGAAGGTCGTCATCGATCGCATCGCCGCTGCGGTGCGCGAGTCGCTCGAAGGCGCCGGGCTGGGCACGCGCGATGTGAGCGCGATCGGCATCGCCGCGGCGGGCGCGGTCGATTCCGCACGCGGGGTCGTCCTCAAGGGTGGCAACCTCGGCTTCACCAACGTCCCCCTCGCCGCGGAACTCCAGAAACGAACCGGGCTGCGCGTCGTCGTCGAAAACGATGTGAACGGCGCGGTCTATGGCGAGTGGATCCACCCCCGCGGCGCGATCGTCGGCGCGAAGGACGCCCTCGGCGTCTGGATCGGCACCGGCGTCGGCGGCGGCCTCATCATCTCCGGAAAGCTCTACTCCGGCGGTTTCTTCACCGCCGGCGAGATCGGACACACCACCCTCTTCCCCGGCGCGCCCCTCGGCCGCGGCTCGCTGGAGCAGAACTGCTCGCGCACCGCCATCTCCGACCGCCTCCTTGCACTCATCGCTTCCGGCCACGATTCCTCTCTCAAAGCCGTTGTCGAGAATGAGAAGAAGGCGCTGCTAGAGAAGGCGAGAAAGGACCTCAAGGAGAAGGACAAGCTCACTTGGCAGTTCGAGAACAACAAGATCCTCCGCTCTCGCCATGTCGCCGATGCGTATCGCGCCGGCGACCCGCTCACGCACGCAGTGGTCTATGAGGCCGCGGAGTTGCTCGGCACCGCCATCGCCGGAAGCGTCACGCTCCTTTCCCTTCCGCACATCGTCCTCGGCGGCGGATTCACCGAGGCCCTCGGCCTCCACTGGGTCCGCGCCGTCCGCGATGCCACCCGCGCCCGCGTGTTTCCGCACGAACTCCGCAAGGTCGAGGTGGTCGGCACCAAGCTCAAGGACAACGCCGGAATCTACGGCGCGGCCCTGTTGGCTCGCGATGCCCGCCGCAAGTAATCCGTAGAAGCTCGGCAGAATCGGGCGAGGGCAAGAAGGCCCTGATCAAGACACGGCTTCTACACTCTCCCCCCATGAACTCCGCCATCACTAAAGCCGCCGCCCTCATCGAGGCCCACCGCTACATCCAGCGCTTCCGCGACAAGATCGTTGTCGTCAAAGTCGGCGGCTCGATCCAGGAAGACGATGAACGCATGCGTGCTCTCCTCACCGATGTCGCCTTTATGGCCGGCGTCGGCATCCGCCCCGTCCTCGTCCACGGCGGCGGCAAGTCCATCACACAGGCCATGGCCGAGGCCGGCATCAAAGCCCACTTCATCCAGGGTCGTCGATACACAGATCGCGCCACTTTGGAAATCGCCGAGCACGTCCTCGTGAACGACTGCAACAAGTTCCTCGTGGACAACCTCAACGCCTCCGGCTCCCGCGCCATCGGGCTGCACTCCCTCGGCTCGTGCGTCCTCATGGCCGATCGCATGACGCTCAATGACCCTGCAACTGGCGAAAAGGTTGATCTCGGCTATGTCGGCACTGTCGCGGAAGTGAACACCGTTCTCCTCACCGCTCTCTGCGAGGACGGCTTTGTCCCCGTCATCGCTCCTGTCGCGCTGGCACGCCGCTCTGGCCCGCCGCGTCCCGGCTCCGAGGCCGATTCGGTCGGCAAGCTCAACGTCAACGCCGATACCGCGGCCGGATACATTGCCGCTGCGCTCAAGGCCGAGAAACTCGTCGTCCTCTCGGACACCCACGGCATCCGCACGAATCCCGATGCGCCGGACTCTTACGCCACCGCCCTCACCCGCGCTCAAATCGACGATCTCGTCAAACGCGGCATCGTCGGCGAGGGAATGCTCCCCAAGGTCGAGTCCTGCCTCATCGCGCTGAACGCCGGCGTGCCCAAGGCCCACATTATCGATGGGCGCATCCCCCACTCGCTCCTCCTCGAGATTTATACCGACGAGGGCATCGGCACGCAGATCACGCTGAACTGATCAAAGTCCCAGACGGCTCTCAGACCTGAATGGCTCGCAGCGGCCACGAATGCTGCGGAAATGCGCCGCGAATGACGTGAGTCCGTATTGGTTATTCCATGTATTCCCCGGCTGCGATCCTCTCTTGGTGAATCCCCTGAAGGGGGCTGGCGGTCCGGTCGATTGTAAAGCCGTACATACCGCGGCACGCCCCGGCTCGCGCGTCGCACCGTCCCCACGCCCTCCGTTCATCGTGGTTGATATATGTCCGATCGCAAAGAGCTGAACAAGGTTCTGGCCTGTCAATCCCTTCCCTCGCTCCCCACCGTGGGCGTGCAGGTGTTGACGCTCACGCGTGATCCCGACGTGAGCATGGACCAGATCGCCAAGGTCATCGAGACCGATCTCGCCCTTTCGGCCAAGGTCCTCAAGACTGTGAACTCCTCGGTCTACGGGCTCAAAAGCCCGTGCACCACCATTCGGCGCGCCCTGAACTACCTAGGCCTCTCCGCCGTCAAGTCCATCGTGCTTGGCTTCTCGCTCGTCGAGTCCACGCGCGGCCTATCCGGAGGAGATGACTTTGATATCAACGACCACTGGCGACGCTCGATCTTCGGCGCCGCGGCCGCCCGCGTCATCGCGCAGAAGATCAGCCGCTGCGACCCCGAAGAGGCCTTCGCTGCCGCTCTCTTCCAGGATCTGGGCGCGCTCGCGATGCTCACCGCGCTGGGTCGCCAATACACCGCCGCGATCGCGAGTGCGCCTCGAGACCACGCCGCCCATCCCGCCCTCGAGACCGCCGCCCTCGGCTTCACGCATGCCGAGTGCGGCGCTGCACTGGCAGCCAAATGGCGACTCCCGGACCGCTACGTCCAGACCATCCAGCACCACCACGCACCCGACGGCGCGGACCCCGACTGTCGCGACCTCGTCCGCGTCGTCGGCCTCGGCACACTCACCGCAGCCGCCCTCGGATCAGAAAACGCCGCCGACCAGCTCCCCGAGCTACTGGCCAAGAGCCGGCTCTGGTTCAATCTCACCTCCGCCGACATGGCCGTCCTTCTGGGCCAGATCGGCAAGGCCTCCGCAGAGCTGGCCAAGCTCTTCGGCAAGCCCGTCGGCGTCATTGCCAACTCTGCCGAACTGATGCACCAAGCCAACGAGGAACTCGTCAACCAGCAGATCGCTGCGGCCCGCGAGGCCGAGCAACTGCGAGAGAGGAACGAAGCGCTCACCAAGCAGACCATCACCGACGCTCTCACCGGCATCGGCAACCGAAAGCGCTTCAACGACGAGGCCGAACGCATGTTCGCCGAGTCCGCCACCATCGGGCGCAGCTTCGCCCTGGTGATGTGCGATGGCGATAAGTTCAAGTCCGTCAACGACACCCACGGCCACCACGTCGGCGACGCCGTGCTCCGCGAGCTCGCCTCCCGAATCGCCACCGCGCTTGGTTCCTCAGGTGTTCCCTGCCGCTACGGCGGCGAGGAGTTCGCGCTCCTCATTCCCGGAGCCACACTCGCCGAGGCCGTCGCTATCGCCGAACTGGTTCGCAAGGCCGTTCAGACCCCCGAGTTCGATCTGTCATCAACGCCCGGAGCGCCCGCCACACTCCCCATCACCATCTCCCTCGGCGTGGCCTGCAACGACCCCGCGGGCGCGGGTGCGTTTGCATCGCTGACAGGCGTCATCGAAGCCGCGGACAAGGCCCTGTACACCGCCAAGCACGCCGGACGCAACCGCGTGGCTTCCGAAAAGCCGCCTGCCCCACCCGCGTCAACCACCCCGACCGTCGAGACGCCCGGCGCGGCACCCGCTCCCGCACCGACCGCAGCACCAGCCACCACGCGGGCCATGTCCAGCATGCCGGCGGCCCATGCACCGTCCCGGCCCCGTCCCGCCGGTCCAGCCCGCATTCTGCTCGTCGAGGATGACCCGCTGGCCGCACGAATGATCCTCGCCGTTCTCCAGAAACAACCCGGCGTCGAGGTCGAGTGGGTCAAGAGCGTGTCGCTCGCAGTCAAACGCCTGGCCGAGGGGGCCGCTACGCCCACCCGCTCCATCAGCGCCGTCGTCTCCGACCTCACCGTCATCGGTGGCACGGGGCTCGACGTGCTCGCGGCCGTCCGTGCCAATCCGCACTCTGTCCGCATGCCGGTCGCCGTGATCAGCGCCTCCGACGATGCGCAGACCCCGCAGCGATGTCTCGCCGCCGGCGCGAACGCCTTCATCTCCAAGGACAATCTGCTCCAGCAACTCCCCGCTTGGATCACCGGCGCGATCGCGGACCCCGCCCTCGCCCGCGCCGCCTGACCCGCGAGCGTGCCCGCGAGCACAGCAACGCGCGGCCGGGTACGCTCCGGACATGCGCACCACGCTCCCGTTGATCGCCGGACTCGCACTTTCCGCATCCTCCCTTGGGCAGCAGCAGGTTCCGCCCGCACCGCTCGCCGGTCCCGAGGCGGGCGTCTCCACCGAGCGCATGCTCGATGCGATCAAAGCCCTGCCGACCAAGCGTTCCAGTTGGGGCGATGACGCTCACCGCAAGGGCCTGCGCGAGACGGAGAAGCTCCTCGCCGGCAAGCTCGCCGCGCTTGGACATACGCCCAAGCTCGATCCGGTGGACTACATCGGCCATCGCGTGCAGGACAAGGAAGAGGGGCAGGACGCGCCGTTCAACAACATCATCGTTGACATCCCCGGCACGACCGCACGCGAGCAGGTGCTGGTGCTCTCGGCCCACATGGATGCCGTTCCGATCTCTCCCGGCGCCGACGATGACGGCTCGGGCATCGCCGTCTTGCTCGAGGCCGCACGGCTGCTCAAGGATCGCCCGACGCAGCGATCCATCCGTCTCATCCTTTTCAATCTCGAAGAGAACGGCCTGGTCGGTTCGCACTCCTACACGTCGCGTCTCAAAGCCGATACGGACGCGGGCAAACTCGGCAACGAGCGAGTCGTGGGCATGATCTCCATGGACATGCTCGGCTTCTACTCCGACGCCGAGGGCAGCCAGAAAAGCCCGATCCAGTCCGTCGGAAACTTCAAAGCCCCGACCGTCGGCAACTTCGTCGGAATGGCCGGGCTCCTGCGCAACCGCCCCTTCAGCCAGGCGCTGGACAAGGCCATGAAACGGGCGGAGCCCGCGCTCAAGACCGTCGTTGTGGACTTTCTACCCATCGCTCCGCCCGACCTGCTCCGCTCCGACCATGCCCCATTTCTTGCCATCGGTGTCCCCGCGGTCATCCTCGCCGACACCGCCAACTTCCGCAATCCCAACTACCACAAGGCCACCGACACCATCGACACGCTGGACATGCCCCGCCTCACCATCGCCGCCCGCGGCATCATCGGCGGCATCCACCTGCTCGCCGGCCCACCAGGCACGACGCTCATCAACATCGCTCCGCTCTCGCCTCCACCGGCCCAACCTTCTCCAGCATCCCCCGACGCGCCGAGCAAGCCGGAGAACCCGCCGGAGGGCAAGCCGCCGGCGACGAAGCCCTGAACACCCGCCGCTGTCCCAGCTCTCAACCACTGCATGAAAAAACCCCCGCCTTCGCAGGCGGGGGCTTTTGTTGGTAGACAGAGGTTCCGGATTGGCTTAGTTGCAGCCGCCGTTGAACCAGTTGGTGAGGAAGTCGAAGATGTTGTTCACGGACAGCGGTGCTGCGTTGCCGTTGCCGCCGGTGTTGGCGTAGGGGCTACCGGCGAACCAGTCGTTGAGGAACGCGAAGATGTCGTTCACCGTGATGCCGCCGGTCTTGTCGTAGTTGGCCAGGCAGCAGGGGCTGGAAGAGATCACGCCAGCGCCGCAGGTGCTGCTGGAGGTGATGAAGGCCGCGCCGGCCTGACCGCCGGAGATCAGCGAGCCCGTGCAGGCCGCGGAAGACGTGACCGTGTTGTTGCAGGTTGCACCGCGGCAGCAGACGCCGGCCGGAGCGCAGGGGTTGGGGGTGCAGGTTGCGTTGGGGTTGGCCGTGAAGGTGCCACCGGCCGTGGTGCAGTCGGTGCCCTGCGGGAAGTTGGCGTTCGGGACGACCGAGCAGACGCCGGCGCTGGTGCAGCAGGTGCCGACCGTGACGGTGCAGGGATCGACGTTACCGCCGCCGAGCGAGCAGGCGAGGGAGCCGAACCAGGTGAGGCCACCCGCGGTGGCGCACTCGCTGAGCGAGAGCGTCGTGCAGTTGGTCGCCGGGATGCAGCAGGCGCCGAGTTCGGTGATTGAGATCCGCAGGCGGTAGTCGTTCTGCGAGTTGTCGCCCGAGCCGCACGGATTGCCGTCGAAGCTGGGGGTGGTGATCAGGAAGTAGGTGCGGCCGGTCGCGGGCACCGCCACGTCGAGGACCGGATCGTTGATGTCAAGGCAAGCGGCGAGGCCGAAGGTGGACGCAGCGACCACGGTGAAGGCCGTGCTGCAGTTGCCACTGGCGTCGTTGAGCATCTGCACGAGGGTCGGGCTCTCGGCCCGGACGGCGATGGCGACGCTCTGGCCGGCCGTGGAAGCCGGGAGCTGGTAGATATCGATGTCGCGGAAGTTGCCCGTGGTGGCGAGGAAGCCCTTGGCAACCTGGCCCAGCGTGGGATAGATCGTCGCGGTCGCGCAGGAGTTGTTGGTGTCCAGACCCGTGCCGGCGCCGCAGGCGTCGAGCTCGGCGAAGTCGAACGCGTCGGTGTCCACCACGCAGCGGGCGCGGGAGGCGCACGTCGCGGTGTCGGTCGAGACCGTGCCGGTGTCGGTGGCGCTGATGCCGAAGTTGCCGGTCGCGCCCTGGAAGCCGTTGACAACCACGTAGTACTGGTTGCCGCTGACGGTGGGAACGGTGACGGTCGAGGCGAAAGCGGCGGCGCCGCAGGCCGGGTTGGCGTCATCGTTGCCGCCGACGCAGTTGAAGGGGCCGGCGCAGGCCGAGGGGGCGCAGTAGACGTGAACGATGGTGTCCAGCGTGGTGAACGCGTCACAGGTCGAGACGGTCACGTTGTTGCCGGTGCCGGTGAACTGGAACCACACGGCGGCGCCGTCGACCAGATCGAACGCACAGCCGCCGAGAGCATCGGCCGTCGCGCCAACGTTGGAACCGTTCACAACCGTGCCCGTGAGGGGCAGGGTGATGGCACCAGCGCACGCATCATTGAGAATCGGGCCGCAGGGGGTCGGGGTGCAGGAGACGCCTGTCGCCTGCGTGAAGCCCGAAGCGCAGCTGCCCGAGAGCAGAGCCACGCACGCGCCGGTCGCGGTGTTGCAGCAGGCATTCGGAGCCGGGCAGGGATTCGGCGTGCAGGCCACATTGGCCTGGAACGTCGAGCCGCTCGGGCAGCTTGCGGCCGCCGTAGCGGAGCAGACGCCGGTGGTCGTGTTGCAGCACACGTTTACCGCGGTACCTGCGGCGTATACGCGAACGGCCAAGCTGGAGTTGGCGCCGACCTGGCGGCCCGAGGCCGCATCGAAGTTGCCGTTGTTATCCACAGTACCCCAGTTGGGGCTGCGGTAGTAGCCGAGGTTCGGTGCGGCGAAGGCGTTGGTGCCCAGTGCGGGAGCGACGGCATCTGCACCGCCGACGATCACGCTCGTCGAACCGCTTACCTGCGCGAACGTACCGGGTGCTGCTGTCGCTTCTCCCAGTTGAAAGCCAGCCCGATTGGGCCGGTGCTCGTCACGGTGATGTGCGGCGTGATGACGATGCCCGGCAGAGCCGCGGTCGCGTTGAACGAGCCCGCCACGGCGGTGCCTGCGGCGAACTGGACGAACTGATTGTTGGCCGTGCCGCCACTGGAGCGGCTGGGGCGAACGAGATCTGGCCGCTACCGGCGGGATTCGAGACGCCATGGTTCCGGTGGCGGCGAACGTCACCGTGTTCCACACCCAGTAGTTCAGGCGGAGGCGGTGCGTTGCGTCCAAAGTGACTGCTGCGCCCGTGGAGTTGACCCACGTGAAATCGAACCCAGTCAGCTCAAGAGAGGCGGGATCGGCCAAGTTCACCGGAACGCCCATCTGGCGATTGCCGCTGTTTGCCGGAACACCGGCGGGATTCGGAACGCCCGCATTCGCGGCAATCGGCTGCCCGGTCATGCCGTCATACACCGGCGTGTCCGCCATCGTCGTCGCCGCCGTGCTCAGTCCCGCGATCAAGCCCGCGCACAGAACGCGCCGGGTCATCGCACTCATACAAACGCTCAAACACCTCATTGCAAAACCTCCATAGTGTGGTTGGTGGTGTATCTCAAACGTGTCCGGACCAGCCGGCATGGCCGCCTACGTCCGTTCACAGAATCGTCAAAACGAAGCTTGCAAAACGACTCACCTACTTCGACAGATCTCCATCATGACCCCACAAACACGACCCTGCCAGCATTCCGTCCGCCCAAGCAAGGCGCAAGAACCGCCACAGTATCAACTCGACCCATCCTGACAAGGGTGATCCCCTTCATCTCCAGCCGGTTTTGCGCGGTAAGACCGGTAACTTGGGCAAGAGCGTGGTACCCAGCCCGAAGGCGGCTCCACCCAAGTCCTTCCTCTCATCCGCTTTGGCCTTCTCGGCGGTTCCTTCACCCCCGATTTCGGCAGTTGGCGCCATCAAGGACAACCCGTAAACCACGCCGCCAGGAATGCGAAGATGTCCGAAACGGCGATTCCACCCGTCCCGTCGAAATCGCCCGCGGGACTTCCCGCAAACCAAGCCGCCAGAAAATCAAAGATGTCCTGCACGTTCGTTCCGTTTACGCCATTGATGTCCGGTTTGCATCGGAACGCGGCATCGATGCTCGCCGCGCTCAGAGCCGTGAACGAACAGATTCCCGTCCCCGTGCATGGCCCGCCGCTCCAACCAATAAAGACCGAGTCTGCGTTCGGAGTGGCAACCAGAGCCACTCCGGTCCCGGATACAAAGGCGAACGAACAGGTCGCGCCACAGTCGATGCCCGCCGGAACGCTCACCACCGTGCCATGGCCCGAACCGCTCCGGGTCACCTGGATATCCACCGTCACCGGCACGCAGGTGTTCGGCGAGCACGTCCCGCCGATCGTCCACGCCGCGCCGCATGCGCTCTGCGCCACGAACGTACACCCGCCCGAAACATCGCAGCACGCGCCCTGGGCGGGCGGCTGCGGGCAGGGGTTCGGACTGCACGCATTTCCGATCGCCCACGCTCCGGCGCACGACGCCTGCACGGATTCCGAGCACGCGCCGCTCGCCACGCAGCAGGCACCCGATGGCTGCGGGCACGGATTGACCGGCGTGCAACTCGCTCCGCTGCTCCACATCGCGGCACAGTTGCCCTGCGTTGTCATTGTACAGGAACCATCCGCCACGCAGCAGGTGCCCGTGGGCTGCGGGCATGGGTTGGGCGAGCAGGCCCCGCCGATGGTCCACACATCCGCGCACGCGGCCTGCACAACAAATGTGCAGCCGCCCGCAGGCGTGCAGCAGGTGCCGCTCGGCTGCGGACACGGATTCGGCGAACATGCCGACGCGTTTCCCTGATAGCTTCCGGCGCATCCGCCGCTGGTCGTCTGCGTACACGCACCGCTCACGGCGCAACACGCGCCGAGCGGCTGCGGGCACGGATTCGGTGAGCAGACTGTTGCGTTGCCCTGATATGTGTTCCCGGCAGAAGCACACGCCGCGCTGGTCTGCGACGCACACGCCCCGGTGGCCGCCGCGCAACACGCGCCCGTGGGCTGCGGGCATGCGCTTGGCGAGCACGCGGTGCCATTGCCCTGATACGAGTTGCCCGAGACGCCCACGCATGCGGCCTGCGAAACAGCGGTGCAGCCGCCCGTGGCCGCGGCACAGCACGCGCCCGTTGCGCTTGCCGGCGGGCTGCAGGCCGCCCCCTGCAGCGTGACGATCAGCGAGAACGCCCGAACACTGCCGGTGTCGACCGCCGCGTTATCGGACACGTTTAGCACCCACGTGCCATCGGGATTCTGCCCGTCAAACGCCGAGAGCGCGCTCGCGGGGAGAAAGGAGCCAGTGAACGGCGCGAGCGCCAGATCGACTGATTCGATCGACGTGAACGCACCATCATCATCCAGCGTCGTCGTGCAGTAGTTGTTCCCGCTGTTGTCGCCCGAGGTCGCACCGGGACGATCGATCAGGGTCACCGTCGTCCCCTGCGGACTTGTGAGCTTGACGACCAGATCGCCGACATACGTGTGATCCAGGCCAACCGTCGTCGCCCCGATCGCGGAACTGCACGCTGAGCCATCGAATCGGAAGTTCACATCGGTGATCGCGCCCACGCCCGCGAAGGGCAGCGAGATGTTGATGCCAGCGGGTGTGTTGTCGGGAATCGAGACCGCAGGACCCGTGTAGCTCGCCGTGATCGGCGATCCGCCGGAGGACTGCCCCGTGCTGACTATCAGCGGAAGCGTGCTGGAGCCCTGCGAGGAACTCATCGCCAGCGAGAGGTTGATCGGTGCTCCGCAGACGTGCGCCGCGCTCACGCTGATGATGTACGCCGTGGCGTTGCTCGCGGTCGCCCCGGCGTTGATCGTCGGGTACGAAGCGAAACCGGTCGTGACCGTCGCCGTCGGCGTGGAGGATGTCAGCAACCCCGTCACGCCCGTCGCGGCGGTATTTCCAATGTTCTGCACTGGAATCGTCAGTTGGATCTGCGTCTCGCCCGGATCAACCCGCGCGTTGGCATTGCCATTGCCCACTGAATCGTTGATGGCCTGAGCCCCGGACAGAGCGAAGCTCGCTGTCGGTGAGCTGGGGATGATCGTGAAGTTCGCGTTGGAGATGTCAAAGAAGATGTTGCCGATCGCCTCGACTTTCAGCCGCGCCGTCGTCGTGTTGATGTTCGGCAACGTGACGTTCGCGGTGCCCGTGTTGGGCGTGCTCGCGGCCAGCACGGTCGGGAACGTGTTGCCACCGTCGGTCGAGAGCGAGAGTTTCACGTTCGCGCAGTTGATCGGCGCGGCGTTCGTGCCGCCTACCGCCCACGTCGCGGTGATCGCACCGCTGAATGTCCCCGCCGCGTTGGGGCTGGTCACCGTGAACGGGCCCGAGCTTGAGACCGTGTGCGTCACCGTCTGCTGGCTCACGCCGCCGCCACCGGAACGGTTATCGCGCACCGTCACTCGCCACTTGTACGCTGTGCGGGCGACCTGCGGGATGAGCTCCCATGTGTCCGTGGTATTGGCCAGCAGCGTCGAGAGTTGCGGGATGGTGCGCGATGCGCTCGCAGTTGCGGCACGCGAGCGGTCGATCGGATTGGTGCCCGAATCTGTCCCGATCGCGCCAACGCTCACGCCATCCTGCTGCTCCCAGCAGTAGGTGATCGCGTCGCTGTTCGCATCCGTCGCGCTGGCCGTGAGCGTGAACGGGGTCTGCTTCGGGATCGTGTACGCCGTCAACGCGCTCACCGTCGGCGGCGTATTGGCCGTTGCGGTCGTGGCGGCGCAGCTCGTGCTCGCGAGGTACGTGTTGATCTGATTGATGTTCAGCCCGTTGAAGTACGGATCGTTGTGGGCCTGCACGTTGTAGCCCGTGCCGCAGATGCCCGCGTAGCTCATGATCGTCGTGCCCGAGCCAGCCTCCACGGTGTACGCGGCGGAATCGCCGGCGCTCCCGCCGCAGTTGCTCTGCGTGTGCCGCCCGCCGAACTGGTGGCCCAACTCGTGCGAGACATAATCGATCACGAAAAACGAGCTGTTCGGATTCGAGTACGCGCTGTACCCCGCCCCCTTGCTGCTGGAGCACACCGTGCCAATGCCGCCCGCGAGGCCGTTGTTTCCCGCTGTTGTGTAATGGACCACATGCCCGACGTCGTAGTTCGCCGCGCCGATCGTGCTTGTGAGCGCGCTCTGCAAGTTCGAGTTTGTCGTGCTGGCGTTGTTCGGCGATGTAAACGGGTCGGTCGACCCGCTCGTGTAGATGATGGACGTTTCCGCCGTGACCAGCACGAATCGCAGCGTCAGCTCCGGCTCGTAGATGCCGTTGAGCTGGTTGACGATGTTGTTCGCGAGCGTCAACCCCGCCGCCGCGCCGCCCGCCCAGACCGTCGTCTCCCCTGTGAGCGCGAGCGCAAGCCGGTACTGCCGACGCGTCGCTCCGGACGTCGATCGCGGGCGAAAGCCCGGAGTTGCCGCCACCGCGTTCTCGTCCGTCAGGCAGTGCAGCGTCCGCTCGCCCTTCTCCGAATCGCTCCGCCAGAACGATGTGTGCAGCGACGTGTTTCCGCGCGTGTACGAATCGATCAGCCACGCGCCGCCGTGCGGACCCGCCTCGCTGATGGTGATCACCTGCGCCTGAAAGCCCAGCGGCGTCCACGAGCAGCGGATCGTCGCGTACACATCGTCGATCCCCTCGCCCCGAAAGTTCCTCAGCTCCGGATGGGCCGCCGCCAGCGCGGGCTCCATCACTGCATACTCCACAATCTTGAATCGCTGCCAGTTGCCGTTCGGATCCGGCAGCGCGATGACCAGCGGGTCGGTCGCCGCGCGGGGTGTGTCCTCGTATGGGGCCTTGGCCAAAGTCTCGCCCATGGCCTTGTGGTCCAGCGAGAGCGGCAAGCCGCGCGCGGGGCGCATCCATCCCTGCGTGAGCGTCTCGCTCGGGGGCATCCGCTCCAGAATGGTCCACGGTCCGGCACTCGCAACCTGCTGCGCACGCGCCGTTCCCGACATCGTGACCACAGCCGCGGCCAGGACGACAGCCGCGCCGCACCCGCGCCACCACGAACCCTTGAGCATGTTCATACCTGTCCTCTTCTCTCGACCGCGCCGGGCCCGGGCCAGAACAGCCCATCCCGCCACACACACGCGGCCAACGCCCGAAGGCGTCCACCCCCTCAACACTCATGCCGCTGGGCTGAATGCTGCCGCACACAATCGCCGCGGCCAGCGATCGCGCCCAGAATCAAACAATCCGATTCCTCCACCGATACGGCCCCGCCCCCTCGCACGGTTCCGGAAGAGCGGTCATCCCGGGGCAATGGCCTCCCTCGGCCAGGGGTGGCCCCGCTCCCGCCCATAACTACGGCCTTTGCAGGTTTTTCAGCCGCTCTCGCATCAAGTCGTATCTGGTCGCGACCCACGCCGGCATTCCCTGAACCTCCACCTTCGCATCCGCACGACGCCAGTCCACCGGGCAGATCAACAACTCCACCCCCTCGATGCCGACATCTGCCGCCAGCACGAAGAGTTCCTCCGCCGCCGGATCCCCCATCGCCAGGCACCCCACCGATCCCGCGCCGCCGTGGATCATGATGTCGCCGCCCAGTTGCGTGCGGCCATCCTCCGCCGCTCGTGCCCGATCCTCTGCGCTCGGATAGCCGACTCGCAGCGCGACGTGATACATCGAGTTGGGATTGAGCGACTCGATCGCGTACACACCCTCTGGAACCTGCATGTCCCCCTCGCGCAGCTTCGGCCCCGCCGTGCCGCTGGCCGCGAGGATTGGATACTCCAGCACGAGCCCGATCACGCTGTCCTCGCCGCCGGCGAAGACTTCCAGCCGGCGCTCATGCTTGAACGCAACGAGCGTCACGCGCCGCGGCGGATACTCAACGCCGGCCCGCGCAAACCCCGCCTTCATTCGCTCCCGCGCCGCGGGCCCCAACTCGGCCCTGCGAGCCGCCACGTCAACGCGAGGGCGGACGGTTTTGCGAACCCGCGCCCGAATCGCAGGCGACAGTGCCGCGCCGCCGATCAACACGATCGCCAGTACGCTCAACACTGTCGTCGCGCGCTTGCCCATGTGCCATGCATCGGCCGATGCCCACACGTAGCACAAGCACTCAACACCGATTCAGCAACCGCTAAACCACGCGTTGAGGAAGTCGAAGATGTCCTGCACTTCCAAGGCGCCGCTGCCGTTCGCGTCGGCCCGGGGCAGCCCGGCGAACCAGTCGTTGAGGAAATCAAAGATGTCCTGCACGGCCAGCACGCCGTTGTCGTTGTGGTCGCCGACGCAATACGGCAATGTCGCGACAAACGCGAACTGCTTGAACGTGGCAAGGATGGTGCCGTTGCCTGCGATCACGCTCCCGTTCGCCGACACACTCGAGCCGCGATTCAACCTCAGCCCCGCGGGAACGGCCGCGCCGAGTTTGTCGGCCAATCGCACGATTCCCCAGCGCGGCGTCCAGACAAACGCTTCGATGGTGCCCCCGGCCGAGAGCGTTCCCGAGGTCCGGCTCTCACCTACGACCACCAGCCCATTTGCACTCACTCCGAACGCCTCGGACGCCGATGAGCCCGTCGTGGGCAGCGCACCAAGGGCACGATTCACGCCGCTCCGCCACCGGAACGCAACGCCCAGCGAGATCGGAAATCCAAATGATGTATCGACGAACGTCGGGCTGGTGATCGTGCCCACCACGATCGAGCCGTCGGCGTTCACGCCGAGGGCCTCGCCAAATCCGTCGGGCGCGCCGGCCAGCGCCGGGATTGCCGCCGTCGCGCCCGCCGCGAAGCGGAACGGCTTCGCCCCCGAATCACCAACGATGACCGTTCCATCCATATTCGTCGCCCGCCCACTGGCGGAGCCGCCGCCGGGGAGCACAGGAATCAGGGTCATCACTCCACCCGTGCGGTAATACCCCTGACCGACCGCGGAACCGGTGCTCGTCGTAGTGCCGACGATCGTCGATCCGTCCGCCGATATGCCGTATCCAAAGCTCGTCCCGGTTCCGCTGAACACGCCGAGCCCGACCATGCCGCCCCCGGAAGTCCACGAGTATGCGCGCTGCGTGTTCGTCGACGCGATGAGCTGACTGCTGAATCCTGCAACGATGCTTCCGTCGCCGGAGATCCCCGCGGCGCGGGTGCTGAAGTTCGCCGCGTTGAGAGCACCCATGCTCACCAGATTCCCGGTCGCACGCTCGTAGCGATATCCATCCTCGAGCGCAACGCCGGGAGTATTCGACGAGTCGGACTCGCCAACCACAAATCGCCCATCCGCAGAGATGGCGTTGGCGTTGTTCCCCTGGGTTCCGCCCGGCAGCTGCGGAATCTGCGTGAAGCCGATCTGCCCGTGTGTGCTCGACACAACCACAGCAACGCCAGCCAAGGCCGCAACCGCCGCAACACATCGAGTTCTCATGACTTCTCTCTCCAGCCGCCGCCACACCCAGAGAGAGACGATACTGCCTCTCCCCCACCCTCCGCAACAGAATTCGTCACAGATTCTCCAAGTTCACAGTCCGAACCATCCGAACAACCTGAGTTTCGCTCACCCCTGGCCAAGGATGCGCAGCAACGTCTCCCGGACCGTCTTTGCATCCGCGGCCGCGCCACCGCTGGAGGTCAACTTCATCACCTCTCCCACCAGCCGTCCCACCGCCTGCAACTTCCCTGCCCGAACATCTTCCGCCACCTTTGCGTTCGACGCGATGACCTGCTCGCACCACTTCTCCAGTGCGCCCGCATCCTGCACGATCACCATGCCGCGGCGAGCGGCCACTTGCTCTACATCAGCGCCAGCACCGTGCTCCTGGCCACCTTCGCAGAGCAAGCCAAACAACTCATCCGCTGCGTTGGACCCGATCTTCCCTTCATCGCGCAGCCGCACGATGCCCGCGATCTGCTTCGCGGTGATTCCGAGCTCGCTCGCCAGCACGGACTTCTCCGGCGTGCTCCGCTCGTTCGCCCGCTTCGCGCCCGACTGCAGCACGAAGTTCGCCGCCAGCCGCCCCGCCTTCTCGCGCCCCACGCCTGCCCCACTCGCGCCCTCCAACGCCTCCTCATAGAAGAAACATACGTCCCGCTCGTCCGTGATCGCTGCCGCTTCCTTCGCGCTCAACCCGAACTCCCGCATGTATCGGCGAGTCCTATCCAAAGGCAACTCCGGCAGCGCGCTGCGCACCCGCTCGCGCCAGTGATCATCCACCGCCACCGGCAGCAGATCCGGATCCGGGAAGTAGCGATAGTCGTGCGCCTCCTCCTTCTCACGCTGCAGAAACGTTTCGTTCTTCGTGTCGTCCCACCCGCGGGTGGTCTTCGCGCCGGGCCTCAGCTCGATTCCATCCGCCACCCACCGCCGCGGCTGCTCGCGCCGCTCGTACTCGATTGCCCCCTTCACCGCCTTGAACGAGTTGAGATTCTTGATCTCCACGATCGGCGTCTTCACCACCCGCCCATCGCTCAGCGTCAGCACGCAGTTGATGTTCGGCTCAAACCGCATGTGCCCGCGCTGCATCACGCCCTCGCTCGCGCCCAGAAACCGGCAGATGTTCCGCAGCACGCGGCAGAACACCACCACCTCATCCGCCGATGTGAAATCGGGCTGCGTCACGATCTCAAGAAGCGGCGTCCCCGCCCGGTTGTAGTCCACGATCGACCCATCGATCGCCGCGCCGCCCGGAGCCTCGTGCAGCAGCTTCCCCGCATCCTCCTCCAGGTGCGCCCGGATGATCCCGATCTCGTTTCGACGCGCGCTTCATCGCCGCTACCTTCCGCCATTGCCTCATAATCGATCTTCCCATCCTTCGCGATCGGCGGCAGCTCCACGCTCCCGTCAAAGCAGAGCGGCAACTGATACTGGCTGATCTGATAGTTCTTCGGCAGGTCCGGATAGAAGTAGCTCTTCCGATCCCACTTGCTCAGCGGCGAAATCTGGCACCCCAGCGCCAGCCCCACCATAATGCTCTTCTCCACCGCCTCCCGATTCATCACCGGCAACGCCCCCGGCAACCCGAGCACCACCGGATCAATCAACGTGTTCGGCGCGGCCTCGAAGTACTCCGGATGCGCCCCGTTGAACGCGCGGCTGAACATCTTTGTCCGCGTCGAGAGCTCGACGTGGACTTCCAAACCGACAATCAGGTCAACGACAACTTCTTCGGCCATATCCGCGATGGTATCAAACCGCGCGGCGGCGGAAGCTGTATGAAAGAGCCTGCGACATCCCGCCGATGGAGCCGCGCATGTACGGTATCGAGTGGCCGGCAAACGAGTGGTGGTACTGGACGCTGTGCCTGTTGGCGCAGGTCGGGGCCATGCAGTGGCGGGTGCGCTCACACCCCATCCGCTTCCCGCAGCTCTGGAATCTCGGGTTATGGTCTGTTGCCGTCGTCGGCACCGGTCTGACCGCCGGTCTTCTGCCCATAATCCTGACCCAATCGGAGATGGCGGGCGGGTTCTCCTATCTCCCCTGGCAGCCACTCGCTTGGTGGGTTGCCGGAGCAATGCTGCTCGGACTTGGCATCGCCTGCTAACTCGAACGCTGCTGGGACGCCGACGGGCACAGCATCCGCGCTGTGTCGGGTGTGGATACGACATGAGCGGCATACCGGAGCTTCGCTGCCCGGAGTGCGGCCGCGCGTATCGCAACGCCTCCGAACTGCTCACTGCGCGCAGGCGCCGGCGGCCGATCGCGATGTCGGTCTTCGCCCTGATCCTCGGCGCGGCGTCCATCGGCTATCCACTCTGCACCTACGAACTCGCGGTGAGATACGCGCCGACAATCGTTCTGCTGGCCTTCAGCGACCCGATGGACTATGGCGATGGCTGGCGCGAACTCCAGAATCGACGCCAGAACATGCGGACCGCCGACTTTCGCCCCGCACCATTGAACTGGGCCGAGCGTCAAGTGTTCCTTTGGAAAGCCCGCCGGCTCCTCGGCGATTCTTCTCTCAAGTCCGATCGAGATCGCCTCGTCGATTTTCTAGAAACGTTTCCTCCCGAAGACACGTTCATCCCGGACTTCATGAGGATCGCTTCTGATCCATCGGAACCACGACGCGGCTCATGGTTCAACATGCTGGGCAACTTTGCCGCGCACAGACTGGATGTCGAGCGATTCCTGATCGGCTATGTGTACGAACCAGACGATTACCTGGCCCGTTCGGTATCCAGCGCCCTGGGCACTCTCTGGGAAGAACACCAGCACTCCGAGCATCTACAACCCGTTCCACCCGATTGGCTCGCTGCTTATGCCGTCGCCGGCTCTGAGAAGACCCGCGTGGTGGCCCTCCGAGCACTTCTTCAGTACCAGCCCGCGATCACTTCCATCCACGCCGCGATGGTCTCGCTCGCCGAGCCCTCCGCCGAGATCCGATCACACGCGGCCTCGCTGCTGTTACATGCGGATCCGCACGGACTCGATTCTCGCAACCTACTCATCCACCTCTTGGAAAACGACGCCGACATCCGCGATGACGCTTTGGGCATTGTGCGAAGCAACGAAGGCCTGCTCCATGATCCGCGCGTCCGCACCGCATACGCCGATGCCCTGCTGCAAACGACCCCTCTCGAATCTCGCTACGCACTGCGAGACCTAACCGAACTGGGCACCTTCCCGGAATGGCGCATCGGCGTGCTTGTTCGGGCGCTGGATGCCCCGGCGCTCCGCGACGCCGCGCTCTGGCGACTCGCCGAGATCGCTCCAAGTGCCGCCGCGGCACTGCCCCGCCTCACGACACTCGAGCAAGAACTCGCAGAGGTCGATAGCGCCACGGCCGCTCGCGCGCGTTCAATCATCCGCATGATCGAGCACAATCAACCGCCGCGGCTTGATCCACCGTAGTCTTTCATCGCTCAAGCGTGCATCGAGCAACTTCGACACGCACACGATCAACGCCGATCCATTCCATCCCGCAAACGCGTTCGGGAGCGATGAGGCAGACCGACGGCCCCACCGGCTCCCACACGGCCGCATCCGTCGGCCCAAACAGCGCGATCGTCGCCACACCCATCTGCGCCGCCAGATGCGTCGGCCCCGTATCACATCCAACAAACAGCCTCGCCCCGCGAATCTCTTCCACAAGCGTCCCGAGCTCGCCATCGCCACCGACAATCCGTCCTCCCGCCCGATCAAACATCGCCCGTTCCGCGCTCCCGAAACGCTCCGCTTCCACGGGTCCCGCAAGCAACGCCACGTGCCCCACATCTCGCAGCCGCCCCGCGAGCTCCACCCACCGCTCCATCGCCCATCGCTTCCCTTCGCCTCCCGCCCCGACAAACAGCACGATCGACCCATCTGCATGAGCCGCCGCGCGAACCAATCCAAACTCTGCCACCCTTGCCCGCTCCCATACCTCTCGCCGCGATATCGACCCCGGTGGCCCCACGCACTCCACTGCCGCTCCCAGAAACACCTCCCGCGCCGCACCCATCCACGCAACTCCCGCCTCACTCGAATCATCCGCCACCATTGAGAGCACCGTCGTCGCGCCACGCTCGACATCACCCTCCACCACACTCCCGCTCCACATCCGCGAAAACCGGGGTCGCTCCACCGACCTTCCGACCACGCGCCCATCCCCCGCTCCAATCGACCCACCCACCTCGCGCTCGCACAGCGCGACATGACTCGACACCCCCACCACCGTCACCCGCGCCCCCTGCCGCGCCATCGCCCGCACCAGCGGCCAGATCATCACATGATCCCCCAGCGCGCCCGAGTGAAACACCCACACGTTCTCGCCCAGCGCACAACTCACGCCTTCCCTTTCCGCCGCGCACGCGTCGTCTTCGCTGGCACGCCATACGCCAGCATCGCCACCACGCGCCGCTGAATCGCCGCGACTCGCGTCGCCGTCGTCCTCATCTCCTTCGCTACCTCCTCGACCGTCCGCGGCGGCCCGCCCCATCCATATCTCAACTCGATCACGCGACGCTCGCGCTCCGCCAGCGATCCCACCTTCTCGCGCACGCCCGGTGGCGCCTCCAGCCACTCCTGCCACGGATGCACCCGCCGCGACCAGTCGGGCAGCGCGAGCTGCTCCATATCCACCCGCGCCGTCGCACGCCCCGGCAAACCCAGCTCCTCGCGCCCATGCCGCAACCACTGCGAGACTGCCCGCCCCACCGCGATCCCCGTCGGCGCGGCGAGTCTTCCTCCCTTGAACGGATCAAACCGGTCCGCCGCATCGATCACCGCCTCGAGCCCAATCTCACACAACTCTCGCAGCGCACTCCCCGGAATCGTCGCCACGCTCCGCCCAGTCTGGTTCTCAATCGCACGCACCAGCAGCGGCACTTGCGATCGCACCATCTCCGCGCGCAGCCGCGATGCCCACAGCAGCCACGTCTCGATCGCGTCGATACCTTCATCACGACCCGCATCACCCGCCGCGCCGCGCATCCCGCTCGTCCGCACCCGCGCCCCATGCCGCGCGAGTCCCCCCACGCCGCGTTCCGCGCGCCACACCAGGTACCAGCACGCCGTCGCCCGCGCCTGCTCGTGCGCTGCGCTCTCCGGCTCGATCTCTCCCGCCATCCGTATCAGTTCTCCAACACTCACTGCCCCGCGCGGCCCGATGCCATCGCTTGCCGCTGCGTATCCGAGCAACACCTCCGCCGCGTCCGAGCGCTCGAACATCGTCGCCGAACCGGCGGGCACTCGCAGATCAAGTTCGCGCAGCCGATCCACCCGCCGCTCCCCCACCACGCGATACACCGTCGCGCGGCTCTTCCGCACGCGTCCAGCCACACCGCTCATGTTCCCACCGCGCTTGGATGTCCGCTCCACAAGCCCCTTCTGCTCCGAGTCCAGCACGCCCGGCGCGCCGAAGATCGGCCGCACCGCGCGCTCATCGTGCGACACCAGCAGCTTCCGCACACCCTCCACGCTCCGTCCATCGCGCGCCGCGATCCGCTGCGCGCACTTGAAGAGCGACCACCCCAGCCGCGCCCGGTACCGCGCCGCACGCCGCAATACGCGGTCCCGCGCCACATCATCGCGCCGTACAAACGCTCCCGCCTCCTCCACGCGCTTCCCATGCACACGCTCGAACGCCCGCACCTGCGATTCCCCATACACCACACGCTCCCGCCCGCGCCCAAGCATCACGCGCCGCGACACCAATCCCAATCGCCGATATCGCTCCAGAGTCTTGCGGCTCACCTTCCACCGAGCGCATACCTCATCAACACTCAGCCATGCTTTCGCACCGATTCCCTGTGTTGCTTGCGTGGCTTGAGTGCCACGGGTGGCACTGGCGGCTCGCCCGCCCGTGACGCGTTCCGTGTTCACCACCTTCCCCTCGCCCTCCAAATCCTCCAGCCGCAACTTTGCCGCCGCGCTCAACCGATCAATCAAGGCCGGCAAATCCCCCAGCAGCGCCTCGCGCACCACCACATCCCCGCCCGTCTCCGTTCGCAATCCCGTGATCCGAAACACCACCCACTCTTCCGGATACGCCGCCGGCGCATCGGTCGCCTTCTCCTCCAGCAACTGCAGCGCAAGCTCCTCCGCACGCCCCAGTTGCCGCCGCGCCGCATCTTCAGACTGAAACCGCACCTGCCGCGCCAGCTCCTGCAGCACGCGAGTTCGAAGGGTGGGAAGTCGGGGCATGGGGCAATCTCAAAGTGCAAAGTGCAAATGGCAGATGGCAAATCGAACCAAAGACGGAGGGCGACCTCCGCATCCTCTTTGCACTTTGCACTCTGTACTCTGCACTTTCATCCCGCCCACACAACGCCTCCCCGCCCGCACAACCCCATCTCCCCCGCCCATC
>JBGANP010000155.1:0-4490 GCA_044222255.1 Phycisphaerales bacterium
AGAGCACCGAAGAGGGCGACCCCTCCGCTGTCACCCGCATCACCGAGACCCGCGGCGGCGACGAGCTCACCCTCGAGTCCGTCGGCTCCGGCTCCGGCCTGCTCGATCTGACCCGCGAGGGCGATGACACCTCGCTCGGCGCGGACCTGATGGAAGATGTCTACAAGCCCGATGAGGACGGCGGATCCGCCGGAAGCACGCAGGGCGCGAGCGGCCTGTTCGAGACCACCGCGGCCCCCAGCGATGTCGCGGCGGCCGCGGCCGCGGCGGGCATGGCCCCCATCGGCATGATCGCGGCGGAGCCCTACGACGGAGCCGGAAGCGGCTTCGGCGGCGGCGTCGCGCTCGGCGCGGCGGCGGTGATCCTTGTGACACTCGTCTCCGTTCTGCTCGGCCTGATGAACGCGGACAACCCGATCGCCACGATGGTGGCCAGCAACCTCTGGATGTACATCGGCATCGGCGCCGTGGCGATCGTCATCTTCGGCGTCATCGGCTGGGTTGTCGGACGCAAAGGCTGATCGCGACTCGGCGGGTTTCAACATGGTAATAAAGCAACCCGCGACGCCGGTCGCGGGTTTTTTCATCGAGCGCTACTTCTATTGCACCGACGATCAGGGCCGCTGATCGCCCTTCATGCCCGCCGTCTCAAACCCGCGCACCGTGGTTTCCAGCAACAGGAAGTCGGCGGTGTCCGCGATACCGGAGTTGTTCAGATCGACCGGCGTCTGCTGCCAGGCGTACAGATCATCGATGGTGACGCGCCCATTGGCGTTCACATCCTCGCGATCCCGCCGCGGCCGCGCCAGCGGATCGCCGATAACCACCTGCTGCCAGGAAAGCACGGGCAACGCGCTGTACGCGGCCTCGGCCCACGTCATGTTGCCGAGCAGGAAGTTGCGGCAGAGCTGCTCGTTATCGGGAACGGAAAGGGCAAAGGGCTCCCACGCGTTGCCGATCGCGAACGTGCAGCCATTCGGACCCGCAAGGGCGTCCGCCGCCTGCTGCTGCGGCACAAACGGATTGCCGCCGATACCCCCGAACGAGCGGCCGTTGTAGGACTCGATGGTGTTGAAGATCGCGCCGGGAAGATAGTTGAACGACTGCGCGTACGTCGTGCCCGCGTTCGAGCCGTTGCCGTTCACGCCGTTGTGATTCGAGCCGAACGAGGCGAGAAGGAGGATGGGATTGGAAAGCAGAAGTGGCGGGCCATTGCTGGCCGTGGCGTAGGAGAGATTGGGGCCGACGAAAAACCCGGTGAAACCGGCCGCGGTGTTCGTGATGATGTTGGCCGCGGGAAAGCGGCCGTCATTTGTGAGGAGCGTGGTGGAGAGCGAGTAGTCGGGACCGACATCGATCAAAGGCGGATCAAACGGGCCGCTGGCGACATCGCCATCGATACTGGAGCCGTCGGAATCAAAGAGCAGCCGCGCGGTGTTCATCGGGAACGCGACGTTCTGGGCGCGAGTGACGATCGACCGAGCATCGGCGAGCGTGTTCCCATCGATGCGGCAGACGAGATAGATATCACCGGAAGTCAGGTTGGTCGGCGCGTTGCCGGCGGAGTTGACCCAGTAGAAGCCGCTGCTGGGAGCGCCGGGAGCGCCAAAGAGCTTGGTGGCGAGAATGTTGCGCGTGCTGTACGCGTTGATGGTGTACGGCGAGCGAAAGTAGGGATTGGCGATCATCCCATCGGCGCGGCTGTCCGCCTGCGCCCCGGCCTCGCCGTTATCGATCGACTGCTGGAGCACCGTGAGCTCGGAGTCCATCGAGCAGTACGTGAAGTTGCCGCTGACGCCCGCGTTGAACGCGGCGTTGATCCCCGCCGGATTGTCGCCAATGTTCGTGGAAAGCGGCGCCGTGTTGGAGATGTTCTGGATGCGGTGCGGTAAGCCCTTGGTCAGCAGGATGCAGCGCACCCGGTTCGAGAGACTCTGTTGCGCCAGATACGCGCGAAGCGGATCGCGGAACCGCGACTTGAAGGTGTCGTAGTCGATGTCTGCCTGAGCGGGCGCGACGCCCGCCGGAGACGTCCCCACGGTCGCGGGCCGCGTGGAGATGTCCAGCACCCGCACCCACGGATGGACGCCGACAATGGAGCCCGCGCCCCCCGGCACCTTCGCGCTCCCGGCGTAGAACTCCGCGAGCGCGAGCGAGTCGGGAATGCGCGAGTCATACAGCACAAGCACCTGCGACTCGCGAAGCTGGGCCATGACGGGCGCCGCGACGGCGCACGCGGCGAGAACGGCAAGAGCGCGAAGTGAACGAAGTTTCGGCATGGGTGGGTTCGGTCTGAGTCGATTCGGTTCGGGCAGGGTCGTCACACGCCACTGCGCGATCGGACGTGTGATCAAGACTCTACATCATGGCAACGGAATATCCGCAGAAAGGACCGCCCCGGGGCCACGGAAGCCCCTGCGGGGCCAATAATTCGCGGCCTCACCCCTCCCAATCAAATCCAAACGGGACCGCGGCCACGCATGGCCGGTGCACTCACCCGTCCTCCTCTGACTCCAGATGCCAAACCAACCTCCCCAGCCCTGCGTCGTCTTTGATGTCGATGGAACGCTCACCGGGACAACCGGCATGGACGACGCCTGCCTCGTCGGCGCGTGGGCAAACGTGCTCGGCGCCCGGGATGTCGAAACCGACTGGTCGAAATACGCCCACTCGACGGATGAGGGTCTGACGCTGGAGGTCTGTCATAAGACGCTCGGACGAGGTCCGACGCGCGACGAAGTCGAGCGCGTGAAACAGA
This sequence comes from Phycisphaerales bacterium, assembly GCA_044222255.1. GTDB lineage: Bacteria > Planctomycetota > Phycisphaerae > Phycisphaerales > UBA1924 > UBA4658. The sequence continues at coordinate 2,759 of JBGANP010000155.1, forward strand.
CATTTTTCGGCCTGTTGCGAGATCGCATCGCCGAGAATCGCGCCTGCTGCGTGCCCGTGCGCGGCGCAGCCGACCTGATTGGCGCGGTTCGCGCCAAGGGCTGGCGCATCGGCATCGCCAGCGGGGCCAGGGAGGAATCCGCCCGGATCAAACTCGCCGCCGCCGGTATGGACGATGTGGTCCGTGACCTCCCGGGCACCTTCTCGCACGCGCGCAAGGGCTCGGGAACCGATGCGGGCGCTCCCATCACGCGCGAAGAAATCGTGACAGGAACACTCGTGAAGCTCGGTCGCTGGTCCGGCGGGCGTAACGCGCCGGCGGTGTATGTGGGTGACGGTGTGTGGGATGCCAAAGCGGCGCGGGCACTGAAGATCGGGTTCGTCGGCGTGCGCGTCGATGGCCATGAAGACCGCCTGCGAGCCCAGGGCGCGGAGCGCATCGTGCACGACTACTCGGATCTCGCCCGCGTGCTTGAAATGATCGAGCAGGAAACCACGTAATCCGCGTCGGGCAAGAGGAGACGGGCCAGTGGCGATGATCAGCGTGGGAAGCGATGGATGCGTGATGATCGCCGTGAAAGCGGTCCCCGGCGCGAAGCGCGATGAGGTCGCGGGACGGCTCGGTGAGCGGCTCAAAGTCCGCGTGTCGCAACCGCCCGAGGGCGGCAAGGCGAACAAAGCGATCTGCGCTCTGCTTGCAAAGGAGCTCGGAGTGAAGCCCGCCGCGGTCAGCGTGGTGCGCGGGACGAGCAACGCTGAAAAGGTGGTGCGGGTCGAGGGAATCACCCTCGATGCCGCACTCGCTCGGCTCGGGGAGTAGCAACTCCTGCGAACTCGTCAGACTCGCGGCCATTCTCAGAGTCCATCAAGCCGCGAACACAACACCTACCCCCGCTTCACCCCCCACCGCACCCCCGCCTTGCTCCCCCGCGCCGGAAACATCGCCACATCGCTCCCCAGCGCGAGCATCACATGCTTCGCGTCCATCCCGCTCAGAAACCCCAGATCCGGCCCGAACACGCTCCCGAAGTCCACCCGCACCGTTGAGTCCACCGCCGGGTGCCAGCCCCAGGTCGGGTGAATCACCTCGTACACGATTCCCTGGCCGCGCGGGTCCAGCCCGAAGACAAACGGTCGCTCCGTCAGCCAGGACTCCAGCGGCTCGGCATGCTCGGACTCCACCACGATGCTCGCGTGCGTCTGCGTCCGCGAGCCCGTGCCGCGCGACTGCACCGTAAAACTCCCCGATATCCCCCGCCCGTTCGGCAGCGTCTTCTTCGTCCCGCTCTCGAGCACCTCGATCGTCGTGTTCCCGGTTCCACTTCCTCCCGCTCGTACTGCAGGCTTCGTTCCCACCACCCGCACCATCTGCTCCTCCGTTTCCATGATCTTGGAGACATACGACCCCGGCGCCAGCCCCCCGCGCGGCCATTCCCACCGGTATTCCGCCCCGATCAACAGCGTCTGCTGCTTCACCTCCTCCACCATCGGCGCCTTCACGCACGGCTGGTTGTACCACCGCCGCATCAGCCACGCGATCGTCCGCGAACTCACCACCTCGCGGATATACACCACCCCGCGCCGCCCGCTCTCGCGCTCGCGCACGCACACCCGCAGCGCGACCGAATCAAAGCTCCCCATCCGCGGCCACCGCACCCCCATCACCCGCACATTGCTCGCCGCCACCCCCACCACACTCACCGCCGCGCCCGCCCGCCCATCCCCCAGCCCCA
>JBGANP010000034.1:0-33704 GCA_044222255.1 Phycisphaerales bacterium
CGGAGCGTCACATCGCCAATCACGTGGAAGCGGTCGAAGCCCTTGGCAAACGAGATGAACGGGCTGATCTCCTGCGAGAATCCCTGGAGCACCTCGCCATCGCCGTTGCCCCACTGCCACCGCGCGCCGCCGGTCATCACAAAGTCATTCTCGCGATCCACCCAGAAGGCGTACTTCGCGCCGATGGCGATGTCGTTCCATCCCTCGTCCTCGGGGAGCACGCCGGCATCCAGCCAGCTGAATCCGTCCTTGGTCGCGATGATCGCGAGTCGCTCGGTCACTGCGAGGCGCGCCTGGGCCGCGAGCACATCCACATGCCCGCCGCCGAGCTGAGAATCGGAACTGAACTCGTGGTGCAGGAACAGCAGACGAGCGCTGGTGTTGATGAACGGCGACTCGAAGTAGATCGGCTGACCGATCGGGTCGTAGAAATGCTCGAACCCGCGCAAGCCCGAGAGGAAGCCGGGCCAAAACACCTCGGGATCCGAGTGCAGCCGCTCCTTCGAGAGCAGGAATGTCGCCTTCGGGCTCACGCCGCCGCCCGCCGGGGCCGCGGGGGCTGTTTCGGCGGATGGGCGAAATGTCAGCGTCGTGTCGTCCAAGGTGTTCGCGGCGGCGCTGGCTGCGATTGCGCCAGACACCATGACCGCGGCCAGTGCCACCCCTCCGACCATCACCTGTCCCTTGCGAGTGCCTTCCATCTGTCGTTCTCCTGTGTGCGTTGGCTTGTTCTGAGTTTGGAATGCCGATTGGGAATTAAAGCGGATTTCTTGATATTGTTGTCCAGAATGTATCGGCATGTCAAGAGGTGGAGATTCGCATAATTTGTTCATGTTTTAGTAGGATAAATGCCACTCGGGCTGGCCTCCGGAAGTTCTTGAAGTAACTTTGTCCCGTCTCGAACGGTCGGACCGGGTGGGGCCGCCACCGTCTCGGCGATTCGTGTGGGTGCGTAGCGCACATTTCTCGATGGGGAACTTTGCATGAACCAGACCCGACAAACTCTCCGCGCGGCGTGCCTGACTCTGGGGTTGTTCGCGCCCGCTCTCTTGGCCGCTTCGGCTCACGCTTCAAGCGCGTATGCCTTCACCGTCTCTCAGCCCACCAGCTCACTGACTTATTCCTTCAGCTCGAGCGCGCCCTTTACCGGCACCATGCTCGGGGAGAATGATCCGCTCAAGCCCGCGGCCGAGCAGACTCGCACCAAGCGACTGCCCTCTCTCTTCTCACCCTGCGGCACGCTCACCGCCACACAGAACGATGTCGTAAACATCTCCGGCACCATCGCCGCCAGCGGCTCCACAGGCACGACGCCTATCCGCCCCGCCGGAACATTCAAGCTCGGCATCGACACAACCGCGAATACCAGCGTTCTTCAGGACTTCAACGTCAACCTCGTGGCCAGCGGCGCATTGAACGCGAGCGCGAACCTGAACAGCTTCACGTATCAGTCGTTCTGCGCCATCAATCCCGGCTGCACCGCGCCCTTCCTCGTGCCCATCTCGCTTCCGCTTGGAACCGTGAGCGTGACCTCGCTCGTCGCCGCGCAGGCGCCCGGCGCTCCCGAGAACGGCACGCTTTCAGCAAATGGCCCGAACACATGGAACTTCAGCGTTCCCTGCACGCTCACTGTTACGCCCACCATCACGTTCTCGGGCAGCACGGTTCCGGCGGATCCTCAGACCATCGCCAGCGTCTTCGCCGGCACGATCACCGTCAGCGGCAACACCGCCACGATGACCGGATCGACCACGCTCAACTACAACCCGCCCGCAACGACGACACCCACGCCGCAGGCGCCGACTCCATTCACCATTCCCAGCACCTCGACGCTCTGCCCCGGCATCAATCTCATCCTGACGCTCACAATCACATCCTCCAGCGTCACCAGCAGCAACACCGCCAACCTCGCCGCCGCGGGCACGAAGATCGCCTGCCGCTGCGACGCAAACAACAACGGCGGGCTTGACGTGCAGGACATCTTCGATTTCCTCAACCTCTGGTTCGCGGGCAGCCCTTTGGCCGACTTCAACGGCGGCGGCCTGGGCGTGCAGGACATCTTCGATTTCCTGAGCTGCTGGTTCGCCAAGCCGCTGGGTTGTTGATCGAACCCTTCTCCGACCCAAACTCCGAGATGGGCGGCCCCATAACCCGTCTACTGGCTCACGCTTCGTGCCGTGGATCGTGCGGATACGACGCACCCCCCACCGAACGTCCGACGTATAGCACAACGAGGATGTTCCACAAGTCATCCAATCCCCGCGCGTTCGTCACCTCGATGGCTATGGCCGCGGGATGTGCACTGGGCCTTGTCGGCGCTGCGACCGTCGCCATCGCGGATCAGCCTGCTCGCGTGGTCGCAGACTCCATGGGTGCGAAGCTCGAAGTGCCAACTTCCCGTGGCGTGGAAACGCTGACCCTTGCGACACCGGATGCGCCGGAATCGTCGGCGAACGCCGCCGTACCCGCGGCACCGACCTTTCGCGTTCGCGCCCGCGTGATCATCCGCGCCATCGATGGAGCGCCGGTGGATGCGATGTTGACGAAGCGCGGAGTCAAATCCCAACCCGCTCCCGGTGGATCGCCGGATGCGCCGCTCCCGGGGTTCTGGCTCGTGGACCTTCCCACGGTGAGAGAGGCCGCCGCGCTGGCGAGCTCGCTCCGCGCCGAGCCGCGCGTTGCCGAGGCCTATCTCGATGCGCACCGCTTTCGCGCACGCGGCCTGCCCACCGACCCCGGCATTCCCAACCAGTGGTATCTGAACAACACCGTCACGCCCGCGGCGAGCACAAACGTTGTGCCAGCGTGGATGGCGGGCTTCACGGGAACCGGCGTCATTGTCGGCGTCATCGACGAGGGATTCAACATCGGGCATCCGGATCTGGCCGCGAACTACGCGGCAGCGGCGAGTCAGCCGGATCTAGGTTTTTCCGATCATGGCACGGCCTCCGCAGGACTGGTCGCGGCCGTCGCCAACAACGCCAAGGGCGGCGCGGGGCTTGCGTATGGCGCGCAGATCGCGCGGCTGTATTTCGGTTTCGAGAGCGACAACGCCGCGGCGTTCGGGTTTCGCAACGACCTGAACGGCATCAAGACCAACTCCTGGGGTCCCACGGACAACGGCACGATCTATCCCATGTCTTCCATCGAGCTGACCGCGCTGGAGGCAGCGGTCACCTCCGGACGCAACGGCAAGGGCGAGATCATCGTTTGGGCCTGCGGCAACGGCGCTCAGACGAACTCAGACCACGTGGACTACGACGGATACGGCTCCAATCGCTACTCCATCGCGATCGGCGCCATCGACAACATTGATCGTCCAGCGCAATACTCCGAGCCCGGCTCGCCGCTCATGCTCGTCACCACATCGAGCTATGACTTTGCCGGCTCGGGAGGTTCGGGCGTCTACTCCACGAGCGGCTCGGACACCTCGGGCAACGGTCAATACACCTTCAACTTCGGCGGCACCTCCGCCGCCGCGCCGCTCGCGGCCGGCGCGATCGCGCTGATGCTCCAAGCCAATCCGAACCTCGGCTGGCGCGATGTGCAGCACGTGCTGATCCGGACGGCGCGGCGCGTCAATCCGATCGATCCCGGCTGGGTCGCGAACCCGGCCGGGCGATTCGTGAACTACCAATATGGCTTTGGCGCGATCGATACCGCCGCCGCCGTTGCGCTCGCACAGACATTTACGCCGCGAGATCCCGAGCGGATGTACACCGCGTTCCGCGCCGTGGACCTTGCAATCCCCGACAACTCGCCAGTCGGCATCGTGACCGGCGTGCCCGCGAACACGAACCTCGCCGTTGAGCGTGTGCAGGTCGTGCTCGCCGCGCCGCACGCGCGGCTGGGCGACCTGCGCGTGGTGCTCACCTCTCCCTCCGGATTCTCCAGCGTGCTCGCCGAGGTTCGCAACGATTTCTCCGGTGGGTACAACAACTTCACCTTCACCAGTGTTCGTCACTGGGATGAGCGCTCGCACGGCGTCTGGACGCTGCGTGTCTCCGACGAGCGATCCGGGGTCACCGGCACGCTCACCTCATGGCAGCTCAAGATCTACGGCACCACGCCCGCCTGCCCGTGCGACTGGAACGGCGGCGGCCTCAGCGTGCCGGACATCTTCGATTTCCTGAACGACTGGTTTGCCGGCCTGGGCGACTTCAACAACGACGGAACCCAGAGCGTCCAGGACATCTTTGATTTCCTCGGCTGCTGGTTCACCCAGCCCGGCGCGTGCCACTGAGCGCGCGTCGCCGCGCGCTCGAAGCCGTTCTTCCAACCACGATTGCGCTCAGCTCGCCCCTGGTCCGCGTTGCTCGGTGCCATCACCCGGCCGGCGAGCGTTCCAGAGTCGCCTTCGCACCGACGGCGCACCCGGCAGCTCTCCGGTCTCGAGCACCTTGGCCGCGACATCGGCGAGCTTGGATCGCGTCGCCCGGCTGGCCTTCTGCAAGAGTTCCCAAGCGTCCGTCTCACCGACGCCGTACTTCTGCACGACCACCCACTTGGCCCGCTCGGTAATCTTGCGATCCTCGAGTTTCTTCGCGAGTTCCCTGGCCTCGGTTTCGCCGCGTCGCGATTGGCCCGCCTGCGCGAAGGCGATATCGATCGTCACGCGGAGCTGGTCCGGATCCGCCGGCTTGATGATGTAGCCGAAGACTCCCGCGTGCTGCGCATCCTCTACGAGGGCGCGATCGGAATACGCCGTGAGCATCACCACCGGCACCTGGTGCTCGCGATACACCTCCGCCGCCGCTGAGAGTCCGTTGCGGCCGGGCATGTTCACATCCATCAGCACCAGATCAATCCCCCCGGCACGCACGGCGTCCGCCGCGGCCTGGCCATCGCCGACGCACGCGACCACTTCATGACCGATCTCGCGGAGCGTTCCCGCGATCTCCGCGGCAACCAGCGACTGGTCTTCGGCCACGAGAATTCGCAGTGGCTTGGTGCTGTTTCGGCTCTGGCCGGGGGTCTGTTCCGTCGTCATCATCATCATCGGCGAACAACTCCATTCGTCTCCGCGGCGGGCCATCCGCTCGCGCTGGGCAAGAACTCAATAACACACATCATCTCTTGGTCTGCAAACTCGAATCTGGCCGTTCCCTCAAGGTCAATCGCAACGAGCGTTCGCACCAGCGCGAGCCCCGTTCCCTCCACGGGCGCGTCCGCACGCTTCGAACACGTCTCTTTCCACACCAGCCGCACCCGCCCCGGCTGCTCCTGGCTCTCATCCCAGCTCACTTCGATCCGGCCAGTCGGCCCCGAGAGAGCTCCGTGCTTGACGCTGTTGGTCGCCAGTTCCTGAAGCGCCATCGCCATCGCGTTCACCCGCTCCGGGCTCACACGAACGCCCGCTCCCGAGGCCGACACACGCCCGGGCCCCCGGGCCGACACTCCGCGCAGCAACTGACCGACCAGCTTGTCCAGTTGCACCGGCTCTCCGTGCGCGCGGGAGATCAGTTCGTGCGAGTCGTTCATCGTCCGCACTGCGGTCCGCAATCGATCCAGCGCGGCCCGACGATCCAGCGAGGATTCCTCGCTGAGCCGGATCAGACCCAGCAGCGATGAGAGGTTGTTCCGCACCCGATGATCCAGTTCGCGGCGCAGCAGGTTCTCGCGTCCGGTCGCGGCTTGTTGCAGGTGGAGCGCCGTTCTCAGCTGCTCCTCCGCCTCCTTCAGCGCCGTGACATCCGTGCATGTGCCAAGATGCGCGATCACATTCCCCGCCGAATCTCGCAGAGACCGCGATCTCGCGATCACATGAACGATTGAGCTGTCGGCTCGCAGAAAGCGATGCTCGTGATACGAGTCCTTGCCCTGCCCGGCCGACTCGTACCATTCTCGGCTGGTGTCCTGGCGATCCTCGGGATGCACGGCGTTCACCCAGCCGCTGCCTTGGGCCTGCAACTGCGTCAGCCCGGACATTGCGCACCAACGGTCGTTCACATACAGACATGCTCCATCCGGAGCTGTCTGGAAGATGCCGACCGGAGCCAGGTTTGCAAGCGTTTCGTAACGGTCGGCCGCTTCCTCCATGCGCCGCTTCGCCTCGCGTTGCTCGCTGACATCAATGCACATGCCGACGTGTCCGCCGAACGATCCGTCCGGCAACAGCCGCGGGGCTCCGAAGCTCAGCATCCACCGATACACGCCGTCGTGGCGTCGGAGGCGAAACTCCCATCGATAGGCGCGATGCTCCGCGAGGGCCGCACCGTAGGCCGCGCTGCACGCCGCGAAGTCGTCCGGGTGGATCGCCGCGGCCCAACGCTGCCGGAGCGTTCCCTCCGCCTGATCTCCAATAAAATCAAACCACGCCCGATTGCAGTAGTCGCACTCCCGATTGGGGAGAGTTGACCAGATCATCGCCGGCGTGGCGTCGGCAATCAGGCGGAATCGCCGCTCGCTCTCCTCAATCCGATGTGTCATGCCACGGAGTCGGCGCACGGCGAACAGCGCAGCAATCCCGCACCCCACCGCGGATACCCACCCGAGAATCTGGAGTGTCGAGAGCGTGGTCGTCTGCGAGCCGCTCTCGTGCATCGCGGCACAGATTCCAAACCCCACCATCCCGGCACCCACCACCGCGATGATCGTCACCGACCACCACGCCACGAGCGATCGCCCAGGGGCCGGAGGCCACGTTGATAATCGCTGAAATACTGTCGAGGACTTGGCAGACACAACCGCTCCCGCCGCGCATCCCTGGCGCGACAAGCTGACGATCACCTTTTTTGCATCGCGGTCAGGCGCTGAAGGACCGAACGCGAGAGAACAAACGCACGCCGCGTTCTCGAAGTGCTCTGCCGCTCACTTCGGGCAACTCGGACGTGTGGACAGCATATCGGAAAATGTCACAAATGACAGCAGCGATTGCGATTGTCCACGGGTTGTCCCTGCCTCTATTGTCGACAAATCAAGGTCTATTGCCGGCGAGGCCCGCTTGCGCGCCCGTTTCAGCCCCCGCGCACCAGGTTCAGCAGTTGCATCGGATTGACTTTTCGCGCCTGTTCTTCAATCTTGGGCCGGTACTGGCCGTACATCGCTTCCGCGGCCGCCACCTGTTTCGTAAACGCTGTCCGAAGGTCGATCGCCGAGAGCTTTCGCCCGCCCGCGTAGTACTGCCGCGCGACCTGCCCCAAGGCGTAGGTCGATGCGAACGTGAACGCGCCGCCCGTCGCGGTGCGGCCCATGTTGCCCACCATCTGCCCAAGCCCGCGCCCGACTACACGCCCGGCGACGTTCTCCAGAAGCCCGCCGACGAGCCGACGGGCGAAACTCTCCACGACTTGCGAGGTCATGCCCACACCCGCCGTCGCGAGGAAGTCCTTGATGTGCCCCTTGTCCAGCGTGTAGCCATATCGCTTGCCGATCTCGTACACCATCTTGATCTGCAAGGGGATGATCGCCGCGGACGCGAGCCCCTGGGGCAGCAGCTCCAGCGCGCCGTTCAGGATCGAGTAGTTCGTGATCGAACCATCGATCTCTTTCTGCATTTCGTCCGAGATCGGCGCGGGTGTACCCAATCCGGCACCCGCCGCAGCGGCCGCGCCCACTCCGGCCGCGGCGCCGCCAATGCCCGCCCCGCCATCCACGGGCGCATCAGTGATCAGATCCACCTGCTTGACATAGCTCGCCGCGTCCGCAGCGGAGATGCCGCACGCGCCCGCCAGCGACGCGAGAAACGACTGCTCCGCCGCGGTGGAAACGCCGTCCGCATCGCAGACGCTCACGGCCATCTCGTACGCCAGCTTCTTCATGTCGGGCGAGGAGAGCTGCGTCGCCTCTCGCGCGGCATCAGTCTGCTTGAAGATCACCCGCTGGTAGACCTGATTGGAAACGCCCGCCCCTGCGCCTCCCGCATCGGTGGCAAGACCGTCCATGACGGTGCGAATCCGGTTGCGTTCCTTGTCGTCGGGCTCGCCATCGGCAAATGCCGCGAGAAGACAAATCGCCGCCACCGCATCACGCTCAGATTGGCTCATCACCGAGAAACCTCCACGGGACCGATCCCCCAACCGCCACAAATACCCCCGCATTGGGTCCCAACGCCATTGTTGGGAATCCTTGCATCCCCTTGCGTCCCCCGCTTGCTCTGATACCCTTACGGGCCTCGTATTTCTGAACAAACCCTCTCACGCAGTCCAGGAGACGCACCATGCCGCAGATGATCCGCAAGAAGATCAAGTGGGCCACCAAACGCCGCAAGTGCGGAGCCCGCGTCTGGAAGTCCAAGTGGATTACCGTTCCGCAGCAGACGCCGAAGGCCGCCAAGAGCGAGAAGCCCGGTGAGAAGCCGAGCGAGAAGAAGGGCTGAGCGAGCGGGTTCCCGCCGCGCCTGAACCATTCCACTCCGACACGGGTCGCTCGTGCCGAACCTCCCTCCCTCCGTCCTTGCTGATCCGCTCTGGGCCCATCTGGCGGTCAACTGGAAGCCAATTCCAAAGCGGCCGGGGTATGTGCTTGGACTGATTGTCAGCGCGATGGCGATCGTGCTGCTGCCGCTGCTGTATCTGGCGATGATGCTCGCCGTCGTCGCGGGAGTGATCGCGTATATCGCGTGGCGGGCCGCCGACGATTCGAGGATGATCCATCCGCGTCTGGACGGGATGCTGATCATGCTGCTCATCGCCGCGGCGATCTTTGTCCTGATATTCATGGTCAAGCCCCTGTTCGCTCCCAGCGAAGAGGAGGCGAAGAGCTGCCAACTCAAGCAGTTCGAAGAGCTCAACCTCCATTCCTTCGTTGAGAATGTCTGCACCATCCTCGGCGCCCCCACACCCAAACGCATCGACGTCACCTGCGAGGTCAACGCCTCCGCCGGCTTCCGAGGAGGGGTGTTTGCCTCGTTCTTCCAGCGCGTGCCCGTGCTCACGATCGGCCTGCCCCTGGTCGCCGGGATGAGCAAGGCGCAGTTTGCGGGTGTGCTCGCGCACGAGTTCGGCCACTTCGCCCAGGGCACGGGCATGCGGCTGACCCGGGTGGCCATGTCCATTGTCAACTGGGTGCAGCGGGCCGCGTATGAGCGAGACGCTTGGGACATGAACCTGTATTTTCTTTCCCTCCAACCCGACCCTTGGGCAAAGGTCGTCGCATGGCTCATGCGTGCCGGGGTTTTCCTGTCTCGCCAGCTCATCAAGCCCGTCGCCCTGCTGGGCCTGATGATGTTGACATTCACCCGCCGCCGCATGGAGTACGACGCGGACAGCCACGAGATCCAGTTCTGCGGCAGCGATATCTTCGTGCAAACCTGCCACGCGATAGAAGAACTCGGACTGGCTCACGCCCGCGCCATCGGCGAGACCGAAGGGATGTTTGATCGAGCCCGCGCCCTACCCGATGATCTTCCCGCGTACATCGCCGCACATGCACGGCGTCTAACGCCCGAGCAGCGTGATGACCTCGCTACGGAGCGGGAGCGGGAAAAGAACTCTCTCTTCCGCACGCATCCGCCGATGCGTCTGCGCATCGCCTTCGCCCGCTCGCTCAACCTCCCCGGCTTGTACACCGACAACGCCCCGGCCCGGGATCTCTTCCACGATTTTCGATCCGCCTGCCGCAAGGCCACCAGCGCCGAGTTCCGCGCCATTCTCGGCCCCGACGCCGTAGACGCGCGATCCACGCCTGTCGCCGCCGAGGCCGCTGCCAGCGAGAAGCACGCCGCCCGCATCGCCATCCTGCCGCGATATCTCGGGTACGACCCGCCAACTTGGCGGCCCGTCTTTCCCATACTCGCCGGCGTGCCGGACATCGAAGACCCAAAGCCAGTCGCACAGCGCCTGCGATACGCACGCCAGGAGCTGAAGGAGAAGGCCCGTGCGGCTCGCGAGAAATCCGAGGCGTATCGCAAGGCCGCCGAGGAACAGATCCGATGGGAGCAGGTCCGCGCGGTCATGGATGCGAAACTCCGCGTGGACTTCAAGGCGCTGCACATTGACTCCACCACGCGAGCCGGAGTCTCGCACAAGATCGAGCAGTTGACCAACGACTCAGCCGCCGCCGCGGACATCATCGACGACGCCGGCGACATGGCGATGCACCGCCTCTCGGCCGCGCTGAGCATGCTGGGAGTACGCGGCATCGAGCGTGCCGTGCCCGATGCCGCCGATCGTCGCCGCCGGGCCGATGTCCTGCTCGCGGCCGCGGCCATGCTCCGCGAGACACTCCCGCTCGCCGCGCTGATTCGCCGACTTGTGGGCACCTCCGCGGTTGCCGTCGCCGGCATCAAGAGCGAGCAGTCTTACGAGACAGCCAAACCATTCTTCCGTCCGCTCTCTGATGAGATTCGCTCGCGACTGGACGATGTGCGGCGTATCGCGGGCGGCGTCACCGATCCATTCGATGCCCGCGAGTTTCCCACCAATCTCGGCGAGACGCTCGTGGGCACCTCTCCATCCTGGCGCGACATTCCGGTGATCCTCGACGCCGGTTCTCTCTTCGTCGATCGCTACGCGGATTGCTACCGGCGTGTGTTGAGCGAGCTCGTCGAGATCGGCGAGCATATCGAGCGATCCATCGCGACCCAGCAGGCCCAATCGCTCCGAACCGAGCCCTCGCAATCCAAGCCCACATGAGAATCGCCGGAGCGGGTTCATCTCTGAACCGGCTCCGGCGATGGTGGATTCGGGTTGCGCCGCATAACTCGGCGGGTTCTCGATTCGTACAGCACACCTACTTGGGCTTCACAGCGCCCGTCCGCGAGTCGATCGCAAGCTCGAAGGTCTTGGCGCCCACGAGCACCTTGACGCTGTATTCCAGGAACGTTCCCTGCTCCGGCTCGAGCTCGATGGACTGGATCTGCCCATCGGCGAGAGTTGCCAGAGCGATGGACTGGGCGTTTGCGAATGTCCTGGTCGCCGTCGGGAGCAGCCGCACGAAGTCGCGGGCTGTTGGCAGATACGCCGCGGACATCGGCAGGAGCGTGCTGCTCCAGACCACGCCCGTCTTGCCATCCACCACCAGTTCGCGGAGCCGCAGCGGGGTGGTGAGCGTGATCGTCTTCACCTTGTAGAACTGTCGGCCGCCCTTGAGTTCCATCTCAACGCTCACGACCGCGGCGCCGGGACTGCTGGCCAGCGCGGCGGCCACGGCTCCGGCGGAGTCCACGATCGGGGCCGGCTGCGACGTCGTTCCGGTCACAACCGTCGGCGTCACGATCGCGCCCGTCGCGCCATTCACGAGAATCACACGCACGCCGACCGAGTCTTGCACGGTAACCTTCGCCACCAGCACGCCATGCTCAAACTCCCACTCGGCCTTGATCGCCGCCGATCCTGAGGCGGCATTGGTGGCGATGACCATCGCCTGGGCCAGCGTGATGGTCGCGCCGGGGAGGCCATTGAGACGCAGTCGATCATCACAGGTTTTCTCGCGGCCACGCAGGTGCGGATCGTCCGAGAGAATCGCCCCGCCCGGGGTCGCGATCCGGAGCTTGCGGGCCACGCCCGCGGCGGTGATCAGCTCGATCTCCCAGCGATGGTCGGAGGCCTCGAACTCGGACTGCAGGATCTTCGCGCCGGGATAGGCGTTCACGGCGATCGCGATCGCCTGCGCGAGCGTGATGTCTCCCGCGCCGGGGATGCCGCCACCGCCGCCGCCGGTCGGTGCGCCCGCCTGGGCATCGATGTTCACACGCGACGTGGTCGCGCTATCAGAGAAATCAAACTTGTACGTCGCGTGTCCTCCCTCGACGCCGGTCTCCACTTGCTGGAGCTGCATCCCGAAGGGCGTGCGGGGGATAGCGAGTGCGAAGGCCTGTTGATAGGTGATCGTCGCGGAGCCAAACGCGCTGAGCATCGTCTGCATCTGCGAGATCTTGCTGGAGGACATCGACTTGTTGCGCGTTCGCAGCACCGCCAGCGAGCTCGCATCCAACTCGTGCTCGAGCATCGTCATGCCGTTGCTGGAAACGACCTGTACCTCGAACTTCCACTGTCCCGAGTCATTCTCGAGCGAGGCCTCGGCAAGCGAATACCCCGGTGAGATCGCCAGCGATGTGGCAATCGCCGACTGGAACGCGGCGGGACGATCCGCCGGCTGGGCCAACACCGACGAAGCCGCAGAACCGCCGAGAGCGACCGCGGCAAGAATCGAGCACGCAGACTGACGGGTGAGAGAGAACATCATGGAAACTCCTGCTGGAACACATGTGTCTTGACAACATGGTCAACGACGCTTGGAACTTCGCAAACCGACCGGCGCACAGCGCCCACCCTGTTCATGCGGGAACTGCGGGACGGGACTGTCACGAATTGGTAAAAGTCGTTCGTGCGCTGGTCACGATGTCGTCGGGTGCAATCGGTGTGCCATGCGGCCGATGGCCGCCAGCAGCCCGAAAGCCGCCCGAGCAGAATCTGCTTGGCCAGAGTTCGCCACGATTCCCTCGATCCCTAGCCATTTCCCCAGACGCCGCCGGCCATGCTCACTGGGCGGAACTGTCAGCGCGGCACTACGCCCCCACCATCGCCCCACCCACCCGCACCGGAACAAACGTCGGCTTCACCTTCGCGGTGAACTCGCTCCAGTATTTGTTCATGATGGTGCGGATCGCCCAGTTGTTGCCGTCCGCGAGGCCGCAGATGGTCGTGCCGGGCATGGTGCCCATGCTCGTGGCGATCTCGAGCGCGAGGTCGAGATCCTTCGTTCTCGCGTCGCCCTGTTCGATACGACCCATGAGCTGATACAGCCATCCGCTACCCTCGCGGCAGGGCGTGCACTGGCCGCAGCTTTCGTGCTTGAAGAACCGCGCGATGTTCCGCGCCACCGCGACCATGTCCGTGTCCTCATCGAACACCGTTGGGCATGCGGTTCCAAGCCCCAGCACGTTGCACTTGCGGCCGATGTCAAAGTCGAGTTCCGCCTCGAACTGGTCCGGGCCGAGAATGCCCATTGAGATCCCCCCGGGGATCGCGCCCTTGTACTTCTTCCCGCCGCGCATCCCGCCGCAATACTGCTCCACCAAGTCCTTGAGCTTGATCCCCAGATCAAACTCGAAGACGCCGGGCTTGTTCACATGCCCGCTCACGCCCATGAGCTTGGTGCCGTAACTGGCCGCGCCACCCTTGAAGGTGCTCTCGCAGCCCATTGTGGCGAACCATGGAGCGCCGTTGTCGATGATGCTGGGCAGATGGGCCAGAGTCTCCACGTTGTTGATGATCGTCGGCCTACCGAAGAGGCCCTTGATCGCGGGGAACGGGGGCTTGTTGCGCGGCCAGCCGCGCTTGCCCTCCAGCCCCTCCAGCAGCGCGGTTTCCTCGCCGCAGATATACGCGCCCGCGCCGCGGTGGACATGGCAATCCACCTTCCACTTGCCATCGTTAAACGTGTTCCCCGTCTTCGCGCCGCTGAGCAATCCGGAGCCGCCGAACACGCCGTGCTCGTACGCCTCCTTGATCGCGTTCTCCATGACCTTGGCCTGGTGGTGGTACTCGCCGCGGATGTAGAAGAACGCCGTCTGGATGCGGCAGGCGTAACAGCAGATCGCGATGCCTTCGAGCACGAGGTGCGGATCAAAGTCGCAGAGCAGACGATCCTTGAACGTGCCCGGCTCGCTCTCGTCGGCGTTGATCGCCAGATATCGCTGCCCGCCGTTACCATCGGGGCCGGGCTTGGGAAGAAACGTCCACTTCAAGCCGGTTGGGAACCCCGCGCCCCCGCGGCCGCGCAGGCCGGACTTCTTGATCTCCTCGGTCACCGCCTCGGGCGTCATCGTCAGTGCCTTGCGCAGCGCGGCGTATCCGCCCGTCTTCACATACTCGTCATACGACACGATGTGCCGCTGCTTCGGATCGCCAAAGGGCGCGGTCGGAATGCGTGCGGTCAGGATCGGCTTGCTGAACTTGGGCGTGTACGGCATGGAACTGGCAACCTCGGGTGGTCCCGATTCTAGCGTTCGCACGGGCCCCGGCACGCCACGGAAGCCCTTGAGGAATCCACTTGCTTCCGCTTCCTCACTTTCCCAGCCGCCCGCGCCCCACGGCCACGAGGTCCTCCGCCACATCACGCTCGTCCCTCACGTCCTTGAGCGCTTCCTCCGCAAGCTTGAGCGATTCCCTCGCGTTCCCGCAGCCCTCGATCGAGTCACACATCAACGCGTAGTTTCCCAGATACATCGCCCGACGCGGGTGCCCCGGCGGCGCCAGCGTATCGCGCTCCTCCCACAGCATGTCTTGGAGCGCGCTCCCGCTTCGCAGGTCCACCTTCGCCCGCAGACACTGCGTGGTCAGCTCCTGAAGTGTGCGCAGCGTGGTGTCCAACTCGTCGGCGTGCGCGATCATCATTCGGCAGGCCATCATCCGAAGACACCACACCCGGAGCTGCTCCTGATGTCCGGGCCAGTTCGCGTACACCCGCCGCGGCATCTCCATCGATCGCTCCGCCGCCCAACTCGCCTCACCCATCGCCTTTGCGATTATCTGGTGGCCCCGCAGCGCATGCCTCTCCGCGTCCTCAAACTTCCCCGACTTGAGCAGCACATTGCTCGTCGTTGAGTAGACAAATCCTCGGCTGACATGTTCCGGCGGGAACACCTTCTCCGCCGCCGCCACAAGCTCCTGACTCATCGCCTCCGCCTCCGCATATTTCCCGCATTCAAACAGCGCGTTCACCGCGTTGTTTCTCGCCACCACGCCGATCTCCGACTCGGCCGCCTGCGTGCGCTTCACATGCTCCACGTTTCGCAGCGCCAGCTCCAGCGCCGCTTCCTTATGCCCCAACTGCTTCTCGCACGCCGCCAGTTGCGTCAGCGTCGACCCGAGCACCACCGCGTGCTTGACCGGATCGCTTTCCGCCATCGCAAGGGCTTCCCGCAGGATCGCCGACGCTTCCTCTACACGCCCGAGCGCGTGCAGCGCGGAGCCCAAGTTGTTCCGTGCCGAGATGGCGCGTGGATGGCCCGGCGGCAGACTCCGCCGCGCCCGACGCAGCGACTCCTGGCTCACTTCCAGCGCGTCCGCGTCGCGGTGCATCCCCAGAAGAGAGTTCGCCCGCGACGTCATCGCGCTGATCGTCTTTTCATCATCCGGACCCAGTGTCCGTTCCAGCAGGGGGGTCGCCAGTCGAAACTGTTCCTCACTCTCCTTGAATCTCCCGAGTTGCCCCAGCACCGTCCCCAGATCGAATCGCACCGCACCCTCCACCTCCGGGTTGTCCTTGAACCGCTCGTGCAATCCAGCCGACGCCGTCGTCAGCACGTCCATCATCTTCACGTCATACCCCATCCTGTCCGGCGCTGCCGCCAGCAACAGCCCGCCGATCATGTAGTCCCGCACCCCCTCGCTCAACGCCGCCGCCTCCGCCGCTCGTTTTCTGGCACTTTGCTCACGCACATACAGCATCGTGCTGGTCACCATTCCGGCAATCAGCGCCGCCACACCCGCCCCGGCCACGCCCACCAGCACCCGGTTCCGCCGCGCGAACTTCGCAACCTGATATCCCACGCTGGGCGGACGTGCAAGGATCGGCTCATCACGCAGATACCGACGCAGATCCTCCGCCAGCGCGGCCGCCGTTGCGTATCGCGCGTCTCGATCCTTTGACATCGCCTTTGCCACGATCGTCTCGACGTCGCCGCGCAGTCGTTTGTCGATTGTCCCCAGCCGCGCCGGCTCGCTCGTCTCGATCAGCTTCGCCGCCTGCACCACGCTCATCCCAGTCACATCCAGCGGCCGCGCCCCCGCGAACACCTCGTACGCGATCACCCCGAGCGCGTACACATCGCACCTCGTATCGATCCCCGCCGGGTCGGCCGCGAACTGCTCCGGGGACATGTACGCCAACGTCCCCATCGGGTGCCCAGCCACGGTCTGCGAGGCATCCGCCGAGCCATCCGTCAATCGCGCGATCCCGAAGTCCAGGATCTTCGGCGCCGCCCGCATCCCCTCCACGCGCTCCACCAGAATGTTCTCCGGCTTGAGATCCCTGTGTACGACGCCCCTCTGGTGCGCGTATTGCACGGCGTCCGCTATCTGCGCGAGCAACTCGACACGCTCCCGAATCTCCAGCTCTCCCTCTCGCACGAACTTCGTCAGCGACACACCCCGCACCAGCTCCATCACCAGATAGGGCAGCGCTCTTCCGCTCGCGCTGGGCTGCTGTCCCACCTCGTAGAGCTGCGCGATGCACGGGTGCCGCAGTTGACCCAGCGTCTCGATCTCTCGCTCAAACCGTCGCATGGCGTTCGGCGTCATCGCCTCCGGGCGAACCACCTTGATCGCCACCCTCCGCTGCGGCCGCTCCTGCTGCGCCTCGTACACGCAACCCATGCCCCCCTCACCCAGCACGGAAAGGACTTTGAACGGCCCGATCGCCTCGGGCAGCGGCATCGGCATCGCAGCCACCCCCGGCAGCAGCGGCGACTCCAAAAAATCCCGCGTTTCCCGCGCGTGCGCGAGCAGGGATTCCACTTCCGCCCGCATCCCCGCGTCCCCGCCGCACATCCGGTCCAGCACGCCCGCACGCTCCCCGCCCGCAGCCTGCATCGCCGCATCAAACGCGGCCTCGATCCGCTCATCGCGCGATGGCCCCGTGCTCGCCGTCTTTTCGCTCACGAGCGCTTCTCCGCGCCGTCCCCATCACCCTCAACCTCGACGCCCCCCATCTCACGGTGCAGCCATGCCTTCACGAACTGCCAGTCCCGGTTCACCGTTCGTGAATCCACGCCAAGCGCCTCCGCTGTCTGCTGGATCGACAAGCCCGCGAAATACCGCAGCATCACGATCTGCGCCTTCCGCTCGTCCTTCTGCTCCAGCTTCTTGAGCGCATCGTCCAGCGCGATCAGATCCTCCTTTGGCTCGATGAACTCAAACACGCTCAGGTCCGCCAGCCCATCCGCATCGCGCCCTTCGCGCTTCCTGTCACCGCCGCGCTTCAGCGACATCTTCCGCCGGCGCTGATCCACCAGAATGTTCCGCATCGCCAGCGCAACGGCCCCAAAGAAATGCCCGCGGCTGTTCCACAGCGGGTCCTTCCCGGGCGCATCCGCAACAAGCTGCACATACGCCTCGTGCACCAGCGCAGTCGGCTGTAACGTGTTGTTCCCCGGATACCGCGCCAGCCGCGCCGCCGCCAGCCGCCGAAGCTCCGCGTACACCGCCGGCAACAACTCGGACGCAGGCCGACGCATTCCGCTCGCCCCCTCTTCCGGGCTTCCCGAGCCGTGGTCGTGTGAGGGGGTGCTCGTCATGGGCGAAAAAAAATCGAAACCCGATGTCGCAGCCACTCGGGCGATTTCGAACTGACTTTCGGCCGCTCCAACGGCCGCCATGACCCCGACGCCCAATCGGGGGACACGCTCCGGAAGCAATCGTATCGACGCTCCCGCAGCAACGCCTCCCGACCACACCCCGTCCCACCCCCCACTTACAAAGGAGTCTCCCATGCTCGTCACCCCACCCGCACCGCCCTGTCCTTCCTCGCCGTCGCCCTGCTCGCCGGTTCAGCCGCCAACGCCCAATCCATGCGTGCGTCCTGCGACAACCGCCAGGGCCGCTGTTTCGCCGACGTCATCGACTCGTCCGACCCCACGGAGTTCTCGTATAACGTCGACCCCAGCGAGATCTTCCGCACCTTCTCGGCCGTCAACCAGACCGTCACCCAGAACGTCGGCTCCAATCTCTCCTCGGCTTCGATCAGCGTCAACTCCCGCTTCCTGGGCGCCAACCCCGCCACCCGCATCACCGGCTTTGTCTTGGACAACATCTGCTCGGCGCAGGTCACCCGCGCCGGCACCAACGTTCGCGCCTTCTCCAACGACACCACCGATGTCTGCTTCACCGTCTCCGGAGCCAGCGCCGGCGCGCCCGTCCGTCTTCGCCTCAACATCGCGATGTCTCCCACACCCTCCGGCGGCACCAGCACCTTCCAACTCCTCAATCCCAGCGGCGGCACGATCTCCTCGCTCAACAATGTTCCCGCCACCAATCGCATCGTCCACCTCACGACCAACGGCCAGTACCGCATTATCTCCACACTGAACTCCGGCGACCTCCAGCCCACGACCAACGGCACCATCGGCCCGCGGATGGTCAACATCTACGGCGGCTTGGTTTGCGTTGCCGACTTCGATGCCTCCGGCACCCTGAGCGTTCAGGACATCTTCGGCTTCATCAACTCATGGTTCGCCGGCTCACTCGCCGCCGATACCAACAACAACGGCTCACTCGCCACCCAGGACATCTTCGACTTCCTCTCCGCCTGGTTTGCCGGCTGCAACTGATCCGCACCTCTCTCCCTCCACCTCGCCGACGCGCCGGATGTGTTCTCCGCTCTCGCTCCGGCACGTCGGACAACCAACACGCACGCGGGCCGCCCATTCGGCGGCCCGCGTGCGTTCCTGTTTCAATCGTTCGTGTGCCGTGATAACTCCACATCCAGCTCGCCCTGTCGCAGACGCGCCCGCGCTTCCAGCAGCCGGTCCATCGAATCATCCCGAGCCGGAGCGCCCACAGTGGCGGTCGCACACGCTCCGCCCTCGCACGCCGCACACGTGGGCGAAAGGCCTCGCTCCGCTCTCACGCTCGCCAGCACCGCCCGATCCCGCCCACCCCCGAGCGCGGCGGACATCAAATACCGATTTCGTCCGATGAAATCGATCGCCCGTTCCACCCACGGCCGCCATCCCGGCGTCGCCAGCCGCATCGCCAGCGGCCGCCACCGCTTGAGCGCATAGAGCACCATGATCCACGCCGACGCCCCGCGATACACCTCCCCGCTATCGGCCACCACCACCACTTGCCGCCCGCTCTCGCCCGCCAGCGCTTCGGCGAACTTCGTTTGCGCCGCCATCGAGCCCGCCGGAGCAAACCGCAGCTCGATGTACGCAGGCTCCCACGCCAGCCGCGCCACCGCGCGGCAGCACACCCCGCACGCCCCGTCATACAACACATACAGCCGCTTCATACCAAGCTCCTTCCACAACCCCCGCCCCTCGGCACTCGGCACCCAGCACTCTGAACTCACGCCATCCCCATCCGCCCATCCGGCCCCACAGGCGGCGGTGCACTCGCCAAGAGCGCCCGGCTCCGCGCCTTCGAGAAAATCAGAATGTTCATGAAGTGCATCACCCCCAACACCAGCAGCACGATCCCCAGCTTGCTTGACAAAAACTCGATCGCCTGCGTCGAGTCCTTCGGCTTCTCCCCGTACTTCAGGAACATCGCCACGAACCCGAGATTCATCAGGTAGAACCCCACCAGCAGCAACCTGTTCACCGAATCAGCGAGCTGCTCGTTCCCCAGGAACGAGTCGACCAGAAAGACCCGCCCGTTCTTGAACAGCGTGCGCGCCACCCAGATCGTGATCCCGATCGAGACGGCCGCGTACACGCCGTGCGTCGTCTCCGTCCAGTGATTCACCTGATTCAGTTCCATCGCATGTCTCCTTTGTGCAAGCTGTTTCGCGACATTCGGTTGTTTCTGTCGCCAGAGAACATTCAATCCGCACTCATGGCCCCGGACCTTCCGGAGCCACGCCTCACATCACTTCAGGACTTCCCCAGCCCCAGCAGTTTTCCCAACTTCCCGCCGGTCTTGAGCACGCTCATCAGTGAGTCCCGCGGCACCTGCCGCAGCCCGCTGCACAACGCATCCCCCTGCACCATCATCTCTCGGAGCGCCCCCAGCCGCTCCGCCACGATCTTCCCCTCGCGCGGGTTCTTCTTCGCCTCTTCCAGACACTCCCCCAGCACGCGGATCGTCGGCGCAATCTCCCGCCGCCGGCGCTCCTCCAACACCCGATCGAGCGTCTCCCACGGGTCCGCCAGCGTCTCATAGTGATCGCGCCGGTCACCGACCTTGTGCACCATCCGCACGATCCCCCACCCCGTCAGCTCGCGCAAGCTCGTCGACACGTTCGAGCGCGCCATCTTCAGCGTCTCCGCGATCATCTCCGCATTCTGCGGCGACCCGCTCACATACAGCAACGCATACACCTGCGCCACCGACCGATTGATCCCCCACTTATCCCCCATCTCCCCCCAGTGGAGGATGAACTTCTGCATGGCGGGGCTCAGCGAATCCATCGGGCGTCACTCCTATCGGCCATTTCTGTATCGACAGAATATACCGAATCCAACAGCAGTCAACCTGATTTTCGCGCGTTTCTCGTTACTTGGACGCTGGCGAGGCCTCCCCCGCCGGAGTCCGTGCCCTCTTCCCCACCTCAAATGCGAACGCCTCATCCGCCTTCTTCTCGAACTCCTTCGCCAGCCGGGTCATCTCTTTCAGCGCTTTCGTGTCCTGCACGCCCTGCGGCTCGTGCGCCAGCTCATTCCCCGGCGGCATCTGGTTCTGCTCCAGAATCGCCACCAGCGACCGCCGCATGATCAGCGCCTGGTTCGGATAGTTCAGCAGCAGCAGATCGTTGATCCGGCTGCGATTGTCCGGCTCATGGCAGAGCATGCAGTTCTGCGCCCGGAAGCTCGTTTCCAGCGCGCGAAAACTCTTGTCCAGATCCGCCACGTGCGGGTTGTCCTTTGAGAACACATAGCTGTACAGCGCGACCCGCGGCTGCGCATTCCCTTCCTTATCCGTCCACAACCACTTCGTGTCCCACTGCTTCCGCACCTGCTTCACCGACAGTGGATCGGGCGAACGCCGCATCCCCGCCACCAGCCGCCCCGGCTCAAACACCAGCATCACCTTCTCGACTTTCACATACGCCGTCCACTTGTTCGGTGAGTGCCAGAACGGATACGGATACTCGCCCGCATCCATCTCCGAGCGGAACTTCGCATCCAGTTCGAGCACCGTCAGCTTCCCCTCCCGATGAATCGCATACGGCCCGGGAAACATGAACGTCGAGAGATACAGCTTCGCCCACACGATGGGGTTCAGCTCCGTGAGTTGAAACCAGTCGTCGTGCGCACGATCGTTCAACCGATACCCGTCCGGGTCATATCCCTGCTCGGGATGAAACCCGCCCCACAAGATTCGCCCGTTCACGCCCCCGCTCGCCGCGTTGATCAGATCATCACACGCCGCCAGCTTCTCGCCAGCCAGATCCCGCGCCTTCGCGTCCCCGGGCGCCACCACCGGGCTCGCCGCGATGAGTTGCTTGGCGATCTTCTCCGCCAGCACCTCCTCCACCGACTTACTCAGTACCAGCGGCTTCTTCGGCCCCGATGGGGGTTGCTGCGCCTCTGCCACACCCGCCGCCAACAGCAGAGCCAGGCCCACCATCACCCCGCGCACGATCATCGCTCGCACGAACTTCATTGCGTTCTCCAGACCTGTTTCCTCATGGCTTCGGCGCGCCCGCTCCATCACTGCCGCCATCCACTCCATTTCCCTTCGCATCCCCGCCAGGGTTTCTGAGTTCCCGCTCGAAAATCATCGCCTCGTACACCAACCGCCCCCACTCATCCGCCGCTGCGATCATCGCCTGCCGCGCCTGCTCATCCGCGACTCCCTCCACCGTTCCCTTCGCCGGATCCCCCGGCGGCATCGAGTTCTCTCGCAGCACCGCCGCCAGCGCATCCTTCGCCGCCATCGCCTGCGCTGGATATCGCAGCAGCAACAGCGTCGTCGCTCCCGCGGGGTTGTCCGGCGTATGACAACCAAAGCACTTCTGCGCCGTCAGCATCGGCACGAGTTTCCGATACGCCGCATCCACCGCCGCCGCGTGCGGGTTGGTCGTCGAAAGCGAGACGCTCACGCTCCCACCCCGCGGCTGTTCCCCGCCCGCATCTCCCCACACCCACCGCTGATCCCACGCCGGCGCAGCCGCCCCCACATCCGCCCCCGCCTTCCGATACGCCGCCACAAAGCTCTTGCCGTGATAAAACGCCAGCACGATCGCGCTCGTCCCCGAATATGAGTACCACTCTTCTCCCGAGTGCCACAGCGGATGCGGATACTCCCCCGCCGGCAACCCGGCGCGGAACCTGGCGCCCATCTCCAGCACTCCGAACTCCCCCTCCTCGCGCATCGTGTACTTCCCGGTCAGCTCAAAGCACGACAGATACGCCCGCACCCACACCAGCGGCGAGAGCTCCATCAGCCGGTATGACTCCGGATCAACGCCCTTGCTCGCCTCGAACGCGCCCCACAACATGTGCTCATCCGAGTTGTCCAGCAACTCCCCCACCAGCCCCAGCCGCGCCGACGCGATCTCCTTCCCCGCCATCCCCGCATCACCCCCACCACCACCCGCCGCCAGCAACTGCTTCGCCACCCGCTCCAGCAGCGCGCGATCCAAGTTCGGCCCATCCGTCGGGTCCGGCTCTGGTGGCGGCTTCGGTGCCGCCGCCACGATCGGCTCCTTCACTGGCATGCCCGTCGCGTTCAGGTCCCCCGCCGCCGCATCCTTCTTTTCATCTTTGCAGGAACACAGCACCGTCAACGCGGCCACCCCAACACATCCCGTAACCGCCCACCCGCACCATCGAGTTATGGGTACCTGTTTCCACATCCGTTCACTCTTCCTGATAGAACAGTTCTAGTGTCGGCAACGCCGCGGCCCCGCTCCCCACAGACTAGCACGAATTCTGCCATCGCGGCCCATAAACCGTGCCCGCCAGCACACTTAGCCATTGCGAATCCGGCGCCACCGTTTATACTGACCTCTCCCGCCGTGGAGCCATGGCTCGAGCGCTCGTCGCTCCGCTCCGCGATGCGGCAACCCTGTTCTTGAAACTGGAGATGGTGCCATGAAGCTTTCGCGTGGTCTCGGCTTGCGGCTGGCGGCATTGGGCCTCAGTCTTGCAGGCGTTTTCAGCGGATCGACGGCCCGCGCCGATGTCGTCACCGACTGGAACACAATCTATATCGACACCGTCCGCGCCGTCGGCGGCCCCCCCTGCCCGCTCTCCCGCTCCGCCGCGATCATGCACGTCGCCATGTTCGACGCCCTCGAGGCGATCGACTGCCGCTACACGCCCATGATCGTCAAAGACATCACGCCCCCGAACTTCACCAATCGCAAGGCCGCGATCGCCTCGGCGGCGCATCGCGTCCTCTCCACCCTCTACCCCGCCCGCGCGGCCATCTACGACGCCGCACTCGCGGACTCGCTGGCCGTCCTCCCCAATGATCTGAACCGCACCCGCGGCGTCGATCTCGGCGTCGAAGTCGCCGACCGCGTGCTCGCCGACCACGCTGGCGATACGCCCTTCGCCACCGACACCACCTACGTCTACCAGAATGTCCCCGGCGCATACCAGCCCACCTTCCCCGACTACACCACGCCCCCCTTCAATCCCGGCTGGGGAAACGTCAAGCCTTGGTGCATGCTCCACGGCTCGCAGTTCCGCCCCGCCCGCGGCCCGCTGGGCTACAACAACATCGGCAACCTCATTCACAGCGTCAGGTACGCCAACCAGTACAAGGAAGTCCTCCTCTACGGCAAGCGGACCAGCACCGTCCGCACCGCCGACCAGACCGAGATCGCATGGTTCTGGGCCAACGACCGCAACGGCACCTTCAAGCCGCCGGGCCACATGAACGCCATCGCCCAGCGCATCTCGCTGCAGAACAATCTCAACCTCGAGCAGAACTGCCGCCTCTTCGCGATGCTCAACGTCGGCCTCGCCGACGCTGGAATTCTCGCCTGGGACGCCAAGTACCTCACCGACATCGACTTGTGGCGCCCGATCACCGCCATTCGCAACGCCGCCACCGACGGCAACCCGCTCACCAAAGCCAATCCCAACTGGGTCCCGCTTCTGGACTTCAGCCCGCCCTTCCCTGGCTACGAATCCGGCCACGCCGCGTTCGGCGGTGCGTTCGCCGCCGTCATGGCCGGCTTCTTCGGCACCGACACCATGACGTTCACGGCGCAGACCGATGAGCCCGGCTTCACCGACGTCGTGCGCACCTACAACTCCTTCAGCCAGTGCGGCTTCGAGGACGCCCTGAGCCGCATCTACCTCGGCGTGCACTTCCGAATGGATGTCGAGGACTCGTACAACAACGCCAAGCGCATGGGCTCCACCCTCGCTACGACCTTCTTCGTCCGCACCTGCCGCGCCGACCTCTCCAAGGACGGCGCCATCACCACCTCCGACCTCACCATCTTCACCAACGGCTACTTCGCCTCCCAGCCCGTCGCCGACTACAACCGCGATGGTAACATCGACTCCCTCGACGCCGCGCAATACATGAGCGACTACCTCAACGGCTGCAACACCGCCGCGAACTGATCGCCCTTTGCCCGTCTCATCACAAACGCCCCGGCCCGCGCCGGGGCGTTTTTCTTTTCCCGGCACGCTCGCCGATACGCTCCCGCATGTTCTGGTTCTGGCTCGCCATTCTCGGCCTGATCGTCGGCTGTCTCGGAACCCTCGTCGGCGCCGGAGGCGGCTTCATTCTCATGCCGATTCTCGCCCTTCTCTACCCGAGCGAATCTCCCGCCACCCTCGCCAGCATCTCTCTCACCGTCGTCTTCTTCAACGCCCTCTCCGGCTCCATCGGCTACGCCCGCCAGAAACTCATCGACTACCGCTCCGGCCTGCTCTTCCTCGCCGCCGGAATCCCCGGTGCCATCCTCGGCGCGCTCATCACCTCCCACATCCCCCGCAACACCTTCGACATCATTCTCGGCCTCTCGCTCGTCGCCGCGGCCATCGCCATCCTCATCTTCGGCTCCATCCGCCCCCACTCCGCCGCTTCCGATCACGCCGCGCCGGCCCCGCACCGCCGCACGCTCGGCATCGCCATCAGCTTCTTCGTGGGCATCATCTCCAGTCTCCTCGGAATCGGCGGCGGGATCATCCACGTTCCCGCGATGGTCTATCTCCTCAAGTTCCCCGTTCACATCGCCGCGGCCACCTCGCACTTCGTTCTCGCCGGCACCTCCCTCGCCGGCACCATCGCCCATCTCACGGACGGCGAATACACCCACGGCTTCAAACGCACCGCCGCCCTCGCCCTCGGCGCCGTCATCGGCGCTCAGATCGGCGCTCGCCTTGCCAAGCGCACGCCCCCCACCTGGATCATGCGAGGCCTCGCCATCGCCCTCATCCTCGTCGGCCTGCGCGTCGCCTACGCCGGAATGTCGAAATAGCACATCCGTGCCCCGGTCTTCCCGCGCTTCGCGAGACGACCGGGTGGTTGCAATACTCGCCTCTGATCCTTCTCCGCTCAGTTCCCCATGCCATCAGACGTCGTCGGAGCGCCGGCGCCCTCGCCCGTCGCCGCGGGCACCGTCTCGCCCTGCAGGTAGTTCAGCGCGGGCGGCTGCAACGCGTTGAACGCCCACTCCCGATGGCTCGTCACGTGCCACTGCGAGAGCCCGCCCCGCAGCCGCAGCGTCAGACCCTGCGTCACCGGCTTGCCCTGTCCCGTGTACGCCATGTCCACCACCGGCCGCACGAGGTCCACCTTCGCGTCGTCCCCGTTCACCTGGATCCGCGAGACGTGGTAGATCGGCAACTTCTCGTTGCCCGGCAGCATCGGCTCCGCCCCTTGCCCGACGTTCTTCACGATCCGCTCGGCGATCGCGCGGTTCATCCCCACCGGCAGGTTCACGGCATACGTCGTCACGCCCACGTTCCCCGTCGCCGGCTGGTTCCACTCCGCGTGCGCGTTCGGCGGATACCGCAGGATCGTCCACTTCAGCGCCTCGGTGATCACCGGCGGAAACGGATCCGAGTTCACGTTCGTGAACCCCTTCTCCCCCTCCATCGGCGGATACACGTTGTAGCCGACGCAGCCGCTCATCAAGAGAGACACCACGCCCACGCTCGCCAGCCCCACACACGCACGCATCATTCCGTTCATACCGCTCTTCATCGGCGAATCCTTCAGCAAGTGGACCACGAACACTTGAATGTTAGCCCGGGCTCACCACGAGTTCGTGGTAATCACTCCAGCCGCTCCTCATACGATGCACCACATGCCCCCCACCCACAACGGCCTCCCACCCTTGCACACCCACTCCGCCACCCCCACGCACCCGCGCCGCTTCGTCCTCGGCATTTCCGGCGCGTCCGGCGCGGCCTACTCCCTCCGCCTCCTCGAGCAACTCCTCATCCTCGGCCACGAGGTCCACCTCGTCGTCTCCGACTACGGCCGCCGCCTCCTCTTCGACGAAACCGGCATCAATCACATCGAGTTCGCCACCCTCTGCCCCACCATCGCCGACGCCCGCGCCGCGAACCGCCTCATCATCCACCCCAACAAGAACGTCGGCGCCGTCATCGCCTCCGGCTCCTTCCTCCACGACGGGATGATCGTCCTCCCCTGCTCCTCCGCCTCCCTCGGCGCCATCGCCACCTCCAGCGGCTCCAACCTCCTTTGCCGCGCCGCCATGGTCACGCTCAAGGAGCGCCGCCCCCTCATCCTCTGCCACCGCGAGATGCCCCTGAACCACATCGACATCATCAACTACAACAACCTCTCCCTCGCCGGCGCGATCCTCTGTCCCCCCAACCCCGGCTTCTACCTCAAGCCCACATCCATCGACGACATCGTCGATTTCACGGTCGGCAAAGTCCTCGACCTGCTCAGAGTCGAGCACGCCCTCAAGACCCGCTGGGAAGACGCCGCCACACGTCCGGAATGACCGCCGCTTTGGGAGCGAATCCCACGGATATCCATTTCTCCGCACCACCCCGCTCCCCCTCCCGGTACACCTCAGAGCCATGTACCCCGTCATCGGCCCACCCGCCGTCGGCCCGCGCCCCCGCTCCGCACCTTCCGAGGCCGCTGACCCCCTCTCCATCGAGCTCGACCTCCCCTGCTCCCGCTGTGGCTACATCCTCCGCGGCCTGAAGACCGACGCCCTCTGCCCCGAATGCACCGCCCCGATCGCCCGTTCCGTCGTCAACAACACGCTCGCAACCTGCGATCCTCGCTACACCCGCGCCCTCCATTTCGGCGCGATCATCGCCTTCATCTCGCTTTCCATCCAGCTCGCGATCACCTCCGTCGCGATGCTTCCCTTCATCTTCTTCGTGCTCTTCGGGCGCAACGTCCAGCCACCCGACTGGTTCCAATACCTCGCTTGGGTCGCCATCTTCATCCTTCCCGGCTTCACCGCCGGCGGCGGCCTCGCCGGCTGGTTCCTGCTCACCACGCCCGACCCCGCGCTCGTCGCCACTCCCGCCGATCCCTCCTGGCGTCGCACGCTCCGCATCGTCATCGGCATCGAGATCGTCTGCTGGCTCGTTCTCGTCGGCTTCGGCCTGCTCAATGTGCTCGCATCGATTCCGCCCGGCATCTACATCCCCATCGCTGCGGCCGCCGGCCTCGCCGCGCCCTTCGCCATCCTCCTCCACGCCGCCGTCGCTGCGTTCTACTTCCGCTCTCTGTCGCCGCGGCTGAACACCGCATTCGCCCCCGCCCTCTGCTCCTGCCACCATTGGTGCACCGCCGCTTCCACAGTGATGATCCTGCTCTGCTTCCTCGCCTTCTGGGTTCAGAGCGAGCCGTTCGTGATGTGCTGCGTCTTCGGTGCGTACCTCGCCCTCGCCGCCCTCTCGTGTGCGCACCTATTCATGCTCCGCATCATCCGCCGCGCCGCAGCACCGTGCCACCGACTTTCGAGCGAACGAGAACGCCGGCGCGGGCCGCAAGTCTGAGCGAAAGCGTGACTTCCCCACTACCCTCTCGTATTGATCGAGATCGAGTTCTCCGCATCCTGCGGCATCAGCTTCACATCCACCTTCTCCCCCGGAGCCGGCCGCAGCTTCACCGCGATGAAGTCCGGCTGGATCGGTATCTCCCGCTCCGGCCGCTCCACCAGCACCGCCAGCCGCACCCGCGCCGGTCGTCCGAAATCCAGAATCTCCCGCAGCGCGGCCATCACACTCCGCCCCGTCATCAGCACATCATCGCACACCACGATCTCGCGTCCCTCCACCGAAAACGGAATCGCCGTCTTCCCGACACGCGCCGCCGCGCCCGTCTCGGAAAGATCATCCCGATACAGCGTGATGTCGATCGACCCGACATCGGTCACACCCAGCCGCTGCGCCAGCTTCGCGGCCACCACATCCCCGCGCCGCCGAATCCCGATGAACCCCAACTTCTTCACATCCGGAACCGTCTTCCGAATGTGGTCGGCCATCTGGTCAAACAACTGCTCAATCTTCGCGGCGTCGGCAATGGGTTGCATACGGGCATTGTAAGCGAAAACGACCCCGTCGGTATTGAGGCCGAGCATGGCTCACAGTTGCGCACGATTCTTCCACATCCCGCCTTCACGGCGAAGCCGTGGCAGAAAGCAGCCGGGGGCAAGTGCCGCCCCGAAGGGGCAAACGCCGCCCCCGGTCCGCAGCTCACGCATTCCCTCTCCGAGGTCGCGCAGCGACCTCAAGCGGCGCATCGCCGCGCAAGTACCTTTCGCATTGTGGCACGCACACATCGCCCATCCGATATCGCTACGCGGATGCGATCGACATGACTATCACCATCACCGCCATCACCACCCCGTTGTGAATCGCGTGCGCCGTCATAGATGCCACGATCGATCCTCTCCACTCACGCATCAGCGCGAACCAGAACCCCAGCGTCCCCACCATGATCAACCCCTGGATCACGTACCCGTGCAGCACGGCGAACACCAGCGCGCTCCCCAGCGCGGCCAGAATCACGCCCGTTCTCCTCCGCAGATGCCGGAACAGACACCCGCGAAAGATCGACTCCTCCACCACCGGCGCCCACACCGTCGCCAGCAGATAGATCACGATCAACTGCCACAGCGCGCCGCCCTCCAGCAGATCTGTGATCCGGTTCCCCGCCGGCTTCGGGTCGCTCCCCGTCACCGCGCTGATGATAAAGGTCAGAATCACCACCACGATCGCCATCGCGAAGTACACCGGCAATCCCGCCATGTACCCCGCGAACCCGGCGCCCACCTCGCGCAGCACGCCCCGCGGCGCATGCCATCCGATCTCCCGCTTCCATCGCGCCCACGACATCCCGCGCACCAGCGGCCAGAAAATCGAGAGCGCAATCGCCCACTGCGCCGCCAGCGAGAATGTCACCAGCGCATCCTCACCCACGCCCGCCTTGTGCAGCCCCATCCCGATCAGCTTGATCCCAAGAAAACTCGCGAAGAAGACCGCCACCGTCTCCAGCCACACGCTCCCGGGCGTCGCCAGCCCCACCGTCCGCTGCGCGTGTTCCTCCACGCCCTGCTCCGACGGCCACTCCCCCTGCACCCGCGGCCGCTCCATCCGCCACTTCCAGCTCCCTCCGAAGAGCCGCACCGCAAACACAATGAGCAACACGAACCCCGCGCCCACAGCAAGAAACACCAGCATGCCCACCGCGATCAGCACTCCCAGCACCATCCACCCCTGCCGCGCCGCCGTCTCGCGCAGCGTCGATGTCGTATCACCTCGCGAGAGCGCGAGTTCCGCAAACCACCCGTGCCGCTGCTTGAACCCATCCTTCTGCGCTTCCGTCAGCTTCGCCGCGGCCTCTTGCGGCTCCACCAGCATCGGCTTGATGTCCGCGACCACAACCTCATCGGTCGTCTCGCTCTGCTTCAGCGCGTCTCCAAACTTCTTCGCAGACTCTTCAAACCCGTCGATCCCATACAGCGCGCGCACAACCTTCACATCCTCCACGAGCGGCGACGCCTCATCCAACGACTTCTCAATATCGCGCACACGCCACAGCAACTCATCATGCCCGAGCGTCTCCCCCGCGATGATCGTCGCCCGCAGCCGGTCCGCCGCCGGCCCGGGAAAGTCCCCCTCCTTCGGCGGCTTTGGCGGATTGCTCGCGCTCGCCGGCTGAAACTTGTTCGTCCCGTTCCACCCCGCAAACTGATCCGCGAACTGCACCATCATCATCGTCGGGTCTTCGCCCGGCAGCGCAGGCACACTCGTGCTCCCAGGCCGAGCCGGCGGCACAAAGTCTTTCAGCGCAATCAAGAACTTCCCCACCAGCACAAACTCGCTCGCCTTCGGCGGCGTGATCTTCCCCAGCCCCTTCGCCTCTTGCTCCGCCCGCTTCGTGTTCTCGGGTTCGGGCCGCTGGAAGAAAACCAGCACCCCCAGTAGCCCCAGCGTCACCACCCACAACCAGATCGGCGTCCGCTTGGGAACGCCGCCGAGCTGCATCCCGTCCCCCATGCCACCCATCCCCTGGCCACTCGTACCTTGGAAGTTGGTCGATTGCCTCAACACCGCTTCCGGCCGCACCCCACCTCCCTGCGGCTGCTGCCACGGCAACGGGGGCGGAGTTTGGGAACCAGTAGGGTCGTTCAAGCTCATAGGGTTCTCAGTTCATCGGTCCGAGCAGTGGAATGGGCCTACCGGCCCACGTCACGGTCGCTTCACCCGCGGTTCTCCGACCCGCACAAACAGCCAATTTGAATTCCGATTTGCCATCGCTACCCTTCCCTCCCCGCACGACGGACCTGTGCGGCCTACATCCAACTCTGCCGGTTGACTCTCCTGATCGAGACCAACCGGCCCGCCCCGCCCGGTAGGCGGCGTACCCAGCATACCCACACCCATACGAGTGCGGCGTTTCTCGCTCTCGTCTTGGCCACAAGTATCTTGGCCTGAATCGGAGTCTCCCATGCGTCGTCAGACCACCCTCGCAAACGCACAGACCATGCCCGCCAAGACCTGGCGCATCGTCGATGCCACCGATGTCTCCCTCGGCCGCCTCTCGGTCGACATCGCCAACGTTCTCATGGGCAAGCACCGTCCCGAGTACACCCCCCACGTTGACTGCGGCGACTTCGTCATCGTCATCAACGCCGGCAAGGTCGGCCTCACCGGTCGCAAGGCCGAGCAGCAGACCAAGATGACCTACACCCGCCACCCCGGTGGCGAGAGCTACGAGACCTACGGCTCGCTCCGCGACCGCAAGCCCCAGCAGATCGTCTCCGACGCCGTCCGCCGCATGCTCCCCAAGAACCGTCTCGGCCGCCACATGCTGGCCAAGATGAAGGTCTACCCCGGCGCCGAGCATCCCCACCAGTCCCAGCAGCCCGTCAAGATGGAAGTCTGAATCGGCTTCGGGCTTTTTATAAGGCCCAATCCGACGTGCCTCGCACCCGAATCCCGATTCCCGAATCCCGAGACCCGCCCCCATGAGCAGCATCAACCTCCCCACCTCGAACATCCCCGGCCTCTCCACGGCGAATCCCTCCTCCGAGGTGAAGCCCGCGCAGATGGTCCGCAAGCTCCGCACCGCCGTTGAATCCAAGAACGGCTGGTGGTGGGGAACCGGCCGCCGCAAGCGCGCCGTCGCTCGCGTCCGCATGAAGCCCAACGCCTCCGGCGCCGGCGTCATTAAGGTCCAGATCACCGCCGACAAGTTCAAGACCGTCGATCAGTACTTCGCCGAGACCCGCGACCGCAACGACTGCGCCGCCCCCCTCAAGGTCTCCAACCTCCTCGGCCGCATGGACGTGATCGTCCGCTGCAACGGCGGCGGATTCATGGGTCAGGCCCAGGCCGTCCGCCTCGGCATCGCCCGCGCCCTCCGCGATTACGATCCGACCCTCGAAGAGGCCCTCCGCGACAACGGCTTCCTCACCCGCGATGCCCGCGAGGTCGAGCGTAAGAAGCCCGGCCAGGCCGGTGCCCGCCGCCGCTTCCAGTTCTCCAAGCGTTAAGCCGCTTTCTTCATCTCTTCCGAATCATCCAACCCCACGCCCCGCGTGGGGTTTTTCATTCCCTCGGTATCATTCCCCGCCGCCCACCCGACCATGCACCCCGACGAAGCGATCCAACTCGGCGACCACCAACGCGAGCCCGAGTTGCCGCCCGCCGGTGCTCCCGCGCCCTCGCGCCGCCGCCGCTGGCTGCTCGTCTCCATCCCCGGCGCCATGCTCGTCGCGGGTTTGCTCGCGCTCATCGCTCTCGGTCTCGCCGGCGCACGCCCCGCGTGGTGGCGCGACATCGATCCGACCAACGAACACATCGCAGCCGCCGCGCTCCGCGTCGAAAACGGCGCGGCCACCCAGCTCACCCAGATCCGCCGCGCCGCCGACTCCAACCAGACCAGCGCTCCCTGGACCATCAAGCTCTCCTCCGCCGACGCCAACGCCTGGCTCGCCGCGCGGCTCCGCCCCTGGCTCGAATCCCAGTCCGCCGAGTTCACCTGGCCCGAAGAGCTCCGCGCCGTCGAGGTCCGCTTCAACGCAGGCCGCATCGATATCGGCGCCAGCGTTGGTGATCGAACCTCAAAGACTCCAAACGCCGCGCCCTCGCCCACACGTTTCATCACCGCCTCGCTCCGCCCCGAGTTCCGCGAGAGCGGCTCCCTCTGGCTCCCCGCCGCGAGCACTTCCGTCGGCCGCCTCGCCGTTCCCTCCTCCTGGATGCTCTCCCGCGCCGCGCCAGCCGCCAAACGCGCCGGCTCCAAGACCCTCCCCGATGCGCTTCGATCCATGCCCGAGCTGCGCGATGTCATCAGCGCTCTCTCCGGCGAACGCCCGATCATGCGGACCCCCGTCATTCGCATCGGCGACGGCCGCCGCGTCCGGCTTCTCAAACTCGAGCCGCGCGACGATGCCCTCTACATCACCTGCCAGACGCTCCCGCGCGAGACCACCCGCGCTGAGAAGTAGCCGTGCCACTCATCCGCGTAGAACCAGCACCCACACCGCCCACCCAATACACGCAACGGATCCCGCCACCAGCGCCGCCAGCCCGAACCGCCGCGCCAGCATCATCACGATCATCCGCCTCCGCACATGCGGCAGCCGCCACGGCATCGTGTCCGCAATCCGCAGAATCTCCCGTATGTTCTTCCCGCACTCCGGGCACCGCGGCCCCTGAATCCCCGACAGGTTGTACTTGCACTTCGGGCAATACGCATCCCGCTCGCTCAGCACCCGCCGAATCTCGGCGTTGAAGGCGGGATCAAGTTGGGGAGTCGGCTCGTCCATCGTCACCCCACCTCTTGTGATACGGACCCCCCACGCTCACGGATGCGGCACTACTCCAACACATGCGCCGGCCCCGGCGTCTGCGCATTGATCTTCTCTTTCTTCATCTGCTCCACGCTCGGGTCCTCGCACGAGAACAGATACTGCTCATCCTCGATCCGCGCCTGCATGTGCACCGGCCGCCCCCAGATCACCCGCAAGTTCCTGAGCACTTCCTTCGCCTTCGCCAGATCGATCTCCAGCCCGCTGTACTGGTGCGCCAGATACAACTCGCCCCGATTGCGATAGTTCCCGTCCACCACATACACGAACGGCTGCCCCATGTTCGTCAGCCGATACAGCAGCGTCTTCTTCACGCGCTCAAAGTCCCGCGACACGATCTTCATCTCCCCCGTCTGCGGGTCGCGCCGATACTGGTACATCTTGTGCCGATCGACGAACTCCTCGGTCAGGAACTCATCGATGAACTGCACATCGTTGTAGATCCTTCTCACCTCGAAGATCTTCTCCCGCCCCTTCATCGAGCTGTCATCGTGCCGGTCCTTCGCGCCGATCCCCTCCATCCGCTCCCACGCCATCCCGTGCTGCCCCACGTTCCATCGCCGCTCGATGTCCTTGAACAGCTCCACGCCGATCTTGTACGGGTTGAACCCCCCCGGCGCCATCGCCAGCACCCCCGAGTGCTGGTCCGCGTACTGCACGATCTCGCTCGCCTGCACGAAGTGCTGCGTCATCAGCTTGCTGTGCCAATACACCGCCCACCCCTCGTTCATCACCTTCGTCATCGCCTGCGGCGCAAAGTAGTACGCCTCATCCCGGATGATCGTCAGAATGTCCGACTGCCAATCCTCCAGCGGCGCATGCCGCAGCAGGAACAGCAGCACATCCCGCGTCGGCCGCTGCGG
>JBGANP010000035.1:0-34606 GCA_044222255.1 Phycisphaerales bacterium
CCCGCCAGATTCGGCCTTCAGCAGGGTCCGCCCCGCGTCGATACATCCGCACGCGCGCCCGCGCGTTTCGTTCCAGGCATGAGCGACCACACCACCCATCCCGATTCCGCTACGGACCTCGACGCCAGCGTCGATGCCCTCGCGGATCAACTCGGCATCCAGACCGAGCACAGTGGGGACGCCACGCACGCCGCCGTCGCCACCCTCGACGCCCCGTCCATCCCGAATCCTCCGACCAGCGCAGCCCACGCGCCGGACCCCGCATCCTCCGACGCCCTGCTCTCCGAAATCTCCAGCGAGATCGAGCGCGCCGCCCCCGGCCCGCTCCCGACTCCGCCCGAACCTCCACCCATCGCGCATACGCCGCCGTCCGCGCCGCTGCCCACCGATGAGGACATCGCCGCCGCCGCCGCCGAAGTCGATGCGGATCTCAACGCTTTCGAAGCCCCCAGCGATTCCGAGATCGCCACCGCCGAGCAGCCCGCGCCCGTTGCCGCGCAACCTTCGGTGGCCGCCGCGCCTTCCGCATCTCCCGAGCGCCCCGGCCCCGAGATCAAGAAACTCGATGTCGCCCTCGCCGCCGGCGCGGAGCGTGCCCTCGCCTCCGCGAAGCGCGATGAGCCCGCAAGCGAAGCCAAGCCTGCACCAGTCTCTATCGAAGCAGAAGCCGAACCCGAGTTCGAGCCCGAGCTCCACCCCGAACCGCTCGAGCCCATCGTCGTCGCCCCCGCGCCCGTCGCGCCGCCCGCACCCGCGAAGGCCGAGCCCAAGCCCGCGCCGGCGCCCAAGCCAGCAACCACCACCGTGGTTCTGCACGAGCCCGCCGCGATCCCCGCCCCCGCGACCTCGCGCATCGGTCCCGCCGTCAAGAACATTCTCACGCTCCCGCTCCGCCCCATCGCCGCGCTCCACGAGAAACTCGCCGAGCCCACGCGCCAGACCATCGCCTACTGCGCTCTCATCACGCTCTTCTTCGCTGCCTGCGTCTGGGGCCGCGTCGTCTTCTTCCCCGCCAAGGCCGATCTCGAGCCCCACGGCGAGGCCGCCGAGTTCTACGACGACACCAAGCCCGCCCACGGCATCACCGCTCCCGCCAAACACGGTGCGGAAGGCGATTCCGGCCACGGCGAATCCGGCGGCCACGGCGAAGCCAAAACGCCCGACGCCCACGCCAAACCCGAGAAGAAATCCTCCGGCGGCCATGGCGAAGAAGCCCACGCCAAGCCCAAGCCCGAGAAGAAGTCCTCCAGCAGCAAAAAGAAGACCGCCTCCGCCGACGCCCACGGCGGCCACTAGTGGCATGGGCCTCCTGGCCCATGTTTCCGGGTACCCCGGCTCTCCGAGCCGGGCTTCGGCCGTTCACGCATCACTCATATTGCAGCACCGTCAAGGAATGAGCGGTCGCGTCCGCGTCCACACGCGCCCTCACGCCCCCTTCTCCCCCTTCGCGTCCTTCTCCTTCTCTTCCTTCGCCTTCTTCTCCGCCGCTTCCGCCGCCATCTCCTTCACCCGCCCGCGCCACGCCAGATCCAGTTCATCAAAGCTCATCCCTGCCACCGCCCGCGTCGCCTCATCGATCGTCTTCCCCTGCGCCATCGCTCGCAGCCACGCGTTTCGCCCGTCCTTCCCCCAGCGATCCGAGATGTACATCATCATGTGGTGCCCCTGCTTGTACACCTTTGCCTGCAAGTCTCTGGGCGAGTCCTCCTGCACCTTGTGAAAGTCCGCAAGGTCCTCCCACTTCGCCAGCGCGTTCTTCTCGTTCCACCGGATCACGATGTTGTCCGCATCCTTCCCCACCGATGCGAACCGCTCCGCGCTCAGTTCCGCCACGCCCTCCAGCACCCACCACGGCATGTCGTTGGCCTTCTCGCCAAGCTCGAACGTCGCGACATGCCCATACTCGTGCGCCAGCAGCGTCCGCAGCCCGCGCTTCCCCGCCGTCGGCCGCGTCAGCAGCTTGATCGATTCGCCCGGCTCGTTCCACCCGCTCAGCCCATCCACGTACGAGAGATAGATCGACTCCTGCAAGTGCCGCATGTTCGCGTACAGCTTCACTTCCTGCACGCGCGGCACCGGCTGCCCAAACCCCTCATCCACATGGTCGCGCACCAGCGGCAACACCTCCACGATCCGCTTCGCCACTTCCTCATAACCCGGAAAATACCGCACCCGCGCCCGGTGCTCCGGCGCGGCCTTCTTCACTCCATCCACCACAACCGCCATCATCGTCGGCCCCTGAAACCGCACATCGCGCGGCCGCGCATCCAGCTCATCCCCCTTCTTCTCCGGCTCATCCTTCTTCGCGGCCTCCGCCTTCGACTCGTTGTGATGCTCTCCCGCCGCGCCCGCATCCGCGCTCGCCCCGTTGCTCTCCAGCGTCAGCCAGTCCTCCCCTGCATACAGCCACTTGCCGCTTTCGCCCAGCACGAACACCACCGGGAACGAAACTGTCCGCTCCGCCCGCTTCTCCCCTTCCTTCTCACCGGGCATCGTCCACGTCGTCACCATCTCAAAGTGTGCCGACTTCTCGCCGAACTCCGCCGGCTTCGCTCCGTCGCTCTTCTCGCCCTCCTTGGGCGTTGCGATCGTGAACGCCACCGCTGCCGGTGTCTTCCGCTTCAAGTCCTTCGCCCAGTTCGCCCGCTCCTTGAAGAAGATCGGATCCGTCCGATCCACATACGCGAGATACCCCTCAACATCCGCCGCCGCGGCCTTCGCCCCCATCTCGCGCAGCGCCTGCTCGATCGCCGCGCGATCCGCCCGCGCCGATCCGCACATCGCCAGCAGCACGCAACCCGAAACCATCACACGCGAAAGAGCATGGTGCATCATGCCCCAAGAATAGTCGATCCCTGCCAATACCCACGCGCATGAAAAAGCGCCCGGAATCCCTCGCGGCTCGCCGGAAAACACACGGCGGCCGCGCCGGGCCGGGCGCGAATCATTCAGCGAAAGGGGATGGGGGGGAGTGTGGTGTGATCCAATGACCCGTGGTCGTGCGGGGGTGAGCAACGTCCCAAACAAAGACACCAAGAGATCGACCTCTCAAACCGCCCACTTCACCCAGTCCGCACATTCTCTCAAAAGTTATTCCGGACCTTCACACCACCGCCCGCCGAAGCGCATCCCCGAGCCCCCGCTCGTCGACCGGCTTGTTCAGCCGCGGCTGGCTTTTCAGCGATTCCGGCAATATCCGCGGGCTCCCATACCCTGTCACGAAGATGAACGGCGTCCCCCGCTTGCTGAGCCGCTCCGCCACGCCCGCCGTCGTCCCCCCGATGATGTTGATGTCCAGCACGCCCGCATCCACCTGCTTCTCGCTCGCGGCGCGCTCCGCCTCTCCGATCGCCGCGATCGGCCCAATCACGTTGCACCCCATCTCCTCCAGCATCTTCCGGATCGACATCCCGACCAGGAAGTTGTCTTCCACGAGCAGAATGTTCCGCCCCATCAGCCCGCTCGCGGTTCCCGGTGCGATCGCCATCATGTCAGAGCTCCTCGTGTTTGCGCTTCATCCGCCGTGCCATGTTCTACCAGCGCCAGCGGCGCCGTCACGCGGCAGCGCAGCCCCGGTGGACGATATTCAAGAGTCACTGTCCCCTGAAGCTCATGTCCCACCGCGCCGTGGATCATCTCGGTGCCGAAGCCGCGCCGCTCCGGTTCGCGGATGCCATCGACTCCCGTCTCCCGCCACTCCAGCGTCAGGTTCTTCGCCGCATCCATCGACCACGCCACATGCACGCGCCCCTCGGGCGTCGAAAACGCGCCATATTTCGCGGCGTTGGTCGCCAGTTCGTGCAGCATGACGCAGATCGCCGACGATGCCCGCGACGGCAGCATTACGTCCTCCCCCTCCGCGCTCAACCTGCTCCCTCCGTCGGCCAGCGGCGCGACGGTCATCTCCACCACATCGCGCAGCCGCACCCCCTCCCAGCGCGTCGCCGCCAGCGCCTCGTGCGTCCGCGCCATCGCGCGAACGCGACCCTTGAATGTCGAGCCGAATGATTGCAGCGAGGCCGACGAGTCGATCGTCAGCTCCGCCAGACTCAGCACCGCCGCGAGATTGTTCTTCACGCGATGGTCCAGCTCCGCCATCATCATCGACTGCCGCGATTCCACCGCGCGCCGCGCCGCATCCGACCGGTTCAGCGATGCCGCCGTGACCAGCGCACCCGCCGCCAGCACCACCGCGCTGCTCACGCCCAGCAGCGCGATCGCAACTCCCGGCCCGTACCAGCCCATGCGATGCCCCACCAGCGCGATCGCCGCCAGCGCCAGCGGCGCAAGCCCCGCCAGCGGAACCAGCCGCCGCGCCAGCACGCCCCCCTCGTTCCCGCTGATGATCACCGACATCGCCCCGCGCTCCGCCCGCGAGAGCAGCACGGCCAGCCCCAGCGTGACCAGGCAGATCGCCGTGTGCAGCGCGGTCGAGAAGTACAGCCCGAAGTGGTACAACTCCTGCACCCCGAAGACGTACCCCAGCACCGCCACCATCCCGATCATTCCGGCCGATGCGCCCAGTATCTCCGACGGTCGAATCCGCCATCGCGGCCGGGCGTCCAGCAGCGCGAGCGAAAGCCCCGCCAGCATCAGCCCCGCGATCGTCGCCGGCGCGGGGGCCATGAGCGGAGCCCACCGTTCCCCGCCCCCACCGCGCCCGGTCAGCGCCTCTTCGCCCCGCCCCAGCAGGCGCAGCACGACGGTGTTGATACCAAAGTCGCGCGTGATCGCATATTCCAGCAGGGTGGTCGCAAAGAACGCAACGACCAGCCACGCCGTCGCACGAGCCCCGATCACCGCCCACCCCGGCATGCGCCGCGGCCGCGCGAGGACCGCCATCGCCACGCCCAGCAGCAGCATTCCGGTCGCCGTATCCGGCTTCATCGTTGCAAGGCCCGGAAGAATCTCCCGAAGCATCTGGATCTGCAGAGCCCACCCGACCAGCACGACGGCCCCAACTGTCGCAACGCCCACGCCCAGCCCGCGCGACCATCGGGCCAGCGCGGCCGCGCGCCGACTCTCATCCAGCAGGATCTGCGATGTGCGCCCGTGGGACATTCGCCCTCTTGTGTTGACTTTGAATCGCCTGGACGCGCCATGATACTGCGAGCCGCACGCTCACGCATGAACAATCCAAGCTATGGCTTGCTCTCAACGCCCGCCACCTTACGAATCTCCGCAAGAATTCCCTCGCACTTGGTGCGGATCGGGCCGCCGCTGGGCAACACTCGCGCCGCCATCGCCGCGCCCTGCTCCGCCAGTCCGAGCGCTTCCTCGCCCTTTCCAAGCGCGTTCAGGCACGCCGCGAGATTCGCCATCGCGTTGGCCGTGTTGGTCGTGTCCCCCGGCGTGACGCGCTGATACATGCCGACCGACTCACGCAGCGGGGTCTCCGCATCCGCGGCCCGTTTCAGCAGAAACCGCTCGCGCCCCACGTTGTTCAGCGCGATCGCCACATCCTCGTGGTCACCGCTGTGCAGCCGTTTGCGCATCGCCAGAGCTTCTTCGAAGCGTGCAAGTGAATCCGCCGCGCGACCCAGCTTGTGCAGCGCGACCGCCATGCTGGTCAATCCTGTTGCCACCTCCGGATGATCGCCGCTGTACACACGTCGCCACATCGATACCGCTTCTTCGTACATCGCCAGCGCGTCGGCCGTCTTTCCAGCCGCGCTCAGGCACCCCGCGACGTTGTTCATCGCCCGCGCCACCGCCGGATGGTCGCCCTTGAACATCCGCCGTCGCATGTCCAGCGCCTGCTGGTACATCGGAAGTGCATCGCCCGCGCGTCCCAGGCCCTCCAGGCAATAGCCAACGTTGTTCAATCCGCGAGCGACATCCGGATGATCGCCCGAGTGAAGCCGCCGGTGCATCTCCAGCGACTGCTGATACATCGGCAGCGCCTCCTCCGCGCGCCCGAGCGCTTGCAAGCAGAAGGCCAGGTTGTTCATCCCTGTCGCGACGCGCCCATCATCTCCCGACTCCAGCCGCCGCGACATCGCCAGCGACTCTTCATACTTGGGCAACGCATCCTTCCACCGCTTGAGCGCGCCGAGTGACTCCGCGACATTGCCCAGCGCCTGGGCAACTTCCCTGTCATCCGACTTGCCCAGCAGTCGCCGCAGCATCGCCAGCGATTCTTCGAGCTTCGGGAGCGCTTCGGCATCCCGTCCGAGCGTGTGCAGGCACGTGCCCACGATGCCAAGCCCCTTGGCCACATCCAGATGATCTCCCGCGTGCGATCGCTGCGCCACCTCAAGTCCGCGCTGCGCCATCGCCAGCGCGTCCCCGGACTTCGCGTTGCCATCCAGCACTTCCGCGATCGTGAAGCGCAGCCCGGCCTCCACATCCGGCTGCCCTTTGAACGCGCCATCGTCCAGCCGCCGCATCGCGCTCGCCATCGCCTCCGCGACGAGCATGTCCTGCCGCCCGCCCTGGTTCGGGTCCGATGCGCGGAGCGAGTCGAGCATGAACTGGTTGATTGCCTGCGACTTTTTGCGCTCGCGCTCTTCCGCCGCGCGGGCGATGTCGGTGCTCTTCTGCGCCGCGATCGCCGCATCGCGCTCGATCCCCGCCCGCCGCGCCTGCCACGCGAACGCGACGACTCCGGTCATAAGCGACGCTGCGATCAACCCCGCCGCGGCGACCGCGCCCTTGTTCCGCCGCGCGAGTTTGCGCAGCCGATATGTTGTGGTCTCCGGCCCCGCTTCCAGCGCGTTGCCATCCAGGTAGTTCCGGATGTCGCGTGCGAGATCCGCCGGACTGCCGTATCGCTCGCGCCGGTCCTTCCGCAGCGCCTTGAGGGGAATCCACTCGAGTTCCCGCTTCAACTCCGCGGCCAGTTCCTCCCGCGCCACACGCCGATGCTCCGCGATCGCGCCGGACTCATCGCGTTTCAGCAGCGTCACCCGCGCGCTCGGGCGCGGCGGATCAACCTCGCGGATCGTCCGCACAAGCCCGCCGTATCCGTTCGCCCGCAGCGTCTCGGTCTCGAACGGAGCGCCGCCCGTCAGCAGTTCGTAGAGCACCGCGCCGAGCGAGTAGACATCCGAGCGTGTGTCGATGTCGCCGCCGCGCATCTCGGCCTGCTCGGGGCTCATGTACTCCGGCGTGCCGATCATCTGTCCGGACTCGGTGAAGATCGTTTTGTCCGTCAGCGCGTGCGAAATCGCTTTGGCCACCCCGAAGTCGATCACCCGCGGCGAGGGCTCCCCATCGCGCGAGCCGACGAGGATGTTCGAGGGTTTCAGATCGCGATGGATGATCCCCTTCTGGTGCGCGTGCTGCACGGCCTCGCAGACGTGGATGAAGAGTTCCAGCCGTCGCCGGATCGTGAGCCGCTGCTTGTCGCAATAGTCGGTGATCGGCTCGCCCGCGACATGCTCCATGACGAAGTACGGCCGCCCCCGCGCCGTCGAGCCCGCGTCGTACACGCGCGCGACGTTGGGATGGTCCATCATCGCCAGCGCCTGCCGCTCCTGCTCGAAGCGCGCGATGACCTCGCGCGAGTCCATCCCCGGTTTGATGATCTTGATCGCGACACGCTGATAGAACGGCTCGCGCCGCTCCGCCAGCCAGACCATCCCGAATCCGCCCTCGCCAAGCACTTCGAGCAGCCGATAGGGCCCGAGCATGTCCCCCGCGTGCTCACCGAACGCGGGCACCCCGCTCGAAGCCCCCACCGGCGGCGGCGTCGCGTGCAGCGCGGTGGGATGGTCGTCGGGGCGGGTCATGGCATCAGTGTACTGAGTTTGGAGTCTGCTGCGACATCACTTCTTGTAGTCAGCGGCCTTTTCCGGCTTTCCCCACGCGGTGTAGAGCTTCGCGAGGGAGACTTTGGCTCCGGCGATGCGGTCGTGTGTGGGGGGAAGGGTCTGCTTGAGTTTCTCGAAACCCTCGAGCATCAGCGGTTCGGCTTCGGCGTATTTGCCTTGGTCGAAGAGGCACTCGCCGATGTTGAGGCGGGCCTGGCCGCGGATCCAGTGGTCGGCGGGCATGGCCTTCTCGACGCCCGCGAGCATGGCGCGGAAGATCGGCTCGGCCTCGGCGGGTTTCTTGCGATCCAGCAGGAGCAGGCCCAAGTTGTTCATGACCGAGAGCGTGGGCTGGGCTTCGGGGCCGCTGGTCTTCTGACGGATCGCCAGCACGCGGCGCATCAGGGTCTCGGCCTCGTCGAGCTTGCCGACCAGTTGCTGGTTGCGGGCGAGATTGCCGAGGTAGGAGAGCGTTGAACTGTGCTCCTCGCCGACGGACTTCTCGGATGCCTGCGCGGCGTGGGTCAGCAGCGCGATCGCCTCGTCGTACTTTTTCTGTTGCTCCAGCGTCTGAGCGAGCGTGTTCTCTGTCACGAGTGTTTCGTCGTGATTGGGGCCGTAGATGCGGCGTTTGATGGCGAGGGAGTCGCGGCTGAGGCGTTCAGACTCTTCGAGCTTGCCGAGGTCTTTGAGGATGGCCGCGCGGATGGACTGGCCCATCAGGGTCATGCGGCCGTCGGCACCCTCGGCGATGGTCGCATCGCGGATCAGTTCCTGCGCGGCTTTGTCCGCCTCATTATCGCGTCCCATCTGATGCAGGACATCGGCGAAGCTTG
Organism: Phycisphaerales bacterium; assembly: GCA_044222255.1. GTDB lineage: Bacteria > Planctomycetota > Phycisphaerae > Phycisphaerales > UBA1924 > UBA4658. The sequence goes on from JBGANP010000035.1 coordinate 8,591, forward strand.
CGAGGGTTTCAAGCGTGCCACGGGCGGTCGGGCCTTGCGACTTGCGCTGGGATTCGAGTGCATCCTTATACACCTTCATCGCGCCCTCGTCGTCTCCGGCTTTCTGAGCGGCGAAGCCGAGGAGACTGAGCGAGGCGAGGGCATCTTCGGAACCGGGGCCGAGCGTGCGGGAGCGGGCTTCGTAGACGTGGGTCAGAAGTTTGCGAGCGTCTTCGATGCGGCCGAGAGAGAGGAGCGCGGCGGCGTGGTTGTGCTGGACAGTGAGGGTTTCCTTGTTGTCCGGGCCGAGGGCCTTGATGTCCAGATCCGCGGCGGTTTCGAGTTGGTCGGCGGCTTCGCGATACATCGAGAGCTGGTAGTAGGACTGGCCGAGGGTGGAGCGGAGCGAGGCGTGCGCGGCGGGGTCGTCTTTCAGCGCGTTGCCGACTTGGTCCGAGGCGACGTTGAGCATCTCGCGCACTGTGATCTCGCGGCCCTTGGCTTTCTCGGGATCGACGGAGGCGAGCATGTCGAGGACGAAGTTGGAGGTCGCGACGGCGCGGCGCTTGTCGGACTCGGCGGCCTGCTCGGCCTTGATCGCGCGGTCGCGCTGCGCCGTAACGCGTTGGGCTTGCCAGGCGAATCCGACGACACCGAGAACGAGCGCGGCGGCGACGGCGGCGGTTGCGGCGACGAGGCCTTTGTTTCGCCGCGCGAGTTTGCGCATGCGATAGATGGCGGATTCGGGGCCGGCGGTCAGCGGGCGGCCGTCGAGGTAGTTGCGGATGTCACCGGCGAGATCGGCGGGGGAGTTGTATCGCTCGGTGCGATCCTTGCGCATCGCTTTGAGCGGGATCCAGTCGAGCTCGCTGCGGAGCTGGCGGGCGAGGGAGTCGCGGGCGGTTTGGCGGGCCTTGGCGATGGTGGTGGCGTCGGCGTTGCTGAGGGAGGTGAGGCGGGTGCTGGGCTTTGGGGGTTCCTGCTCGCGGATGATGCGCTGGATTTCGGCGTAGGCCGCGCTGCGGAGTTGGCGTGGATCGAAGGGGAGCGCGCCGCTGAGGAGTTCGTAGAGGACGACGCCGAGGGAGTAGACATCGGAGCGGGTGTCGATGTCCCCGCCGCGCATCTCGGCCTGTTCGGGACTCATGTATTCGGGCGTGCCGATGAGCTGGCCGGACTCGGTGAAGATTGTCTTGTCGGTGAGGGAGCGGGACATGGCCTTGGCGACGCCGAAGTCGATGACCATGGGGACGGGTTTCTCATCGTGGACGCCGACGAGGATGTTGGAGGGCTTGAGGTCGCGGTGGATGATGCCTTTGTGGTGGGCGTGCTGGACGGCTTCGCAGACGGGGATGAAGAGTTCGAGTCGCTGGCGGATGGTGAGCTGGTGGCGGTCGCAGTAGGAGGTGATGGGTTCGCCCGCGACGTGCTCCATGACGAAGTAGGGGCGGCCGGAAGAAGTGGTGCCGGAGTCGTGGACCTTGGCGACGTTGGGGTGGTCCATCACGGCGAGGGCCTGGCGCTCCTGCTCGAAGCGGGCGATGACGGCATCGGTGTCCATGCCGGCCTTGATGATCTTGAGGGCGACGCGCTGCACGAAGGGCTCGCGGCGCTCGGCGAGCCAGACGATGCCGAAGCCGCCTTCGCCGAGGATTTCCATGAGTTTGTAGGGGCCGAGCATGTCGCCGGGCTGCTCGCCGAAGGTGGCGATGCGCTGGCCCGCCGCGCCCGGAGGCGTGGGGGGCACGATCGTGGTGCGGTCGTTGAAGGAGGACATGGGGTGAGTTTATTCAGCCCCGGGATGCGGATGTCAAAGAGATAGTTCACCGCGGAGGGCGCGGAGAACGCGGAGGTGGGAAATGGGGCGCGGATCTGAGCGGATCAGGAAGAATGGACTAGGACGGAGTTTGCGGAAGTTGGGCGGAGTGGTGGTTGGCGGAGTTGAATGAGCGGGTGCTTGGTGCAGGGCTTGGCTCAAGTGCGGAGTTGTTTTCTGTGGTTTCGTCGGATGAACAGTCGTCGGTTGTGTCTTCCGAGTTGTGCGATTGGTTGTCCTCATCGGGTTCGTCGTCGTCATCTTCGAGTTCCCAATCGAAGGACACGTCGGTGATGTACCAGGCGCGGTTGTCGTGGGTGCCGTAGTTCTGGAGGTTGAGCGTGAAGCGGATGCGTTCGGTGACGAGGTTGGGCCAGGTGAGGGTGGCCCATTGCTCGTGGGTGTATTCGTCGAGGTCGGGAGTGGGGGGATGGAGGGCGAAGGAGGTTGCGCCGACGAGTTCGGCGGCTTTGCCGGGGGTGTCGAGGAAGGTGTTGAGATCAAAGTGGAAGCCGGCCGCGGCGTCGAGGTGGTTGTGGAGGGTGGTCAGCCCAGCGTCGGCTGAGGGATTGTGGTTGTCGCCGAGGCGATCGAGGACGGTCCAGATGGTTTGCTGGGCATCGCGACTGCAGGAGGGCTTGGAGGGATTGGGGCGGAGGGTACGTGCGGGAGTGTCGGGCGGGTCGCGGTGGGCGCGGATGGAGGAGGGGGAGACGGTGCGCGAGGGGCGGAGGATGGCGGTGGCCGCGCGGCGGATTTCGATGGGGTCTTCGGACTTATCGAGGATGGATTCGAGCGCGACGAGGGCGCGGGTGCGGGCGCGCTGCGTGTGTTGGTGATGGAGAATGTCGGAGCACTCGAGCGCGGCGGCGAGGCGGGCGCGGGTGTCAGAGCGAGCGAGGAAGTCGAGGACGAGGTGGAGGGAGATGTTGAAGCGGCGGGAGAGGGAGAGGGGGGAAATGTCGGAGGTGGGTGCGGAAGAGGGGGAGGCGGTTGGGGCGGTGTGCGCGCAGAGGAGGGCTTCGAGGAGTTGGTTCTCGATGTCCTCAGAGAGGTCTTGGGGCGGGGTTGGGGAGGAGAAGGTGACCATGTGGGGAGAATACATGGAGTTTGGGGTTTGTCAAGATAAAAGTACGGGGTTTGATAAGTAGTTGGAAGTCGTTGTGAGAGCGAGGGTTGCATCGCGAAAAGTGCTGTAGACCCCTTCAGATTGCGACAAAACGCACATCTTCGTGGAAGCGGAGAAGCGGATTCAAAACTCTTTTGTATTTTCAGTAGATATTGAAAATAGAGTCGATATGGTGCTCCAGGAGGTCTCGATGAACGACCATCGCAAGGCGGAGTTGAGTGCGGAGGCGCTGCGGCCGCGGGTGGAGTGGAGGGATCTGGTGGCGCTGCGGTGGTGGGAGCGGGTGTGGGAACTGACGCTGAGTTGGCCGTGGCTGGTGGGGAGCATCTGGGCGTATTCACGCGCAGGTGCGACGCAGGGGCAGACGCGGATCGCGTGCGCAGCGTGGCTGGGGGCGGGAGCGGCGATGTCGTTCTTCTTCTTTCTCACCGGCTTGCGGCAGAGCCACAACGCGCAGCACTCGTGCCTTGGGATCGGGCGGCGCGGGCATGATGTGATGTTGCTGGGGCTGAGCGTGCTGATGCTGGCGAGCATGCACGCGGTGAAGGTGACGCACCTGCACCATCATCGGCACTGTTTGGATGAGGAGGATGAGGAGGCGCGGCACGCGGCGTGGGCGTGGTGGAAGGTGCTCATCGCCGGGCCGTTGCTAATTGTGCGGCTGCACGCGGGGGCGTGGAGACTTGGCAAGCGGCGCGATCGTATGTGGATCGCGGCGGAACTCGGCGCGGTGGCGGTGATGCTCGCAGTTGTGTTTGGCGTTGCATCAGCGGACGGGGTGATGGGGAGCGTGGTGCGCGGGCTGCGGTGGCACGCGGGCGCGATGGCGGCGGGAGAGTGCATGACGGCGTTCTTCGCGGTGTGGATCGTGCATCGCGGGTGCGAGCACGATGGGCAGATCGCGCGGACGCAGCGCGGGTGGATGAAGAACTTCGTGAGTTACTCGATGTTCTACCACCTGGAGCATCATCTGTGGCCGGGGGTGCCGACGTGCCATCTGCCGGAGGTGGCGCGGAGACTGGATGCGGTGGAGCCGGGGGTGGGGGGGAGGCAGGTGGTGTAGGGGTGGGGATACTCGCTCATGTGGTTCCGCGGTTGCGGAGCCATGACTCGACCTGGGAGTGGTCGGGGCATTGGGTGGCGATTTTCTGCTGGGCTCGCGAGATGGAGCGGCTGAGCATGGGGTGGGTGATGGACTCGCTGTCGGTCATGCCGAGGGAGCGGAGGATTTTTTCGGTGCTGTCGCCGCGGAAGGCCTGGAGGAGGGGGTCTTCGATGGAGAGGTGGAACTCGATGGTGGAGGCGGGGATCGCCGCGGAGTAGGTGAGGAGGGCATCGTCGCTGGCGCGGAGGGGGAAACGCTCGGCGACGAGGATGGCGAGGGCGGGCGGGTTGGATGGAGAGGGGCCGCTGGGCGGCGCGGGTGATGGGGCGAGGGAGCTATCGAAGGCGAGCAGGAGCGTGGGGGATGGACGGGCTCGCAGGTGAGCGAGCAACTGCGGGGCGGTGGTGGGGGACTGCAGGCCGTCGAGGGGGAGCTTGGCGATCGCGGCGGAATCGGTGAGGCGATCGAAGGTGTCGGGGGAGCGGGTGATGAGGAGGACGTGGGAGCCGGAGGCGAGGGCGCGGGAAGCGGCGGTGATGAGGCCGCGGATTTTGGCGGGGTCGGTGAGCCAGAAGACGTCGTTGCGGGGGGAGGGGAGCTTGGGTTTGGAGGGGGAGAAGGGCCACATGGGGGATTGCCGGGGAGTGGGGATGCGGCTGCGCGCGTGCGGAGTGTGGAGTGTAACAAATGGAGTGTGGGGATTTGTGTGGGCGGGTTGCAACGGACCGGTCGTGGCCGGGGCGGCCAAGATTGGGGCACGGGTCTCAGTCGATGGGAATCATGGGCCGCTTGCCGAACAGCATCGCCTCGAGTTGCGGGCGGATCGGTTCGAGGTACTTAAAGCCGAGGTGGATCGTGTTCCAATTGGACCCGCGGTTGTCCAACGAGGGACACCGTCGCAGATAGTACAGGACGGAGTTGGGCTTTCCGTCTCGAACAACAACGTATGGCCATGCCTTCGAGGTCCACTGGTCGATGAGGTCAATCATGGTCAGCAGATCCGTCTCGGACACTTGGATCAGCGCAGCAGGACAGGTGAGATGGTCGCGAATCTCGCGACCGGACCGAAGCATGACCTGTGAACGTGGATACATCTTCGCTTGAGCTAACGACAGGATCGGTTGATTTGGAAACTGGTGCGGAAGTTCAAGCCGATGTTGGAGACCTCCGAGAATCCCGGCGATCTGTCCTCGCAGGTCGAGTTCGTGGTCGAGCTCGTCGTGAAGCCAAAGACCATCCGTGACCAGTCCGCCGCCACAGCCCCCCCAGAGACCTGTTCCGGGTGGTGCAATCTGGAAATACATGTTGGCGCTATCGATCTCGCCGGAGTCAGCCGCATTGAAGCCACTTCCGAACGTGATCGATTCAAGATCAGAAAGGAGCCGTTGAAGAGTTGTGGCGTGAGCACGCACCTGCTTTGCCGGAACACTCAAGAGCACCTGACCGCCATAGTCAGCCACCATCGTCATCACCCCGTGTTCGACTCCCTGCGCTTCTTGAAGCGATGCGAGAGGGCGATACTTCGACGCAGCGCCTTCCGCTTGTGCCATAAAAAAATCAACTGGGTTGCAGTGCGCCGGAATGACATCTGGATCGGGCGGTGGCAGTGACTGTTCGGACATCATCTGGACCTCGGCACGTGAACCGACTCGGCGTTGTCACTCCCCCTGATCCAACACCGCCATGAAGGCTTCCTGCGGGATCTCGACGCTGCCGATGGACTTCATGCGCTTCTTGCCCTTCTTCTGCTTGTCGAGGAGCTTGCGCTTGCGGCTGACGTCGCCGCCGTAGCACTTGGCGGTGACGTTTTTGCGGAAGGCCTTGATGGTTTCGCGGGCGATGATCTTGCCGCCGATGGCGGCCTGGACGGGGATCTCGAACTGGTGGCGGGGGATCTGCTCGCGGAGTTTGCTGACGAGGATGCGGCCGCGGTATTCGGCGCGTTCGCGGTGGACGATGATGCTCAGGGCTTCGATGGCATCGCCGTTGACGAGGATGTCCATCTTGACCAGGTCGTCGGCGCGGTAGCCGATGATCTCGTAGTCCATGGTGCCGTAGCCGGAGGTCATGCCCTTGAGCTTGTCGAAGAAGTCGTAGATGATCTCGGCGAGGGGGATCTCGAAGGTGACCATGTCGCGGGTGTCGCCGACGGACTGCTGCTGCTTGTACATGCCGCGGCGGTCGAGGCAGAGCTTCATGACGGGGCCGATGTACTCGCGGGGAAGAATGATGTCGACCTTGGCGATGGGCTCGCGGACATCTTCGATGTAGGAGCCGTCGGGGAGGTCGGCGGGGTTGTGGACCTCGATGAGGGTCATGCCGTCCTTGATGGGCTCGACATCGCCGAGGGAATTGTCGGGAATCTGGCCGCCGGTGGCGACGACGGTGGGGGGGACGCCGGCGACGCCGGTCTTCTCGGCCTTGTTGCGCATCAGTTGATCGAGCGTGCCGCGGACGAGGACGCGGTAGGAGACGGTGGGCGCGGTCTGGACGACCTCGACGCCACCCTCGCGCTCCAGACGCTCCTGGATGATGTCCATGTGGAGGAGGCCGAGGAAGCCGCAGCGGAAGCCGAAGCCGAGGGCTTCGGAATGGACGGGGGCGAAGGTGAAGGAAGAGTCGTTAAGGGAGAGCTTCTCCATGCCGACGCGGAGGGACTCGAAGTCGTTCTTGGTTGCGCCGCCCTCGCCGTCGTCATCCGGATCGGCGGTGGCGGGGTAGAAGTCGCAGAAGACCATCTGGACGGGGGGCTTGTAGCCGACGAGGGCTTCGGGGGCGGGGTTGCTCTCGAGCGTGACGGTGTCGCCGACGCGGACATCCTTCAGCGAGCGGATCGCGGCGACGACGAAGCCGGACTCGCCGGCGGTGAGGGATTGGACGCGCTGGGGCTTGGGGGTGTTCTTGCCGAGTTCGGAGACCTGGAAGGTGCGGCCGATACCCATCATGCGAATTTTGTCGCCGACCTTGAGAACGCCGTCCATGACGCGGACGTAGACGATGACGCCGCGGTAGTCGTCGTATTTGGCGTCGAAGATGAGGGCGCGGAGGTTGGACATCACCGGCTCGCGCGGGGCGGGGAACTTCTCGCAGATGGCGGCGAGGAGTTCGGGGATGCCGACGCCGGTTTTCGCGCTGACGTAGATGCAGTCCTCGGCGGGGAGGCCGACGATCTGCTCGACCTCCATGGCCTTCTCGTCGGGCTGGGCGGATGGGAGGTCGATCTTGTTGATGACGGGGACGATCGTGAGATTCTCGTTGATGGCGAGGTAGGCGTTCACGACGGTCTGGGCCTGCACGCCCTGAGTTGCGTCAACAACGAGGATGGCGCCCTCGCAGGCCTTGAGGGCGCGGGAGACTTCGTAGTTGAAGTCGACGTGGCCGGGGGTGTCGATGAAGTTGAGCATGAAGAGGTCGCCGTGGGAGTCGGCATCGCCCTTCATGCTTTTGTGTTCACCGGAGTCGCCGATGGTTTCCTCGTAGTCGTTCTCGAGCTCGTCGGTCTTGGCGCCGAGCTTGTGGCGGTGCCAGACGGTGACGGCGGAGGCCTTGATGGTGATGCCGCGTTCGCGCTCGAGGTCCATGGAGTCGAGCATCTGCTCGCGGGCTTCGCGCGGGGAGACGGCGTTGGTCGCTTGGAGGAGGCGGTCGGCGAGCGTGGACTTGCCGTGGTCGATGTGCGCGATGATGGAGAAGTTGCGGATGTGCTTGCGCGGCACAGGCGGCTGGGGGGCGGAGAAGGAGGATGGGGGAGTCGGATCAGGCATGTGTTCGGATGGCTCGGGGTGTTGAGTGGGGATGGTAGGGGAGGTTTTGGTGGGCGGAGCCATGGAAATACGTGGAATAAGTGGGGGGCGATTAGCTGCGCGGGGGCGGGGCGTCGCATGAGGGGGAGTCGGACCCGCGAGCAACTCGCGGGCGGCGCACTCCCTTGAGAAGGAATGTTCCATGAGCACGCACGCGATCGTTCGGACACTGGCGGCCTGTTGTACTTTGGCGCTGGCCGGCGCTGCCCAAGCCGGGCCGACCGATTCGTATTCCTACGGCATCCTGTCGGATGGAAGAATTCTGCCGCAGCCCCTCGTCAGCGAGTTTCATGTCCACCAGACCGCGCCGGGCACCATCCGGTTTGTGCGCATCCAGGGTGCGCTGCACCGACAATCGGCCTCAAGCACGCTCGCACCGCGCAATCAGGTCATCTACCTGAGTAACGACACGGTCGGCTCGACCCCGGTCAGTCTTTCGCCGAACAATCTTGACGTATTTCCCGTCGGTGGCATTGTGAATGTTGATTTGTTTGCTCGTCTTCCGGCACCGGTGGTCGCCCCAGACAGCTACTGGCTCGTGGGAGCTCGGTCGCTGGAAGATACCGATCCGAACGGCTGGGAGGCCAACTGGCAATCGATCACGGTTACGCTCAACGATGGGGCGCCGGCCAATGTCACCGACTTGGGCACGCTCACGCCGGGTGCGGTCTCCAAGTCCCCGCCCCTCGCGCTGCACGAGACGAAGTGGTTCCGCTTCACGCTTCCGGTCTCGCTCAACATCGCGCTCGGGCATTTTCTGGATATTGATACCGAGGGTTCCGCGCTGGCTCCCGTGACGAACGACACCGAGATCGCGCTCTACAACGAGGACGGAATCCGCGTTGGATACGACGATGACGATGGAACCGGTGCGCTCAGCCAACTGACCTTCGGTGGCGGAGTTCGCCCCGGTCCCCTCGGCGCTCTTGCCTACAACGGGCGCGACGGCAGTTTAGCGGCCGGCACGTACTACCTCGGTGTTCGTGGCTATGAGGCGAGCGCTCCGAATGCGGTCGGCTGGGATTTTTCCAACACGAACGCGTCGATCCGTTCCGGCGACATCCGCGTGACAATCCGTACGAATGTCGGCCAGCAAATCGGTTGCCCGGCGGACTTCAACCACGACGGCACGCTGCAGGTGCAGGATGTGTTCGACTACCTGAACGCCTGGTTTGGCGGATGCCCGTGAGCTGACAGATGATGCGCGGCGGCGATTGGGGCGCTGCGCGATTGAACGTTCTTGCAACACAAATGAATCGTTCCACCTGGAGCGATCGCACATGTACACGCACTGTTATAGAAAGGCCTTTTCCATGCACGCACGCACGATCATGACCGCACTTTCCTGTCTTGCCCTGGCGGGCACCGCGATGGCGGAACCGCGGGACTCGGTGACGCTTACCAACTTCAACTCCGATGGGCCCAACGCGGGAGCGAACGCACCGCTCGTTGTGGCGAACGCGTACACAGCACGCTATGTGCGAGTGCGAGGGACGCTGACGAAGGTGACGCCGAACGCGACCTTCGCCCGCGAGGCCGTGGTCAATCTGCTCCCCCCGGGAGGTACTCAGACGCCCACGCTTGTTTCAACCACGGGTCAGTCCGCGTTTACGGGCAGTATCAACGTGGACACGTTTGTTCGGCTTGCGGCGCCGACGGCGGCGGCGGGCTCGTGGAACATCACTGCGATGGAAACCTACGACGATGGCGCGGGCGCGGACTCGCGATGGGACACGCTGACGGTGACGCTGAACGATGGCCCGCCGACAAACGCGGTGAATCTCGGTGCGCTGACCTCGGGAACGATTACGTACCACCGCCCCGTGGCGGCGATGCAGTATCACTGGTACAAGTTCGATTTGCAGGGGGATGTGAACGCGGGCGCGCTCACGTATCTGGACATTGACACCGAGGGCACGGCCCTCTCGGTCAGCGACACGGAGATCGCGCTGTTCGATGACGCCGGGGCGGTTGTGGGCTATGACGATGACAGCGGATCGGGTGTGTTCGGCCAACTGACGTACGGCGCGGGCACGCGTCCGGCCGTCGGCGACGGAGCCCCCTATGACGGCAACGATGGAGCCGCTGCCCGCGGGGACCTACTACCTGCTGGTGCGCGGCTTTGGACCGAATCTCCCTGAGGTGGGCTGGAGCTTCCCCGGGAACACCTCGACAGCGACGGGCGATGTTCGTGTGAACATCCGGACAAACGTCGGACTGGTCGCCGGTTGTGCGGTGGACTTCAACCGCGATGGCACCTTGCAGGTGCAGGATCTGTTCGATTACCTCAACGCCTGGTTTGCGGGCTGCCCGTAAGCCGTTGCCGCGGCGTGGCGGCGGAAGTTTAACATCATGAATGCAGAGGCCTGAACCACCTCATTCTCTCGCACCGGGGACCTGAAATGGTCCCCGGTACGCTTTTTGCGGTTGCTGCGGCTGCGGAATCCCTAGCGTTTGGCGTGCCACGCCCCGCCGTATTTCTGGACCGCGACGACACGCTGATTGTGAATCGCGCGATCACGTCGCACACGGTTCATCCCGGGTCGCTGTATGACCCCGCGATGGTGCGGCTCATGCCTGGCGCGGCGGAGGCATGCCGCGCGTTGAAGGAGGAGGGGTTTGCGCTGGTCATCGTGACGAATCAGGGGGCGGTGGCGCGTGGGGAATGCACGATCGCGCAGGTGGAGGCGACCAACGCGAGGATGTGCGAGGTGGTACGGGCGGAGGCGGGTGTGGAGATCGATGGGGTGTATTACTGCCCGTACCACCCGAAGGGGACCGTCTCTGCTTGAACGTGGAGCATCCGTCGCGCAAGCCATCGCCAGGGATGCTGCTTGCGGCGGCGAGGGAGTTGGGTCTGGATTTGGGCGCGAGCTGGATGATCGGGGATGCGGAACGGGACATTGAGGCCGCGCTGGCGGCGGGGATCGCGTTGGAGCGGACGATTGTCGTGGGGGAGGAGCGGGTAGGGCGTGGGGTGGCGGGTGGGGGGGATGGGGAGCTGCTGCGATCGTTGCAAGAGGCAACAATCTCGCGTGACCGAGGACTCGCTGACAACATCGAGGACGAAGCCGCAAGCCCCTCCGCGTCCTCGTCGTCCTGCCCTCTTGGCTCGGCGATGTCGTCATGGCCACGCCCGCGCGGCTGCGGCTGCTCAGGGCGAATCTGCCGGGATCGTTCATCGGCGGGCTGATGCGGCCTGGGCTGGATGAACTGCTTGCTGGAACCGATCTGCTGGATGAGATGCATGTGGATCGGGCGGGGGCGTGATGGGGCCGAAGCTGGCGGCGGCGAAATTCGGCCGCGGCGGTATGACGCGGCGGTGCTGCTGACCAACTCTCGTTCTCCACCGCTCATCACGCGGCTGGCGTTCATCCGCGGGCGTATCGGCTGCATGACCGCGATGGCCGCGGATTGCTGTTGACGGAGAAGCTGCGACCGGCTGCACGGCCGCTGGCGGGTCTGGGCATGGGCGGATTCGCGTGCGTGCCGGCGGTGGAGTATTACCTGCGCGGCGCCGCGAGTCGTGGTCCGGGATGCGAGGATGGGCGCGGGGGCGATGAAGAAGACGCCGCGTATGGAACTGGGGGCGACGCCGGAGCAGGGCGTGCGGCGGCGGAGGTGCAGCGCGTGCGGGCGTGCGCGATGGTGAGCAGTACGCGGTGCTGAACCCAAGGCGAACAACCCGGCGAAGCGATGGCCGCGGAACGGTTCGGAATGGTGGCCGCGGATCTGGTGAGGGACGCGCGACATCCGCGTGCTGGTGAACGGCGGGCCGTCGGAGCAGGATGTGGTGGATGCGGTGATCGCGGAGGCGGTGCGTCTGGGCGGCGCGGCGGAAATGGTGTGGTTGGGCTGCCAAAGCTCGATCACGATTGGCGCGCTCAAGCTGATCGTGTGCGCGCGGCGGTGATGTGGACGAATGACACCAGGCCGCGCATACATCGTGGCCTGCAAGGGCACGCCCGTCGTAACGCTCTTCGGGCCGACCGACCCGGCGCTGGACGACGCTGCCGCCGGCGGCGCGGCCAACATCGAGATCACCGCGGACCCGACACTCCCGTCGGAGATGCTCGCGGATGACCATCCGAGCGGTGCCGGATCGATCGGTTGAGGCGGGGGAGGTGATCCAAGGCATCGAGCGAGCGATGGCGAATCCCGCACACGCCCCCCGGCGGCCGGAAACCCGGCCTGAACGCGTCTGTGGGCTGGATTTGACCCTTCCGGCGGGCCGATCTACTATTGCACCCGCGTTTCGGCGCGGCCATTTTGACCCTTACGGGGGCGTAGCTCAATTGGTAGAGCGCTTCCATGGCATGGAAGAGGTCGTGAGTTCGAGTCTCATCGCCTCCACTTCCCGTAAAAGACGCCTGATCCTGCGAGGGATTAGGCGTTTTTCTTTTCGGCCGCCAGAAATGGTCTGGAGCAGCCCTGAATTGGATTCGGATCAGGGGTCAACGCTTTGGCCTGCGTGTCGGTCAGATCCTGCGAGTTCGACGCGTGGAAAACTCGGTGGGAGCGAATAGGGAACTTCGCCGGTTATGCTTGGCCCCATGAAAATCTCGCGTTTCATCGGTGTGGCCCTCGCGATGCTCTGTCTTCAGGCATCTTTCGCTGACGATCAGCCCGGGCACTCCTCACACGGCTCGGCATTCGACACGGGACTTCGGCAGCGCCCGTGGCGCATGGAGGGCATCGGGCAGACGCACTTCGCCGTGACCACGAAGGTGCCGGAGGTTCAGGAGTGGTTCGACCAGGGACACACCCTGCTCCACTCCTTCTGGTTCGAGGAGGCCGAGCGTTCCTTTCGGTGGTGCCTCAAACTCGACCCCGATTGCGCGATGGCGTATTGGGGACTTGCCGCCACCAGTCTGAACTGGTTCAGCGAGCCGCCGCTGGAGTCGCCAGAGGCCAAGAGGGGTTTAGAGTTCCTGAAAGGGGCTGTGCGGCGGAAGGGCTCCGTTACGCCACGGGAACGGATGTACATAGAGGCATGGGACACGGCGTTCACGGGCGATTCCATGGAGCGGTCCAAGGTGCTCGCCAGGGAACTGCAGAAAATCGTGATTGCCTTCCCGGACGACATCGAGGCCAAGGCCCTCTGCGCCCTGTACTCCATCGACGGCGGCTACGCATACCAGACGGAACTGGTGATCCGGCAGGTTCTGGAAAAGGAGCCCGATCATCCCGGGGCGCACCATTACCGCATCCACAACTGGGACGCGGGTTCGACCGAGCAGGCGCTGGAGAGCTGCCGGCGCTACGGCGGGATTGCGCCGAACATCGGCCATTCCAACCACATGCCCGGGCACAACTACAGCAAGCTCGGGATGTGGCACGAGGCCGCGATCTCCATGGACAGCGCGACTCGCGTCGAACTGAAGTACATGAATGAGCGGCTCGCGTTGCCGTTTGAGACCTGGAACTTCGCCCACAACCGGAACTACCTGAGCTACATCCATGAGCAGCTCGGGATGGAGCGGGCCTCGCTCGATGGCGCGCGGGCTTTGATCGCGGCGCCGCGCGACCAGATCCGCAATAAGGATGATGAGCAGGGCGCGTATGACCAGGGCCTCCAGGCGCTCACCCGCTGCCTGATCAAGTTCGAACGCTGGAAAACTATTCTCAAACCGGGCGCGATTCCCTGGCGCGACACGCCGACCGACAAGGCCGGTCGGGCGTTCGCGGAAGCGCTGGCGTATATCGGAACGGGCGATCTGGTCGAGGCGCGTTCACGCCTGCACGAGTTGCGAGCCACGATCAAGGGCCAGAGCGACAAGGAGAAGGGTTGGAATGTCGACCTTGGGCTGGCCGCAGACGCCGCGGAAGGCATGCTCCGCGCCGCCGAGGGCGACACCCTGGAGGGCACGCGGTTCCTGCTGCAGGCCGCGGCCGCCGAACAGAAAAAACGCGACGACGGCTCGTACCGCAACGACCCGCCGCCGTATCCGTGGCCGGTGTACCGCGTGCTCGGCGACGTGTACCTGGCACGGGGCGAGAATCGACTCGCGATTGATGCGTACACCCGGGCCTTGAAGGCCGAGCCGAACGACGCGTTCTCGCTCTCCGGACTCGCGCAGGCGCACTTCGCGCTGGGCGAGCGGGAGCCCGCGGTCCGATACGCCGGACGGCTTGCCTATGTCTGGTCGAGCGCGGACCCGGGGCTGAAGTGGCGCGAGCAGGTGGAGAAGCTCGGCCTCGCGTCCGAGCCTGTGGCGGACACGCCCGCGTCGGAGCGGCAGTACGGGCTCGACCTCATGGCGAGTCGCGGACCGCTCAACTGGGAACCCTTCGCTGCTCCAGCTCTGGACTGTGTGAACTCCGAGGGCAAGCCGGTCCATCTCGAGGACTATCGCGGCAAGAACGTTCTGCTGGTGTTCTATCTCAACGAGGGGTGCGTGCACTGCGTGAAACAGCTCGTCGCCATCGACAAGCGGGCCACCGAATGGGCGGAGGAAAACACCGTTGTGCTTGCCGTGAGCAGCACGCCGCCCGAGCAGAACAAGGAATCTCAGTCGCTCGGCGGACTCGCGATCCGACTTCTCTCCGATTCGAACCACGACAATGCCCGTCGCTTTACCTCGTACGACGACTTTGAGGACATGGAGCTTCACTCCACCATTCTGATCGATACCCGAGGCCGCGTGCACTGGAAGCGCACGGGCGGCGATCCGTTCACGGACATGGACTTTCTGCTCAAGGAAATCAAGCGGATGAACAAGCCCGTGAGCAGCGCGAGTACCGGTTCGTAGCGACCTCCGATATCAGCGAGTGCCGGAGGCCGGACGAAGGCCATCGAGTCGTGACCGAAGGCGCTTCACCGCTGCTTGGGGCTCGACCTTGGACTTGATCTCCACGCCGCAGAGCGTTGGCGGCCCGATTCCGAGGGGGACGGCTCGCTGGACCGGGAGTGTCTATACTTGCGTCATGGTGCAAATACGCAAGAAGACTGCGGCCGTCCGGCGAAGGCCGAGCACGCCACGTCATGCGGCTGCCCGCCGCGGAGTGCTGGACGACCTCCTCGATCCGGAACTGTTCAAGGCCCTCGGTGACCCAATCCGCGTACGGCTGATTGCGTGTGTCGCGAAATGCGGACGGTCGTGTTCGGTTGGTGAAGTGGCTCAGTGCTGCGAACTCGACCTCTCGACTGTTTCTCGCCACCTGACGACCCTCGCCCGCGCTGGCGTCATGGAGTCCTCCAAGAGGGGAACGTCTGTGTTGTATGCCGTGCGGTACGAGCATCTCGCCAATGCACTTCAGAGCCTGGCGGGGGCGATCGGGGCGTGTCGTCCTTCGGAGAGTTGCGGCTCGAAATCAGGAGGGTGCGATGGCTGCTGCAAATAACCGTCCACGCGTGCTGTTCCTCTGCACCGGCAACTCGTGCCGGAGCCAGATGGCCGAAGGCTGGGCTAAGGCTCAGAAGTCGGATGCCATCGAGGCATTCTCCGCCGGGACGAATCCGCATGGGATGAACCCGCTGGCGATACGGGCTATGGCGGAGGTGGGTGTTGACATCTCCGATCACTCCAGCAAGCGGCCCGACGACCTCGGTGTCGAGTTCGACTACGTCATCACGGTGTGCGACTCCGCCAACGAGTCATGCCCGGTCTTTCCGGCACGGACCCGCGTCATTCATGTCGGATTCGATGACCCGCCTCGGCTGGCCAAAGGTGCGAAGGGCGACGACGAAGCCATGCCGCACTACCGGCGTGTTCGTGATGAGATCAGAGCGTTTGTCCAGACCCTTCCCGAGTCGCTGTCGGCTCGGGGCAATCAGCGTTCCTAGGAGAACCCGATGTCAACCGTCAAAGTGTTCGACCCACCCATGTGCTGTTCATCCGGCGTCTGCGGTACCGACCCCGACATCTCGCTCGCCCGCTTTGCCGCCGACCTCCAGTGGCTCCAAGGTCAGGGCGTAGATGTCCAGCGGTTTACACTTTCCCAGCAACCGGAGAAGTTCACCTCCGAAGCCGCGATCATGAAGGCGATGAACACGGGAGGCACGGCCTCGCTGCCAATCGTGATGGTGGATGATCAGGTCGTCGCCGAGCGGCAGTATCCGAGCCGTGAGCAACTCGCCAGCAAACTCGGGCTGATCGCCGCGGCGGCATCGCCGTCGTCCAAGTCTGGCGGCTGCGGCTGCAAGCCGGGCAAGTGCTGCTGAGGCACTTTCCTGGCGCTCGCGTCGCATGTTTTCACCGCTCGGTTTCTCGCATCCGCATGGACATCGTCATGGACTTCGTCACTTCGCCGACACGCTATCTCTTCTTCACCGGTAAGGGTGGAGTCGGTAAGACCTCGCTCGCCTGCGCTACCGCGGTCACAATCGCTGACAGCGGGAAGCGGGTCCTACTGGTAAGCACCGACCCTGCTTCGAACCTCGATGATGTCTTCGGCATTCGGCTTTCCAATAGTCCGACATCCGTGCCCGGCGTTCCCGGGCTTGATGCTGTCAACGTCGATCCAGAGGCCGCGGCCAAGGCGTACCGGGATCGTGTCGTGGGACCCTATCGCGGCGTGCTTCCGGCCGACGCAGTGGCCCACATGGAGGAGCAACTCTCCGGCTCATGCACGATGGAGATCGCGGCCTTCGACGAGTTCACGGGCCTGCTCACAAACAACCAGATTGCTGAGAAGTATCAGCACATCGTCTTCGACACAGCGCCGACGGGGCACACGCTCAGACTGCTGGCACTTCCGGCGGCTTGGTCGGGCTTTCTTGATACGAACAAGCAGGGTACCTCCTGCCTCGGTCCGCTCTCGGGGCTCAACGCGCAGAAAGTTCGGTACGAGGAGACGGTCGCTGCGCTGGGCGACAAAGCGCAAACCACGTTCGTCTTGGTTGCCCGGGCCGAACCCAGCGCCCTGCGCGAGGCGGACCGGACCAGCCATGAACTGGCGTCCCTGGGGCTCAAGAACCAGCGGCTGGTCGTGAACGGGGTCTTTGCGGCTGCCAAGTCAGGTGATGAGGTTGCCGACGCGATGGTCGCACGGACACAAGCGGCCCTGACCGCGATCCCCGCTGGAATAGCCTCGTTGCCCCGCACATTGATCCCGCTCAAACGCCGCAATCTGGTCGGACTGGACGCGATCCGGACGATGCTGCGAGATGAAACGGAAAGTGGTGAAGCAACTCCCCTGCCGGGGGACAAGAATCGTGCGATTGACCTGCCGCCGCTCATTGAACTCATTGATGAGATTGAAGCTGGAGGCCACGGCGCTGTCATGACCATGGGCAAGGGCGGCGTCGGCAAGACCACGATCGCCGCGGCGATCGCCGTCGAACTGGCCCATCGCGGGCACGATGTCCACCTTACCACCACCGACCCCGCCGCCCACATCTCCGCGGCAGTCCACGGTTCGCTCCCGAATCTCACGGTCGATCGCATTGACCCGCAGGTCGAGACCAAGGCGTACCGCGACGGGGTGCTCGCGGCGTCCGCGAAGGACCTCGACGCCGCGGGGCTCGCTCTTCTCGAAGAGGATCTGCGTTCACCGTGCACCGAGGAGGTCGCGGTGTTTCGGGCGTTCTCCCGCGTGCTCAGCGAGGCGAAGCGACGCTTCGTCGTCATCGACACCGCCCCGACGGGGCACACGCTCCTGCTTCTGGATGCCACCGGCTCCTACCACCGCGAGATGATGCGGCAGATGAGCAAGCTCCGGCCGGCGGACGATGCCCACACAGATACGGACGGTCACGTGTCGGTCAGGGGCATCAGCACGCCGATGATGAAGCTCCAGGATCCGGCGTATACCAAGGTGATCATCGTGACGCTGGCCGAGAACACACCCGTGCTTGAGGCATCGCGGCTCCAGGAGGACCTGCGGCGAGCGCAGATTGAGCCCTACGCATGGGTGATCAACAGCAGTCTCTCGGCCACGGCAACCACCGACCCACTGCTTCGCGCCCGTGCCGTGGGTGAGCGTGCGATGATCGAGCAGGTTCGAGACCGGCTGGCTGCGCGGACGTTCATCGTTCCGTGGCAGGCCGAGCCGCCGGTGGGGGCAGAGTCACTCCACAATTTGATCGGAACGGCGAGTTCGTGATCCGGATTCGTTCAACCCGCAAGACGAACTGAGCAAGGCAGGCCCTGTCTCACCAACCGCTTGTGCTTCGACTCTGCACGTGAAACTCAGCCCGAAGCCAGACGGCCGAGGGGATCCTCCGGAATCGTGCGGGTTTGGACAGAAGCGGGACCGTGACACATGCAACGCCCTTCCTCGCCGCATGGTCCGCCGGCGCGGGCGAGGCCAAAGTAGGCTCAAAGAACCGGTCGCGCCGATGTACGCTGCTAGGCGTTGGCCCTCTCCGGGTTCCGAGCTGCCGCAAGGGTTGGCGTACTTTCCGCTTTTTGAGAGCATCCGACAGATTCTTTGGGAACCCCGCAGGCCCTCGCCGCCTCGAAGGCAGGGGGATGTGTTCGGGCACCAATCAGAGTCATTTCAAGGAGACATCACATGCTTGGTTTCCTTCGCAGGGCACAATGGTCGCCGTATCTCGTGGGCGCCGGCATCGGTGTACTGAGCTGGGCGACCTTCTACTTCATGGAGAAGGCCCTTGGCACCAGCACGTCGTTCGTCGGCGCGGCCGGGACGGGCGTGTGCGCCATCGCCCCCGATCATGTCGCGAATAACGCGTATTACCTCAAGGAATACGGTGCCAAATCCGGCGGCTTCAAGCCCATCTTTGACTGGCAGATGGCCCTGGACTTCGCGTTGGTCGCGGGCGCGTTCCTGGCCGCATGGCTTGGCGGCACCTTCCGAAAGGAGCGTGTTCCCACCGTTTGGGCGGAGCGATTCGGTCCCTCGGTTGCCAAGCGGTACGCCGCGGCGTTCATCGGCGGGTTCATCCTGATCTTCGGGGCTCGCATGGCCGGTGGTTGCACGAGCGGGCACGGGATATCGGGCAGTCTGCAACTGGCCGTGTCGAGCTGGACCTTCTTCATCAGCATGTTCATCAGCGGCATTGCAACGGCCGCGGCGTTGTTTGGCGTCGGCTCATTCGGCATGAAGCGTACCGGGGAGGTTTCCCATGTTTAGCCACTACTTTGCCGATCCAAAGACGCTGTTGCTCGGCGCGATCACCGGCCTTGTGTTCGGTTTCCTGCTGCAGAAGGGTGGCGTGACGCGGTACAACGTGATCGTGAACCAGTTCCGCTTCAAGGACTTCACGGTTCTGAAGACGATGCTCACGGCGATCGTGGTCGGGGCGATCGGGATCTATGCGATGTTGCAACTGGGCATGATCAAAGGGCTGCAGGTCAAGGCCGCGGAAGTTGCGATGAACGGGTTGGGGGGTCTGATCTTCGGCGTTGGCATGGTGCTGCTGGGCTACTGCCCGGGCACGGCGCTGGCGGCGGTTGGCCAGGGATCGCGGGATGCGATCGTCGGCATCGTGGGGGCGCTAGTCGGCGCCGCTGTGTACGCCGAGGCCTATCCGCTGCTGGCCAAGACGCTCCAACCTATCGGGAACCTCGGCAAGATTACCTTTGCTGATGCGGCCCACGTTTCGCCGTGGTGGTTCATCGCCGCTCTCGCCGCGGGTGCGGTCGGGCTGTTTGTCTGGCTGGAGAAGCGGGAGCGTCATGGCACGGTCGGCCGGCAGCTGTGAAGCGAAGTGCGCGGCGGCTGCACCCGCGATTCTACTCGTTTATGCCACGATTGGAGACAATCTCCAGGGAGTTCTTCACCGACCCCAGTTCATGCCTGTGATGCTCAACTGCAGGACGGTGGCGATCGACACCCATACGAAGTAGGGCACCTGCGCAATCGCGACCCACCGATAGCGTGGCCAGATGGCGATCGCGAGCCAGATGATCGAGGCCCATACCACCAGGATGTCCGCCGCCGCCAGCGGAAGATTGCGCAACCCGAACTGAATGGGCGTGAATATCAGATTGGCGAGCAGATTGACGGCGAACGGGATGGTCGATCTCCACGCGACTTTCCCTCGAAACGCCTGCACGAACACGAAGCCGAAGGTGATGAGGATGATCGGGTAGATGATCTGCCAGATCAGCCCGATGGTCGCCGGGGCGGGGGTCCAGCTTGGTTTGGCAAGGCCGTTGTACCAGGTCATCCAGTCCAATGCGATTCCGATCGAGGAGGGGAGATTGGGGGTGATCGATCGAACGCGGAGCGGATCATGGGCAGCCGGAGAACCAGGAGTTCAGGAAATCGAAGATGTCCTGCACGGAGAGTTCGCCGCCGTTGAAGTTGGCGCTGGGGTCGGAGGTGAACCACGCCCCAAGAAAGTCAAAGATATCCTGCACGCTCAGGTCGTTCGACCCATTGAAGTCGGCCGCGCACGGTCGCTGTCCAAATCCCGCCATCGCCAGCGCGAATGCATAGGGCGATTGGATGATCCCGCTGCAGATTGAACTCGCGCCGCTGGTCGCCCCTGCGCACTGCTGATCGCGTCCGAGCGACCAGAAGAACATCCCACCGAGGTCGTTGGCGACGGCGAAGTCACGCACCTGAGCGGCATCGGCGAGCGTGAACACTTCGCTCAGCACATCGTTTTGCCCGATCATCGGAGTGAGACCGATCTTTCGCCATGCCTCTGTTGCCGAGAGTGGATGGCCAGCCCCGGCGTATGCGGCACGAAGCTGGACGTGTGTGCTCTGTCCCGCCTGAATCGCGTAGGTGCCCATGTTCCCAGTCGGGTTCGGGGCCGCGCCGGATCCGTAGTCCATCGCCATGATGTTGACGCCCTCGATCTGCACCCCGTGCGCGAGCGCCGATGTCAGCACGTACACCCCGTCCACGGTGAGTCCTGTGGGCAGCACTGGAAGTGTGAACCAGACTTTGAGCGTGCGCCCCTGCGCTGTCGCGCTCGCCTGGAGCTGCGCGATGGCCGTGCTCCGCCGATCCGTCGAGGCGTGGTCACCCAGAACACCGCCTTCGATGTCAAAGTCGATGCGAGTCAGGCCATAGGCGTCGATGACCGACCTGTACGCTGCGACGAGCGACGCCGTATCCGTGCAGGCGACGCCCAGTTCCACGTTGGCCGCTCCTCCGAACGACACCATGACATCGCCGCCCGTGCGGCGCAGCGCGTTGATGCGATCCAGCATGTATCCCGACGCTGGCGTGAGCGTGGCGAATCCGCCCCAGGCTGGCGAGCAGGCGGTGTTGATCGCCACCACGAACCCCAGATTGAAAAACTTCCCAGGCTGTCGCATCCACGTATGGGATCAACGCGCGGCGCGGCCAGACAGGCGATGGCACGGGCACGGGCTGTCCGGGCGCGGCGGAATCCGTGTTGAACGCCACACTCTGCCCGTTGAGCGTCGCGATTCCGGGTGGAGCAGAAGCCCCGGGCGTGCCCGTGAACCCAAGCGTCGCGGTTTCTCCTGGGGAGAGATTGCCGTCGTCCCAGGACGGGCCGATCAGCGCGATACGCGGCGGCGCGGGTTGTCCGGTGGTAGGTGTGCGTGCATCCCAGACACTGGTGATCGTGAAGGGCGTATCAAACTCCAGTCGCCAGGCCGGGATGGTCCACGACGCATCGTTCCGAATCGAGATCTCGCCCTGGAATCCCGAGCCCCAGTCTTGGGTGATGCGGTATCCGATGTGAACTGTGTCGGCCCCCATCGCGACCCGACAGTCGGCTCCGAGCATGAGGACGCACATCGCCGCAACGGGCATTGCTGCTCGCCAACATCCAAGGAGACCGAACCCACAACTCCTGCCGAGTCTGCTCATCGCTCCAAGATACCACGGGAACGAGCGCACTGCCACGGTATTCAGTCACGGACAGCCCGCGAACCAAGCCGACAGGAAGTCGAAGATGTCCTGCACATTGATCGTGCCGGAGTTGTTGAAGTCCGCTGCGGAGTTGCCACCGAACCAACTGCTCAGGAAGTCGAAGATGTCCAGGATTCCGAGTTGGTCGTCCCCGTTGAAGTTGCCGGGGCACCTGAAGTTGCGGACGAACTGCGAATACGGTCCGATCTGCGCGTCGAGTGTGTCAGCGCCGCCATAGACGAGACCGGCGTGGCTGAGGATCTCCTGATCGCTGAACATTGCATAATCAGCCCCCCAGCCGATGTTGAGGGCGGCCATCAGGGCGTTGGCAAAGACGCCCTGAACCGCCGTGTGTGGGTGGGCTCCGTCATCGACAAAGCCCGCGAGGGGCACTGTGTGGCTCGTGGTGTCCTTGTTGAAGAGCTGGATGTTCACGTTCCCGATCGCCAGGAACTGGCGGAGAGACGAGTTGGTCCCGAAGATCCTGGTGCCCATCGCGTTCAGGTTGAGCAGAACCAGGTGGCGCCGCCGGGCGATGAGCTCGACACCTTCATTGACCCTGGCGATCACGGCCGTCACGCGGTCGCGGCGCGAGGCGTTGGTGTAGAGCTGGCGCGTCACAGGCGCGATGCCGAAGTCCACGTAGTTGCCCAGGACCAGCCGGAGCCCGGCCGCGTCGAGCGTCTGCACAGCCGTGTTGACATCCGCGACCTGGGCGGCGACATAGGAATCGATCTGCGACTGGTTCCAGAGACCCCAGTACAGATTGAAGTACGCCTGCGTGGTCGGTGAGAAATCGTTGGCTCCGATTGCCACGACCGCGTGCGTCACGCCCCGCCCAGCCCCGCCGCCACTCACCGGACCGGCCTGGGCCGCGAGCCCGGTGTGCTGGCCGTCGGTCAGAAGAGTTGTGCTGTCGGCGCCGTACCGGGCCCAGTTGTACTCGTACCCGGTCCGCCGGGGCTCGCCCCACGTACCGCTCGGGGCGCCCGCGGCTTGCGCCGTTGGACCCATATCAACTCCGCGGAACAACACGAGCTGCATAGTCCAGTTCTTTGCGTACGAGTACGACTGCTCGAAATATTCGTCGCTCAGGCTGTCGCCGACGGCCCCGAGGCGGGTGACCTGAGCCGATGCGCCCGCAGCGAAGGCAAGGAACGTTCCCGCACAAAGAAGTGAGAGATTGGTCGCTCTCTTTAGAAACCGCGTTGACATGGGGTGCTCTGTGTCGGGCGATCGGGAGTTGGACGAACAGCTTGGGACCAAAGTCGCGTATCGGCGCCCGGCAGAGCAGACGTGCTGGAGCGCGAAGATGTGCCCTCCCCCGGCCCGAACCTCTTGCGCCAGCGGAGGCGATTCATACCCACAACATACCACGCGATCGAGCGGTCGGCCACCACATCCGCTCGCGGACAGCCCACGGACCAAGCGTTGAGAAGTATGAGAATGTCGGACACTTGCAGGCCGTTGATGCCGTCGAGTTCGACGCTGACAGAGTCGCCGAACCGGCGCTGAAAAAGGCGAAGATGTCAGCAACTGCGACCACGCAACTGCAATTGAAGTCGGCAGGGCAGATGGCGAGCTCCGCGGGGTCAGAGTTGACGGTGCGCAGGCGTTGGTGACGACGGCGCGAATGTTCCAGCGTTGCACGCCGTGGCAGACGATGGCGCTGATGGAGGTCGTGGTCGAGGATGGCTGTGAGGCGAAGGCCATGCCTGGCGTGATGGGGCCGCCGAAGTTCAACGGTCGGGGAGTGCCGCTCAGCGTGACCCGGTTGCCGGGCCCGGCCTCGATCTGCCACTGATCGGTGTTGTCTGTGCCGCGATCGGCGGCGAGAAAGGCGCCCACGCTGGTGGGGAAGACGGTCTGGGGTAGAGGATCTGCCAGATCAGCCCGATGGTCGCCGGAGCGGGGGTCCAGCTTGGTTTGGCAAGGCTGTTGTACCAGTTCATCCAGCCCATCTCAGTTCCGATCCACGAGGAGAGATTGAGAGGGATCGATCGTGCGCGGGCCGGATCACGGGCAGCCGGAAAACCACGAGTTCAGGAAATCAAAGATGTCTTGTATGGTCGTCCCGCTTGATCCGTTGAAGTCCGCGCGGCTCTCGAACCAGTCGTTGAGGAACGCGAATATGTCTTGCACGTTCAGCCCGTCGGTGCCGTTCCAGTCTGCGATGCAAGCACGGCGTGTGCCTGCGACAACGCCGAACGAGCGGGTCGCTTGGTCACGATCGGAACGAGCGGAGACAAGAATCGAGCCGGCGGCTGCGCCTGCAAGCCCCGGCGCCCAAACCCGCAGGTTGGCAACGGCAAACGAGCCCGGCGCGAGCGCGGGTGTCTGGGTCGGGTCAAGGATGGCAGACCATCCCGAAGCGCCCTGCGCCTGAAGCGTGTAGCTGCAACTCACGGGACCGCTGTTTGTGATGGTGATCGAGATCGGCGTACTCTCGCCTCCCGGTGCGGCGGTGACGCTCGACGCGGCCGCGGTCACGCCGATTCCTGACACGGATGTGGCAGTGACGCCGCCGCTGGGTGGTGCATCGGGACCCCAAACCGTCGTCCAGACGGATTGATCGCTCTTGAGATTCAGGTCAAAGAATGCGGTCAGCATGCGGCGTGTGATCGCGAGTTGTATCGTGCGGGAGATGCCGCCGCTGTCGCAGAAGAGGAACGAGGCGTCGGTGAACCCGCAGTGAAAGCCGCCGGTGATGAGGGGATACTGCTTGGGGGCCGTGCCCGCGTTGTACATCGCCAGACCATTGCCGGCGGGCGCGACGATTCCGTCCTGGCTGCCCGTGATGAGGAAGACCGGCACGTGGATCGATGGCATCGCGGCAATCGCGGAGGGGGTGGTTTCGGCTGCGGCCATGTTGGCGAGGCACACGACCCGGGTGTCGGCCGCCGTCGCGAGGATGCTCGCTCCGCCGCCCATGCTGTGGCCGCACAGGCCGAAGGCCGCGATGTTGACCCTGTTGAAGTATGGCGATGATGGCAGAGCATTCTGCTGCTCCAGCCAAGTGAGCGATTGGCGCAGATCGAGCGCGAAGTTCGCGTGGCTTGGAGAGAGGCCACCCTCGGATTCGGGCGCCAGAACGAGATAGCCGCGCGTCGCGAGGTGCTGGCAGGTGGACTGGTATTGAGTGACCGCCTGCACGAATCCGTGGCCGAAACCGATCGCGGGATAGGGGCCACCGGAAGGATCAAACGCGGCGTCCTGTCCACCGGGGGCGACCGCCGGATAGTGCAACCGCGCTGTGAAAGTGGTCGCGTTGGCGCGCGTGACCGTCACGGTGCGCCAGCCCGATGGATATGGCCCGGGATCGGCGAGATCCGCGAGCGCGGAACGCACGCTGGCCCCAAGGGTGAGCGCCGCGAGCCACGCAAACAGCAAAATGGATGCACGGAGTCGAGCCATGAACCATGGACTCTATCACACCGTGTCCCGGGTGCGTCCCCGACGGCTTCCGAATCCAGGAGTTGCTTAGAATAAAGCAGCTTGGAAACGGCCAGCGACGGAGCGTCCGGTAAAACACTCGAGCGTTTTGGTGGTTTCCTGACAGGTTCGGGGTTCGGGTGGCGGGCGTCGACTCGGCCGCCAAGAGTCCGTTCTTGAAATCTCCGATGGGCCGAACGTTCCTGCCTCCCGCCAGTAGAACCAGATGGACAGCTCGAAGCCCATGCCCGTGACCCAAACGCAAACCGCCGCGGCGAATCGGGGTGTTGGCGAGCCGCCAACGCTGCGCGATCTCTCGGCGAGAGCGATGGCCGGAGATCACGGCGCGTTCGAGCAGATTCACCGGCGAGTCGGGGCTGGGCTGCGCCGGCTCCTTCTCAAACGCAGCTCGGGGCGCGAGGACCTTGTGGACGAACTCTGCCAGAAAACCTGGACCTCCGTCTGGAAGGCATTCACCGAGGGGAAGTACGACCCGGAGCGATCGGCCATTACGACGTTTGTCTACGCCGTCGGCAACAACGCCTGGCTAACGCACCTGCGTTCGTTCGCTCGCGATCAGGGATATATCGAGGGTGCGCCGGCGATGCTTGGCGCGGATCACATCGACAGTTCTCCGCACGCTACGAGCGGCGTCTCGGCCGATGATGCCCATATTCTTGCCGAAACCATAGAGCACGTTCGTGCCATGTTGCGCGATGGCGGCCCGGGCGGAATGACCGAGCACGAGCGGGCGGTGGTGCGTGCGATTGCCGCCGGAGAATCCGACCGTGCTCTCGCGCGACGACTGGGCTTGTCTTCCAGCACCGTGAACATCCGCAAGCACGCCGGATACGCCAAGATCCGCGACTACCTGCGGGCGCGAGGCCTCGCAGCGGATGACTGGGAAGTTGAGGACTCCCCGGGCGACGCCCCAGCAATGCCGCGGCCAAAGGAACGGGGAAAGAGCGGTGGGGGGGGATTTGGCGGTGGTGGTGGAGGGGGG
>JBGANP010000156.1:0-4375 GCA_044222255.1 Phycisphaerales bacterium
GCCTCGGCCGGCATCGCCGCCAACTCGGCCTCGTCCTCGGCCGACCTGCTCACCGACCTCAAGAGCGGCTACCTGCTGGGCGCCAATCCGCGCCGCCAATTCATCGCACAGTTCTTTGGCGTCTTCTTCGGGACGGTTGCGATCATCCCGATCTGGTACCTCATGGTTCCAACGAAGGCCGTGCTCGAAACGTACCCGGCGCCCGGCACCAATCAGTGGTTCCGCGTCGCTCAGGTGCTCACGCACGGCCTCTCGAGCCTGGCCTATTCGGCGAAAGTCTCGATCGCCATCGGAGCGATGCTCGGTATCCTGCTCCCGTGCATCGAGAAGTTCTTCGTCCCCGCCAAGTGGCGACCCTACTGGCCGAGCACCATGGGCCTGGGCCTTTCCTGGGTCGTCGGCTTCAACAACTCGCTGGCCTTCGCGATCGGCGCGTGCCTGACGTTCATCTGGACGCTCCTCCACAAGAAGTCGGCCAGCACATTCAACATCCCCATCGCCTCCGGCCTCGTTGCCGGCGAATCGCTCATGAAGGCCCTCATCGCCATCCTCGCGACCCTTTCCGGCATCTTCGCATGGAATCTCTAGACACCCCCTGAATCGGGCCGGATCCGCTACGCTAGCGGCCCATGGCCATCCCCTCCCTCACCGAAGAACAAGTCCACTCCTGGTCCCGCGAAGAAAAGGACCGGTGGTGGCTCGCCAACGTTTTCCGTGGCGACATGCCACAGCTCACCATCCGCTCCGCCGCGACGGGGTTCATCCTCGGTGGCATCCTCTCCGCAACAAACCTCTACGTCAGCGCCAAGACCGGCATCACGCTCGGTGTCGGCCTCACCTCGGTCATCCTCGCCTATGCGATGTTCAAGTTCCTCTCGGCGATGAACGCCGCGAAGGACATGACCATCCTCGAGAACAACGCGATGCAGTCGATCGCGACCGCCGCGGGATACATGACCGTGCCGCTCATGTCGAGCTTCGCGGCGTACTTCTGGAAGGCCAACGTCGTTCTTCCCTGGTACCAGTTGCTTGCCTTTAACTTCACGACGGCCGCGATGGGTGTGCTGGTCGCGTTCCCGATGAAGCGCCGCTTCATCAACGATGAGCAGCAGCCCTTCCCCGAGGGCCGCGCCTGCGGAATCGTTCTAGACACGCTCTACACGGGCAAGGGCGCCATCGGCATGATCCAGGCCAAGGCACTCCTCGCCGCAGCAGGGATCGCCGCGCTCGTGCAGATTGCCGCGGGCGAGGCGTACATGAAGCTTTTGTGGATCCACCTCTTCCGCCAGAAGAACAGCCACTATTTCGATGAGCAGCTCGACAATTGGTACTACACCATGGCCAAAGCCCATGATTGGGCGATCCCCAAGATCATGGGTGTCGACTTCAAGACACTCGGCCTGCGCCCCACGCTCGATATCGCCATGCTCGGCACCGGCGGCCTCATGGGCATCCGCACCGCCTCCAGCATGCTGATCGGGATGATCATCAACTACGTGATCCTCGCCCCGATCATGATCAACCGGGGCGAGATCGTCGTCCGCACCGTCGGCGACCGCACGTACCCGATCACGCAGCGCGAGATCCTGAACCAGTGGTCCATCTGGTGGGGCGTCGGCATCATGGTCGTGGGCTCGCTCGTTGCGCTCTTTGCGAAACCCAAGGTGATTTTCGACGCTTTCGCCGGTCTCTTCGGACGCGAGAAGGAGAGGATTGACCCGGTCGGTCATATCGAACTGCCGCTCAAAGTCTCGTTCATCGGCGTCCCCCTGCTCGCCGTGCTCACCGCCTGGATGGCCAACCACTGGTACGGCGTGCCCTATTGGATGACCGCCGTCGCGATGCCGCTCATCTTCGCCCTGTCGCTCATCTGCACCAACGCCATGGCGCTCACGAGCTGGACGCCCACCGGCGCCCTCGCCAAGATCCCCCAGTTCACCTTCGGCATGCTCGACCGCTCCAACCCCGGCGTGAATCTCATGACCGCCGGCATCACCGCCTCGGTCGCCAGCAACGCCGCAAATCTGCTCTCGGACATCAAGCCGGGCTACATGCTCGGCGCCAAACCCCGCCAGCAGGCCTTTGGCCACCTCATCGGCATCATCGCCGGTGGCCTCGTGAGCACACCTCTCTTCTACGCGATGTTTCTCGCCAACTACAAGCCCGGCGACAACGTGCAGGACATGATGGCGACCGAACGTTTCCCCATGCCCTCCGCCGTCCAATGGAAAGGCGTTGCCGACATCATCGAGCACGGCTTCAACGGGCTGAGCGCCTCGATCCTCTGGTCTCTCGGCGTCGCGGCCGTCGTCGCCCTGACTTTCGAGATCGCACGCATCTTCACCAAAGGCAAGTTCTGGCTCAGCCCCGTCAGCATCGGCCTCGGCGTCGTGCTGCCGCCCAGCGCCACCATGTGCATGTGGCTCGGCGCCGTGGTCTTCCACCTCCTCCACCGCTTCTACGAGAAGCGTGAAGGAACCTCCGGCCACACGCTCTGGGTTCGCTCCCTCGAGCCCATCTGCGCGGGCCTGATCGCCGGCTCTGCGCTTCTGGGCATCGGGGACAAGCTGGTCGACGTCTTCCTGCTCCCGCGCCTTGCCCCGTGAGCGTGTCGCTCAGCGCCGACGCCTCCCGATCGCGCCGAAGAAACCGCCTGCCAGCGTCATCGTGATCCCCGGCCCCGGCACCTGCACGACCACATTTTCCGGCGTGGCCATGCTCTGATCCGCGAACACCGCGCCCGGACCGCCGCCGACGCCAATCCTGTACAGCCTGCTCTCCGCTACCGCGCCGACGATCAGTGACCCGTCGAGCCCGAAATCCATCCCGAACGCGCCCGACGATGCGGGAAGCGATCCGTAGTCCCCCAGGTCCAGCCCTGTCTGCACGTCAAAGCGGCGGATCCGGCCCGTCGCCGCGCTGCTCACGTACGCAACACCCGAACGCACGCGAACATCCGAAACAAATCCGATCCCCGTCGCAAACTCTCCAAGAAACGCCCCGTTCGCCGGGTTGTATTTCAGCATCTTGTTGTTCGCCGAACTCGCCACCAGCAAATTCCCGAGCCCGTCGAACGCCAGCCCGATCGGGGACGACATCCCTCCGCCCGTCGCGGCCACCCCCATCAACGCCCCCGTCGTTCCGTTGTACTTCCGCACGACGTTCGATGAATTGGCGCTCACGTACAAGTTCTTGTCCGGCCCGAAGATGATCGAGAACGGGCGCGAGAGCGTCGAACTGCTGATGAACGTCCCCAGCAGTGCACCCGAGTCCGGGTCGTACTTCAGGACCTTATTTCCGTTTGCGCTCGCGGCGTACAGCTTCCCGTCCGGGCCGAACGCGAGCCCCGAGCCCTGCCCCAGCGTTCCGAAAGCGCTGATGAACGCTCCCGTCTTCCCGCTGTACCTCGAGACGTATCCCGCCCCGTTCGCGACGTACACATCTCCGGGAGCGCCCAGCGACGTCGCGCTCCCCACGATCGCCGCCGCCCCGACCGCCCATTTCACATGGCGCATGCACAGACTCCCGACCGCCACAAGCACCTCCGACAAGCATGTCACCAAATTCCGAAATGTGTTACGCAATCGCCGGAAAGTACCTCAACTGCCCAATCTGGTGCAACGATTTCCGAGTTTTCAATATTTCTTGAAACTACAGTCCGCCCGCGATACTCTCCGCCATGCTCGCCCCCGCGGCCCAGCACGGGTCACTTCCCCGCACCGACGAACGTCTGGATGACATCCGCGCGAAAATCACCCGCGGCGAGCGCCTTTCCCTTGCCGATGGCGACCTTCTCTACACCACACCCGACATCTGGACCGTCTGCACGCTCGCCGACACCGTCCGCCGCCGCCTGCACGGCGATACCGCCTTCTACAACATCAACCGCCACCTCAACTACTCCAACGTCTGCGCCCTCTCCTGCAAGTTCTGCGAGTTCTATCGAAAGAAGGACGACGACGGCGCGTACACCCGCGACATGGAGTATGTGAAGGATCAGGCCCGCCAAGCCGTCGAGAACGGCGCGACCGAGATGCACTCCGTGGGCGGGCTGCACCCTTTCCTGCCTTTCTCGTATTACACCGATCTCGTCCGCACCATCCGCGAGACCGCCCGCGAACTTGGCAGCGAACTGCACGTCAAGGCCTTCACCGCCGTCGAGATCGTCCACCTCGCCAAGATCGCCAAGGTCTACAGGGCCGACGACCGCGCCAGCGGCATCCGCTGGGTCCTCACCAGACTCAAGGAAGCCGGCCTCGGCTCACTCCCGGGCGGCGGCGCCGAGGTGTTCGACGATCGCGTCCACGACGAGGCCTATAAGGGCAAGATCCGCTCCGACGTCTGGCTGGATGTGCACCGCGTCGCGCACGAACTC
>JBGANP010000036.1:0-32748 GCA_044222255.1 Phycisphaerales bacterium
AAGGGCGGGAACGGTTCGTCCCCCTCGAAGCGGTACACCACCTGCTTCTTGGAGCCGTTGTCGCAGGCAGCGCACGGCGGGAACCCGTCCGAGTTCAGGGGAAGCGTGAACCGCTCTAGGCGGGCGAGGCGATTGTTCAGGTACATGCAGCCATCTCCCCCACTGCGACCGCTGGCGTCGCGGCGACGGCGATGGCGGCGAACGAGTAGACCAGCAGTAGCGCGAGGATGTTCAGGGCCACTCGCAGGACTGCCCGTTGACAGGGACTCAGACGCGGCGGGCGCGGGGGTGCGATAGTCATGCTCATGCTGCCCCCCTCAGGAGCGGTGTCGCCGGCTGCGATGATGCGTGCTCCAACGCCTCGACGCGCGAGGCCAGATCATCCAGTTCGATGCTCTCGCGGCTGAACTTCAGCAGCAGCCCCGAGGCCGACACCTTCACCGAGTCGGCCGATTTGGGATCGGCCACGATCTTGACAAGCGCCTGCACCGCCACGGGGGCGTACTTCTGGCTCATCGAGATCGCGTGCTTGAAGGATTCCCTTCGCGCCTCCCGGTACGACTTGGAGAATTCCGGCTCCTTCAGCCAGCGATAGAGCGTGGAGTGGTCGATCCCGACGCTATCGGCCGCCTTGACGATCGTCGGCTCGCTCAGCAGGGCCAGAATGGCCTTCTGGCGGTCGGAGGTCAAGATGTCCGGTTCGTGCGCGGGCATGGGTTCGCTTCTCTTGGCGGGTTAGGCCACCTTCCTGATCGCCTTCTTGCCGGTGAACTTCTCCCAGCGCGCGACGGCCACGTCCACGAACACCGGCTCGAGTTCGATGGCGTTGCACCTGCGGCCTTCCTTCTCGGCGGCGATTAGTTGAGACCCGGAGCCGCTAAACGGCTCGAAGCAGATGTCCCCGCGCTTTGTGTGCTTTCGCATTGGGCGTGCGAAGATCTCCACCGGCTTCTGAGTGGGATGCTCGTTGCCAACGATGCGGCTCTTGCCCTCCCAGTCGATCTCCCAGACCGAGTTGAAGGCGTGATCGGAGTCATGGACCGGCTGGCTGCCCCGCTTCCAGCCCATCATGCAGGGTTCGTGGCGGAAGTGCCAGTACACCCGGCCGAAGACCGGCGTGGGCTTCACCCAGATCACCTGCTGGTGGTCCAGGATGCCGAGGTCATTCCAGACCGTAGAAATCAAAGACTGACGTTTATGGGCGTGCCAGCAGTAGATGGCCGCGTGCGGGGCGATGACCCGGAGCGCGTTGGTGAAGACCGAGCGGAAGAAGGAATCCGCGTCCGTGATGTCGATCTCCCGGTAGGTGTCGGACCAGTCCTTGCCCGAGTCGTTAGGCCGCTCACCCGTGTACTCGACGAGATACGGCGGATCGGTTGCGATGAGCGCGGCCTGCTTGCCGTCCATGACCATGTCCACGTCCGCCTGCAACGTGCTGTTGCCGCAGAGGAGACGGTGTTCACCGAGGAGCCAGAGATCGCCGGGCTTGGTGATGGCGGTCTTGGGTGGCGCGGGGGTGTCATCTGCATCAACCTCGCCCTCGGTACCGGGCGGCGCGAGCAACTCGCTCAGCTCGGCATCCGACCAGCCCAGCAGTGTCATGTCGATGCCGAGGTCTTTGAGTTCCATCAACTCTAGCGGCAGCAGGTCCATGTCCCACTCGGCGATCGTGGCGGTTTGGTTATCGGCCAAGCGATACGCCTTGGCCTGCTCGGGCGTTAGGTCGTGCGCGACGTGCACGGGGACTTCAGTCATGCCCAGTTGCTTGGCTGCCTTCCAGCGGGTGTGGCCCACGACGATCACGTTGTCTTTGTCCACGACGATCGGCTGGCAGAAGTTGAACTCCTTCAGCGATCGAGCGACCGTCTCCACCGCCCCATCGTTGAGGCGAGGATTCTTGCCGTAGGACTGAATGGAGTCGATCGGGCGGACCTGAACCTGCATGGAGATACCCTCGCGAGCACCAACACTCCGAGTGCTCGATTGGGAATTATGCCATGCAATACAACGACTTCACCGAGTTGCCACGGCGCATCGGATTTCGCTCGCCCCCCGTTGCAACTCATCGCACGCCGGCGCACCCAATGGCGGTGTACTGCAAACACTCTCCGTTAGGTGACCCCCGCCCAAAGACCCAGCTGTGCTTGCGATCCTTACGGGCATCCGGCGAACCATGCGGCGAGGAAGTCGAAGATGTCCTGAACACCAAGTCCGTTCTGGGTGTTGAAGTCGGCACTGGGCGAGTTCGCAAACCATGCAGCTAGGAAGTCGAAGATGTCCTGAACGTTGACCGTGCCGGAGGCGTTAAAATCCGCGGGGCACACGCCGGGAGTGAGAAAGCCGCCCTTCAGGACCAGAGCGCCGGTTGCGAACGCACCGCCAGCGTCGGGTTGACCGATCGCGCTGGTAAGGCGGAGCGTGCCGCCGGTGAACACTTGGCCGCCGCAGTCGATGGTGAAATTGCGAATGGTGGGTTGGGCTAAGGCAGGAGCCGCGGTGAGCATGGTCATCGCCGCACACGTCGCGAACCGGGAGCAGATTCGCCGGGAGGAGTTTGATGCGGGAGTTGCGATTGGTGATACTGCTCGGATCATGTGAATCCTCGTTTGGTTCAAGAGTGAGGGCGATTGCCGGCATCTCACCGGCCGATGACATACGGCACGAAGTGGGGTCCAGGAGACGATCGACGCGGGGTTGTCAGACGTTCGGCGTGGGATAGGACTCCGCGATCCGTTCGGGGCGCGGCGGGCAACGTGCCGAGTTCGTCAAGGGGTTCCGATTCGAACCAGGCCGTCGGTTGCCCGAATCTCTACTGGGCGATTGAGAATGGCGGAGCCCTGGTAGTCCCCCTGACCGAGCTTCAACATGGCGCAGGGGAGGGAATCGATGTAGAGATTGAGGGCGGCGGCAGCCGTTGGCGAGAGCAATCTGGCCGCTGCGGGGGTAGAGCCCCCGGTGAACGCGAGTGACTGAATCTTGTTGTTGCAGTTGCCGCTTCCGGAGGTCCAGTTCACGTTCGCGAGGTCGCTGAAGCTGCCCGTGCCGGTGAGCGCGAGGTAGTTTCCCGCCTGGCCCACCCCGCCGAAGAGGTAGAGGACGCAGCCGGGCGGGAGGCGCCACGTGATGCTGCTGACGTTATTCGAGAAACCTCCTGCGCCCTCGTGGTTCAGCAGGAGATTGTTGTAGTTCTTCCGCTCGCGATCGAGCGCATCAACCGTCAGGACTTTGCCATCGAAGTTTGTATCCGTGTAGAGAAACACTTGGGCGGTGCAGCCATCGGTCGGCACAATCGCCGGAGCATCGCCGGAACGGTCGGAGTACTCGGACATGGTCACGCTGTAGTTCAGTCCGCTGATGTTGTGTTCGCAGCCATATAGAAGAAGGCCACCCGTGGGCGAGATCCACGCGGATCCTCCGGCGGCCCAGTTGGCGTTGATCTGCGAACTCTCCGGAGAGGTCCGGGAAGAAAGCGGTGTCACTGAAATCAGCTGGTAACTCGTGATGCTGCCCCAGGAAGCCAATACGAGGCGATACAACCAAGCTTCGTCCTGGAGGATGCCCGAAGGACTGGTGTTGTGCAGCCCGAGAAGATACATGACCTCGGTACCGTCGGCCTGAACTTCCCCCAGCGGATTGATGAGCTGATAGGACTGGAAGGCATCACCGTTCCCGCCGCCCGTCCAACTCTCTGCCGGGATAGCGGGCCTGCCGCGAAATGTAAACGTCGCAAGATCGGCGCTCAGCGTCCAATGCCAGAGCTCGTTCCCATACGCCCCGACCAGGAAGTACGTTCCGTCGTCGCGCTGCGCGAACGCGAGTTCGGCCATACCGCCGGGGATTTGCGGGCCGTCGGCAATCATTCTTGCAAGCACCGGGTTCGCCGGATCTGAGATGTCGTAGATTCCGATCTTTTCGACTTGCCATTCAAGTGGAACACAGCTGGGGTCGTGCATGCACATTGGAATGGCAAGGTATTTTCCCGCCGCCTGCATGCCGCCCGCGTGGGTATCCGGCAAAGGAATGGTGTTCACCACACGATCAGCGGCATCCACGCCGGTCGCTATCGCCTGTGAGCCCGGATCGAGTCGATTGCTCCGCATCCGATATCCGGACTTGGAGTCGGAGGTCCCGATCCGGATCACATGAAGTTCGGTGCATCCTACGCGGCTGGAAACCGCGTAAAAGTACGGCTTTTCCGGGTCGGGGTGGCGCACGATTCCCTGCCAGTGATGCGATCCCGAAAGGATCAGGCTGTTGACCGGAACGCGGAAGCCCATCGGGTCGCCGCGGACTTTCAGGTTCGCCACCTGCGACACAATGTCGTTGGCTTTCCGGATCGGCTGGGCGAGGGTCGCGCGGCCGAAGGCGGCAACCGTGGCCGCGGCGGCAAGCATCGAGCAGACGAGCGTTCGGGAGTTACTCATGGATCTATCTCCGAAAACGACTGAGGACTGGGAAGGCCAATGCGAGAGTCCGAACCGCACCTGGATGATTACTGGAGTGTGACGAGGACGAGCACGAGACCCTTGCCGCTCTCCAGGCGGCTCATGGCCTTGCCCATCGTCGCGCCGCCAGCGCGGGCCGCGTCGGACGCCTTCATCGCGTGGCCGGGAGTGTTGGAAGTTGTCAACATGTCGCCGGGCAACACGGGCCCACCAGCGTCCGCATCGACGTAGCACCAAACGCGGCCGACATTGGCGATAGGGTGCGTGCCGTCCGCGATAGTGCCCTTCTGGCCAAGAACCAGGCCCGGGGCGACGCCGTCGGCACCACTGATGATCCCGGCGACCGTGCGGTCATAGGAACTGGTCGCGATGCGGAGTTTGCCGACACGATCAGGATCGATGCTCACGACCATGCCGGGCATGGGCTTGACATCGCCCGCGGCCGCGACGTCGTAGGACTCGGCAAGGTCGGCTCCGCCCTCGATGATAATCACCTTCGCGCGGATGTTGCCGTTGACGTGGAGTTTCTCGGTGGGATCGGATGTGCCGATGCCGACGTTTCCAGCGCCCGTATCGGTGTTGAAGAGCAGATGCTTGCGTCCACCCCGGGCGTTCATGTAGACGTCGGCGTTGCTGATCAGGTCGATCGCGCCGCCTGAGGTGATATCAAACGTGCGGGCCGGGTTGGCGGAGGCATCGCTGGCGTGGCGGATGGTGCCGACGACGGTGGTGGCACCGGCCAGATTCGTCGTGCCATCAACGCTCAATCGTGCCGAGGGGGAGGTGGTGCCGATGCCGAGATTGCCGGTGGGAGTCAGCGTCATGCGCACGCTGGAGTTTGCGAACAGGAGTTTGCCTGCACCCTCGCCGTTGCTGGCACCCGTCGAGATGAGTGACCAGTTGTTTCCACCAGCGGAGGTGTTCGCGAGGTTCATGTACGAACCGAACGCGTTCGAGCCCTCCATGTAAAACAGGTTGGTGGAGGTGTCCTTCACGTGGAGCTTGACGGTGGGATCGGCAATGCCGATGCCGACGTTCGTGCCTTTGGGCGTGATGTTCGGCATCGAGAGCGCGATCGGCGCGGGCTGGATGAGTTGCCGCGGCGTGAGCGTCACGGGCGGCGCCGCCCCGACAATCACGGCCACCTGCAGGTAGAGTTCGCGGCCGTCATAGATCTGAGCACCGAACAGATCGGTTTCGCCGAAGTTCACGAGAGCGGAGAAGACACCTTTGGTCACTTGGACGTTCGACACCGTGACCTGATCACGAAGAGATCCACCGCTCAACTGGGGGTAAAGTCCGAAGTTCACGTCTGCCGTCCCGGTGTAAGGCACGCCGTTGTTTTCCAGGTATCCCTGGTACGTGAACTGCTTTGTCAGAGTCTGCGCGGAGGATTGGCGGGCAACCCCGAGTATCACAAGGATGAGAAGAAGGGCAAGACGTGAAAGCTGCATGTGAGTTCTCCTTGACGGACGGTGACAGGCATGAACACGAACCCGAAGAGTTCGATTTGGTGGATGCGACTCCCCGGGCGATGGGATGTGCTTCTGATGGGCCACACGTCGCCGGGGCCTCACAACCTTGGCGTGAACCACAAAATCTCAAATCGCATCACCCTTTAACCGATCGTCGTGTCCCCCTTCGGCGGGCAGGTCGATAAACTCCCTAACGCTCATGGACCCATCAGAATCCAAACACTTTGCAAACAACTCTGATGGCGAAGCAGAGGCGGCCGATCGCCTCATGCCGTTGGTGTATGAAGAGCTCCGCCGCATTGCGGCCGGAATGCTCCGCCAACGCGCACCGGTAAGCATCCAGCCGACCGCGCTTGTTCACGAGGCGTTCCTGCGAGTCGCCGCGGATTGCAAGGGTGAGTGGAACGACGAGGGGCATTTCCGCGCGATCGCTTCGATTGCCATGCGCCGCGTGCTCGCGGATCATGTCCGCAGCCGCTCGCGACTGAAGCGGGATGGCGGGAAACGACCGCTTTCACTGGATGTCAACGCCCTCGGCACCGGCGAGCGGCACGGCGCGGCGGAGCTCGACGCCGCGCTCGAAGAGTTGGAGACCTCGAGCCCACGGGTCGCTCGCCTGGTCATCTACCGCTTTTTCGGTGACCTGAGTGTGCAGCAGGCCGCGGAGCGCCTGAATGTCTCGCTCTCTACCGCGGAGACGGATTGGCGCTTCGCTCGTGCCTGGCTCAAACGCCGGCTGCAAGGAACCGGCGCATGAGTTTCTCACGCGTCGATCGGGTCCGCGAACTCTTCGCCGCGGCGCTTGCGATTGCTCCGTCTGAACGCGCGGCCCTGCTGACAAAGGCTTGCAGCAGCGATCTGGCGCTCCGTCGCGAAGTTGAGGAGCTTCTCGCGCTCGACGCGTCAGATCCAGACTCAGGGGGGCTCACCCAAGGCGCAGGATCCGAGTGGCTTGCAACTGATTTGGCTATCGACACCGAAGAAAATGAGTCGCTTCCCTCCCGTATCGGCAGCTTCGAGATTCTTCGCGAACTCGGGCGGGGCGGTATGGGCATCGTTTATGAAGCCCAGCAGGAAGAGCCCCTGCGACGCGTCGCTCTCAAGGTCATCCATCCCGGGCTCATCAGCCGAAGTTTGCTCCGACGCTTCCGGCAGGAAACGCGCGCGTTGGCACAGCTGCGTCATCCCGGCATCGCACAGATCTATGAAGCGGGCACCAGCCTCGGCGGCGAGGGTGCCGCTTCACGGCCGTACTTCGTGATGGAGCTTGTCGAGGGGCCGACGCTTCTGAACTATGCGACCGAAGCAGGACTGGATACGCCGGCTCGACTCGAACTCATCGCCCGCGTCTGTGATGCGCTCCACCATGCACACCAGAAAGGGGTGGTCCATCGCGATCTGAAGCCGGAGAACATTCTCGTACAGAGTGCCGACCCTTCCACACCGGACACCCATCACACGTCGGTCCTCTCTTCCGCCATCCAGCCCAAGATCCTTGACTTCGGCGTTTCTCGCTTTGCCGAAGAGCACGACTCTCGTTCCGTGCACACGCAATCAGGACAGATCGTCGGAACAGTTCCTTATCTGAGCCCCGAACAGGCCGCGGGCGACTCCGCCGTTGCTGATATTCGTAGCGACGTGTATTCCATGGGCATTGTCGCGTTTCAACTCCTTTCGAGCACACTTCCGTTCGATACCGCGGGCCGCACCGTCCGAGCCGCAACACGCGTCATCCTCGAAGAATCGCCGCGGCGTCTCGGCTCCGCTTCAGCGGACTTTCGCGGTGATATCGAGACCATCGTGCACAAGGCCATGAACCGTGATCCGCAGCTTCGCTACCAGTCCGCTGCGGACATGGCGGCTGATATCCGACGCTACCTTGCCCAGCAGCCCATTGCAGCTCGGCCGTCGAGCGCCGCGTACGCGCTACGCAAGTTCGCCCAACGGAATCGCGCGCTCGCAGTTGTCGGCAGCGCCTCACTTCTGCTCATCGTCGGCGCGCTGGTCATCATGTCCATGCTCTGGGAGAGCGCTCGGCGCGCCAATGAACAGGCCGTCTGGCAGCGGTATCGATCGGCGATGTCGGCCGCGTCTTTCGCTTTGACCAAAGGCGAGATCGGCATCGCCCGACGACAACTCGAGTCCACGGCGCCACGCTATCGCGGCTGGGAATACAGACACCTGCTTTCGCGGTTGGATCAGAGCACCAGCGTTGCCACGCCTCGGATGTCCAAACCTTTCATGTTCGTGCCGGGGACCTCTACCGAGGCTGGCATTGTCATGGTCGAACCCCACAAGACGCGCGAGCTCGTCCGCCTGGGAGACGAGCACTCCCCCGCCGCAGCCGTGGACCCGAAACTCGCGCTTTGGTACACCGCCCGCGCCTCACGAGCCACGCACACGTTGAAGTCCGTCGGCCCCATCATCTATACACCCGATCCCGAATCCGGCGGGCCCGTGCCACATCTCATTGCCGAATGGCCGTTCGGCGCGGATGAGGTGCTGGACAATCCCGTTTTGTCCGACGATGGTCAGCTGCTCGTCATGCTCAGCCGCAGAACTTCCGGTTCGTCTCTCGTTCTGATCGACCTCTCAGCAAACCGAGTTCGGCTGATCTCACTGGATCCGGACGTTTTCCCGTTTCGAGCGGCCGTCTCGGGCGATGGCCGGCGCGCCGCCATATCCACGACCTTTAACCAGCGCCGCCCACCCTTCGCGCAGGTCTTCGACACCCGCACCGGCGTATCGGTTTCCATGGTCGCTGATCTTGCAAGCGAGGCGCGGACGCTGCTGCTGAATCGTGACGGGTCGCGCCTGATCGCCGCGTTTCACGGCGGACCGATGGGGTCGTGGGACATCGCCTTGGATCCCGCCCGCTCGCTTGTTCGGCGACCGTTTAACTTCGACAGTATCGAGAACCTCAACTTCAATGCCGATCAGACGCTTCTGGGCGGGGGCAACATCGACGGTGTGGTCCGCGTGTTTGACGCCGCGACGCTCGAGAACACTCATTCCCTCATCGGACACGAGTCAGAAGTGCACGATGTCCGCTTCCTACCGCTGCCCGCTGGCGGCCTCATCAGTGCGGGCCGGGATGGTTCCGTTCGCCGATGGAACCTCAGCCGCCGCTCCGAACTACCGATGGTCCTGTGCGGCCACACGCACTTGGTCCACGCGCTAGCGATCGGAAGCGCCGGCCACTTCGTCGCCACGGGGAGCTGGGACAAGACTGTCCGCCTCTTCAGTCTCGACACCGGCCGCGAGTTCGCGAGTATGCCCACGGGCACGTTTGTGCAGGCCCTCTCACTCTCCCCGGACGATCGCACGATTGTCACGCGGGAATACAACGGAGACGTTCGCATCTTTGATGTTTCCACCTGCAGTCAAACCGCTCTGATCGACGATCGCCCGTCATCACTCGATCAACAACTTTTCGACCAGAACTCCAAACGCATCCTCTTCGACTTCAACCCAGCCACTCGCACCGCAACCTTCTTCGACATTTCCTCGCGAAACTGGTCCGCGCTCCCCAGTGACCAGATCGCAACTGTGCGCGGCTCTACCGTTAACAACTCCGCGAGCATCATCGCCCGTTCCGAAACACGCGACCGCTGGTTCGGCACAGTGCTTTATGATTTCCGTACCGGAAGGGAAATCCTCTCGATTCCCGCACGCCGCACCGCCAATGAGAGCATTGCTTTCTCGCCCGATGGCCGCACGGTGGTCGCTCCCGACGACGATCACCACATCCAGGCCTACGAAGTTCCATCCGGCCGTCACATCGGCACGTTTGCAGGCCACGCCCGCGAGGTCCTCGCTCTTGTTTTCAGTCCCGATGGTTCCCGCCTGTTCAGTGCGGACTACACAGGCACGATTTGGATTTGGGATACAAACACGCGCGAGGAACTCACGCAGCTTCGCGGCCATGGTGAGCACGTGCGCCG
The DNA here is from genome assembly GCA_044222255.1 of Phycisphaerales bacterium. GTDB lineage: Bacteria > Planctomycetota > Phycisphaerae > Phycisphaerales > UBA1924 > UBA4658. The sequence goes on from JBGANP010000036.1 coordinate 9,865, forward strand.
GCTCGCCGTGTCTCCTGATGGCACCATAATCGTCTCCGGAGCTCGAGATGGAACCGCCCGCGTATGGACAGCACCGAAGGCAGACCTTTCTCGTTCTGTACTGTCGGCACACTCGCGCGATGGATCTTCCGCATCTTTGGCTGATCGCTGATCACTGCCTGAGCGGAACCATGAACAGGGTTTGGCGAGATACTTCTTTGGGTGAGAGCGCTATCGCTACCTGAGTTGCGTCGGAATTTGCGCCGCGCCATTCCGGAAAGTGCCGATTCCTCGCGAGAATCTCAGATGGTTCGAATCCCCATGGGGTCATTCCGATGCCTTGCACCAGAGTGCAGGGCGTTGTTCTTTTTGGCACAACGTCGCAAACGGCAAAGGGTTACGGCGAGGATTGCGACACGGTGCGCTTCCACGCGGCTGGTTGATGCGCCGCGGTTTGCACCGCTGCGGGCCTCGGCTTCTGCGCCACCGAGGGTTCGAGAACGACGCCTACGTCTTATTGGCGACGCGCGTTCGTCTCGCTCGCAGTTCAAGTCTCCTTCACGCGGCGCTGGCTCTGCCCACGCTCGCCTGGCCGACGTTGGCCGCCGTACCGAAATTGGGCCCCCACGCCAGAGGCGACCTCAAGCTACAAGGAGATGAGCGCAACTGCCGCGAAGCCGCCAAATCTGCCATTGTGAGGCTATCTCGTGCGGAAGTCCTGCTTTTTTCCTTCCGTTCCTGTGACCCCGGCATTAGAGTGCGTCGATAACCCAGTGGCGGGTGGCGCAAAGACTGGTTTGGCTTGGATCGACGGAGGTGAGTCATGAACGGAACGCGAAGATTCTGTGCGGCGGAATGTCGTCTGACCGTTGCCGTCGCGCTGCTACTCGTGGCTTGGGCGCTTGGCCCAGTGGTGCGTGCGCAGATGATGAACGGCGCATGCTGCTCCAGCGGCAGCGGGTGCGTGGTGACGACGATGTCGCAATGCCAGTCGAGCGGGGGGCTGTTCCTGGGAACGACCACCTGCGCGGGATGTGACCAGCGCGGCGGGTGTTGCACGGGGCAGTGTCTGGTGAATGTCACGCCAGGGCAGTGCCTCGCGCTGAACGGCCAGTACTACCCGGCGGGCACGACCTGTGCCCCGGCCAACTGCGGGGCGCAGGCGGGCGGCGCGTGTTGCAACGCGACGTCCGGTGCCTGTGTGATCGCCGCGTCGCTGACAGTGTGTCCGAACACGCAGGGGTTGTTCTATCCCGGGACGACATGCAATCCCTCGCCGTGCGGGCCGCAGGGGGCGTGCTGCAACACTTCGACGGGCCAGTGCACGCTGACGACGGCCCCGGCGTGCGGGAGCGGCTCGTGGATCTCCGGAGCGACGTGCACGCCGGGTGTTGCGTGCGTGGTGGGGGCGTGCTGCAACGCGGCGACGGACATTTGTGTGTTGACGGCGGAGGCGAACTGCCTGGCGCCGTACCAGTTTTTTGCGGGGATTTCGTGCACTTCGCAGCCATGCCTGCCGCAGGTGGTGTGCTGCACCGGTTTCAACTCGGGCTGCGCGATCATGAGCAAGGGGCAGTGCCTCGCGACATACGGCGGCGTGGTCATGATGAACGCGGCGTCGTGCAACCCGAATCCATGCTCGCAGATCGGGGCGTGCTGCTCCGTGACGGGGTGCACCGTACAGCCGGTGGGGCAGTGCGCGTCGGGCCTGCCGTTCACACTCGGCACCACGTGCGTTTCGATCGCGTGCCCGCCATTTACGTGGGGGGCGTGTTGCCAGCCGACTGGCTGCACAATCGTGAACATCGGGCAGTGCCCGTCGCCGTATCTTTGGGTGTCGGGCGGATCGTGCAGCGTGTTCAGCGGGTATTCATGTCCGCCCCCGTCGGGAGCGTGCTGCATTCCGGGGCAGGCATGCTTTGTGTCGTACCAAGGCACCTGCTACGTCAACGGCGTGGTCGGCGTCTGGCATGGATGGACGACGTGCACACCGAACAATCCGTGCGTTGCGACGGGTGCGTGCTGTGCGGGCGGGCTGTGTGCTGCAGGTCAGACTTCGTCCCAATGCACGGGGACATTTTTTCTGAACGCGAGTTGCACGCCGAATCCCTGCGGGCTCGGGGCCTGCTGCGACAGGACCTCGGGGTCATGCCTCATCGTTCCACAGGCGGAATGCAGCCGGCGGGCGGTGGTGTATTTGGGCGACAACGTGCAATGCACGCCGCAGCTCTGCCCGCCCCTGACTGGGGCCTGCTGCAACTCGACCACCGGGGCGTGCTTCATTGCGACGTTCAGCCAGTGCCAAGCGCGACCGCTCGGCTGGTTCTCCGGTTCGCTCTGCGGGCCAAACCCGTGTCGTCGAGCGGACTTCAACGGCGACGGCTCAGTGGGTGTGGACGATATTTTCAACTTCCTTTCGGTGTGGTTCAGCGGCGCTCCGTGAGTGGATCGCGCCGCGACGCCCACGCACATACTCGTCGCGTTCAGCAGCCAGCGAACCAGGCGCCCAAGAAGTCGAAGATGTCCTGCACGCTGATTCCTCCGACGCCGTTGAAATCGGCTCGAGGATCACCGGAGAACCACGCTCCGAGGAAATCAAAGATGTCCTGCACCGTGAGTCCGCCCGTGCCGTTAAAATCGGCCGGGCAGCTGGGCGGGAGCGTGAACTCAAACAGCAACGCGTTGTCGAACTGCGTGAAGCTGTATGGCGGCGCGAGCATGTTCGCCTGCACCATCGCGTATCTGCCATTGGAGGACATGTCGAGCATGCCGGCGCCCGACGGGAAGAAGACCAGCTTCTGGGCGTTGAGCGTCGGGCTCGTCCCTGCCGGAATCTGGTTCGAGACCAGGAGCGGGTCGAGGTTCAGGAACAGCGCCGAGGGCGGCACGTTGTTGGCGTACACCGGGTAATACGCGCCGATCCAGAGCACATCACCCCTTTCGTTGATCTTGATCGCCGAGCTCGGATCGCCGGTGGAGTTCACGACACTGTTCGCGACACCGGGCACAGCATCCCCCACTGCCGCCACCTTCTGATTTCCCTTGGCGATCATCGTCTGCGGGTACTGGAACGTGGCTCCACTCAGCTTGATCTGGTACGGCAATGGCGTGGACCCCGCGGTTCCGTAGCGCGTCCATCCGCCGAAGCCGCTGCTGTAGCCGGTCCCGGGGCCGTCCGCCGCGCGCTGGCCGGAATCAATGCCGACCAGCACCACATCCGATGCTGCGCTGGGCAGACCAGTCGTCGGTGCGCGCCGGACAACCCGATCGACGATGTTCGTCCAATACACATTCGACGTGGCGCTTGGATCGATCGAGATCGCCGTGGGCGCTGAGGTGCTGGCCACGGTTTCGACCGATGTGCCGTCGAGGTTGGCACGCATGACGGCGTTTCCGGCGGTGTTGGTCCAGTACAGCTTGCCGGCCGCGCTGTCGATGCAGATCGAGGTCGCACCGGCGCCGATGTTGCCCGCGAGCGGGGCGCGGCCGGTGCCGTTGATGTTGCAGCGCTCGATGCGGTTGAGATAGCCATTCACCCAGTAGATCTTGCCATTGGTTCCTGCGCTGGTGTCGATCGCGATGGAGCCGGGAGCGAACGTTCCGGTTGGGTCGACGGCGGGCGTCGCATCGCCGGTGGGCGGATAGTCGCGGATCACGTACTGCGCGTTCTGGCCGTCCAGATCACACCGGTTGATCTCACCGAACACGCTGCGTGTCCAGTACACCTTGCCGCGTGCGGCATCCACCGCGAGCCCGGTGCAGCCGTACGCAGTCAGCGTGCCGAAGCCCTGCACGGTCACGATGTCCTCGACCAACGACCCGTCCAGATTCGATCGACGGATCTTCTCGCTGCTGGAACGATCGGCCCAGTACAGCTTGCCGCCTGTTGAATCGATGGCGATGGAGCCGGTGACGGATGGCGCAGGAAGATCGGACTGGATTGCGCCAGCAGTCGTGGCGCGCCGAATGGCGTTCTCGCTGGTATCCGGCCAGTACACGAGACCACCGGACACCGCCACGCCGCCCGGGTCTCCCTGCCAGATGTCCCACAGAGGGAACCAGTTCGTGGCGTAGTTCCACACACGATTCCCCGCCTTGGACTTGGGTGTCGAGATGGCGAGGTAATACGAACGACCGGTGATGGCGACACCGCCCGCGCCCGTGATCGTCGATTGCAGCACGCCGGGAGAAACGTTGTCGCACTGCGCGATGCCGCGCGTTCCATTGCCGGGCTCGGCAATAAGCGAGAGCACGGTGTCGAACGCTGCGCCAGCGAATCCGCTGCCGGGATCGGGCACAGTGGTGGCGGTGAACGCGTTGGCGTCCGTCACCGTGATCCGGAACATGTCGACGTCCTGATCATTCGAGAGCGTGCCGACGATCCGATTCAGCGCGCCGTTTCCATATGTGTGATCCTCGGCATCGGGAACATCCCCGGCATCTGCGGATTCGGTGTATGTGCCCGTGGCGTTGGCCGCCAAACCCCGAAAGACGACAGTTCCGCTCGCGTTGATATCGACCGACGATCCGGCGAGTTGTCCCCAGCTCACGCCGGAGACGGGCGTGGGTCCACCTGAGGTGGCGACGAACGCACCTGCGCCCGCCGTTGAATACACACCGCTGGTACCGGCGGAGGTTGTGCCGGTAAAGGCCACAGTGCCCGCGTTATTCATGGCCGCGGAGTGTTGTCCACCGGCGATGCTCGCCCACGTGGCGGGACCCGCGCCAACGGGACCTCCCTCTTTGGCGATGAGCGTGGTGCCGGTCGGCGTGCCGCTTGGATCCAACTGGATCGCGACGAGTACGCGCTTGGGCGTACCGCTCTCGGTGACCATCGAACTCACGAGCACGCGGTTGTTGTCGTTGAGCGACACCGCCGTGGAAGCGTCCACGGCGTTCCAGACCGTGCCGGGCGCAAGGCCGACAGCGAGAACGGCATCTCCTTGCAGGAAGACCACACGATTGTTGTTGTAGAAGACGCCCGTGCTGGTCTGCCCCGCGAAGTCGTCGGGTCCCCAGCCGATTGCGAATATGCCGTTGCCGACGTTGTTCAGATCGGAGGCGAAGAAGGCGTATGCCGTGGTGTCCACGGTCGGCGCCGAGAGAAAGCCCGTCGCGCCCTGCAGGATGTACGGCGTGAACGGGCCCTGCACGGTCTGCGTACGCAGGATCGCCTCGTGCACGGTGTTGCCGAGATTCGAGTTGTGCCGCGTGTCAACGTGGAGCTGCCACGCGCCGGATGAGTTCACGCAGACATGCTGAAATGCCCGCGAGGCGAAGAACTGCGTGTCGATGCTGTTGCTGATCGTCGAACTGGTGCCCAGAACGGAGTTGCCGGACTTGGCGATGGATGTGACGCTGAACGGGGGCGGAGTCGCGCCGGCCGCGGCGGCTCCCGCTCCGGCGGCCAGAACGATCAATGATCGAATGGAACGGCTCTTCACGTCGCATCTCCTGGACAGTCGTTTGCGTTGCCGCTCGAACACCAGTTTTCCAAATGCAACCCTCGCCCGTTCCGGGCGAGGGCTCCGAAGAGTGTACGAACTCGGGCGATCCCGAGGATCATGAATCAACTTACCGGCGGCGACGGAACGCGGCCAGCGCGCCGAGCCCGAGGAGACCGGCAGCGCCCGGAGCTGGCGTCGTGGAATAGCCAGCGCCCGTGAGCGTGATGGTGTAGTTGTTGTTGAACGGAGTAAAGTTCGATGGGAACGGTTCCCAGCTTGTGAGAACGGCCGTGGGCGAAAGCGGCCCATACTCGGCGCGGCGAACCAGGTCGTTGGGAACCTGACCGCTGGGATCGCCGGTGAACATGAGCGCACCCATGGCGTCCAAAGGACGGGTGTAGCTGATGGCGGCATTGATTGAGCCGTTGGTCTTCGCGATGCCGAGGTAGTAGGTGCCGCCGGCGGTCAGACCGCTGGTAAACAGATTGGTGATCAGGGCGCCGTTGGATGTCATACTGTCTGTGCGATTGTCGTTGAAGACGATGCCGTGACCCGCGGAGTCAAAGAGTGCGAGGCAGTAGTCGGTGCCGCCGGCGGTCACCGCGCTGAAGTTGGCGGGATCGGTGATCGTGATGGCGAACATGTCCGCGTCGAGAGACACGAACGCGGCAGCGGTGAGTGTTCCGGTGATCGTGTTGAGCGGGCCCGCCCCACGGGTCAGGTTCGCCGTCGAAACCAGGAAGCCCGAGTCCGTCGCACCCTGCGGTGCGGGGGCGCTGAGTTCTTCTTTCCAGCGGTCGGCGGCCGTACCGGGCTGATCGCTGGCAAACGCGGGGGCTGCGGCCGCGAGCATTGTCGCGATCTGCAGCAGGTTCATTCGATTCATCTCATCTCTCCTCTTCTAGAACACATCAAACTGTGGGACGGAACACACTTCCGTCCCGCCTTTCCCCGCCATGCCGGTCCACTCGAGACGGATCGTCATCGCGGGGGAGTAAGTCGGGGAATCTCTTTCTCTCGATTCAGCCCACTGGGCTGCGAATATCGGACATGGGTGGTCTCCGTTGCAATTCGAACGCTGGCCGATCAGCAGCCCGCGAACCAGGCGCCGAGGAAGTCGAAAATATCCTGCACAGAAAGCCCGCCGACGCCGTTGAAGTCGGCGCTCGGTGTGCCCGCGAACCAGGCACCAAGGAAGTCGAAGATGTCCTGCACGGACAGGGCGCCGTCGCCGTTGAAGTCCGCCGCACATCCCGGCACGGAAGCGAAGCTGATTTGAATCGCCGAACTCCCGCCGCTTCCCGAGAAGGGGAGGTAGGTGGTGTTGGCGAGGAGGTGCTGTCCGCTTGCGCACATCTCGAGGCCGTTGGCGCCGGTGCCCACATCGCCCACCTGAATGGAGCCGTTGCTCGGCACGGTCGACGAACTCAGGAGCTTGTCGCTATTGAAATACACGCCGCCTTCGCCGTTGTCGCCGCCGCCCGTGGCGGCGCCGTACCAGGCGACCAGGCCGCGATCGCTGATCCGGACGGGACTGTTGGGAGCTCCTGCAAGCGTGCAGAACCGGGTGGTGCCGGGAAGATTCTCGTTCACCGTGGCGATCTTCGTAGTGTTGTCCTTGCAGATCATCGAGGCCTGAACGGCGAACGCGGCCCCCGTCAGCTTGATCTGGTAGGGAAGCGTCGTCGTACCTGCGGTGCCCGTCCGAACAAAGGCGCTGAATGAGTCATCGAACGATGGCCCGTCGGCAGGCACTTCGCCAATATCCGCGCCCAGCGTGAACCAGTTCTCGACACTCCCTGCCGCGGTCGAGCTGCGCCGGATCATTCGCTCAAAGGGACTGGTCCAATAAACCTTGCCCGCGGCGGAATCAACCGAGACGCCCAATGGGGCGGTTGTGGAAACCAGCTGTGTGTTGGCAAGCGTGGTCAGGTTCAGGACACCGATCTTGTTGAGCCCGTTGGAAGAGAAGTACAAGCGCCGTCCGGCCGAGTCGATCGAGATGTTCGAAGCCCGGGCATTCGAGGTGACGGTCTGCACGGAGGTGCCGTCGAGATTGGCGCGTCGGATGTAGTAGCCCGGGAAATAGATGGACGAGACGGGAAGTGTGAAGACCGACTGGGCCCAATACACCTTGCCGGTCCCAAAGGTGTCAACGGAAATCGACTCGATCACGTACGACTCGCCGGAGTCGAGGGGATCGGAAACTGTCACGACCGTCTCGACGTTGTTGCCGTCCAGGTCGCATCGAAAGATCGCGGCCGATCCCGCGGCGGGCTGATTGACGAACTTGGCCCAATAGAACTTCGCGTTCACGCTATCCACGGCCATCGCTGTGGTGCCCGCGGAAGAGAAGCCGACGGGCAGGACAATATCTGTCGCTCCGGTTCCATCGGCATTGCAGGTTCGGAAGGTCTCCTGACCCCAGCCATGTTGCTGGAACACGAGCTTGGAGTTTGCGCCCGCGTCATAGACCGCGAGTTTGGGATCAAGCAGCCTGGAGTTCGGGTCGGTGGCCTGCACGCCCGAGAGCTGCTGTGGCACGATGCCGACTTGCAGCGGCGAAAGCGGCGAACCGGTCGTGGTATCCACGCGGCCAATCTGCCCGCTGCTTGGATCCACCCAATACGCAACCCCGCCCGCCACCACGACCTGCCCCGGGTCAACCTGCCACATGTTGGGATACGGCTCCGCCGACGGACCGGGATTGACGTATCCGCCCTTGTTGATGGCCCGGGCCTTCGGAGTCGATACCGCGAGGAAGTACTTGTGTCCGGGAACGTGCGTCGGGGGAAGACTCGCGGTCGTGAGGGTGGACTGCACGACGCCGGGAGCGGCATCGTCGCACCGACCCACACCGTGACGCGAGCTCCCGTTATTGTTGAATGAGTTGAACGAGAACAGGTGGAGCACGGTGTCGAAGTTGGCACCGGCGAATCCGGCTCCCGGATTCGGCACCGTGGTCGCGGAAAACGCCTCTTGCGTCGGAAGAGTCGGATCTCCGATGAATATCTGGTACACATCCACGTCAAAGTCGTTGGAGAGCGATCCCGACACGATGCGAAGCGGCCCTCCGCCGCTGGTGACGTTTGTGGTCGGAGTGAAAAAGCCGGCGGGGCTTCCGAAGGTTTCTCCGGCGTCGCCCAACTCGTTCCATTGGCCGTTCCCGCCAGGAATGCCGCGGAACGCGAAATGCCCCGAACTGTTCATGTCCACCGGCGCATTCGTCAGCGGCCCCCACGGGCTGCCGTTCGGGCTCGCGCCGCCGCCGACCGCGACAAACGACCCTCCGCCCGCGTTGGTGCGATAGATGCCGTCGATTCCCGTGCTGGTCGTGCCCGAGAAAATCACATCGCCCGCGTTGTTGATCGCGCACTTTCCCGCGCCGGTCGCGAGCGCAGTCCACGTTGCCGGGCCTGCACCAACCGGGCCACCCACCTTGGCGACCACCGTCTCGGACAAAACGGCCCCGTTGGCATCCAGCGCGATCTTCAGCAGTGCGTCTTTGGTCTGCCCACTCTCAACAATCTCGCAGCCCACCAGTGCAACCCGATTGTCGTTGAACCGCAGCGCCCCTCGCATCGAACCGATGGTTGTTCCCGGAACGACCCCCGCGGCCGTCACCGCATCCCCATTTCTCACCGGCAGTGCGCTCTTGTTAAAATATAGTCCGGCCACCGGCGTCACCGACGAGAACGAGTTCGGCCCAACCAGCAGAGAAAAAAGCCCGGTGCCGGCATTGTTCATCGCGGTCGAGTACGAAGCACCGTACACGTAATCGGTGGTCGGAAGCGTCACGCTTCCGGCCGGGTTCGAGATGTCCCACTCGACGCCGCCCCCCAAATACGGGGTCAGCCCCGTCTGCGAGGACAGCACCGCCTGGTTCGTCGCTCCCGCTCCACTCAGAAATGGCGGTGCCTGATACAGCGAAACATGTACAAACGAGTTTCCCGAGTTGTTGATCGCAAACCCCAGAATGCCGTTTCCACCGTACACGCCACCGTTGAGGGGGTGATTGATGGGGCCGACCAGAGAGACATTCTCGCCAGACTTATACAGCGTCGTCACGGTCGCCGGCGGCAATGCGAGAGCCGCCGACGCAAGTCCGTGTGCCAAGCCCGCCGCAATCAGCAGCCGATTGATCCCGAGTTTCAGCACGCGAATCTCTCCTTCCGTGGCGTATCACTATTCACTGGCAGACTGGAAGTGCCAGCCCGCTCGAGGCGAGCGCGGAATACTCCCAAGACGCTGGGTCCGAGATCGCCAAGCATCAGTCTGACATGAGTCTGAGATTCATGCAAGCCCCATCTTGACTTTTTCCACAGTTGTGGTAAACCTTACCCGGACAGCGAGGAGATGGGAGTTTTCCCCTCCTCCCAAGCGCGGCGTTGCCCCTCTTGCCACCTTCTCTGGAGGGCTCGGATGGAGTTGGGACCGGTTTCAAGTGCGATCGATCTCCCCGAGATTGCCGATGAGGCAAGCTCTATGGCACCCATGATCGCCGTCAACTCCGGCCTTGACGCCCGCAGTCGCTCCATCGCTGTGGGCCTTCGTGACAGTTTGGAGCCAATCGTCCGAAAGGTGGTCGGTGGGGGCGGACGCCCCGCAGCCCTGTCGCGCGGGCTTGAAATCGACCGGACTCTGGCCGCTCGGGTGCTCCGAGCCATCCGCGCCGATGACACCGTTCAGGTGCTCCAGGAGATTCCCGCGCCCAACGGGCTCCGGATCTTTCTCGACGCCGCCGCGCGGGTCGGAGTTGATGCCCGCCTGCGTGCTCGGGCGATCGAGCACGTGCAGATGTTCGAGCAGCTCATCGATGAGTTCCCGGGAGGTCGCTCCGCGCTGGACGCGGCCCTGGCCGAGTGGGATCCGTCGATGCGTCAGCGCACCGAACGCGCCGCCAAGCAGGCGATGCACAAGTCCATGTCCTGCCTGCTGGGATACCAGGTGGACACGATGTTGCTCACCATCATCATCCAGCCCTCGGCGAGCGGCAAATCGCTCGACAAGCTCTTCGTGATGGGCAAGTACAACATCCGGCGGTTGCGGGCGAGCGCCCCGATCACGGTCTTCGGTCGTCAGGACAATCCACGCGATATCGCTCGTTCGGACCTGCCGCGCGTTGAGAATCTCCGCGGCGACAACGCTCCCCGCGACGCGGCGGAGTATCTCCTGCCCGAGTTCTGCTCACCGGGGATGCCGAGTCTGGACCTGTTCGCGGGCGACGGCGTGTTTCTGTACACGCTGCCGCACAGCATGCCGGGCGTCAACGTGCCCGCGACCTACGTGAGCGCCCAGATGGTGCGCAACTCGAACCACCGCTACCGGACGGGCACCATCGCGCACAACTTCGATACGCAGGTTCCTCGCATGCCGGCGAAGACGATGCTCGTGGATGTGTTCGTCCGCGATGATGTCTTTGACGGCAACGACCCGACGGTCACGACCACGCTGCACGGCCTCGCGTCCGGGCTCGAACGGCCGGACAGCCCTCGCTACCAGCTTGATCGCGTCGATCTCTCGGTGCCGATCGAGCCGCTCGGGATGGGGCTCGGGCGGATCGCGACGCGCGATGTGCCAAGGTATCCGGAGCTCATGCAGACCGCCTTCGACGGCGCTGGCTGGAGCTCCGACAGATTTCGGGGGTACCGGTGTCGACTTCAGTACCCGGTACCGATGGTCGCGGTCACGTATTGGTTCGACCTTCCGGTCGAGCCCTGATGCCAAGAGGCGATGCAGGACAGTGTTCGGGAGCGGGGCAAGGAGCCGGCCATGATGGATCGCACCACGAAGAGCCGGTCAAAGCAGGCATTCACGCTCATCGAGCTGCTGGTGGTGATTGCGATCATCGCTCTGCTCGTCGGGCTGCTCCTCCCCGCACTGAGCAAAGCACGCGAGTCGGCACGCCAGGTCGTCTGCGCCTCAAACCAGAAGCAGATGGTTACGGCGGCGAACCACTACGCCACTGACAACAACGAGACGATCTGGGCCGCGTGGGGATGGGGGAAGTACCCGGACTTTCTCACCAACGACCCGAACTCTCTGTACATCCCCGAGAAGGGAATGCTCTACCAGTACTGCCAGGATGTGGACAAGATCGCCGAGTGCCCCACCAACAAGCGTCGCTCCGCGAATGGCCAGACCGACGTGAACAACACAACGGGGCAGAACTATCTCGGCAGCACGAGCCAGCTCTTGTGGGACTACACGATGGTGTATCGCGTCGAGGGCGCGCACACCTACGCCGACACCCACTGCGCCTACTTGAAGAATCCCGGCGAGTTCCCCGTCGGCACCCGCCCGGGGCCCACCATCGATCCAACCAAGCTCAAGAACTTCAGCGGCCTGCCGCTCTTCGTTGAAGAGAGCACCGAGTTCAACAACACCATCGCGGACGCACAGGCCGACCCCGATCCGTACAACTCGGGCTTCGGCCTGTGGGGCGGCTCGCGCGGCTCACTCGCTGGAGACCAGATCACTTCCCGCCACAACGGCGGCGGCGTGATCTCCTTCATGCAGGGCCACGCGGAGATCTTCACCGCGCCGCACGGCGTCGATCCGAACACCCGTGATGCGCAGGACCTCGAGGCCGACGACCTGTTCATCAACGCGACCGCCGGGTGGATTCCCCTCGAACGCCGCAAGACCCAATGGGTGCTGCTGCCCAACGGCCGATCCATGACCGGCCAGCCGCGCCCGGAGTTCTGCTTCGGCTGGATCAACAATCCGAAGTAGATGCGGGTCTGGAACCCGGTTCCGGGCCCGTCTTTCAAACGACGGGGGCAGTGCGTTCGGTTTTTCCGCGGCCACCTCGATCATGCGCTTGGGTCGGCGGCACGAAACACGAGATTTTCCGCACATCTCCAACACAGTCAGCGTTTTCGTGCATAGAGCAGCAATTACGTCGGTATACAGTTCACGCGCTGAGAGTAGTCTCAGACTCAGTTTTCAAACCCCTGATCTTCCTCCGGAGTCCCTCATGTCGAGCCCTCGACGAATCGCCCATGCCCTGGCCGTGTTGGCCCTGACCCACGTCGGAGTTGCGTCCGTGCTTGCCCAATCCGCGGACCCCAAGGCCGCGCCGCCGGCGGGCGAGAAGCCCAAGTCCGCGCCGATGATCGGCATCGGCGGCGGCATGAAGCCGGCCAAGCCGAAGGAGACGCCCCCTGCGAAAATCGAAGGCGATGGCAAGGCCTCAACTACGTTGAAGCTGGACCTGCGCAAGTATGACTTTGCCGGGACCAAATCCGAGAACCGCATGTACATGCCCTCGGGCATCAAGCTCTCCGCCGTCAAGCCCGACGGCGTAACCAAGGAGCCCGAGTACAGCGGAAAGCCGAAGTACGGCGTGCTCACGATCGGCAACGGAACCCCGAACAAGTTTGCGGTCGCGATCGACGATGTCAGCGGCAAAGAGCCGCAGCTGTATCTGGATCTCAACGGCGATGGCGATCTGACCAACGACGGCACCGGCGCGTGGCAGACCAAGCTCGACGGAAAAGAAGGCGCCCTTCCGAGCTACCAGAGCACATGCGTGTTCAAGCCCGGCTACAAGACCGCCGACGGGGGCAGCACCGCCGGTGAGTACGCACTGAACTTTTACTGGCAACCCGGCCGCGAGAGCTTGAACTTCTACAACGCCTCCGCACGCGTGGGCAAGATCAACCTCGGCGGCAAGGACTACGACGTCACGCTCATCGAGAACGACGCCGACGGCCTGTACAACAAGCTCTATGACTCGGGCAAGCCGATCATCATCGGCGAGCCGATGTCCAAGCCGGTCTGGCTGCTGCTCGACGGCGATCAGTTCGACATCCGCGGCACGTTCCCCTTCGGCGACATGAACTATCTCGCGACCGTCGCCGACGACGGCTCGACGCTGAGCTTGGCCCCGACGATGAAGGTCGTCCGCGTGCCCCGCCCCACCGAGCGCCCCGCCATGCTGCCCGCGGGCGGTCCCGCGCCCGACTTTGAGGCCATCGCCTGGAAGAGCGGCGCGGACAAGATCGACACGACCTCGCGCTTCAAGCTCTCTGATTTCAAGGGCAAAAAGATCGTGGTCCTCGACATGTGGGCGACCTGGTGCGGCCCCTGCATGAAGGGCATTCCGCACATGAGCAAGATCGCCGAGGCCGTCAAGGGCCAGGACGTTGTGGTGATCGCTCTCAACTCGTATGACGATGAGGCCCCGTTCGTGAAGTTCGCGACCGGCAAGGGCAAGGACTACCACTTCATGCTCGCCCGCGACCCGGCCGGGCGCGACTCGGACCACACCATCGCCAAGTCCCTCTACCGCGTGAGCGGAATCCCCGCGACGTACATCATCGACAAGAGCGGCAAGATCGTCGAGGTTATCTCCGGATACTCCGAGGGCGATACGAAGATCGAGCAGGTGCTCAAGGGCCTCGGCGTGAAGATCGACTGATCCGCCAGAAACAATCGAACTGTGTTTTCCCACCTGCAAGGGCGCCAAGCGAAAGCTCGGTGCCCTTGTTCTTTGAGCGCCAGTGGTGGCCCGTTTGTGCGCGACACTTCGGGCGTTTGGAACTCGTCCTCCCGACTCCCGCACAAATGAAAAGCCCCCGCCTTGATGGCGGGGGCTTCGATGCTGAGCATTCTGATCGAACGATGTTCAGCTGCAACCGCCGTTGAACCAGTTGCTGAGGAAGTCGAAGATGTTCTGAACCGAGAGCGGACCCGCGGCCCCGCCACCGCCGGTATTGGCGAATGGACTGCTGGCAAACCAGTCGTTCAGGAAGGCGAAGATGTCGGCGACCTGGATGCCGTTGGCCTTGTCGTAGTTTGCGAAGCAGCAGGGGCTGGAGGAGATCGGTCCTGCGCCGCACGCGCCGGTGACGAACGCCGCGCCGGCCTGCTGGCCGGAGATCAGCGAGCCCGAGCAGGCCGCCGTCGTCGTTACGGTGCTTGTGCACGTCGCTCCGCGGCAGCAGACGCCCGATGGGCCGCCGCAGGGATTGGTGGCGCAGGTGGAGCCGGCCGCGGCGGGGGTGCCGCCCGCGGTCATGCAATCCGCGTTGCTGACTAGGGAGCAAGCGGTGCCGGTGCAGCAAGCGCTGGTCACGACAACAGAAGCGAAGGCATCATCGAAGTGCGCTCCGTAGTGGCCGGACCATCCGGAGACATCGCGCCCGCCATCGGCGAAGCGAAGATATCGCACGCCGGCGCCGTAGCCGGTGAAGGTGTTGGCCACCTGGAAGAACATCGTGCCCGCGGGAATCTGGTTGAGAGCTGCGGCGTTGCCGCTCTCGAAGGTGGCGATAACGGTCGTCTGATCCGCCGCGAGAAGGTCGAAGCGGACGTAGTAGCGAGCGCCCTGATCGAAGCGGGAGCCGACCCACTCGCCCATCACGATGGGCGGCGCGGCGTCGAGCTGCGCGGCGGAGAATCCGGCCGCGAGAAGATCAACGACCTGATTCCGCTCGTCCAGCACATACGAGGTGTTGAACGACCTGTTGCCCGAGTGGATGGGGGAGTCGTTGGCGATACTCCAGCCGGTAACATCGCCGCAGCCACAGGCGGGGTCACCGCCGCCGTTGGCGGTGATCGTCCAGGAGGAGTAGTCGCCTGTCTCGGCACCGGGGTTCTGAATCAGGTTGGGCGAGCCGGAGCAGATGAACGCGCCGCAGGTGGAGCCGGGCTGCCACACGCCGCCGCGCGTGCCGCAGTCGTTCTGGAACAGAGCGATACATGATGTGTCCGCGAGGCAGCAGGCCCAGGCGACCTGCGGGCAGGGCGCGGGCGTGCATGACGGCGACGGATCGAAGGAAGCGTTGACGGAGCAGAAGCCGCCGTAGAGGAGCGAGCACGCGCTGCTGATGTTGTCGCAGCAGTGACCGATGGCGGGGCAGGTCGTCGGGGTGCAGGAGATGCCCATGACGGTGGAGGTTCCGTTCGGGCAGGTTCCCGTGGTGATCGAGGTACACGCGCTGGTCGAGTTGTTGCAGCAGACGCCGATCGGGCAGGGGCTGGGAGCGCAGATGCCCTGATTGATGTACACGCGCCCGCCGGTGCAGCCCGCGGCGGTGGTCACGGTGCAGACGAGGGACTCGTCGCAGCACGCGCCGCCACACGGATTCGCAGGGGTGCAGCTGGTGCCCACACCTTGGTAGATACCACCGACGCACCCGGAAGCTTCGGTCGTGGAACACGAACCAGACGCGGCACAACACGCGCCGAACGTCGGCGGGATGCAGGTGTATCGAAGCGAAACGCCACCGGTCAGAGCTGCCGTATTGCAGGAGTACTGAATGAACGGGCCTGTGCCAGACTCTTCGACGCCGGCGGTGGCGGAACTGCCTCCGCAGGAGCCGCCATCGGCGTACACGACATCGAAGAACGTCTGCCCCTCGTAGAGCAGAACCTCAAAGTTGGCGGCGCCGGTGCAGTTGCTGTAGAAGCCCGCTCGCCACTCGATCACGAATGTGCGATTCGGCGCTGAGCCGAGCGTGGTCGTGAAGATGCCCTGGCCGCCGCCGTCGGTGCGGAGATCATCCCAGTGGGCGAAGATGGTCGGGCCGAAGCTCGTGCCGGTTCCGTCGGTCGTTCCGCGCGCCGCGGGAAGGCAGGCGTTGGAATAAAACCCGTTCCCGTGGGCCTGCGTGAAGTCCAGGAACCCGTTGGAGCCGACGTTCACGCTCGTGTACGCGTTCGCGTAGAGCGAGAACGAGAAGGGAAGCGCGATGTTGGTCGTCGCATCGTCGGCGTGGTTGGTGGTGTCGTCCACGCCGGAGACAAATGTGGCCGAGCCGGGCGCGACGGTGTACGTCGCGCATTGGGCCGAGGCCACGGAAGCGATGCCGGCACATGCCAGGACCGCAAGAGTGGATGGAAACCAGGAACGAATGCTCATGTGCCGATTCCCCTTGGCTTCGTCGCATGCACGATGAGTGCGCGCGTCGACCTGGTAACGCACCGGGCCCTGACCGTCGATTGAACTGCCACGCTCGCCACGTGCGATGCCGTTGCGCGAAGCCGCAATGGAGTTTGATCGAACCTCGCATGAATGTCAATGACGAGGGAGGTTCGTCGCACGAGATAAGTGGAAGTTCAGGTTCGGTCTTTCATGTGTCGCTCAGATCGGTGGTTTGGTTCCGCCATCGTGCCTGAAGAGTCGCCCTAGATGGCCAGCGTGCCAACATGTGAAGAAGCCCGATGCGGCCAAACTGACCAGCATCACCTACGGGCGCTCACGCTCAAGGGCACCCGACACGCGGTCGATTCCGGATGTCTCTTCATTCTGGCCGCCTCAACGAAGGGGGAACGCTCGCCAGTCGGTCACGCACTCCCACGCGCTCGCCGGTCATCCGCCGATTCGATTCCGCCGCGCCATCCCAATACCTCGCGATCGGCCCCATCCCCGCCGCGAGCGAATGGCCGGTGCGGAGGCAACCGCGAAGCGTCAACACACGCCGAAAACCCTCCGCCGAATGAGCGACTGTTCATGTTCGCACCCCCATGGCAGTGCGAACATTCATTCACAGCCGGTTCGATTCGGCCCCGCCCAGAAATCAGTCGATTATCACGACGTCGAATAGGTTTTTCTTCGGTGCGTGGCAGACTTCACGTCCGGCGCGAAGTTGCTCGTCCCTGGCAGTTCCCCATCCATCCGCGCCCCCATCCACGTTCCGCCCCAACGCCCCTCGCGAGATCGCTCACATGCCCATCGGTTCCTTCCGCCATCCCCTCCGCTTCCTCCGCATCGCAGCCCCCGCCTGCATCGCCCTCGCCGCCGGCGCGGCCAGCGCCCAACTGATCGATTATCGCATACCTCTCAACTACAACTTCCACGGCATGGCCCGCACTGCCGAGGCACCCGCCAACAACCCCAACTCCAGCGCGGACATTTTGAGCGGATACCGCTCCATCTCCGACCGCGGCCTGATCTTCGACGCCACAAACGCCCACTCCATCGCCGCGTACTCCGGCCAGCCCCTCGGCGCCACCGGCATCACGTACGCCTTCTTTGACTCCCTCGGCCCCGTATCCAATCCCGCCGGCCTCGATATCGTCCACCTCGGCGCCCGCTGCCCCGGCTTCGCTCCCGCATCCATTTACTCCTACGAAGCCGCCGCCGACGCAAACACCAACGTTGGCATCGCCCCCGCGTGGGGCATCTGTGATCAGCTCGGTACGCCCGGCGTGAGCGGCCAGACCACCACGCTCAATCCCGGCGTCGTCATCGATCCCAGCACCGAGATCGGAATTCTCTATCACGGCTCCGATGGCGGCGGCCAGCTCAGCGTCCTCCTCGGTTTCTCGGATGGCAGCTTCCTCCCCACCATCACCATCGCATGTCCCGATTGGTTCGGCAACCCCGCGGACCCGGCGATCGTCGCGAACCAACCCGTCACCATTCAGCAGAAGCTCCGCCACACCGAGGCTGCCACCGCCTTTGTCACTTTTCAAGGCACCACCAACGTCGACGCTCCCCGAATCGCCGCCTGGAGCACGACCAACGCCGGACCCAATCTCAATGTCATGGAAGCCGTGATCAGCATTCCCATGATCATCTCCGGAGTTGGCGGCGGCGCATGGCCCGCGCAACCTTCGGTCGTCGGAAAAACACTCAACTCCATCACCTTCCTCGATGCCGGCGACACGCTGACGTATCCCCCCAACGGCCGCGGCTTCGCCATCTTCGCCGCGACCGTGCGGACCGGCCAGCCCACCAATGCGAGCTGCGCCACGCCGCAAACCATCGTCGCCGGAGACACTCCCTCCACCAACGTCCGCACCTTCGGTGCCCCCGCGACCCCGTGCGGCAACAACGACTCCTCCGCCGTCTGGTTCCGATACGTCGCCACCGCGAACGCCATCGTCGACGCCCGCACCTGCGGCGCGGCCACATCGCTCGATACCACCATCGCCGTCTACACCTCCTGCGGCGGCCAACCCATCGCCTGCGACGACAACAGTTGCTCTTCCGGCTCACTCGTCGCCTGGAACGCAACCGCGGGAACCGCCTATCTCATCCGCGTCGCCGGCAACAACGGCGCAACCGGCGGCTTCACTCTCCACATCAACGACCCGGGCCACACCGATGTCCCGATTCCCCTCGCATACAACTTCAACGGCATCTGCCATGGCGCGACCGAGCAGACTCTCCCCGCTAATAGCGGCTCCACTTTCGAAAATCGCTGCGATCTCAACGGCTATCGCTCCATTGCCGACAAGGGCCTCTTCTGCGACGGCGTCGTCACCAACGCCCTGAACACCGGCGGCACCTTTGGCTATCAGGGCATGAACTACTCCGTCGTCTCCACGCCCGGGGTGATCGACATCGTCCACCTCGGCAATCGCAATCTCGCCGCCAACTCAAGCCGACCGTTCGTCGGCACCTGCCCCACCGGCACGGCCGGCATTTCCGGTCTCATGCCAAGCTGGCTCGCCTCCGTCGATCAGACCGGCCCACAGACCACCATCGTCTCCTCGCTGAACGCTGTCTTCGGCGCAAGCACCAAGCTCGGAGTCCTCTATCACGCAAGCAATGTTGACTCCGTCAACACGCTCGCCACGTTCGACACCACGCTCACCTTCACCGACGCGAGCAGCGTCACTGTCACGGTTCAAGCCCACGACTGGTCCGGCACCAACGGTCAGGCCCTCCCCGCCGCCGCTGCCGGTTCCGGCCTTGAAGTCCAGCGTCTCCTCGGCACCTACCACGCCGTGCAGATCACCGACCAAGCCGTCGATTCCAACAGTACTGTGAAGGTGGATGAGGCGGTCATCTCCACCACATCTCTCATCGCTCGTGGCTTCAACCCCACCGGCAAGACGCTCGCCTCAATCACGTTCAGCAACCCTCGTTCCGGAAACGCCGCGCACGATTCGGTGTACTCAGGCTTCTCCATCTTCGCCTCGTCCCTCCGCGACCCCGCCAGCTACAACCCCAACTACGGCCCCGGCGGCACAGGCACTGTCATTCCGAATCCGATCGTCGCCGGACGAAGCGGCATCATCGCCGTCACCGCCGCACGCGGCACCGGCTCTCCCAACGCCATCACCTCCATCATCGTCAACGCCTCATCCATTGGCCTCAGCCCGAATCTCGCCCTGAATGACTCGGGCACCGGTGGAGACATCGCCGCGCACGACAACGTCTGGAGCGCGACTTTCACCCCTCCCTTCGCGTCACCTGTTGGCCCGCGCTCGCTTCCGTTCGTAATCACCGACGCTCAGAACCGCACGGCCTCCGGGAATATCGCCCTCACCATCAACGCTCCCGCCCCCGGCGATGACCGCCGCCCCTTGCCCCCCGAAATCACCGAGCCCGGCGTCGAAGGCCAAATCATCAACGCCTCCGATCTCCACATGGTCACCGCAAACATCGTCAGCCCGGTCGGTGCCGAGCATCTCTGTACGGATTGGGAAATCTACAAGATCGGCGGCGGCGCAGGCGGCGCGGATATCCGCGTCTGGTCCGCCACCTGCGTCTTCATTGGTTCGCTCAAGGTCCACATCCACCTCGGCGACGGCATCTTCGAAGGCTCATACGCCGGCCGCACCACACTCGAATACGACACCAACTACTACTACCGCGTCCGCCATCGCGACAACTCCGGTGATCCCGTCTCCGAATACAGCTACTGGTCCACGCGCCACTTCGTCTCCGCGCCCCCCACGCAGATCTTCCCCCTGGAAGCCGACGACTTCGTGACCTCTCCCATTCCGACCTGGCGTCTGGATGCGGGCGGGGTGGTGACGCTCCCGACCGGCGCATCCCTCACCCTCGGCTCCGCGGCCGGCGCGCAGCTCCTCCGCATAGACGGCACCGCCACCGGCAACACCCTTACCAATCCCGCCGAGCTTCCCGGCCATGTGGATGTCCGCATCACCATCAATGGCGGCCCGACAGGACTCTCCATCGGCTCGGCTCCGCGGCCGGCGCGACGCTCCTCCGCATAGACGGCACCGCCACCGGCAACACCCTTACCAATCCCGCCGAGCTTCCCGGCCATGTGGATGTCCGCATCACCATCAATGGCGGCCCGACAGGACTCTCCATCGGACCCTCCATCGTCTCCGTCGTGGATCACGAGTGCATCCGACACGATCTCTATCTCCCCGCTCTCTCCTTGGCCGCCAACGGCAACGCCTACTACTGGGTCACCTCCAGCGGCGGCACCTACGTCGCCACCGCCGGGCAGCAGACCCCCGTCTTCACCACCATCGCCCGCTCCACCCTCTCCCCCTGGGAGATCCGCCAGCCCGGGTATGTCGTCGAGCAGTTCGCCTCCGGCTTCCAGCTCCCGGTCAACATCGCCTTTGTTCCTAATCCCGGCCCAAACCCCACCGACCCGTTCTTCTACGTCACCGAGCTCTACGGCCAGATCATGATGGTCACCCGCAACGGCACGGTGAGCGTCTACGCCGGCAACCTCCTCAACTACCCGCCCACGGGCGTTTTCCCCGGCTCGGGCGAGAGCGGCGTCGCCGGCATCTGCGTCGAGCCCGTCACCGGCGATCTCTTCGTGACGATGCTGTACGCGGTGACCACCGGCAATCCCAACGCCCTGCGGCCGCAGGTGGTCCGCATGCACTCCAATGACGGCGGCCGCACCTTGGCCACGCAGACCACGCTCGTCACCTTCCCCAACGAGCCCCAAGGCCAGTCCCACCAGATCTCCAATATCACGATTGGTCCGGACAACAAGCTCTACGTCCACATGGGCGATGGCTTTGATCAGACCAAGGGCCAGGACCTCACCTCCGCCCGCGGCAAGATTCTCCGCCTGAACTTCGACGGCAGTGCCGCGACCGACAATCCCTTCTACAACGCCGCGGACGGGCTGACGCCGCGCGATCAGGTCTGGTGCTACGGCATCCGCAACCCCTTCGGTGGTGGATGGCGGGCCAGCGACTCCAAGCACTTCACCATCGAGAACGGCCCCAGCAACGACCGCATTTTCGTGGGCGTGCCCGGACAGAACTACCTGTACACCGGCTCGGATGCGAGCATGAACAACTTCAACATCCTGGCAATCTCCAACGCGCCGCTGACGGCGATCTGGTATCCGGCCCACGGACCGGTGAACGTCGCGTTCACGCAGACTGCCACCTTCGCCGGCAGCGGATTCCCGCCCGAGAAGATGGACCATGCGTACATCACCGAGTCCGGCCCGACCTACGGGCAGGGCGCCCAGTCGCTGGGCAAACGCATCAGCGAGTTCGTGTTTGCACCGAGTACCGGCGCGCTGGTCAGCGGCCCGGCTCCGCTGGTGGAATACACGGGCTCAGGGTTTGCCACCTGCGTGGGGATCGCGGCCGGTCCCGACGGGCTGTACTTCAGCGAGCTCTACAAGGATCTCAACGCCGCCAATCCGACGGTGCGCGGGGCCAACATCCTGCGTGTGCGCTACGTCGGCGTCACCGGCACCTGCCCGGCCTGCCCGGCGGACTTCAACGGCGTCAACGGCCTGGAAGTCAACGACATCTTCGACTTCCTCTCCGCCTGGTTCGCCGGCGACCCACGCGGCGACTTCAACGGCACCGGCGGCACCACCGTCAATGACATCTTCGACTTCCTCAGCGCGACTTCAACGGCACCGGCGGCACCACCGTCAATGACATCTTCGACTTCCTCAGCGCCTGGTTCGCGGGGTGCTGACAAGAACGGCCCTGTTCACCCAAACATCTTCACCCTCAGTGAATAACCCCGCTCCGGCGGGGTTATTCATTTGACACCTTTATGTCTGGTTTGCAGTTCGGCACCGGGTTTGCATTCCTTGCTATTGCCCTGCCCTGTGGGGCTTTCGGAACTGCCGTAATGACGGCCTCCGCCAAAGGAGCATCCATGAACGATCGCACGCCCACTCCGTCCAACCAGCCCCTGTCAAACCAACACCACTGGCTCATCGCCGCGTGGCCCGGCATGGCGGGCGTCGCCCAGACCGGCGCGACGCATCTCATCCGCACGCTCAACCTGCAACCCGCAGGCGAGCTCGCGCCGCATGATCACTTCGACATCCAAGCGGTCCAGGTGAAAGACGGCCTCGTCGGTACACCGCACCTTCCCAGGAACATCTTCTTCACTGGCCAGCTCCCCGGCGATGCCGGCAAGCTCACCGTGTTCATCGGCGAAGCGCAGCCCGCCGCGGGCGCGTACGGCTTCGCGCACGAACTCCTCGCCCGAGCCAAGCAGCTCGGCGTGGATCGCCTCGCCACCTTCGCATCCTTCGCTTCGCAGATGCACCCCTCCGCCGATCCCACAGTCTTCGCCGCCGGAACCCACAAGTACATCATCGACGAGGCCAGCGCCCACGGCGTGCAAACCCTCGGTGAAGCGCAGATCGGCGGCCTCAACGGCGTCCTTCTCGGCGCCGCCATCCACCGGGGCATCCCCGGCCTCTGCCTCCTCGGCGAGATTCCCTTCTTCGGGGCGCAGATCCAGAACCCCAAGGCCGCCAAGCACGTCATCGACGCGTTCGGCCGCATCTCG
>JBGANP010000037.1:0-29085 GCA_044222255.1 Phycisphaerales bacterium
CGCCTGCCAGAGCGTCACCGTCACCGTCAACGCCTCCCCGGTCGCCCCCACCAGCGCCTCGGTGGATAGCCCCTCCTTCTGCGAGGGCACCGTGGCCACGATCACCCTCACCGCCCCCGGTGGCTCCGGCGACTTCCTCCGTTGGTACAGCGGCACATGCGGCGGCACCCCCGTCGGCAGCGGCAGCCCGCTGGTCATCTCCGCCCCCAGCGTCTCCACCACCTACTTCGCCCGCTGGGAGTCCACGCTCTGCGGCAACAGTTCCTGCCAAAGCGTGAGCGTCCATGTCGATCCCTCCGCCCACCAGCCCACCGGCATCAACACCAGCGCCAACAACTACTGCGCCGGCAGCGTCACCTCCCTCACCCTCACCGCCGTGGGCGGCTCGGGCGCCACGCTCGAGTGGTTCGAGACCTCCTGTGGCGGCACCGCCATCGGCACCGGCAACCCGCTGGTGATTCCGGCCCCGATCACGACCAAGACCTACTACGCCCGCTGGAACATCCCGATCTGCGGCCCATCTCCCTGTGCCAGCATCACCATCACCGTCAATCCGGTGACGGGCGCCTGCTGCACCGGCTGGGGCACGCAGAAGATCTGTAACGTGGTGGAGCCGATCAACTGCCAGGGCGTGACGACCCCGATCCTGGCCTACCGCGGCAACTGCACCCTCTGCGGCACACCCTTCTGCTGCGGGGCCGACTACAACAACAACGGCACCATCGAGGTCCAGGACATCTTCGACTTCCTGGACGCCTGGTTCCAGCAGGTCCCCGCCTCGGACTTCAACCACGACGGCTTCAAGAACGTCCAGGACATCTTCGACTTCCTCTCCGCCTGGTTCGCCGGCTGCTGAGCAAGCAATCTCTACCAACGACAAAGGCCCGGGCATTCGCCCGGGCCTTTTTCATTCTGGATTCTCAATCTCGCGTCACTTCTTGAAGATGACGTTCCCCCATCGATCCGGCAGATGCATGTCGATCAGCCCCATCGGTGACCACACCCAGTTGTCTTCCTTCTTCCCCTCGATCTTCTTGTACGTCCCATCCTCGATCTTCGTCTCCCACTCCACCCTCGAGAAGTTCACCTTCCAGACATCCCCGTTCTTCGGCGGCCCGGGCGTCGTCGTATGCGCGTTGAAGGCCGCCCATGGCATGGCGATTTCGACATCCCATCCCTTGTCAGTGTCGCTCGGATTATTGAGCGTTCCATGAACCTTTACCGCGGTCTGCAAGCCCTTGATGATGTACGAGTTGTCCGCCTGCCCGCCCTCCCGATAGGGCCTTCGCAGCAGCAGGTCCCACACCGTGTTGAGCGCGTTCACTTCCAGTTCGTAGTAGTTCCGCGTGTCGCACGAGGGGTTCAGAAAGACCTCGAAGTCGTTGTCGTGGAAGATCACGCTGTCGCGCTGCGTCAGCGTTCCCCACACGTGCGGCTCTTCCATCTGGGCCGCAACGTAGAAGTTCGTATCGTCCCACATCATCTTGATCCGCGTCCGAAACCGCGGCTTCGGCTTGAGGTCGCCCTCGATGTCAACGAAGTCGTCGGTCCATACGATGTCCTTCCACGCCGGCTTGTCAATATTCCCATCGATCACCAGCGGGCTGGAGAGCGCGGGCACGCGCTGGCAAAAGTACGTCTTGGCGGGCGGAGCAGGCGGCAGTGGTGGGGGCAGGCACATGGCCGATCGTACGATCGCGATCATCCTTTGGCATGGGTGGCACGGGCAGCTTGCTGCCCGTGATGACGCCAGCGCTCTCGCGCAGACGTGCTAATCTCAGCATCCCCGGAGCACACCTCTGCACACCCGCGACCTCTCCAATGAGAAATGGATCATGCGCCCCGTCGGCGATGTCGCCGCCGCCCCCGCATCCATCCGCGCCGCGGGCGATATCCCCGCCCGCATTCCGGGCTGCGCCCACACCGACCTCATGCGCGCCGGGCTCATCTCCGATCCTCGCATCGGCACGAACGAAGTCGAGTTGCTCTGGATCGGCGAGACAGACTGGGAGTATCGCTCCACGTTCGAGATCACGCCCGAGCAACTCGCCCACGATCGTCTCGATCTGGCGTGCGATGGCCTCGACACTATTGCGGAACTCTTCTTGAACGGCCAGCCGATCGGCTCTGCCGCAAACGCATTCCATCCGCATCGCTTCGACCTGCGCTCCGCAGCGCGGCTCGGTACGAACGAGCTTTCGATTACCTTTCGCTCCCCCATGAAGCACATCCGCGCCGAGCAGTCGCGTCTCGGCGCACTGGCGCACAACGGTGATGGACTCGGCTGGCACCCGTACAACTTCATCCGCAAGGCCGCCTGCAACTTCGGGTGGGATTGGGCTCCGAACGTGGCGACATGCGGGATTTTCAGAGCGACTCGCATCGAGGCGTGGAATCGAGTTCGCATTGTGGGAGTTGCCACGCACACGCGGCATGATGGAAATGGCTGGTTGCTCGATGTCACGACGAGCCTGGAGTGGGTAGCCGGACATCCGGATGACTCACTTGCCGTTGTTTCCAGTATTGAATGCGATGGACGTGGCACGGAGCTCGGCAGCGAACTGCGGTGCGGTATGGCGAGTTGCGTGCAGACGCTTGGGCCGCTGCTCGTTCGCGAGTGGTTTCCTCGCGAGCATGGCGAACAACTCCGCTACCAACTCCGAATTGCTATTGCAGAAAGCAACGGAGGCACGACATGCACCGAGGCAATGGCCAGATCGCGGCGACGAGCCGCAGGAGAGAAACAGCCTGAGTCATCGCTCCGGAGCGAAGAGTGCACGACTCATTTCGTTGCCTTTCGGCGTGCGAGATTGAATACCGAGTTGGACCAGAACGGAAGCAAGTTCCAACTCGAAATCAACGGCATCCCCATCTTCTGCAAAGGCGCGAACTGGATTCCCGAAGGACTCTTTCCCGACGATCGCGCCGACGAGGTGATCCGTGAGCGCGTCCGGCAGGCCGCTGCGGCGAATATGAACATGCTGCGGGTCTGGGGCGGCGGTGCCTACGAGTGCGATGCGTTCTACGACGAGTGCGACAAGCAGGGGATCATGGTCTGGCAGGACTTCATGTTTGCGTGCGCATGTTATCCGGAGGAAGCACCGTTTCCGCAGCTTGTTGAGCAGGAGGCGCGGCATCAGATCGCGCGGCTGAGCTCGCATCCGAGCGTTGTCCTCTGGTGCGGCGGGAACGAGTGCGTGTGGGGGTATGAGTCGTGGGGATACGCCGCGTCGGATGTTGCGGGTCCGTGGAAGAAGCGGGTCGGGGATCGCGGGTGGGGAGGCGGATACTACTTTGATCTGCTGCCGCGGCTGATGCGCGAGCTTGATCCGACGCGGCCGTACTGGGCGAACAGCCCGTTCGCGGGGCGCATCGGCGAGAATCCCAATCAGGAAACCCGCGGCGATCGGCACACTTGGGATGCCACGTTTCTGCCGGGCGCGGCCGGCACGGACTATCGCACGATCGTGCCGCGCTTCTGTGCCGAGTTCGGCCATCAGTCTCCATCGAACATGGAAACGCTCGCCCGCGTGCTGCGGCCCGAAGAACTCTCATTGAACTCGCCCGCACTCGAACACCACCAGAAGGGAACCGGCGGCACAGCGCAGCACATCAACAAGGTGATGGCCACGCAAGGATCGATACCAACTAACTTCGCCGAATGGCATCGGCGGGCGCAGGAGTTACAAGCGGAGACGATGACCAATGGCATCGAGCATCACGCCGCGTATCGAGAGAGCGGGCGGTGCATGGGTGTGCTGATCTGGCAGTTCAATGATGCGTGGCCGGGGATGTCGTGGTCGATCATCGACTCGGATGGGAAGCCGAAACCGGCTTATGAGGCGGTGAAGCGGGCATTCGGAAAGATTCCTTAGGGCGTGCCGCTCGCGGTTGGTTCGGCCTTCCATTCCACATCGCACTTCCAGCCGGTGCCCTTGTAGAGATCGTTCAGGATGCGCACCGTGCTGTTCTGGGCGCGGACGAGATCGGCGCGGTCGTTGAGGCGTCGCTCGAAAAGTTGCTCGACTGCGCGCCCAGCCTCATCCTTGAATCGCTGATCGGAGCCGAAGAAGCCGAGTGTGTATTGGCCGAGGAAGCCGTCGGTGCGCAGGTCGGAATACTCGATCGCTTCTATGCGCGGCTTGTGCGGGCGCGGGACACCCAGTCGCACGGTAAACGTGCGATGGGCCGCGTCGATGTTCACGAAGTCGGTCTCGGCGATGGCGCCGAGGTCCACGGCGTATTCGATCTCCGCGGATGCCGTCACCTTCCCGGCGCGGCGGGCGAACTTCGTCTCGGGATCCGCGAAGTCAAAGCGGACGACATGGACCACCAGCGTGCCCGCACCTTGCGCGGTACGGATCATGACGCGAGGCTCGAAACGCTTCTCCTCAGAGAGCGCGGTCTTGGCATCGCCGCCCAGAGATTTGACGCTGCTGAGCCAACCGGCCGGGCCGCAGGCGCGGACGAGGTACACCGTCAATCCCGCGAAGATCGCGAGCACGATGAGCACGAAGACCTGGGATCGCGAGAAGCGCGGCATGGGTGATGATACGAACCGGGGAACCGAGAAGATTCGTATCGGGACGCCGCGAGCTATTCCTTGAGACCTTGAGTCGCGACGCCCTCGATGAGGACTTTCTGGGCGAGCAGGAAGACGATCAGGACGGGAGCAATCACCATTACGCTGGCGGCCATGACGAGGTTCCAGGGCGTGGTGGTGTGCTCCGTCTGGTACATGTGCAGGCCGAGGGCGGCGGTGAATGTGTCCTGATGGTTCAGGAAGACCAGCGGCGCGGCGAAGTCGTTCCATGTCGCGATGAACTGGAGGAGGGCGACGACGACCAGTGCAGGGCGGGCGAGGGGGACGATGATGTGGCGGAAGGTGCCCCAGTGTGAACAGCCGTCCAGCCGCGCGGCCTCGTCGAGCTCGCGCGGGATGCCCATGAAGAACTGTCGGAGCAGGAAGATGCTGAACGCGCCGCCGAACCAAGCGGGCACCCAGAGCGGGCGGAGCGAGCCGATCCAGCCGAGATGCTTGAAGAGCAGGTATTGCGGGGCCATGATGACGGTGAAGGGGATCATCATGGTGGCGAGGACGAGGAGGAAGGTGGTGTCGCGGCCGCGCCAGCGGATGCGCGAGAAGCCGTAGGCGACGATCGCGCTGGAGAGCGTCATGCCGAGCACGCTGAGGGTGGAGACGACGAGGGAGTTGCGGAGGTACTTGCGGAAGTCGGCGACGGGGGAGTCGAGGACGTCCTGATAGTTGCGGCTGATCTGGGTGGCGAGGCGGGAGAGATATGGAGGAGTGGAGGGGTCGAGGGGTGGAGGAGAGGAAGCGGTTGGATTGAGGTGGGGCAGCAGGCCGATGGATTGCGAGAGGGCTTCGTTTGCTGGTTTGAGGGACGTCGAGGCCATCCAAACCAGTGGGAGCGCGTAGGCAACGCCGACGATGATGAGCAGCGCGTAGAGCAGCGGGCGCGCGATGGGGCTGCGGCGGCTTCGGCCCGAGGATGTGCGCGGCGTGCGGCTCATGCTCCCCTGTAGTAAACAAACTTGCGGGCGAACCAGAGCGCGGCGGCGGTGACAATCACAGCGAGCAGGAACTGCACCCAAGCGAGTGCGCTGGCGTAGCCCATTTGGCCATACTCGAAGGCGTGGCGGAAGACGTACATGGAGTACGCGAGTGTGGAATCGTGCGGGCCGCCCTTGGTCATGATGAGGGGGACGGCGAAGACCTGCAAGCCCCAGATCGCGGCCATGACGGCGTTGAACATGACTGCGGGCGAAATCATCGGGAGCGTGACGTGGCGGAAACGCTCGATCGGAGACATGCCATCAAGGTCGGCTGCTTCGTAGAGTGAAAGCGGCACCTCGCGGAGCGCGGCGGTACAGACGACGACGGCGGAGCCGACGACCCACATGGCCATGATGATGAGCGAGGGCATAGCCCACTGGGCGTCGCCGAGCCAGTCCGGGCCGCGGATGCCGATCATGGCGAGCAGGGAGTTGAAGAGGCCATACTGCCCGTTGTAAAGCCAGAGCCAGCCGATGGAAGCGGAAACTATTGGGATGAGCGTGGGGAGAAAGATGATGGCGCGGACGAGGCCGTTGCCGCGCAGGCGTTGCTCGAGCAACACGGCGATGAGCACGGAGACGATAGTTCCGAGGACAACGCAGCCGAGCGCGTAGATGCCGGTGTTCTTGAGTGACTTCCAGAAGACGGCATCGTGGGCCATCTCCTTGTAGTTGTCCATCCCGATGTAGACGGGTGACTCGATGAGCGAGTAGTCGGTGAGAGAGTAGTGCGCGCTCATGCCGACGGGGATGGCGAGAAAGAGGAGCGTGCCGATGATCCACGGGGAGATCCAGAGCAGGCCGTGCAAACGCTGGCGGGTGGCATCGGTCATGCGGCCTGCCCCCGACGTTGCTTCTTTCGCGCGATGGCGGTGTCGATAAGTTGCTGGGCGCGTGTTTGCACACCCGTCAGAGTCTGCGTGGCATCCGCGCCGAGCCAGACGGCGTCGAAGGCGGTGTTGATGAGATCGGCGTATTGCTTCCACGCCGTCGTGCGCGGCAAGACCTGCACCTTCGGACTCTTGGCGATCGCGTCGAACGCGCGGATGCTGCGGTTGGGGTGATTCTCCATGAAGCCGGGAGAGACCACGCGGAATGGTGACGGTTTGCAGTGCGCGGTGGCGAGTTCTTCCTGCACATCGGTGCGCTGCATGAAGAGCAGGAACTTGTACGCCTGCTCGGGGTGGCGACAGCCGCGCGGGATCATGATGATGTCGGCTTCGAGGAGGCCGCTGGGCTGGTCGGCGTCGAAGATCGCGTCGGCGACGGGCACGGGGGCCGCGGCGTAGTCCAGGTCGGGGCGATACTGACGGATGAAGTTCGCCAGCCAGGGGCCCTGCACGATCATGCCCATGCGTTCAGAGATGAAGGGATCCTGTGCGGAGTGGATGTTGCGGCCGTAGCCGGAGGCGAACGCGCTGGTGGCTGTTTCGCCGAGTTGTGCGCTGCTGGCGCGGAGCCAATCGAAAGAGGAAATGCAGGCAGGCGATGCGATGGTGGCACGCTCGTGCTGCTCGTCATAGAGCGAGCCGCCGAACATGAGGGGCCAGAAGTAGTTCCACCAGCCGGGGACGTTGGCGAGAAAACCGGCGCGTTCGATCCGGCCGCCGCTGGTCTCTTTGACCGTCATCGCGGTGGAGAGATCATCGAGTTCGCTGATGGTGTGCGGCGGGCGATCGGGGTTGCGACCGAGGGAACGCATCATGGCGCGGTTGTAGTAGAGACCGAGCGTGTAGCAGGTGTTCACGCCCGCCCACTGCTGGCCTTCGTGATTGAGAAGAGCGCGAACACCGGGGAGGTAGCGGTTCTGATCGAGCATGCCGAGCGCAGCGAACTGATCGAGCGGCATCACAGCGCGGGCTTCGGCGTATCCGGGGACGCTGTAGGTATAGAGACCAACGAGATCGGGCGGGTCGCCGCCGCCTATGGCGACCATGGCTTTGGAGGTAATGTCGCTCACGGGGACGAGATGGATCCACGACTTGTCCTGCTCGCCGTGTGTGGCGTTGTAGCGATCGACGACTTTCTGCAGGGCGAGGCCTTCGATGCCGGTCCACTTTTCCCAGTATTGCAGTTCGGCGCGGCCAGCGGGGACGCGAGGTCGGGCGCGGCCGCCTCCGGCATACGGCCAGAAGAGTGCACCGGCACCGGCTGCGAGCGCGGCGGTGATGGCCGCGCGGCGGGTGAGGGAGGCGAAGTTGGAATGTGATGACACGGCCGCCGACATTCGGGGCATGGTATCAGAAGGGACGTGTGAGACGGGGTTCAGGTGCTGTTGGTTGGTGCGGTGGTCGGTCGCAACCAAGGCATCCGGGCCGAGGCGGCCCGGCCTCGCGTCGGAGACGCGAGGGACCCAAGGACATTGGCCGGGAGGCTAATGCCACTTTTAGGGCTCGGTCACGAGTTCCTTGGGGTCGAGTTTCTTGCGGGCGATGCCGGGGCCGGCGTACCAGCAGTCGAGTTCGTGGCCTCCGCCTTTCTCGAAGAAATCGACGGTGATGGCGTGCAGACCGGCGGCGAGTGCGATGGTGCCGAATTTCTCTTCCAGGGAGTGCAGGCCGTCGTTGTTCACGACGCGCTGGCCATCGACGTAGAGCTTCGATCCGTCGTCGCTGGCGGTCCAGAAGGTGTACGCGCCGTCTTTGGGAGCGCGGAGGTAGCCGTGATAGCGGAAACCGAACTTGTCCTGTCGCGCGGCGGGGCGCTGCGAGCGATCGAAGGAAGTTGCAACGCCCATCGCGGCCGGCTTCATGCCGGTGAAGCCGGGGACGTTGTTCCAGTCGCCCTCGTGATAGAAGTAGGTCATGCCGGGAGTCTTGGCGGAAGTCGTGATGGCGGGGATCGGCGTGACCTTGGTGAAGTTGCGGCGGGCGATGGGGGAGACGGGCTTGCCGTCGCGGAAGGCGCGAACGGCAATGGTGGCCGATTGGCGAAGTGTGGGTGAATGACTGACCCGAATATTCGCTTGTTTGCTGCCGCCATCCTGATTGATGACCGGAGATGAAATGGTCGGATCAGACCCATCAAGCGTAAAGTGCAGATCAACGCTTTGTTGCTGGGTCTTTGCAAATAGGTGCACTGCGTCCGTAAAAATATCTGCGGGGCTCCACACCAGCATGCTCATGACTTCCTGATCCGAGATTGGAAACGCACCAATTTCTGGCAGACGCGCGACATCGGGCTTGCCTTCGATATCCAGAACGACAACGGAGTTGATCGTGTCCGGCGCGGTCGAGGGAACATCGATGATGAGCGAATCGCCGTCGGTGCCGCCGCGGGTGATTGTGAGATTGCGGCCCTTGTCGCTCAGCAGAAACGCCTCGCGCGGCTTGTTGTAGAGGCCGGGGACGACGAGTTTGCCGTCGGCGGGCCAGTTGAAAACGTGCAGATACAGGCGAGTGGCGGACTTGGCGTTGCCCGCGCGGCCCGCGGCGATTCCGGCGTTGTACGGCTTCTGCGTGCAGCGGCCCCAGGAGAGCTTCTCAAATGGTCCGGCCTGCGTGCCGTGGATCGCTTCGCCGTTGGTGTTCATCCACGCGCCGATTTCCTTGAGTCGCTGGATGGACTCGGCGGGAATCTCGCCCGCTGCAGTGGGGCCTACGTTGAGGAGGAAGTTGCCGCCCTTGCTGGCGATATCGGCGAGCTTGTGCAGGAGGTCGGCGGTGGACTTGAAGTTGTGATCGACCTTGTTGTAGCCCCAGTGGTCGTTCATGGTCATGCAGGTTTCCCAATCGACTCCGGGCATGCCGGTGGGGGGGATTTCCTGCTCGGGGGTTCCGTAGTCGCCGAAGTACTGCACGCCGCCGTCGGTGCGTGTCATGCCGAAGTTTCCGCCGCCTTTGTCGACGCGGTTGTTGACGATAACGCGGGGTTGGAGTTTCTTGCACCGCCGCCTTTGTCGACGCGGTTGTTGACGATAACGCGGGGTTGGAGTTTCTTGCAGAGTTTGTAGAGTTCCTCGCCGCGCGGGTGCGTCCAGGTGCCTTCCCACTGGCCGTCGAACCACATGACGCCGATTGGGCCATAGTTGGTGAGAAGCTCGGTGACTTGATTCTTGAGATATGTGTTGAATCGCTCAAAGTCGGCACCATCGGCGGTGCGAGTGGCGGCCTCCCATGGGCGGCGCGGGAGATAGTCGGGATGGTGCCAGTCCATTATGGAGTGGTACCAGCAAGGCACGACGCCCTGAGCGCGGCAGGCATCGGCCATTTCCTTCATGATGTCGCGTTTGAAGGGGGTGTGGTTGATGTTCCAGTCGCCCCCTCCGGTCTGCTTGGTGTCGAATAGGCAGAAGCCGTCGTGGTGCTTGGTGGTGATGCAGACGTACTTCATGCCCGCGTTTTTCGCCGCGGCGACCCAGGCGTTTGCATCAAACTTCACGGGGTTGAACTGGTCGCGGAGTTTCTCGTATTCGCCGACGGGGATCTGCGCGGTGTCGCGGATCCACTCGGCATGGCTGGTGCCCTTGCCGGGCCACTCGCCGGCGGGGATGGAGTAGAGACCCCAGTGGATAAACATGCCGAAGCGGGCATCGCGCCACCAGGCCATTGGGCTCTCGGCACCTTGCCACGCGGCATCTGGCGCGGGGTTGGGCTGAGCGGGTGTCGGCGTGGGGGATGATGCACCGGCCGTGCTCGTGGCCCTGGGGCCGGAGCATGCCGTGATCGAGAGGCTGCACAGGCCCGCAGCCGTGGCGAAAGTTGCCGCACACCGGGTGGATTTCATCATCGCAGGATTCCTTCGCACTCGAACGACACGTTGACGCATCTGTCAGACAATGGCCCCGGCTGGAATCGAACCAGCGACCAGCAGATTATGAGTCCGCCGCTCTAACCGCTGAGCTACGGGGCCGTGGGTGAAGTGTACCGGCGAAGCGCAAGAAAAGGCCCGAGCGGATGCCCGGGCCTCTGGGAAGTGCAAAATCTCGGATCAGCGAGGTTACTTGATGAAAAGAATCTCGCGATAGGTCGGCATCGGCCAGAGGTCGGCGGCGGTCACACCCTCGAGCTCATCGACGATCTGACGCAACTCGGCCATCGCAGGGCGGACGACTTTCTTGATATGCGTTGCGTGGGCCCAGGGATCCTCGTCGTGGTGCTCCTGCACGTGCTCGAGCTTTTCGAGCTTGTCACGCATCTCTCGCACCATCTCGGCGTAGCGATCGAGCTCCTCGCGGGCGACGTCGGAGTCTGTCCCGGCGGCGGCGGATGCGGCGACGGTTTCGGCGAGCATCTTCTGGTGGCGGATCGCGGCGGGAAGGACCTGGGTGCGGGCCATCTGCACCATGGTGTCGGCCTCGATGGCGACCTGCTTGCAGAACTTCTCGATGAAGATGTGGGCGCGGCTCTTGCTTTCGGCCTCGGTGAGCACCTTGTACTTCTTGAAGACATCGACGGACTTCTTGCCCTTGAGGACGGGGAGCGCCTCGACGGTGTCCTTGAAGTTGGGCAGGCCGCGTTTCTCGGCCTCCTTGTGCCACGCCTCGGTGTAGCCATCGCCACTAAAGATGACGCGTTTGTGCTGCTTGATGATTTGGCGGAGCAGGTCGCTGACGGCGGCCTGGAGCTTCGCGTCGGTCGGGTTCTTGCCGACCTTCTTCTCGAGTTGAGTGGCCATGTAGTCCACGCTCTCGCACACGATGGTGTTCAGCACCGTCTGCGGCCAGGCGGAGGTCTGCGAAGAGCCAACAGCCCGGAACTCGAACTTGTTGCCGGTGAAGGCGAAGGGCGAGGTGCGGTTGCGGTCGCCGGAATCGCGGGGCAGCATCGGGAGCGTGCGGGCGCCGAGATCAAGCTTGCCGCCCTTGAGCGTGCGGCTGGTCTTGCCGGTTTCGAGCTGCTCGATGATGTCCTCGAGCATGTCGCCCAGGAAGATCGAGATGATCGCGGGCGGGGCCTCATTGGCGCCGAGGCGATGGTCGTTTGAGGCGGAGGCGATCGAGGCACGGAGGACATCGGCGTAGAGATCGACGGCGCGGATCACGGCACACAGGAAGACAAGGAACTGCGAGTTCGTGTGCGTCTCATCGCGCGGGTCGAGCAGGTTGACGCCCGTGTCGGTCGACATCGACCAGTTGTTGTGCTTGCCGCTGCCGTTCACGCCGGCGAAGGGCTTCTCGTGCAGGATGGCCTGCAGGCCGAAGCGGGGGGCGACGCGTTTGAGCGTCTCCATGACGAGCATCTGGTGGTCGCAAGCAACGTTGGCCTGTTCAAAAATCGGCGCGATCTCAAACTGGCCAGGAGCCACTTCGTTGTGGCGGGTCTTGACGGGGATGCCTAGCCGGTACATCTCTCGCTCGGACTCATCCATGAAGGCGAGGACACGCGACGGGATCGAGCCGAAGTAGTGGTCCTCGAGCTGCTGGCCCTTGGGAGGACGCGCGCCGAAGAGCGTGCGATCGCAGACCAGCAGGTCGGGCCGGGCGAAGTAGAAGGAGCGGTCGATCAGGAAGTACTCCTGCTCGGCGCCTAGCGTGGTGTTCACGCGGCTGACACCCTTGTCGGTGCCGAAGAGCTTGAGGATGCGCATCGCCTGCTCGCTGAGCGCATCGATCGAGCGGATGAGAGGGGTCTTCTTGTCAAGCGCTTCGCCGTTCCAGGAGACGAACGCGGTCGGAATGCAGAGCGTCACGACGCCTGAATCCGAGCGAGTGAGGAACGCGGGAGACGTTGGATCCCAAGCTGTATAGCCGCGGGCCTCAAACGTGGCGCGAAGGCCGCCGGAGGGGAACGACGAAGCATCGGGCTCGCCCTGAACGAGCGCGCTACCGGAGAACTCAAAGAGCATCCCGCCGTGGCCGTCGGGGACGATCATGGAATCGTGCTTTTCCGCGGTGGACCCGGTGAGGGGCTGGAACCAGTGCGTGTAGTGCGTTGCGCCGTTCTCGATGGCCCAGTCCTTCATCGCCGCGGCGACGACGCCCGCGAGATGATGGTCCAACCGCGCGCCCCGCTTGATGGTGTCCATCAACTGCTTGAAGACATCCTTGGGCAGACGCTGCCGCATGACCTTCTCGCTGAAAACGTCCGCTCCGAAGAGTGCGTCCAGCCGCTTCGCGTTCGATGTGGTCATCGCACCGTTTCCATTGAGTTTGATGTTCCAGTCCATGGTCGAGGCGACCGCCTGCTCGCGGACCGAGTGCAGGGTCGTTCCGTTGGTTCCATGGTGCCCGTTCGCGCCGCTGCCATACCCGTTCGTGCCGGCCATCAGGTTCCCCGATCAGGCATTCACACCGCACGCGTCCGGCCGTCTCGCATCACCGGTGGACCATGCACCGATGCTCCTCGCGCCGCTTGCTTGCACCGACCGCGCTCGTGTGAAATCCGCCCGTATCAGTTATTGTTGCGGTATGGCTGCCGGGGGCAAGCCAAGCCCGGGGGAAGCACGGGAAGTCTTGCAGTTGATGTGTTCCCTGTAACGTTTTCAATGTCGGTTGTTGGTGGTTGTTGGCCAGATTGGGGGGTGCATCACGCGAGGCCGCGGGCGAGGTCGCGAACGAAAGACTCGCCGGCGCCGACCACGTCCTGCCCGGCACGAGCGGCATCTGAGAGTCGGCGAACCAGTGCGCTGCCGACGATTGCGGCGTCTGCTCCAGCTCCATGCACAACCTGACGCACATGCTCGGCGTTTGAAATGCCGAAGCCGACGGCGAGCGGGAGATCGGTGATGGAGCGGAGCTCGCGTACGCGGCTGGCGAGGGAGTCGGTTGCGATGGCCGCGCCGCTGGTGTCTCCGGTGATTCCGGCGCGGGCGAGGATGTAGACGAAACCGGAACAGGCGCGGGTGATGCGTTCGGCGCGTTTGGCGTCGGTGGCGGGCGCGACGAGGAGACTTGTCGTCAGTCCGGCATCGCGGACTTTGGCGAGCAGATCATCGCATTCTTCGAGCGGCACATCGGGAAGGATGAAGCCATCGATGCCGGCTTGTCTGGCATCCGTGATGAAGCGATCCGCGCCGATTCGGGTGACGATCGAGACGCTGACCATGGCGACGATGCCGATGTTGCAGCCACCGGCGCGGGCCGCGGCGACTTCGGCGTGAACGCCGGCTGGTGTCGCTCCGGAAAGCAGGGCATCGTGCATCGCGGCCGCGATGACAGGGCCATCCGCGATCGGATCGCTGAAGGGATAGCCGATCTCGACGATGCTCGCGCCAGCAGAGGCCATCGCGGGAAGCAGCCGCGCGGTGTCGCCGGTTCGCGGGTGCGAACCGCAGATGAAGGGCATGAGCGCCTTGCGATTGGCGGCCCGAAGGGACTGGAAGATGATCGGAATGCGGCTCACGGGGCGAAGGGTAGTACGAGCCCTCTGCACAAGCGGAGGATTATGGCTGCGGGTTTAGGCTTCACGGGTTTGTTTCCTCCGCTTGCGCGGAGGGCTCGTATTCTTGGAAATGCACCCGACGATCCTCACAACATGGTCCTTCGGCCCGGTTGGCAACGAGCCGGCGATGGCGATTCTCAATGCCGGCGGCTCCGCGCTGGACGCTGCAGTCGCGGGCGCGACCGCCGTAGAGAATGACCCGACGATCAACTCCGTCGGAGTGGGGGGGCTGCCGGATTCGAACGGGCATGTCTCGCTCGATGGCTGCGTGATGACGGACCCGAACCGATGCGGTTCCGTGGCGTGTATTCGCCATTTCGCGAATCCGTGCGCCATCGCGCGGAGCGTCATGGAGAAGACGATCCACATCATGCTCGTGGGCGATGGCGCAGAGGAGTTCGCGGATCGGGAGGGATATACACGCCAGGAGTTGCTCACGCCGCATGCGCGGGCAGAGTGGGAGAAATGGGCCGCGGATCCGCTCAATCTTGATCGCACGAAGTATCGCGGATGGATTCCACCGGTGAATGTGGAAGAGATCGCCCGCAAGGGTGGGACGGCGGTTCGCTCGGGCGATGGTCCGGCGGGCTCGCACGACACGGTCTCGATCCTCGCGATCGACATGCACAATCAACTTGCCGGCGTCTGCTCCACATCGGGGATGGCGTTCAAACTTCCGGGAAGGATTGGCGATTCGCCGATCATCGGGCACGGCCTGTATGTAGATCAGCAGGCGGGTGCGGCGGCCGCGACTGGGAACGGCGAACTTGTCATGGGCACCTGCGGGTCGTTTCTCGCGGTCGAACTCATGCGACAGGGTGCGTCGCCGCTGGATGCGATTCTGGAGTGTCTGCGCCGGATCACGCGGCGGTTTGAGTTGGGTCCGGATCATCAGGTTGCGATGATCGCTATGGCTGCCCCTCCACGCGAGGGGAAAACGTGGGGGGGCTGGGCGAGCGCGGCGATCCGGCCCGGGTTTCGGCACACGATTACCGATGCGGGAGGCACGCGGGTGGAGGAGCCGACGAGGGTGCTGATTCCCGAATCCCTTGCGTGATCGCGGAATGTAGGTAGTAAAAACAAGGGCCTCGCACACGCAGAGGCCCCTGTCACAAATGCTCTTGATGTCGAACCGCGACACTGAAAACGCGATTGCTTCGATCAGTTGACAAGCGAGGTGGCGTGCTCGATCGCCTCAACGACCTGGCGCACCGCGAACGGCTTCTTGAGGAATCCGTCGAAGCCCTGGCCCTTCATGCCAGCGAGCTGACCGTCGGTGAGCTTGCCGCTCATCGCGATAATCTTGCACATCTGCAGGTCATCATCGCCGCGGACGAAGCTGGAGATCTGCTTGATGTCTCCCTCGCCAAGGTGGACATCCAGCAGCATGACATGCGGCTTGAAGCGCTCGGCTTCCATGCCTGCCTGAAAGCCGTTGACTGCGGTGCGGACTTCGTAGTTCGCCTGCTCGCCGAGCACCTTGCTCAGCACGTCAACGATTTCCTGCTCGTCGTCCACAACGAGTACGCGGGTCTTGCCCCCGGACATGCCGTCGAACGGAATGCCGTGCTCCTTCATGAATCGGACAAGCTGCGAGACCGGGATGCGCCGGTCCTTGGAGCCGGGAATGCGATACCCCTTCAGCACCCCGGTGTCGAACCACTTCGACACGGTGCGGGGCGCGACGTTGCAGATCTTCGCCACCTCGCCGGTGGTCAGTACATCTTTATCAAACGAAAGCATGCTCGTCCTCGCTCGTGGATGGCGAATCTCGCTGGGGGCATCGAAACGCGGGAACCGTTCTGCCATGGAGGCGGGTCGCGTATCGAATCCGTCCGGCGCAAACAACTGTGCCGGACCTACTCGCACGAACATCGACAGCGAAATGCACACGCTTGACGATCATTCTGAATGTCGGGTGCAAATGACCTATTCGGACGGTGCCGCCCTTGCAACGTGGCCAGCACTGTGCGCCAGGACCCCCCGCGCAACCGACAGTTCAACCTGTTTTGGAGATTCGGAAGGGATACCCACCACTCCCGGGTGGTGATTCATCCCCATTCCTCATCCTCAAATTGACACCACCCCGGCCGCCCCGGTACCTTACCCGCCCCGGATACGTCTCTTGGTGCATCCGGGTCATTCGGCTGTTCGTAGCTTGTCATCCCCGGGGTATGGTTTCGCGCCTCGCGCCGACCAGTTGCCCCGCCACCTCGCCCGCAGGAGTCGCTTGTGACCAATCGTCTGTCTGACCAGTTGCGTCCCCTCACGCTTTCGCTCGCGTTGCTCGCCGGGGGCACGCTTTCCGTTTCAGCGTTCGCCGATGACGGCGGCGCGGCCGGAATGGACAAGCCCGCGACCCCGGCCCAGCCGGCCGCGAAAGACGCGACAAAGAAGGATGCGCCCGCAGCGGACAAGATGCCGGCCAAGGCCGAGCCCACCGCCAAGGACGCGCGCGAGCAGCGGGCCAAGGACGTTGAGATGCTCAACGACTTCGTCCACTATGTGCTCATCGACCGCGCCGACGCCGCGAAGTCGATGGCGCAGGGTCTGATCGACCGCAAGTTCTCGGCAGCCGAGTTCTCTGCGCTGGTCGATTCTTCCTCCGGATACAAGCGATTCTCCGACGCCGTCTCCCGCGCCGGTCGTCAGCCCGGGCTGGATGCCCTCGCCGCGCAGTTGCTCAAGCAGTATGAGGGCGGCAAGCTGGCACAGGCCCGCGATCCGGAGGCGATCACAGCGAACATCAAGCTGCTCACTGGCGATATGCGCCAACGTGCATTCGCTCGCGATCGCATCATCGAGGCGGGCGAGTACGCGGTTCCGCAGCTCTTCACAACCTATTTCGACAGCTCGAATCAGGCGCTGGCCGCTGAGGTCCGCCGCATTCTCGTCGAGCTTGGACGCCACAGCGTCATGCCGCTGGTCACGGCGATGCCCAAGCTGAATCCGACGCAGCAGTCGCAGGTCGCGAGCATTCTTGGCGATATGCCTCAAACGCAGAGTCTGCCCTTTCTCTACGACCTTGCGATGACCTCAAAGGATGAGTCCGCCCGGGCCGCCGCAGAGACCGCGATCCGTCGCATCTCCGGCACTGTGAACACGCAGATGCCGCTGGCGGATCGGTACAACGATCTCGCCGACGCCTACTACAAGGGTTCGCCCAGTCTGATCACGTTCCCGAACGATCCGCACCAGGTCGTGTGGGACTATCAGTCCAGCACTGGCCTCACGTTCCAGGCGGTGGACACGAAGGTGTATCCGCAGACGATGGCGATGAAGCTCTCGGAGATCGCGCTGCGAGCGGATGCGAGCTCATTCCGTGCCGTTTCGACATGGGTCGCCGCGAACTTCTCACGCGAGATCCGCTCCCCCGAGGGGTATGAGAATCCCGTGTACGGCAAGGACCGTCGCGACGCGATGTACTACGCCGTTGCCGCCGGGCCAAGCGTCGGGCAGAACGTGCTCGGCCGCGCTCTGGACGCAAGCGATACGC
This sequence comes from Phycisphaerales bacterium, assembly GCA_044222255.1. Classification (GTDB taxonomy): domain Bacteria; phylum Planctomycetota; class Phycisphaerae; order Phycisphaerales; family UBA1924; genus UBA4658. Next base: position 17,395 of record JBGANP010000037.1, read on the forward strand.
CGCTGGTCCGTCGCGCTCTCGCCTCGGTGGAGAAGACCGGCGGACGCGATCTGTGGAAGGCCGATGCCGGCGCTCGCCGCCCGCTGCTGGATGCTCTGCGGTATCCCAATCGCCGCGTGCAGTACGAGACGGCCCTCGCCATCGGCGCGGCCCAGCCCAAGGACGCCTTTGATGGTGCGGACGCAGTGGTCCGCACGCTCGGTTCGAGCATCCGCGACGCATCTGCGAAGTACGCGCTGGTGGTCGCGGGCGATGCCGAGAAGCAGGCCTCGCTCTCTGAAGTCGCCCGCAAGGACGGCTTCACCCTGCTCCCCGCCGCGAGCAAGATCGACGACATCCGCCAGGCCATTGCCGACGCCCCGGGCGTTGATATTGTCCTTGCCAACCTGCCCAGCCAGCAGACTGGCGAGTTGATATCGCAGTCCCAGTCCGACTCCCGTCTGCGGGCCACGCCGATTCTGGCGATGGTCTCCGCTCAGGGCTATCAGGAGCAGTACCCCCGCTTCGCCCGCGATGCTCGTGTTCGCATGGTCCGCGAGGGTGTGTCTCCCGAGGATGTCAAGGCCGCGGTGAACGCTCTGATCGCGGACGCTTCCGGCGGCACCATCGCCGCCGCCGAGGCCGATGGGTACAAGGCCCGCTCGCTCGCCGTGCTCCGCGATCTGGCGATGTCCGGCAGCCCGATTCTGCAAGTTGTGGAAGCGCAGGGCCCGCTGGTCAGCGCCGTCGCCGAGGCCAAGGGCGATACAAAGTACAAGATCGCCGAAGTGCTCTCGCTCATCGGCACCAAGCAGTCGCAGGTCGCGCTCTTCGATGGCGTTCTGAACGCCGATCCCGCGGAGCGAACGAAGCTCCTCGGCCTGGGCGCCAGCTCCGCGAAGCGTTTCGGGAACATGCTCGAGCCCCGCCAGGTTGATGCCCTCGTGGATCTGACGACGAAGGCCAAGGGCGATGAAGCCACGGCGGCCGCCGCTGTGGTGGGCGCGCTGAACCTCAAGGGTTCCGGCGTGGTTCCGCTGATCCTCGGCGACAAGAAGTGATCTGATCCGTCCCGGCCTGCGACTTTCGGCGGACGCATTTCTCGTCAACTTCAAGCACTCGCACCCCCTCAACCCTCACCCGCGTGAGGGTTGTTTCTTTTCATCACCGGATTGAGTTCGCCGCCTCCGATAACTCCTCGAATCGCGGGCTCGTTGTGGCCGTTGCATCCTCGCTCCCCCGCACAGCCCGCACCACGCTCCTAGCCGTCCGATGCTTTGGTTGCAAGCGCTCCACTTTGCTCCTGCTGAATTCGATGAAGTAGGTGGAGTGTCGCGCGTCGCGGCCTCATCAATCAGCCAACGCTCCGATCGCAGGGTGTGCGCATCGGATTGAAGCGTCGGAAGCAAGCTTGCAGCAAGGAGACTCCCGTATGCGAAATCGTGTGTCAAAGGCGTTCACGCTGGTGGAAATTCTGATCGTGGTGGTGATCCTCGGCATTCTGGCCGCGATCGTCATCCCGCAGTTCACCAACGCCAGTCAGGATGCCCAGCGCGGCAACATCCAGACCCAGCTCCAGTCCATTCGTAACCAGATCGAGCTCTACCGCGTCAAGAACAACGGCGTTTCGCCTGTTCTGGCCGGCACCGGTGGCCCCACGGGCACCGCGTTCAGCCAGCTGATGACGCCCCCCACGGGCCAGCAGCCCTACATGCGGACCATGCCCTCCAACCCCCGCGTGACCGTCTCGGCGAACTCGACCGCCGTCGCCACCGGCAGCTACGCCAGCAACACCGCTCTGAACGACGCCGCCAAGGCGATCGATCCGGCCTCCGCCACCGCCGGCTGGCTCTACGACCAGGCCACTGGCCGCTTCGCTGCCGCTGGCTTTGATGAGGAAACCAACAAGTGGTTCGGGGAGTGATCCTCGATCGCTGAGAGAGAGTTGATTCAATCTCACATCGGACGGCTCTCGAAAGAGGGTCGTCTGCTTTTCGGAAACTCATGTGTCCCGCCCATCCCAAGGGGAGGCCCTTTCGGGGAAAGCACCATGAATCGACGCCAGCACGCTGCATTCACGCTCATCGAAATCCTGATCGTCGTGGTCATTCTCGGCATTCTCGCGGCGATTGCGTTCGCGGGGTTCACCGGCGCGACAGACGACGCCCGGCAGAACTGCGCGTATAGCGAACTCCAGAAAGTTCGGCGTCACCTCGGCGTGTATCAGGCCCGCAACAGCAATCGCCTTCCAGCAGTGACCGAGGGCGTCGGAACCTGGGGCGAGATCATCGGTCCCGACTTCCTGTATAGCGCGCCCATCAATGGCTGGGTCGGCGGTGATAACGGAAAGAAGATCGTTTTCGGGACCGGCCCCGACGCCGCTTATCAGACCGATCACGGCTGGATCTACGACCCGGCCACGGGAAACGTCTTTGCCGGCAGCTTCGACGCCAACGACCATCCGATTCCCCGACCCTGATCTTCGCTCACTCTCGAATCTCATACCCCGGACGGACCGATAGTCCTTCCACGGACGCAAGCGGCAATCGAGCCGCCCGGCCGCCCCGGAGATGATCCAATGACCGCCACTCGCAAGTACTCATCATTCGTCAAGCCCGCCGCCCTCGTGCTGGGCGGTCTCCTCGCCGGCTCGCTCTTCTCGGATGCGTTCCGGCCCGCGGCCGCGCTCGGGCAGGAAAAGGGCGACAGCATGACCAACGCCCTTGAGCAGCGCAAGGTGATGATCGACAAGCTCACCAGCATCAACGACCGCATGACCAAGATCGAGGCCGCGCTCAGCAGCGGGATCAAGGTCAAGGTTACCGAGATGCCGCCTGTGACGATGAAGGAAGCCGCGAAATAGTCGCGGCTTCTGGTTTGGGCAACGTGTTCCATCTCGTTCCGTAAGGCGCCAACATGCTTCGCACCACGACAACCCGCGCCTACACGCTCATCGAGATTCTCGTCGTGGTGACGATCCTCGGCATCGCGGGCGCGATGGTCATTCCCGCGATGGGCTCAACGGGAATCCTGAAGACCCAGGGCGCGCTCCGCTCCATCGTCGCGGACATTACCTTCGCTCAGTCCGACGCCGTCGCGTTCCAGGAAAAACGCGCGATCGTCTTCGACACCACGAACTCCTCGTACGCGCTCGTTCAGGTTCCCGGTAACACCGTGGATGTCTCCAGCAACACGATGTACGACCCGACCAAGCCAACCGGCAAGTGGGAGGTCAACTTCATGACAGATAGCCGATGGGGCGATGCTCGAATCACCTCCGCCGACTTCGGAGCGGGCACCCAAACCCTGATTTTCGATGGCCTGGGTGGCCCGGTCACCGACGCCTCTTCGAACAATCCCGGCCCCGGCGGCACGATCGTGGTCACTGGCTCGGGCGTGAGCTGGACGATCACGATCGAGGCATTTACCGGACGTGTGACGGTCGCCCAGAACCCCTGATCCCGTCGCCCCCACCCCATTTCAACGTCCCACTAGCGGTTACATCGTGCATCTTGCCGATGGACGTGTAGGTTCGATTCCATGCACCGCACCACCTCCACATCCAGCCGTCTGAAGATCAGCGTCTTCGCGTGCGCCATTCTGGCGTTCGGGCTCCTCCTGTGGGCCAGGTTCCTGCTTGTCACGGGCCATCCGCGCACGGCGATCGCCGACCCCACCGAGCAGCGTCAGGTTGCTTCGCCGCAGACTGATCTGAACCATTGATCACGTGATCACGCCGCATCGCGTGCGCGACTCGCTTCGGTCGCCTTGGCCTTCGCCTCGCGCTCGGCGAGATCTTCCGCGATGTGCTCGCGACGTGTCCTGATGAAGCCGATCAGGATGGGAATCAGCGATACGAGCACCACCGCCATCGCCGCCATGCCAAAGTGGTCCGCGATGATCGGCACTTTGCCGAGAAACCATCCCGCGGCCATGCAGACGCCCACCCAGAGCACCGCGCCCGACGCGCTGAAGCCCAGGAATCGCTTGTAGTCCATCTTTCCGACGCCCGCGGTGAACGGTGCGAATGTCCGAACGATCGGGACGAACCGCGCCAGCACCACGGACTTGCCCCCGTGTTTCGCGAAGAAGACGCGTGTCCGCTCGAGGTTCTTCTTGTTCAGAAGCGGGATCCGCTCGCCTCGAAGAATGCGAGGTCCGAGCGCACGCCCCAGCCAGTAGTTGAGATTATCCCCGAGCAACGCGGCCACGATCAATATCACGCCCAGCAGCAGCACGTTGATATCGCCCCGCTCGGCCAGCATGCCGCAGGCGAAGAGCAGCGAATCGCCCGGCAGAAATGGCATCACCACCAGACCTGTCTCGCAAAAGACGATGCCCGCAAGAAGCAGGTAGATCATCCACCCGTACTCGCGCGCGAAATCACCGAGGTGATCAGGCAGGTCCGAAAGAAACTGTGAGATATGCTGGAACCACTCAACCACGAACTGGGCACCTTTCGTGGCGGCGCAGGAGCGTCGATCACGTCAAATCACACAAACTCGGGCACGATCCCCACACCGGGTTGATCGCCACCTTGCCAACGGTAGGGGTGATACTCCGCTTGTTCCGCTTTCGTTCGTTCATCGGGCTGCTCCGGAACCACATTCCATCCCAAACAGTCCCCTGCACCCACTTGGACTTTCCAGTCCGACACCGAGTCGATTCGATATCTCACCGTCGGTCATGATTGCCCCGCGACGACCGCGGGGGTTCGCGTCTTCCCTCGGAACCCGCCATGAAAATCTGGACAATCGTCGCCCTCGCCCTTTCCGCAGGAGTCATTGCGCTCGGCATCGCACTCTCGGATGGCCACGTATCCGCGGCCGGCACAGCGATGGTCGTCCTGGGCGGCGCGGGCGCGGCTGTCTGCATCGTGCTCTGGTCCGTCCGAGTCCTCGGTTTCGGTCGGGTTGTCACCGGACATCGCCGCGCCTCCCCTCGTATTGATGCCCTCATCGCGGAGCTGACGGATTGTGCCCGCCAAGCCGAGTCCCGCGGCGTGCTGACACTCGTGGAGCGCTCGTTGGGTGAACGCCGTGCCATCTTTGCTGCCGGTGTTGAAATGCTGGTCAACGCCGATTCGCCCGCAATTATCCGAACCACACTCGGCGACCACGCCGAGCGAGAGTGCGCCGCGATGCACGCCTCTCGGGCGAGGTTCTCAACCCTGTGCCGTGTCGTTCCCATCATCTCCGTTAGCATGGCTCTGGTGACGATGTTCTGGATGCTCTACGCGCTCTCCTCCGGACGCTCGGTCGGCGAGCTCGGAACGCTCACCCCGCTGGCGCTCGTCATCGCCGTGTATGGAGCGTTCGCCGTAGCAGCCATTTCTGTGGAGGTTGGCGAACGCTTCGCCGCGGCGTCGGTTGAGGATGAGCTGGCCGCAGCCCTTGTTATCGAGACCATCGCCGCCATCCGTGCGGGCGAGTCCCCCGAACGGGTCGCGGCGATTCTCCGAGGTCTGACTCCGCCCCCACAGGAGGCCCTTGCAGAGGCCAATCTCCGTCGCGCTGCCTAGTGAGGGGGCCCATGGGCTCCAGCCCACATGCCCTTGTCTCCTCGTGCCCATGTGCGGGCACGCTGAACCTCTCCCCCAATCCGGTCGATAGCCCCACGGGTCGAACGCGCGCCGAAGGCCGTCGCACGTCCTCGTCCCGTACTCAGTGCATGGAGGCGCCGCATCATGGCCGACAAAGACAAGAAGGACAAGCAGGAAAAGCCGCCGGAGGCAGCGCCCGCGGAAGCTACGAAGAAGAAGGGGCTGCCCCTCAAGACGATCATCATCATTGCCGCGATCATGATCGTGGAAGGTGTTGGCGTCTTTTTCGTCCTGGGCTCGCTCGGCGGCCCGAAGGCGAGCCACGCTGAGACCGACACCAAAACTCTCGCGCACGACGACTCCGAAGAGACCGCTGAGATCCGCCTTCTGGAAAAGGAAGACGAGAAGTTCCAGTCGCACTCCTCCGGCCAGGTCTGGTTGTGGAACGTCTCTGTTTACGTGCAAGTCAAGAATAAGAACTCCGAACGCGTCGAGCGCGTTCTGGAGACCCGCAAAGCGGAGATCAAGGAAGGCCTGAGCCAGATCATCGGGCGGGCCCAGATTGCCCAGCTCAAGGAGCCCGAGCGCCAGTCGCTGAACCGCCAGGTCTCCGCACTGCTCGAGAAAATTGTCGGTCAGGACACAGAGGGCAAGCCCCTCATCGAACGCATCCTCATACCGACGTGCAGCGGGTTTCCGGCGAGCTACTGAACAACCCCTGCCCGATGCTGCAGCGAACACCGGTGTGTGGAACTACAGCGAAAGCGATTGTCCGCGATCAACGGTCGCCGGCAACCTGGCCACCCGCAGGTCACGTTCACCCATCGCTGTCCTCGCCGAAATCTCCAGAACACAGTCCGGTGTTCCGTCGGGCATCTTCGGAACGCTCACGCCCCGCCGTTCCAGCCACCGGGCGGCACGGATGGTCTGGATGCGGCGGCAATCAGCGGGCGAATCCGCCACAACTTTTCCGGGAACATCCGCATTCTTGATGGGTGCGAACTCCTCGATGCGGTCCGTCTCATACACGATGCTCTTATCGCACATCGGCACCGCGTCGAAGACAAAGCGTTCGAGCTTCACGCCGTTGTTGGCATCCGGCGTCACCATTTCACCGCTGACGGGATCGAGGTGCGGGATTTTCTTCTCGGCACGGTGATAGGGCAGCGCGAAGCTCGCGTTTGTGTTCAACTTCTCGACGAAGCCCACGCTGATGATGTGGATCGCGATCGACCCCGCGAGGAATCGCAGCGAACCGTCGGCATTCGTCTGCCGCTGATACTCCATCGGAAGGTCGGAATACTCGATGATTTCAACACGTCCCTTGCGCTCGCCGACTCCCGCCGCGCAGAACAGCCCAACCTTCTCCTCCGCGTTCGCCTTCGCGACCATTTTGCTGGACATCTGCGCCGATGAGTCCGGCGCGCCCGCGTGGAGGCCGAGGAACACCGGATCAAGGAAGTTCACGATGGGGTTATCAACCTGGAAGTAGCTGATCGTGTCAACGCCGCGGCGACGCATGTCGGCGATCGCGCCCGAGACCTGCAGCGCTTTGAGCGATCCGCCGTGCCCGTCCGGATTCGTCGCAATCTCGTGCTTGCTCGCCAGCAACACCTTGCCGCTCTTGATATCCAGCGAGGGCATCACGCCCTGCGGGAAGAACATCACCGCGGACCTGTCGAGCCCGAAGTAGTTGTTCTTCTCAAAGAACGCAACTGTTTGCTCGTGATTGAGCGGGCTGGTCATGATGTACCACGGAACCGTCACGCCGTAGCGGTCCTTCGCGCCGAGAATGCCATCGGCGAAGACCCGGAACAGCGGCTTGTTCGTCACAGCACCCGCCGGATAGCACCCCTTCGGTCCTTCGTATCCCAATCGCGAACCCTGCCCGCCGGCGACAACAAACGCCGCGACGCGTCCGGCCCGCAGCATCTCCTCGCCGATCCCGCAGTATTTCTCGTCATCCCATGCGCGCCCCGGCGTATTCGGATTGCGCGGGTAGTACGTCGCCGGCTGCACATCCGGCGGTAACGCAAACGTCGGCTTGTTCAGCACGTACTCGTGCACCAGCCGCGGCAGCCCCTCAAGATCAATCGCCGCGATCTGCGCGAGCAGCGAACGCTTCTTGTCGTCATCGAGTTGGTCGTAGAACCGCAGCAGGTGTCCCTGCCCGACGGTCTCTAAGCGGTGCGCGATAGCCTGCAACGAAGTGGGGGAGTTGGTCGGCATGTCAATCCGTTGAAAAGGGGGAGACTGTACGTGGCATCGGCCTACTCGCCCATGTGTCCGATTGATCTGCCCCAGCTCTTTCGGACACCGGGAATCTCACCTGATACTCTCCCCCTGTGCGCAACCTCTTCACCAACCCCCTCCGCCTCCCCCTCATCGCTCCCTCCATTCTCTCCGCAGATTTCGCGAATATGGGGGCTGAGTGTCGCCATGTGCTCGCTTCTGCCAAGCCCGCCCCGGTTGGAACCCCGGCACGATTCGCCGCCGCTCCAAGCGCGGCCGATCAGTGGTCCAGCCCCGGTGCCGGCGCCGACCTCCTCCACATTGACGTGATGGACGGCCACTTCGTCCCGAACCTGACGATGGGGCCAGACATGGTGAAAGCCGTCCGCCGGGCCTGCCCCGAGGCGTTTCTCGATGTCCACCTCATGGTCACCGACCCCTGGCTCTACGCCCAGCCGTTTGTCAGCGCAGGTGCGGATCACCTGACCTTTCATGTTGAGGTCATCCCCCCGCACGAGATCGCCGCCATGTCCCGGCGCATCCGCGACCTCGGGATTACCGTGGGCCTTGCCATCAACCCTCCGACTCCGGTCGATCGCATCATGCCCCAGCTGGAGCACTTCGACCTGATCCTCGTGATGTCCGTCAACCCCGGCCGCAGCGGCCAGAAGTTCATTCCCGAAGTTCTTGCCAAGACGCAGGCCATCTCCGAAGAACTTACGCCGAACCAGCGCCTCGAAATGGACGGTGGCATCAACTCCGCCACGGCACCGCAAGTCTTGGATGCCGGGTGCGATGTGCTCGTCGCTGCCACGGCGGTCTTCGGGGTCCCACCCCCCGATCGTCGGGAGGCGGTTGAGGCCCTTCGCGGGAAACGGGAGCCGATCTAATCCCCGGTAGTGGGGTAACAACGCCCTGTTTTGGCACGTTATCAGACCCCTATTCCGGTTATCGGGCCTGTAGAGTACTGTCTGTACGGTCGACCCGCCGATGGAAATTGCTAGACTCCCCCCGCTTGGAACGACCATCGATCCCCGAATCGATGGCCTCCAAGCGGTTCGCGGCCGTTCGCGCCAGGAAGCGCGTACTGCCATGTCGGGACAGTCGGGCGTTGGTGCCATCGCTTATGGGCAAGAACAGCTACTCGCGGGTCCTGCTGATGCGCTCCGGTCGAACGGAGTGGGATCTGCTTGGACGCGTGCAGGGGGCGGCGGACCTTCCCATGGCCGCGGATGGGGCTCAGACCGCCCAAAAGCAGATCGCCGCGTTCGCGGGTCAGAAGCTCGTGGCGATCGCCACGGCCCCCGATGAGGCCTCTCGGGCGACTGCCAAGCTTCTGGCCGGCGCGACTGGGGTGAGGCGTGTCACGACCGTCCCTCAACTCGGGGAAATGGCCCTCGGGCTTTGGGAGGGGCTGCGGTACGGGGAACTGGAGCAGAGGTATTGCTCCGCCGGCCGTCAGTTCATGGACAACCCCTCGGGGATCACGGCGCCGGAGGGTGATCAGGTGGATGGATACGCCGCGCGGGTGCAGGAGGCGCTCGGGCAGGTCGTGGGTGGCCACCGTGCGGGATCGAACATCGGTATCGTGGTCCGACCGATCGCCTTGGGGCTGATGCGGTGTTTCTTGAATGGTGCGGATATCTGCGAGCTTTGGGCGATGTTGAAGGACCGGCCCGACGCGGAGTGGTACGACGTTCCTCGAAATGACCCCCGGCTCGTCGCTACGAGCCGGCGGCGAAACGCAGCATCGGCCGCCTGATCTTGAGTAGGAGTTTGAGTTCAAGGCCCTCGGGTGCATGTGTTCATACCCGACCCGGCGAGCAGGATGCTCTCGGGAGAAGACGAAACAGGACAAGGACTGATGACGCAAACGCAGACCAAAAGCCCAGTAAAGACCGTCGCCAAGACCTGGACCGACATCGCGCCGCGCAAAAGCTCGGTGCCCGAAGGTCTGTGGCTGCGCTGCCCGGGCTGCGAGGCGATGATCTATCGCAAGCAGATGGAGGCGAATCTGCACTGCTGTCCGGAGTGCTCGCACCACTTCCGAATCGGCGCGCACGAGCGCGTTCGCCAGATCGCCGACCATGGTTCGTTTGAGCAGATGTTCACGAACCTTGCGCCGACGGACCCGCTGAAGTTCAAGGACCTCAAGACCTACAAGGACCGCCTGCTCGCCGAGCAGATTAAGACCGGCGCGACCGACGCCGTGGTCGCGGGCACATGCTTCATCAAGGGCCGCCCCGCGATGCTCTGCGTGCTGGACCTGAGCTTCATGATGGGCTCGATGGGCAGCGTGGTGGGCGAGATCGTGACGCGATCGATCGAAACCGCGACCGAGCGAAACCTTGCGTGCATCGTGGTCTCCGGGTCGGGCGGAGCCCGCATGCAGGAGTCGGGGCTCTCGCTCATGCAGATGGCGAAGACCTCCGCGGCACTCGCGCGGCATGACGATGCCAAGGGCCTGTTCATCAGCGTGCTCACCGACCCGACGACGGGCGGCGTGACGGCGAGCTTTGCAATGCTTGGTGATTTGATCATCGCAGAGCCGAAGGCGCTCATTGGTTTCGCCGGTCCTCGCGTCATTCAGCAGACCATCCGTCAGGAGCTGCCCGAGGGCTTCCAGCGGTCGGAGTATCTGAAGCAGGCCGGCATGGTTGATCGCGTCGTACCCCGCGCCGAGCTGCGCACCGAACTCGCCCGCATCATCGACTACTCCGGACGCTGATGCCCCCTCCCGTTCGTGTACGAACTCCGCCGCCCCCCGCCGCTCCATGGTGGGGCTTTGTGCTGGCAGGGCTGGTGTTCGGGGCGTGCTTCGCGATCGCCCTGCCGCCTGTGAGCATCTGGCCCCTCGCGCTTGTTGCGATCACGCCGCTGCTCTGGGCGGCTTGCCGCGCGCCGGATCGGGCGAAGCGGGCGGCCGTGCTGGTGGCCGTTGGAACCTTGCCGTTCTTCGCGGTCGAGCAGTTCTACATGTGGAACATCGCGGCCCCGGGGTATCCGCTGCTGTGCGTGTATCTCTCGCTGTATGTCGGCGCGTTCGTGTGGATCATCGCGCACGCGCGGCGGGCGGACTGGCCGATTCCGATGTCGCTGCTTGTGCCGATCGTGTGGACCGCGCTCGAAGTGCTGCGTGGCGAGTTTGTCCTCGGTGGCTACAGCTGGTTCGTCATGGGGCAGCCGCTGATCGATGCGCCCTTCTTCGCCGCGCCCGGCGCGACGATCGGGGCGTATGGCGTTTCGTTTCTCTGCGCTGCTTTGGCGGGCGCGGTGGCGGATGCGGCCGGATGGTCTGGTGTGCCGCGCGGGTGGGGGGGAATCGGCGCGAGCGTCCTTGCGGTCATGTGGTTCCTGTTGGGTCTGCCGCTGCAGTTTCGCGCGATGCCGGACACATCGTCTAAGTCGCTGCGAATCGCCGTCGTGCAGACCAATCTGCCGCAAGACAACAAGATGGGCTGGTCAGTTGAAAGTCGGGCCAAGGATCTCGCGCGGTTCATGGATCTGACTCGCGCTGCCGCCGCGGCCCGTCCATCGCCGGATGTCATCTGCTGGCCCGAGACAATGTTCCCGGGCATGGCGCTGAATCCGGAAGCGATTGCGAAGCTCCGAGAGGGCGGCGTTCACTACAAATCCGGACTTGCGGCGACGCAGTTCGCGGATGAACTTGCCGCGTTGCAGTCCGAACTCGGCGTTCCGCTGCTGATCGGCTGCACAGCGGTCGATGGCGACCTGCTCGCGGATCTCGGCGTACGCGGCCACCCGAAGCACAGCAGCATCTACAACAGCGTCGTCCTCATCGACAAGGGGCGTTCGCAGCCCACTCGATATGACAAGGTTGAACTGACGCCCTTCGGCGAGGTCATCCCGCTTGCGTGGCGCTGGCCGGAGATTCAGAACTGGGTCGTCGGACTCGGCGCGGCGGGCATGGAGTTTGA
>JBGANP010000037.1:29148-32670 GCA_044222255.1 Phycisphaerales bacterium
CGTGTCACCGGCATCGAACTTCCGGTCACGCGGCAGGAACTGGAAACCAAGACGGTTCGGATCGCCTCGCCGATCTGCTTCGAGGCTACGCGATCGGCGCTCTGTCGTCGCTTGGTCCGGGGCGACGGGACGCCGCAGGGCCGCTCCCCGGTGATCATCAACTTCAGCAACGACGGATGGTTCGGAACATCGGACACCAATCGGCAGCAGCACATGCTCGCGGCCCGCTGGCGATGCCTGGAACTTGGCGTTTCCATGGCCCGTTGCGTAAACACCGGAATCTCATGCCAAATTGACGAACGGGGACGAATCATCACCCAGCAACTTCTGGACAGGCCCGGTCCGAATGAGCGAAACGATGGCGTTCTTTTGGCCAATCTCCGGTTTGACCCTGCCGGTTCGCCCACAATCTTTGAACGCATCGGCTTGGTTCCGGCGTACGTCGTGATGGGAATCGGATTTGCCGGTACGCTTGTCCTCTGGCGGCGCAGCCGGCATCTCGCCGCCGGGACGATCTGATATTTTCTCCGCTCGCGAACATTTCACAAGCCACCCCGAGGGGCGTATGCACACGAAACGAACGATCTGGACGACCTGCTGGACCACCTGCTGCCTCGCATCCCTCGCGCTGGGCGCGTGTGAGGATGGCGGCGCGAAGAAGCCGACCCGCAGCTCGGCCTCGACCCGCGCCGCGGCGAAGAAGAACGTGGATTCGGAGATCATCACTCCGAATGACCCGCAGCCGACCTCGCCCAAGGTGACCCCGCTGACCAGCAACGAGCGGGCATCCCTCCGCGAAAAGGCACTCATGCTGCTGGCGAATACCGCGCAGGCGGGCAGCCCGGAAGAGCGCGCGAACGCGCTCGAATCGCTCGTGCAAACTCCCGCCCGACTTGCAGGCGTCGCAGAGACCGCGCTGCAGGATCAGAACGTCGGCGTTCGCGCCGTCGCGGCACTGGCCATCGGCAAAGCCAAGCTTGCCAACCTCGCGCCGCGTCTGCGCCCGTTGCTTCAGGACGAGAACCCCTTTGTGCGTTCATCCGCGATCTTCGCGCTGAAGCGGTGCGGCCAGAACATCGATCCATCTCCGCTTGCGGGTTATCTGTTCGAGTCCGACCCGAGACTGCGGGCCCATGCCGCATACATCCTCGGCGAGCTTGGCGAGAAGTCGGCGATTCCACTTCTCCGCGATGCGCACAAGGAGAGGTCGGCCCGCGCCAATCCGTCGATGGTCAAAATCTCTGACCTGCAACTCGCCGAGGCCCGCGTCAAGCTTGGTGATGAGTCTGCGATCGCGGATATTCGGACTGCGCTCTATCCCGCGAAGCCGGAAGACCTTGAGGCTGCCGTGCTCGCGATCCAGATCGTCGGGCAGGTTAAGGACACCGCTTCGACCAACCGTCTCATCGAGATGACCGCGACCAAGGACGAGAGCGGAGCGGAGATTCCCGGCGAGCTTCGCGTCGCCGCAGCCACCTCGTTGGCCCGTTTGGGGCAGCCGCAGGGCTCGTACATCGCCCGGGAGTATTTCCGAGGCGGCAAGGAGACCCTCCGGGCCCAATCCGCCAACCTCTTCGGCGAGACCCAGCGGCCGGAGAACCTGCAACTGGTCTCCCAACTCATGGACGACCCCGATGGTCGGGTCCGGGTTTCGGCGGCTGCGGCCGTCGTGAAAATAACCGACAGGTAACCGCTCGCAGTACGTGGCCGGTGCCGTGACGAGTTATACACATCCGACTTGCCCCCAAACCGGCCGGTTTGATCCTCCCCGGGTTGACAGGAGGGCCGGTTCTGGGGTATCACTAGCCCCCGAAACCCGACCAACTCCCCGCCGAAGCGGGTGGCGTGGGCGGTCTCCGGATGGTCCAAGACCGTTCGGGGTGGAAACTTCCCGACCGAACCCTGCGGATAGCAGAGTCCAAGGGGAGCAAATACGAGCAGCCGCCCGGACAGGACGTCCGGGCATGAACCACCGGACGACGATTGACGCCGCAGAGCGGCGAGTCGTCCGGCGACCCCGCGAGGAGCCGACCGTGCACATTGTGACCAAGATTCTCATCGTCTTCTGCGCCGTGCTCAGCTTGCTGCTGGCCGCGCTGACCATGGCCTACGCCGCGAACGCGAACGTGCTTCGCACGCAAATCAAGGCCGAGATGAACCTGAAAAATGCGGCGATGTCCGATGCCGCGCAGCAGGTTCAGCAGAGTGCCCTTCTCAACGCGGACCAGGGCAAGACGATCGTGTCCCTCAACGACATGATCGCGTCCAAGGAAAAGGACATCGCGAACCTGAACGCCGAGCGGACCCAGCTCCGCACGGATGTGCAGCGGGCGCAGGCCGATGCGGATCGTTCCGCCAGCCAGATCGCGCAGCTGAACGCGACGACGCAGACACAGGCCGCGCTCATCAAGAACTATCGCGATGAAGTCACCACGCTCCGCGAGGGTTCGCTCGCCGGCGAGCGTCGCTCCATCGAGCTACTGGACAAAATCAACGACCTCTCCAGCCAGCGCGAAGTGCTCGAGCAGAACGCCCGTGCTCTGAAGGAGCAGCTCGAAGAGCTCAAGCTCGCAAACGCCTCTCTTGCCCAGAACGCCGCTTCCGGCGGCGTGACCAACATGGCCGCGAAGACGATGGCCCCCCGCGAACTGCCCGGCCCGATCGTTCGAGCCCGCGTCAGTGAGATCTTCAAGAGCCCCGCCGGCGACGACATGGTCGTCATCAGCGAGGGTTCCAACCGCGGCCTGAAGGAGAACGTTCTGATGAACATTTCCCACGGCGACTCCTTCGTTGCGACGATCGTTCTCACCCGCGTCGAGCCCACCAAGGCCGTCGGCCGCGTGACTTTCAAGCCCGGCACGCTTTCGGTGGATGACACCGTCCTCAGCCGCCTGGAGTGATTGGTGAACTGGTGGTCCGGCTCTCCAGAGCCGGACGCCTCGTTCTCCTCGCTCCTCTGATTGCCAGTTGCTTCGTCTGTCTTCGCAGAAACCACCGACCTTTATCGCCGCCCACGCGAGCGAGTCAGGAAACGATCATGAGTCAGTACGGCATGCAGATGCCCGCCGGACAGTTGCAGCGGGGCGCCACGATGAACATCTACACAGGCCTGCTCTTCGCGGCCGTGCTCGCGCTGCTCGCGGCATGCGTGTACATGTTCATGCAGGGCAAGATCATCGGTCCCAATGGCGATGCTCTCTCGGTCCACAAGGCCGCCGAGGGAGGCGGCAAGTTCGCCGACACCATCAAACTCGCGGATTGAGGCGAGGACGTGATCTGGTGCCGGGTTCGTTGGGTTGTTGCGGGTGCGAGCCACATGTGCCGCCCGTAAAATGGGTATCTGACTCATCACCCCGATTCGCCTTCCGGCTTGACCCACGCGGCTTTGCGACTACATTTCACCCCCGGCTCCGAGGCGATTTTCGCCAAAGTTCCGGTCACATGTTGGGGCGGTAGCTCAATTGGTTAGAGTACCGGACTGTCGATCCGGTGGTTGCGGGTTCGAGTCCCGTCCGCCTCGTT
>JBGANP010000038.1:0-33018 GCA_044222255.1 Phycisphaerales bacterium
TGGAAAGGCGAGGTCCGACTACACGGCCGCGCTGGCCGCGGACGCGGCCAAGAAGGCCGCGTACACCACATCCAGCGAATCGATCCGCGCCTTCCGCAAGGTGGCCGCGGACACCGTCGCGAGCATCAAGGCGTTCGCGGTGAATGCCGCGAATCCCTCGGTCGTGTACAGCTTGGCGCAGCTCCCGATGCCTGCCGCGCCCCAGCCCGCGCCCCCGCCGGGCACCCCGACGGATTTCACCGCCGGGATCGACCAGAGCGGCGCGGTCATGCTCAAGTGGAAGTGCCCGAATCCGCCGGGCGTGAGCGGGACGGTGTACGAGGTGCAGCGCCGCACCGGCGAGGGAGCGTTCGGCTTCCTAACCGTCGTCGGCACGCGCCAGTTCACCGACGCCACGCTCCCCGCGGGCTCGGCGGGCGTGGTCTACCAGATCACCGCGATGCGCTCGACAATGCGCGGGCTTCCCGCCCAGTTCAACGTCAACTTCGGCATCGGCGGCGGCGGGCTCTTCGTCGCCTCCGCAACGCCGGTCTCAATGAAAATGGCGGCCTGAGCGTCCGCTTGCCAACATCTTTCAGACCCGCCCCCGCTTGCCCGGGGGCTGGTCATTGGTCCCAGTAATCTAAACGTGTTCTTTACACTCACCCTACCCCTTTCCGGCAACAATCGGACATGACCACCCACGGCCAAGATGCACTTCCCCGCGTCCTCTTTGTCTGCACAGGAAACTCCGCTCGCAGCATCATGGCCGAAGCGCTCCTGCGCCACCGCGCCGGGGACCGTTTCGAGTCGCACTCCGCGGGGATGGAGCCCAAGGGCGTCAATCCGCTTTCTATGAAGGCCCTACAAGAGATCGGCGTGGACACCTCCGGCCTCTCCAGCAAGAACACCATGGAGTTTCTTGGTCGGGTGCGAGTTCGCTACGCCATCATCGTCTGCGACAACGCCCAGCAGTCCTGCCCCCGCATCCAGCCCTTCGCTCTCACCACGCTCTTCTGGCCCTTCCCCGATCCCGCGGCCGCCGAGGGCACCGAGGAGGAACGCCTCGCCGCCTTCCGCGATGTGCGCGACCAGATCGACGCGGCCATTGTCTCGTGGCTCGCCGAGTTCCCATCCCCCGAGCCCGATACCGTTGGCCGATGAACAAGCTCTTCGCTGAAGCTATCGGAACCTTCGCCCTCGTCTTCGCGGGCACCGGCGCGATTGTCATCAACACCGCGACCGGCGGCGGCGTCTCCCATCTGGGCATCGGCATCACATTCGGGCTGATTGTCATGTCCATGATCTACGCCGTCGGTGACATCTCCGGCGCGCACCTCAATCCCGCCGTCACGCTCGGCTTCGTCGCCGCCCGTCGCTTCGAGGCCCGCCGCGCTCCCGCCTATATCGCCGCACAGGTCTTGGGCGCGCTTGCCGCCTCGGGCCTTCTGCTCGCGCTCTTTCCCAAGTCGCCCACGCTGGGCGAAACTCTGCCAGCGGGGAGCATCGCCCAGTCATTCATCCTGGAAACCGTTCTCACGTTCATCCTGATGCTCGTGATTCTCCGAGTTTCCACGGGTCCGAAGGAGAAGGGCATCACCGCCGCTATCGCCGTCGGCGGTGTGGTCGCGCTCGAAGCCATCTTCGCCGGCCCCATCTGCGGCGCATCCATGAACCCCGCACGATCGCTCGCGCCCGCGATCCTCAGCGGCCACACCACCGCGCTCTGGGCCTATCTCCTCGCCCCCACGCTCGGCGCATTGCTGGCCGTCGCTGCGGAGCGAGCACTCCTCGCGGACCCAAAGACGAAGGGGTAGCCCTTCGCCTTCCTCCGCGCACTCAGCGTCTCCGCGGTAACTCTTGCATTACCCAAACCGCTTCGAGTGCGACTCCACAAACCAGAGCTGCTTGTCCACCTCGCCGCAGACGCGCGTACACAGGTCCGTGCTCACCGCATCCTCCAGTTCATCGCACGCATCGATCGCCGCCCGCACCTTCTTTCCGAAGATCGCCAGCACGTTGCTCACCGCCTCGACATGATCGCTCGAGCGCACGAGCCCCGCCGGATACTCCGGCAGCGTCGTCCCCTTCGCCACCACGCGCGATGACCCGAGCGCGGTCCCGCCCAGTTGCACGATCCGCTCCGCGAGCTCATCGCCCCATTCCTCCGCGCACTCAGCCACCTTGTCGAACAGCTCATGGATCGCGATGAAGTTCGCCCCCTTCACGTTCCAGTGCGCCTGCTTGATCTGCGTGAACAGGTCCACCGCATCAATCGAGAGCTCACCGAGCACCTTGTTCACCGCGGTGCGGGTCTTTGCGGACAGGTCGTTGCGAGTCGGGTGCATGTGGTCTTTCCCAGTAAGAGATGTCTGAGTCGTTCAATTCGCGTCCCGGCGGCCCTCGGTCATACCCAGCGGATCGGCCACGGCCAGCTCCGGCTCCTTCACAATACGTGCAGGCCCTCGTCCCGTTCGGTCGATTGCCGGGTTCCGTCCGTTTCCCCTCTTTCCTGCCCAACCCCGGCCGGTTGCCCTCTCTGAGCGCATCCTTTACTCTTCGCTCTCAATCCGCGGCCGCCCCCTCCAATGCGGCCCTTTCCCCAAGGACATCCCCCTCATGGCCGGCCCAGCCAACGACCATCCCCACCTGACCGCCACGACCGTCTCTCCGATCGAGGGCATTCCGCCGCTCCCCGCCGACGCCACGCCCGAGCAGAAAGATGCGCACTGGTTTAAGTATGTCTATGCCGGCGACAAGATGCCGCAGCTCACCTTCCGTGCGGTGCTCATGGGCGGCATCCTCGGCATGCTCATGTCCGCAAGCAACCTCTATACCACGCTGACGATCGGCTGGTCCTTCGGCGTTGCCATCACCGCCTGCGTCATGTCCTACGTCATCTGGTCCGGCATCGCCGGGATCGCGGGCAACATCATCGGCCGCCTCCTCGCCCCGGTCATCGCCATCGGCGGCATCGTCTTCCTGTGGTGGAAGGGCGTTTCGGTTCTCGCCGCACTCGCCCTGATCTTCTTCCCAGACACCTCCACCGCGTGGATCGTCGCGTACATCCTCGCTGGCGTGCTCTCAATCCTCCTCGCTGCCTTTGGCGTCCTGCTCCTCTTCCGGCAGACGAAGATGTCGCTGCTGGAAAACAACTGCATGCAGTCCACCGCCTCCGCGGCGGGCTACTCCACCGGCTCCACCATTGCCACCATGTTCGGCGCGATGCTCCTTCTGGAGAACGGCGATTCCGCGATCATCAAGACCCTCAACGTCCAGCCCATCTGGCTCGTCGCCGCTTTCACCTTCCTCACCGGCGCGATGGGCGTCTTCCTCGCCATTCCGATGAAGCGGCAGATGATCAACCACGAGCAACTCCCCTTCCCCTCCGGCATCGCCGCAGCGGAAACGCTCAAGTCCCTGTACAGCGCGAGCAAGGAAGCCGTCTACAAGGCCTACTCACTTGTGATCGGCCTCTTTTGCGGCGCGATCATCGGCGTCCTGAACACCGACGGAGACACCGCTGAAAAGATCGGTCCCCTCGGCCAGATGTTCGCGTGGTTCAAGAAGCATCTCGTGAACATCCAGCTGCAAGGCCAGTACCCTGAGCAGGGCTTCTTCAGCTTCCAGGGCAAGCAACTCATCGACTCCGGCTTCCAGCCCAGCGTCCTGCTCATCGGCGCTGGCATGATCACCGGCCTCCGGGTCTCCCTCTCCATGCTCGCGGGCTCGCTCCTCCTGTACGCCTTCGTCGCCCCCAAACTCCTCGCCATGGACGCCGCCCATGCTGGCGATGCCGGCTATGTGGCCTCCATCGAACTCGTCGCCGGCGGCACCATCTTCCACGTGTATCGCTGGGCGCTGTGGGCCGGTACTGGCCTCATGGTCTTCGCCTCCCTCACATCTCTGATGATGCAGTGGCGCACCATCGCCCGCGCCTTTACCAAGGCCAAGGCCGATGCCGGCCACCCCACCCCCGACGCGGCCATGCAGGCCATCGAAGTCCCCGGCTGGTGGATGCTCGCGGGCATGCTCCCCATCACAATCGCCATGATCGTCCTGCAGGTCGTCGCCTTCCAGATCTCCTGGTACGCCGGCCTCATCGCCGTCGCGCTCGCCTTTGTCCTCTCCCTCGTCGCCTGCCGCGCCACCGGTGAGACCGACACCACGCCCATCGGCGCCATGGGCAAGGTCATGCAGCTCACCTTCGCGCTCCTCCACCCGAAGCAAATTGTCCCCAACCTCGCCGCCGCCGGCATCGCCGCCAACAGCGCATCCTCCTCCGCCGACCTCCTCACCGATCTCAAGTCCGGCTACCTCCTGGGCGCGAATCCACGCAAGCAGTTCATCGCCCAGTTCGCCGGCCTCTTCTTCGGCACCATCGCGATCGTCCCGATCTGGTATCTCATGGTCCCGACCAAGAAGGTCATGGAGAAGTTCCCATCTCCGGCTGCTTCGTCGGCATCGCCCTCCCGCTCATCGAGAGGTACCTCATCCCCGCCAAGTACCGCAAGTTCTTCCCGAGCGCAATGGGTCTGGGCCTCTCCTGGGTCGTCCCGTTCGCCAGCGCGCTCTCTTTCGCAATCGGTGCCGTCATCGCCTGGATCTGGGCCAAGATCGACAAGAAGTCCGCCGAAACCTTCAACGTCCCCATCGCCAGCGGCCTGATCGCCGGTGAGTCCCTCATCAAAGCCCTCATCGCCATGACCGCCACCGCCATCGGCCTGATCTACGGCAGTAGTTGATCATGGGTACCCCGGTTCTCCGAACCGGGTTTTCTTGCACATGGTGATAGATCGCCCGCGCGTGCCCCCGTGGCCGCCTTTCTCTGCGCGCCGGGGTTGTGCCCATCCCCCGGGCGCGATATCTTCCCCGCAATGGCCATCCCCCAACTCACCGAAGAACAGATCCGTACTTGGACCCGCGAGCAGAAAGACCGCTGGTGGCTCACCACCGTCTATCGCGGCGACATGGCCCAGCTCACTCTCCGCTCTGCCATCACCGGCTTCCTTCTCGGCGGCGTCCTCTCTGCCACCAATCTCTACATCGGTGCGAAAACCGGCTGGACTCTCGGCGTCGGCCTCACCTCCGTCATCCTCGCCTTCGCCGCCTTCAAGGTCATGGCCACCCTCGGCGCGAAGGACATGACCATCCTCGAAAACAACGCCTCGCAGTCGGTTGCCACCTCCGCCGGCTACATGACCGGCCCGCTCATCTCCGGCATCGCCGCGTACATGATGGTGACCAACACTGTCATGCCCTGGTGGCAGATGCTCCTCTTCAACGTTGTCCTCAGCATCCTCGGCGTCCTCGTCGCCTTCCCCCTCAAGCGACGCTTCATCAACGATGAGCAGGCCCCCTTTCCCGAAGGCGCCGCTTGTGGCGTCGTTCTCGATACCCTCTACACATCCGACCCGCGCGTCGGCCTCTTCAAGGCCAAAGTGCTCGCGGGCGCCGCACTCTTCGCCGGCGGCCTGAAGTTCCTCTGCGGCGAGGCCTACCAGGAGTTCCTGCAGGTCAAACTCCTGGGCCTGCAAAAAGTCGTCTGGCTCAGCGAGTCCCTCGACAAGTGGTACTACGACCTCGTCTCCGCCGGCAAAGCCCCGCTCCCGACGCTCAACGGCATCGACATCCGCAAGCTCGGCCTCTCGCCCACCATCGAACTCGCCATGTTCGGCGCGGGCGGCCTGATGAACATCCGCTACGCCATCAACATGTTTCTCGGCATGATCACCGCCTACGCCATCGCCGCTCCGATCGCGATCGGCAACGAGTGGGTCAAGCGCAAGGGCGTCGTCCTGACTCCCGATTCGACATTCAGTTTCCGCGATGTCCTCACCGGCTGGCTCCTCTGGCCGGGCGTCGCCATGCTCGTCTGTGCCTCCATGACAGCTTTCTTCGCCAAGCCCAAGGTCATCATCTCCGCCTTCACCGGCATGTTCGGCAAGAAGCGAGAGGGCGCGGACATCCTCTCCCATATCGAAGTCCCGCTCAAAGTCTCTTGGATCGGCATCCCCCTCGTCGGTGCGGTCGGCGTCATCATGGCCCACTCATGGTTCGGCGTGCAGTGGCACCACGGCGCGCTCGCCATCCTGCTCACCGTCGTTCTCACACTTATTGCCGCCAACGCCACCGCCGCCACCAGCATCACGCCCACGGGCTCGCTCTCCAAAATCACGCAGTTCACCTTCGGCGTGATGAACCCCAAGCACCCGCCCACGAACCTGATGACCGCGACCATCACCACCGAGGTCGCCTCGAACGCCGCCAATCTGCTGATGGACATCAAGCCCGGCTACATGCTCGGCGGCAAGCCGCGCCATCAGGTCTGGGGCCACATCATCGGCATCATCGCCGGCGCGTGCGCCTCCACGCCCCTTTTCTACCTCCTCTTCATGAACGACTACAAGCCCGGCGCAGACATCCAGTCCACGCTTGTCACCGAGAAGTTCACCTTCACCGCCGCGCTCCAGTGGAAGGGCATCAGCGAGTTCATCCAAGGTCTCACCGGCGAGGGCGGCCTCACCGCGATCATCCACCCCAGCGCGCTCAACGTCATGGCCATCGCCGCCGTCATCGGCGTTGTCTTCGAGCTTGTCCGCGTCTTCTCCAAGGGCAAGTCTCCCTTCGCGCCCGTTGCCTTCGGTCTCGGCATCGTCCTGCCCCCCGACTCCACCCTCTGGATGTTCATGGGCGCCGTCTTCTTCTGGACCTGCGGCAAACTCTTTGGCAAAAAGACCGATGGCGATTCCCACGCCCCGGGCTCTCCCGAAGGCGGCAGCTTCATGAAGCGCGTCTTCGTCGACACCCACGAGCCCATCTGCGCCGGCCTCATCGCCGGAGCCGCCCTCGTCGGCATCGGCGACATCCTCGTCAAGGCCTTCCTCATCTAACCCCGAAGCATGGGCGTCCCGCCACACCGCTTTTCTTCTATCCCTCAAAAGCAAACGGGCCTGCGAAACTCGCAGGCCCGCTTGTCTTTCTAGCCCCTGATCCCCAGCCCCCGTTTCTCACTTCGCCAGCGCCGCCCCCTCAATTCTCTCCGGCGCCTCATACGCCAGCCCAAAGATCGTCTGGTTGAACGTCGCCAGCGAGCACTCCTCCTGCCGCACCAGTCCCTTCTGCCGCAGCTTCCCGAGCCGGTGCAGATCGACCATCGCGCACACCCCCGCCGCCGTCGTCAGCTCGATCGCCGGCCACACCCGCCCGAACATCTCCGTCGCGTGGATCGACCGCCGGAAGTTCACCTGCTCGCGCCGCCCGTCCTTCACGCCGATCGCGTTGATGAACACGACCACGACATCCTGCAGCGTCCGCGCCACGGCGTGGTCCAGCAGATCGATCGCCAGCGCGCGGTCAAACGTCCGCCCATTCTTGTTCGGCGTCGCGTGCTCCACGTTCAGCCGCAGATCCTCCAACAGAAACTTCATCAGATCCCGGTGCCCGGGATACCGAATCGTCTTGTACGCGATTCTGCTCTCCTCGCACGTCTTCTTCTCATTGCTCAGCGTCTCGATCAGCGTTCCCACACCGCCCGAGGTGTAGAACGCCTCGTACTCCAGCCCCTCGAACGAGAAGTGCTCCAGCCCCTCCAGCGCCGGCACCCGCACCTCGCGCCCGTTCAGCATCACATTGCACGTCTCGCAATACTCGTTCACCACCCCCGCCGCCGACCAGGTGATGTTGTACTTCGACGCGTTCGTCGGAAACTGCGGCAAGGCCCCCACGCGCAGCGTCAGATCGTGCAGCATCGTGAAATCGCGCGTGATGTCATACGCCGCGATCGCCACATACCCCGGCGCGAGTCCGCACTGCGGCACCAGCGCGACCTTCGCCTTCCCGCCCGCATCGATCGCCTTCACCTGGTCGGTCGTCTCCACATCCTCCGTCACATCGAAGTAATGCACGCCCAACTCGTTGGCGATCTCCGCCACACCGGCCACGAAGTTGTACGGCAGCATGCACACCACATAGTCCATTCCCTTCATCGCCTCGCGCACCGCGCCCTTGTCGCTGGCGTCGAGTTTCTTGGTCAAAAACTCTGTGGTGTGCGGCACCAGCGTCTTCAACCGCGCCAGATTTAACTCCGCCTCCCGCAGATTCGCCTCATCCCGATCCGCCAGAGTCACGCGATAACTCCCCCGCCCGCACGCCAGCAGCAGTTCCGCCACGGACTTTCCAACCTTGCCGCCGCCAAGCACCAGTACATTCTTCATCGCGTTCCTGCTTTCCTTAGATACCAAGACCACCTGATTTCCAGGTGGCACAATCTTTCCATCCGGGTGGCACGGGCAGCGAGCGGCCCGTGGTGTTGCAACCCAATCTCCAGTCCTCAGAGATCGCCGGTCATCTCCAATCACTCAACCCGCAAAAAGAAAATCCGGCCCTTTCTATTGGGCCGGATGCTACGACGCTCTATCTGTCATGTCCGAGAACCAGACCCGGGCAAACTACCGGCCCGCGCCCCCGCGCGGCCCACCACGCGAGAACAGCTTGCCGCGCGTCCCGCCACCCGGACCGCCGCGACGACCGCGAGACTGCTCACCATCGCCCCGACTCGCCGGTCCACCCGAGTGCCCGCCGCGTGGCCCGCCAAACGCAGGCCCGCCCGACGAATGTCCGCGATGTCCGCCATGCCCACCCTGCGGCCCACCGCTTCCCGACACCGGCCCGGTGCGAGTCGGCTTCGTCGCCGGTCCCTGTCCCTTCCGATGCATTTTCTTGTTCTCGGCGTGCGCTGGCCTCATGTCGCCCTGTTCAGCCATCGGTGCACCAGCATCCGCCGCGTGCGGCGTGCGCGGTGCATGCGAGGAGTGGGGGGCATGCGGCACATGCTGCGGTGCCGCCGGCGCGGGTCGCGCCGGACGATGCTCATCCATCACCACCGGCCGCGTCGTCACCGTTGCGGCTTGCTCAGCAAACGCCGGCCGATCTTGCCGCGGTGCGTGATGGTCGCGCTGCTGCATCGGACGATCGCCATATCCGCCCCCGCCACCACCACTCCGCTGCGGCGGCCGATACGTCGATTGCCCGTACGACTGTCCATACGACGGCCCATTTGATGATCCGTTTGAGAATCCGCGATCCTCGATCCGCGGATTCCGCGCCGCCCGCTCATCCCGATATCCGCCCCGGGTGCCGCGCGATCCACCCTCCCGATGGTCATCGCGACCCATCGAGCTTCCATGGTCGTTCGTCGGCAGGTCCGTCGGCAGATTCTCCACCGGAATCGTCTTGCCGGTCAAACGCTGAATCTGCCGCAGCAGATCGCGCTCGTGCGAATCGCAGAACGAGATCGCGATGCCCGTCTTCCCCGCACGCCCCGTGCGCCCGATCCGGTGCACGTACGCCTCCGGCTCCATCGGCAGATCGAAGTTCACCACGTGCGTGATGTCGTCCACATCCAGCCCGCGGGCCGCGACATCCGTCGCCACCAGCACGCGAATCTTGCCGCTCTTGAAGCCGTCGAGCGCGCGTGTCCGGTAGTTCTGCGCCTTGTTGCCGTGGATCGCGACCGCCGGAACCCCGTCGTGGTTCAGGTTCTTGCACACACGATCCGCGCCGTGCTTGGTCTTGGTGAACACCACCACCCGCTCCACTTCCTTGTCATCCAGCAGATACTCCAGCAGAGCCATCTTCTGCCGCATCTGCACCATGTACAGCTTCTGCGCAATCAGCGGTGCGGCCGACGCCACCGGCGTCACCGCAACCTTGATCGGATCCTTCAGCAGCGAGTCCGCAAGGTGCATGATCTCGCGCGGCATCGTCGCCGAAAACAGCAGCGTCTGCCGCGGCCGCGGCAGCTGGCTCGCGATCCGCCGGATCGGCTCAATAAAGCCCATGTCCAGCATCCGGTCCGCCTCGTCGAGCACGAAGATGCCCACATCCTTCAGCGTCACGATCCGCTGCTCCATCAGGTCCATCAGCCGACCCGGCGTTGCGACGATGATGTCCACGCCGCGATGGATCGCCTTCACCTGGTGAAACTGGCTCACGCCGCCGTAGATCACCGTGTGCGAAAGCCCCGCGTGCCGTCCGTACGTCGCGAAAGACTCCCCGATCTGCGCCGCGAGCTCGCGCGTCGGCGAGAGAATCAGCGCCCGCGGATGCCGCGCCCCCCGATGGGTCTTGTCGATCGGCATCTCGGTGAGCCGCTGGATCATCGGCAGCGCGAACGCCGCCGTCTTGCCCGTGCCCGTCTGGGCGCAACCCAGCACATCCTTGCCCTCCAGGATCGGTGGAATCGCCTTCGCTTGGATCGGCGTCGGTGTGGTGTACCCCTCATCGGCCAGAGCGCGGAGAATGGTGTCGTTGAGTTGAAGTGCCTTGAATGCCATGTCTATTCCTCGTGGCATGGGCCAACTGGCCCATGCGCTTCGCGTGTACTCGCCAACAACCCGCCACGCTCTCGCCGAAAGCGCGAGCGCAACAAAGTTCCTGACGTTTCGGGCTTGGCCTGGTCCAACCTGATTGGAGCAAGTGCGGCCGTACTGGGGTGGAACGCCCATTCCCGCGAGTCGCGTGAAGGACGCTGCCAGCAGATTCCCAGTTGGTTTTGCCCTTTTCCACGCGTTTCCGTGCGTTCAGAGCAAGACTGAGGCCACCGGCTTGAATGCAACTATAGGCGCGATCCTCGCGGCTCGTCGATCCGCGGCCCTTCGTGTGCAAACACGGGCCTATGCCGGCTCGGCCACCCAGTGTTCCTCCGCCCGCATCACCGCGCGCCGGTGCTCCGTCTGCGTCGCCTGGAGCCACTCGATCGTCTCGATGCGAAGTTCGATCACCACGAAGTGATCGCGCTGCCTCGCAGTGAGCACGTGCGGCAACTGCTTTCTGTCGCGCGGCAGCCGCAAGTCCGGGGGCTCTTGTCCCGACCCGGTGCCGCCGCTCTCGCTCGGCGTGGAATACAGCCACTTCGCCGCGCTGGACATCTGCTCCCAGTGCTGATCCGAAACCGCATCCCGCTGGTGCAGCAGCACGCCGCCGTACACGCGCAGCTGGATGCCCAGCGCTCCGTCCCACGCCGTCACGCATGCGTACGGCGATGTCCGCATCTCGCCAACCTTGGGCGTCATCGCATCCGTGTGAAACCACAACCGACCGGAACTGCGATCTGCCCCCCGGTTGATCATCAGCCGCGCCGACGGCCGCCCGTCAATGCCGACGGTGGCAAGCGTGAGCAGATGCATGGCATGCGAGGGTTCATCCGCGCCCCGCTGCAGGGCGCGCCAGGCGGTTTCGGTGATGGACTCGATGGGGATGAGCATCGGGAAATCATCGGTGATCGGGGGGAGTTGTCGGCACTTCGAACACCGCAAGTATGCCGTTCGCAGCAGCCAACCCGTTCGGGGAAAGTTCCTCGATCTGGCCGGAATCGTGGGCCCCGATCCGCGCTTGGCGTGGCGAAACGCCGCGCCGGAGCGCGATCGCCATGCCGTGGATTCTGATACAAGCGAGGCCGCCGGGCCCCGGTGCTCATTCGGCAAAATGACCGCCGCCCGGTTTCCCGGGCGGCGGATCGGAGGTGAGATCGAGTCAGTTGCAACCGGCAAACCAGCCGGACAGGAACGAGAAGATGTCCTGCACATCCGTCTGCCCGTTGGCGTTCATGTCCGCCTTGGGGTGGTCCATGAACCACGCGTTCAGGAACGCGAAGATGTCCTGCACGTCCACCGCCTGGTCGGCGCTGAAGTCCGCGGCGCACCGCGGCAGGCCGTGCTGGGTGACCCAGCCGATGTCGGCGGTGTTGACGCGGCCGTCGAGGTTGAAGTCGGCCAGCGCGATGTCACGCATGCCGCGGGCCACCAGGTCCGTCACGGAGATATCCGAGACCGGGCCTTCATCCGCCAGCGGGGCCCCGCAGGGATTCGCATCGCGACTCCGCAGGAAGTTGAACTGGATGAAGGTGAAGTCTCCCGAGTCCACCAAGTCGTCGCCGCTGAAGTCCGCGTTCAGGCCGGTGGTGCCGCAGGGGGTGTTCGCCGACGTCGGGCGGCCGTACTTGCCGAAGTACCCACCGAAGTCGAGGATGTCGACATAGGCGTCGTTGTTGATGTTGCCGGACTTGAGGGCCTTGCCGGCGGTGGAGGTGAAGGCCGCTGTGTAGGACGAGCCGGAGGTGCCCAGGGTCGTGGTGCGTCGGAGGGTGTGCTTGGGATCGGTCGCGGTGATGGCGGCGTAGTCGCCGCAGGGCACATCGAACTGCATGGTGCCGACGCCGTCGACGAAGAGCACATCCACGCACACGGAATGCGCGATGGCGCACGAGGGAGTCGTTGTATAGAGGTCGAACTGAATGCCCCGGGTGAAGGATGTCCCCGTGAATCCGCCATCAAGAGTGACCGTTGCGGAGAGGTGATTCACCGGTGCGACATAGACGAGTTGATCCACGCTGCTGGTCACCCCGCACGCGTTGGTCGCCGTCCACCGAATGCCCGTGTAGTTGACAGGAAAAGCATACGGGAACGTGATGGGTGTGCCGTTGATTGAGGCGATGGCGGGAACGGTGCCGTCGCAGGTGACCGCGTCGACCGACAGCGTTCGGGTCGCGCTGCAGGATCCGGCGTCGGCACTGTACTCTTGGAAGGGGAGCGTGCCGGGGAGCACGGGATCGGCGCTGTTGAGTGAGACGGGGTCGAGCCCGACGAGTGTCGTGCCGAGGTCCTGGGCCTGATCGTCCGTGAGACGAGAGGGGATGCCGCTCGAGCGGAAGCGTACCGCGCTCGCCAGATCGCACACCGGATCGGTGGTGGTTGCGGTAAAGGTGAGCGTCAGCATGGCCTGAGCACCAACCGGCGGACTTTCATCCGGGACACGGACGGCGATG
Organism: Phycisphaerales bacterium; assembly: GCA_044222255.1. Classification (GTDB taxonomy): domain Bacteria; phylum Planctomycetota; class Phycisphaerae; order Phycisphaerales; family UBA1924; genus UBA4658. Next base: position 12,806 of record JBGANP010000038.1, read on the forward strand.
TCGCGCCCGGTGGCGCCGTTCGCAACGTCGTAGAAGATCTCCAGGCCCGCTCCGGCGACGGCGCTGGTGAGCGAGAGTTGGGAGTCCCACTCGATGAAGAACTGTCCGCCGACCACGTTGCTCAGATCGCCGGTGCCAACGATCTGAACGGTCAACTGGTCGCATACGTGCGCGACGGGCGTGTGCAGCACCAGTCTCTTGGCGGTGTCGTACACCCATGTCTCGGCGCTGGAGCCGCTGTCGGTGAAGCCGCCGAACAGCACCATGCGGTTCCGCAGGGAGTCATACGCCATGGCGTGATCCATGCGCGGGGAGGGTTGAATAACCGAAGGGCGCTGCGCCCAGGTCTGGGTGGCGCCGTCGTACTCCCAGGTGTCGTTGAGGAGCGTGCCAGGGTGACTTGTATAGACACCGTTACCGGTGCCGCCGAACATGACCATGCGCAGGCGCTGCGTGTCGTAGTCCATGGAGTTTCCCCAGCGGGCCGGTGGGGTAGCGGACTGGAGCGGGAGGGGGTTACTCAGGAACGCATCAACATCGTTGTGGAAAGCGAAGAATGCGCCGTTGGCGTTGGTGGCCCCAAACCGGACGATGCGGTCTCGCGTCGAGTCGTAGGCAATAGCCCCGTCCCATGCGTAGAAACCGGCCGAACTGGGAGTCCAGAGGGTTCCATCCCACTCCCATGAGACGTCCGGGTCGAAGTTCGGCCCCAGCAGAAGAGAAGTCCCGCGCGTGGGGACGTGCACCATGAGCAGATCCCAGAACCACCCAAGAAACGAGAATGGGCCATAAGGGGGATTCGCCGGGATGCGCTGCGTCCAGGTCGTGCCGTCGTACTCCCATGTCGCGCTGCCGTTGGCGATCCCTCCGCTCAGGACGACGACGTGGCGCGTCGAGTCGTAGACCGTTGTGTGCCGCGCGTTCGGCGTCGGACTGGTGGGGGTAGTGACTTGCACCCAGTTTGTCCCGTCGAACTCCCAAGTCTCGGCGTCACCATTGCCATACAAGCTTGACGCCCCGCCGAAGAGCACCATGCGGTCGCGCACCGGGTCGTACACCATGCTGTGCTGCGTTCGCGCTGACGGACTGGTCGCCGGCGAGAGTTTTCTCCAAGACGCATTCGTCTGGGCGCTGGCAACATCCGCCGAAGCCATGATGCCCAGCATTCCCGCGACCGCGCCAGCGATGACCATGGACCGCTGGGCCCACCGCCCGATCGCGGTGTGTCCAGGTCGATCACCCGGACTCGAATGCGTGTGTTGATCCGGGCCAGTTCCGCCACAAGACTCCTGAAGCATGTCCATCTCCTTGAAAAAGTTGATTGTCAATCGGTACAACGTTGTGCTTCGCTCCCGGCCGCCCTGTCACGGGCCTCGCACCAAGGCGAGGCCCGTGTTCTGCGGCCTGTGGAGCACAACACCGAGTCAGTTGCAACCGGCAAACCAGCCGGACAGGAACGAGAAGATGTCCTGCACATCCGTCTGCCCGCTTGCGTTCACATCCGCCTTGGGGTGGGCGATGAACCAGGCGTTGATGTAGCTGAAGACATCCTGCACATCCACGGTCTGGTCGTCGTTGAAGTCCGCGGCGCATCGCGGCAGGCCGTGCTGGCTAACCCAGTCGATGTCGGCGTTGTTCAGGCGGCCATCGAGGTTGTAGTCGGCCATGGCGAGGTCCCGCATGCCCTGAGCCACGAGGTCCGCCACGGAGATGTCCGTCACCGGGCCGGGCTCAGCCAGCGGCGTGCCGCAGGGATCGATATCTCGCCGCTTCAGGAAGTTGAACTGGATGAAGGTGAAGTCGGCCGCGTCCACGTTGCCATCGCTGTTGAAGTCCGGGTTGCGGAAGTCGGCCGCGTAGCCGCAGGCGGAGGCGTTCACGTCCGGGTGCTGTCCGAACCGGCCGCTGTATCCGCCGAAGTCCAGGATGTCGATGTACCGGTCGTTATTGAAGTTGCCGCCCAGAAGCGGCTTGAGGGAGGCCGCTGTGAAATCGACGACATAGGCGCCGCCGGAGATGGCGAAGTTGGACGAGCCAAGGGTTCCCGTGCGGCGGAGCGTGTGCAGCGGGTCGGTTGCGGTGATGGCATCAAAGTTCCCGCACGGAACCGAGAAGGTGGCCGTGCCCACGCCGCCGCTGAAGACCACGTCGGTGTTGAATGTCTGCACCGGCGGACACCCTCCGCCGCTGTAGAGTCCGAACTGGATACAACGGGTGAACGAGCCGGCGGGAGAGCCGTCGAGTTCAAGCGTGACCGTCATTGTGTTCGAGCTGGCGACGGAGACGGCCTGGGTCGTGGTGGACGAGTTGCCGCACGCATCTATTGCGGTCCACGTGACTGTGGTGTCGCCCGCCGGGAACGGGTAGGGGAAGGTGATCGCGGTGCCGTCGATCGAGGGCAAGGCGGCGACCGGCTGGCCGCAGGAGTCTGTCGCGATGATGGCCGGAAGGGTCTGGGTGGCGATGCTGCAGGATCCCGGGTCGGCGTTGAATCCAACGCCTTCGAATCCGGGGAAGACCGGCCCGGTGATGTTGCCCGAGAGGGGTGCGAGGCCCGTCATGGTGGCGTTGAGGTCGTTGCCTTCGTTGTCGGTCAGACGCGAGGGGATATCGGTGGTGCGGAAGTACACCAGCGAGGTGGTGCTGCACGACAGGGTTTGGCCCACTACCACGTCGAACGCCAGCGTGACCATGGTCTGGTTGTTCACGAGTGCGCCGCCATCGGGGATGCCGACGGCGATGGCCTGTCCATCGCCATCGGGACCGCTGTAGATCACGCTCAGGCCATCCCCGGCCGAGACGCTGCTGAGCACCAGGCGTGGGTCCCATCCGATGAAGAACTGGCCGCCGGCGATGATGTTGTTCGGGGGTCCGCTGGCCGTGTCGATGGTGACCGTCAGCGACTGCGTGGCGCTGCAGGTGGAACTCGTCGTCGAGTGCATCGTGACGGCGGGTTCGCACGTGCTGCCCACACCCTGGAAGTTCCCGCTATCGATCAGGCAGTCCGCTTCGGAGACCACCGTGCAGGTGCCTGCGGCACTGAAGCACGCCCCGCTGCTCAGCGTGGCCGGAGCGAAACTGGTCAAGTTCAGGTACTGAAAGCCGGGGACCCCCATCAGGTTGTAAAAACTGGCAGTAGGGGTGAAGTCGGGGCTTGTATTGGCAAAGAGGTTGAAGTCCGTCAGAGTGCCGATGCCCCATTGACCACCTGCTTGCGGCTGGCCAACCCATTCGATTGTCGGGTTCACGGCCGTGATCCAGTTGAAGGCCATGTGGTTGAAGTCCGACTGGGACCACATACCGTCGCCGCTTTGTGTTCCATACGCCCTCATCCGCAGGTTTGTCAGCACCGTCCCAAAGCCCCCATCGTTGTTGCCCGGATTGGCGAGGGCCGCCACGTCCAGGTCGAAAGTCGCGACCAGCCGTGCGCTGGAGGCTGGGGCCGCCCACTTTGCCGCAAAGTGCACCGGCTGGGCCGACGCCGAGCCCGCGCCAAGAACGAGTGCGGCCATTCCAAGGATCATCTTGCGAAGCATGTCCATCTCCTTTTCAAGGTGAGCGATACGCCGACAAACCAGCCCCGCCCGACAAACCCGCATCACAACACACGTCGCAACCCCATCCACGCAACCGCGAGCGGCCGTGTAACACCATCCCACCGATTTCCGTCTTTCTTGGAGCATGGCAAGCGGATCTGGGGCCAGAATCTCCGAACAGTGGGCGACCGATGCGTCTCCAAGGTGATCGCACGATCGAAATGACACAGCAAATCGCTTGGGAAGTGCCCAAGCGAGCGTTGCCACGAGTCACGAATAGACGTGTGCCGAACTTGGCCTGCGGTCTTGGTGTGCCCTTCGGCAAAGGGCCCACAGCAATGTCGCGGAGTGACCGCAGACTGTTTGGGATCCGGTGATCGAATCCACCCAGTCAGGCGCGAGTGTACAAAACCCTGCGTGGTCTTGCAAGGCTACAGACTGGAAATGCGTCGTGAGGTTGTTTGGGGCACGCGTTGGCCACGCCCCGCGGATCGGAATCACCTGGACGCATCACGCCCGGACGGTCAAACCTGTCAATTCCCGGACATTTCCGATCTTCTCCATCCCCAACACCGCCGCGGCCAACTTGTCGCACGCGCCCTTGCCGATCACGCCATCGCCCAGCGCGTGGAACTTCACGCCGATCTCCTCCGCCGTCATCGGATCGCGCGGGTCGCCCTTGGGCACATCCACGCGCTTGGTGAAGGACTTTCCGGCCGTCGTGGTGATCGTCACCTGGCTCGGCTGAAACTTCGGGAAGAGCGCCTCGAACTCCTGATTTGCCACCACCTTCACCTTGTCCATCACCGGGATGAGCGTCTTATCCATCACGCGCTCTTCCTTGAACTGCAAGGGCGTCACCATCCCATCGATCAGCCCGACCGCCATGCAGTACGGCAGCGAGTGGTCCGCCGTTTCCTTCGAGTCCGGCCGATACTTGTGCGGATCGCCCAGAATGTCCGCCGCGCGGGCGATGACTTCCACCTTGATCTCCGCGACGTCATTCGGCTTGATCTGGTTCTCCTTCACGCACTTCATCATCGCCGTCAGCGGCGCGTGGCTCAGCGCCTCGATCGGGAACGACTTCATCCCGCAATCCAGAATCCGATAGTGATCGCCCGAAGACCTCGGCAGATCCTTCAGCAGCATCGCCGAATCGAACTTCGCCGCCGCGCCCTTGTACTGCACGTGGCCGAACACCGCGTACAGCCCTTCCTTGCCATCGATCATGTGCTCCGGCCCGCTATACCCGCGCTTCGCCAGCAGCGCGGACTCGACGCCCATGCGCGTCGCCCACGGATCGACCGTGTTCTTCATGTTCGTCAGTTTCCCCGCCGTCACCGCGCCGGGCGTGAACGTCCTGCTCGCGCTGATCCCGATCGCCTGCACCATCTGGTCCACCGTCAGGTTCAGCACACGCCCCGCCGAAATCGGCGCGGCGAACGCCGTCAGCGTCGCGTGGTGCCATCCATACTCCCGAATCCCCGGAAGCCCGAACTCGCACAAGCGCTGCTCCACCTCATACGCGATGATCGTCGCCAGAATCAGATCCTTGCCGCCCAGCCCGAGGTACTCACACAGCGCCAGCGGCCCCGCGATGATGTCCGACGGATGGCACGGATCGGCCTTCCAGTAAATGTCGTTGTAGTCCATCGCCCGGATCATGTGGTCGTTGAGAAACGCCGCGTCCACGGGATTCGTCCTGAACCCAGTCACGAAGCAAGTACACGGCCCGCTACCTTTCTCTCCGGCCTTCAGCCCCGCCATCTCCCGGTAGTGTGCCAGCAGAATGTGGGCATCCTCCTGCTGCGAACCGCCGAGCCCGCACCCCATCGAGTCGTACCAGAACAGTTTCGCAGCCTCAATGGCCTTGGGGCTCAGATGCTCATATCGCAGGGCGCAGGCCCACTCGGCGAGATCGTGGGAGAGGTACTTCTTGGCGGGTGCGGCGGAATGCGAGGCCATCGGGAATGCTCCTGTATGCGTGCGGGAAGTTGCGTAGTCTACCGCCTTCTATTACTTGCGAAAGGCCAGTTTTTATGCCAACGGCAATCGTCCTCGGTGCGGGAATGGTCGGCTCGGTCATGGCGACCGACATGGCCTCGGACTTTGATGTGACGATTGCGGATGCGCGGGAAGTCGCGCTCGACGCGGCGGTCGCCCGGGCGAAGGCGGCGGGAAGCACGATCCAGTCCCGGCTCGCGGATGTCTCCGACACGCAGACGCTGCGGAAGCTCATCGCACCCTTCGACATCGTCCTCGGCGCCCTCTCCAGCCGCATCGGCTTCGCATCGCTCAAAACCATCATCGAAGCTGGCAAGAACTACTGCGACATCTCCTTCTTCGCGCAGGATGCGATGGAACTCGACGCGCTGGCAAAGCAGCACGGCGTCACCGCGGTCGTCGATTGCGGCGTCGCCCCCGGAATGTCCAACATGATCTGCGGCCACGAGGTCGCCGAGTTCCAGCGAAATGGAACCGCCGAATCGCTCGCCATCTACGTCGGCGGCCTCCCCCGCGAGCGGCGCTGGCCCTTCCAATACAAGGCCGGCTTCGCGCCGTCGGATGTGATCGAGGAGTACACACGCCCGACGCGTCTGGTGGAAAACGGCAAGATCGTCGTGCGTGAAGCCCTGACCGAACCGGAGTGGCTCGACTTCTCCGGACTCGGCACGCTCGAAGCCGTGAACACCGACGGGCTCCGCTCGCTGGCGTACACGCTCAAGGTGCCCAACATGAAGGAGAAGACGCTTCGGTATCCGGGGCACTACGACCTCATGCGGGTGTTCAAAGAGACCGGGTTGTTCTCCGAAGTGGAGATTGATGTCGGCGGGAAGCGCATCAAGCCGCGCGATGTGACCGCGGCCGTCATGTTCCCGAAGTGGACGTACGAACCGGGCGAGGAAGACCTGACGGTCATGCGCATCTCGGTGGAAGGAACGCGCAGCGGCAAGCGTGTGCGGAGCACCTGGGACCTGGTGGACTTCTACGACAAGGCGAGCAAGGCAACGAGCATGTCGCGGACCACCGCGCTGCCCTGCACGACCGTGGCACGGATGATCGCTTCGGGTGAGCTCAAGAAGCCCGGCGTCGTCCCCCCCGAGTTCCTCGGCGCGATGCCCGGGATGCTGGACCGTGTGATGAAGGAGCTTGCCGCCAAGAGCGTGGTGTACACGCGGCGTGAAGAGTTCGTCGCCGGTTGAACGGTCACATCGGCACGCGCGGCAGGCCGAGGGCGCGCCTCCACGCGGAGAGTTGCCCCAGATGTGCGGATTCGTGCTTCACCATCAGCGTCACGAGCATGTCCCCGACCGTCGGATGCACGGCCCGCCAGCGTTCCAGCGGGTTCGCAGCGGCGAGGATGTGCTCGGTCGCGGCCGCGAGCGCGTGCTCGGCCTCGGCGTGCAGCGCGGTATAGGCCGCGAGCAGGTCAGGGCCGGGGATGTAGTCGGTCGGGTCATCCGAGACCTCGGACTTCTGCCCATACTTGGCATCGATGGGATCGGCAAACGGCTCGGCGCGGAGCATGGCTATGCAGATGCGCGTGTAAATGTTGAGATGCGAGAGCACCCACGCGGGATGGTTGAGCATCCGTCCGGCGATGGGCTGCGCGAGATACTGCGCGAGCGAGAGATCGCCCACAAGCCGCGCGGCGTACGCGCCGTTGCGGCGCCAGGTGATGAGGATGGCTGCGGCGAGTGGTGGGGGTGGAGCGGCGTGCGCCATATGGGACATCCTTATTTGGTCGGGAGCGGCGTGATGTCAACGACGGACCAGCCGCGGCCGTCCGGCCACGCCTTCTGCTCGTAACCATCAAGCGTGATGACCTGCGTCGCATCGCAAATGCGCTCGGCCGCAAGGAAGAATCGCCACGAGGCGAGTTGGCGGTTCTGGCCTTCCTCAACGACCGGAATCTGCACGCGGGTCTGCGGCTTGGGCGGCGGCTCGCCTGGCAACGCGTGGTCGCCCGCGATGCGGACCCCCATGCCCCGGCGGATCACGCGAGCGCGGATGCTGCTGCGTGTGATCCCGTCGCGGCGCATCGAGCCGATGTCCACCAGCAACGAATCGGAGACGCCGACGCCGAAGAGTTCGCCCGTGGCAAGGTCCACCTCCACCGCCGCATCTTCACCGACACCAATCCCGATGCGCCTGCCCGCCGCTTCCAACCCTGCGACGAGCCGTCCAAAGCGATGCCGCTCGAAGAAGTGCGACTCGGTCATCGCCCACGGAAGAAAGCCCATGCCGGCGCCGATCTGCGGGCCCATGATCGCGTCGGCCCGCGTGGTGGGAATGCCCAGCGCATCCGCGCTGCGGCCCGTGAGGAACATTGGGTCGGACATCATCGCATCGCCTGCGCTGCACCCGGCGATGACGCCGCCGCGCTCCAGCAGGCGGCGCATGGCCAGGGCTTCGGGGCCATCGACGCCGTCGGGGCGATACTTGGCGGTGATGCGTTTCTGATCCCCGCCGGTGAAGAGCATGCCGGTGGCCGCGTCGATGAGCGCGACGGCATCCGCCGCGGGCGTTTCCCGCCGGATCACCTCGATGCGTGCGCCGCGGGAGTAGGCGCGAAGGGCCTCAATCTTGCCGACGGCGTTGACCTCCTGATCGCCGCTCGCGGCTGTGGCGATGATGATGGTCGGCGAGCGACCGGCGTGCGTTGCGAGCTCGACGAATCGCTCGTAGATGAGTCGCGAGTCATCATCGAGCCCGCCGCCGACGATGAGGAGATGGCCGGAGAGGCCCGCGGAGGGCGTGGACGGGGCAGGGTTGCGTGCGTTCCCCGCAGCGGCGCAGCCCGTAAGGAGCAAGAGAAGCGGCAGAAAAAGACACGCGGAGCGGACGAACGCCAGACGCATCTGGAAATGGATTGGAGCCATGGCGACAGCATACCGCTTGGTCAGGGGTGCGCGGGCGGTCAAAGCTTGGCGGCGCGATTTGAGCGGCTTGATCCAAGATCACGACGTTCCAAACGTCGGAATCGGAGCCACACCCACAGTGCACTCAGCGACCAGACTCCCCCAACAGCAAGACTCAAATACCCGAGCGTTGGGTCGCTTGATGAGTTCAGCCGGAGCACTCCCAGCAGCAGCCATATTGCCGCCACGAACGCATTCGCGATCGCGATGGTAAGGTCGCGGGTGCGATGGGCGGATGCATCCATGGGGAATGGTATCGCTTTGCGTCGCGGGCTGAAACGCTCGCGCACACGGCAACCCGTGTTCACGGACCCCGTCGCCCCGCCCGACAAGTAGCCCGAACGTCAGGGAGGGCTCTCGTACGCCCACCGCGCGGCCCACGCCCTCCCTCACGGTCGGGCTACCTGTCTCGCGCCGCACGGGGGGGTGGTCCCGCGGCGAGCTCAGTCCCCGCCCTCACGTCCACCTGCTCTCGAGAGGGTCCTTCCGCGGGCGAGTGGGCTGTTTGCGTATCGAGATCGCGTCGCCCATGCCGCAGGCCATGACACCGCCCGCAATCGCGGGTGTGGTGAGCGGCCAGCCCCACCACGGGGTTGGGAGCCACGTCAGGGAAGATGTTGTAGAAACGCCCGAGGGGTTTGCCGACTTTCGTGATCCCGTGGGGATCGGCGTGCCCATCGCGTCGTACGTATGCGTAAGACTCCCGCGATACGTGTGAACTTCGATCCTCCAGCTTCGAGCGCAGTGAGCGTGAATCCGCCGCGTGTTTCGGTTTGCCATCCGCGCAGAAACCGGAGATGCTCATCGAGAGCTGGACACGCGCAGCAGACTCATGCGCGATGGCATAGCCCCCGTCACTGGTGCGGACAGATTTCGTTACCCATCCAACGGGCCACTCAAACGAGCTTGGAAGCCAGTCCATGCCGCCGGTGGCCGCCGCGCCCGCGGCCATGAAGCTGGTCCATCCAACCGCAAAGAGCACTGACCCGGCGACGACCGTCCATCTTCGCAGCCCAGAACTCTTCCTCGCGAAATGCCAGATCCACGATGTGGCCGCCACCGGGCCAACTGCCATGAAAAGGTACGCGAAGATGTGTCCTGACACGCTTGCGATGGGTTGTCCCGTTGTTCCGGAAAGTGCATCTCTCCGCGACCTCTGCGCCTCGGCGGTGAATCCTCTTCTCAGTGCTCTCGGTGTGCTCAGTGGTGAATATTCCCTCGCTGGCGCGTCGGGCTCGTCAGGCCGCGTACCTTGCCACTTCCTGCGCCACCTCGATCGTCGTGTTCTTCCCCCCCATGTCATACGTCTTCACTTTCCCTTCCCGAATCACCCTCGCGACCGCCGCTTCCAGCCGCGTCGCCTTGTCGCTCTCCTTCAGCCAGTCCAGCATCATCTTCGCCGTCAGCAACATCGCGTGCGGGTTCACCTTGTATTGCCCGGCGTACTTGGGCGCGCTGCCGTGCGTGGGCTCGAAGACCGCGTAGGTGTCGCCAAGGTTGGCCGAGGGCGCGAAGCCCAGCCCGCCGACCAGCCCCGCGCACAGGTCGCTCACGATGTCGCCGAACATGTTCTCCGCGACGAGGACGGAGTAGTCCTGCGGGTTCTTGAACATCCACATGCAGATGGCGTCGATGTTCGCCTCGTCGGCCCAGATCCCCGCTGCTTTGTATTCCTCGGCCATCTTGCGGAAGATCCGGGTCATCAGCCCGCCCGTCTCGCGGAGGACATTGGGCTTCTCCACCAGCGTGACCCGCTTGCGGCCCGTCTTCTTCGCATATTCAAACGCCTGCCGGCAGATGCTCGTGCACCCCTGCACGCTGACGATGCGCGTCGAGAGCGCGACGTTCTCCAGCCCCTTGTCCTTCCACGGCTTCATCTTCGGGTTGGCGCAGAGCGCGGTGTAGACGGATTCGGGAAGCGGGAAGAACTCCACGCCGCCGTACATCCCCTCGGTGTTCTCGCGGAAGATGACCTGATCGATGAGCACATCCTTCGCTTCGGGGTTGCTCAGCCGCGAGCCGCGGTAGTTCAGCGGGTTGCCCTCATAGGTCTTGCACGGCCGCATGTTGGTGTGCAGGTTGAACATCTGCCGGAGCTTGACGATCGGGGAGAAGTAGACGAGCCCCTTGCTCCTGAGCTCGGGCGCGAGTTCCTCCTTCGCCTCATCCTGCGGCTTGCTGGTAATCGCCCCGAAGAGGCCGCAGGTGGTCTTCTTGAGAATCTCGATGGAGCGGTCGGGAAGGGCGTTGCCCTCCTTGCACCAGAAGTCCCAGCCGATGTCGGTGTGGATGTACTCGGCATCGAGCTTCATGGCGTCCAGCACGATGCGAGTGGCTTCCATGACGTCGTTGCCGATGCCATCACCGGGCATCCAGGCGATTGAGTATTTGGACATGGGGTGGCTCCTGGCGGGGGTGGGGATTGTGGGAGGAGGGGGCCGGTACGAGGGAAAAAGATGGTACCAGATGTCAGGGGAGTGCGCCAAGGGGCTGCCTACGGTTGGGTGTGATGGGGAGTAGCGTCCCGCAACGGCGTGATTGAACGATCACGACGGACAAGCGGGCGGAGTGGATCGTCAACACGGAGCGATGTTCGTCGCTCCCGGCCACTCCTTGCGAGGATTCGCAAAGCGCAAGACCAGCACCCGAAGGTTGTGATTCCAACGAGGATCGCGGCCCGCAGGTTGTTCGTCGCGCGGCGGAAGCAAGGAGCTTGGATGATGACCCTGATCGGACACCTGAACGCGATGCTGGCACAGACGGGCTCCGCCGCCGCGGCGACCGAGACGGCCCTCGGCGGCACGCACCTGTCGTGGCTGTATGCCGGCTTCATCGCCATGGTGCTGGTGTTTCTGGCGCTCGATCTGGGTGTCTTCAATCGCACGGCCCACGTGGTGAAGGCGAAGGAGGCGCTCGCGTGGACCTGCGTCTGGGGCACCTGCGCGATGTTCTTCGCGGTGTTCATCTACTTCGCGTACAACGGGCACTGGCTGGGGCTTGGGCTGAACGTGCCGGTGGTGGGACAGCCGGGCGTGACGGAGACGCTGCGCGGCTCGGGCGCGCTGGGGCAGTTTCTGGCGGGGTATGTCGTCGAGTGGTCGCTCTCGGTGGACAACCTGTTCGTGATCGCGGTGATCTTCAAGTTCTTCGCCGTGCCCGCGAATCTGCAGCATCGGGTGCTCTTCTGGGGCATCCTCGGCGCGCTGGTAATGCGCGGCGCGATGATCGCGGTGGGCGCGGTGCTGCTGGCGAAGTTCTCGTGGATCACCTATGTCTTCGGCGGGTTTCTGATTCTGACGGCCGTCAAGATGGCGTTCGCGGGTGAGGAGCAGGTGCACCCGGAGAAGAACATTCTGGTGCGATGGGTGAAGAAGGTGTGGCCGGTCACGACGACCTACGAGGGCGCGCACTTCTTCACGAAAGTGAAGGCGGAGGATGGTAAGGGCCCGCTGCGGCGGGCAGTAACGCCGCTGTTTCTCGCGCTGATCGTGGTGGAGTTCACGGATGTGCTCTTCGCGGTGGACTCGGTCCCGGCGATCTTCGCGATCACCGGCGATCCGTTCATCGTGCTGACGTCCAACGTCTTCGCGATCCTCGGGCTCCGCTCGCTCTACTTCCTCCTCGCGGGCATGCTCGGCAAGTTCCACTTCCTCAAGCACGCGCTCGTGCTCATCCTCGCGTTCGTGGGCGTGAAGATGCTGCTGGTGCACTCGAGCTTCAAGATGGGAACGCCGGTCTCGCTCGCGGTGGTCGTCGGGCTGCTGGTGGCGGGCGTGGTGGCATCGCTCCTGCACGAACGGATGGGGCGCGGGAAGAGCGAAAAGTCTGAATAGGGATTCATCGCCGCCGCGATTGTCTCCCGGGGTATGCTCGGGGCATGAAGATCGCGCACATCGTCATAGGGCTGGTTGTTGGCAGCGCTGCATTCGCCTTCAACGACTCCGCCCACGCCCAGGATGCCGCGTGGAAGCCCGCCGGTGATCACATCAAAACCCGTTGGGCGAAGGACGTAAATCCCGCCGCCCCGCTCCCCGAGTATCCGCGCCCCATGCTCGTGCGCGACAAGTGGTTGAACCTCAACGGTCTCTGGGACTATCGCGTGGTCAGCGGCGGCAACGACCCGCAGGTCGAGGCTTCCGGCAAAATCCTCGTCCCCTTCCCGATCGAGTCCTCGCTCTCCGGCGTCGCCCGCCGCGTGCAGAGCACGGAAATGCTCCACTGCAGCCGCACCTTCACCATCCCCGATGGCTGGGGCGGCCAGCGCGTCATGTTGCACTTCGGTGCGGTGAACTGGCAGTCGTGGGTGCTCGTCAACGGCCAGCAGGTCAAGGAGCACTCCGGCGGCTACGACCCCTTCGCGGTCGACATCACCAATGCTCTCAAGCCCGGCGGCCTGAACGAACTGCTGGTCATCGCGAACAACCCCGGCAATAGCGGCGGCCAGCCGCGCGGCAAGCAGTACGACAAGTCGCACGCGATCTGGTACGAGTCCTCCTCCGGCATCTGGCAGACCGTGTGGATGGAGCCTGTAGCCGCGTCGCGTATCGAGAAGATCGTCGCGAAGACGAATGTCGGCACGGGCGAGGTTGATTTCGCTGTGACTGTCGGTGGAGCGGGCGGAGCGGGCGAGGCCTGCAAGATCGAAGTGCTCGACGGCGACAAAGTCGTCGGGATCTGCCAAGGAGTCGCCGCCACCGGGTTGAAGTGCACGATCACGAACGCGAAGCTCTGGTCCCCAGATGCCCCAAACCTCTACACCGTACGAGCCATCATGGGCACGGACAAAGTCTCCAGCTACTTCGGCTTCCGCGAAATCAAAGTCGCCAAAGACGAAAAAGGCATCAACCGCCTCATGCTCAACGGCAAGCCCCTCTTCCAGTACGGCCCGCTGGATCAGGGCTTCTGGCCCGATGGCCTCTACACGGCGCCGACCGATGAGGCGCTCAAGTTCGATATTGAGGCGGTCAAGAAGATGGGCGGCAACATGCTGCGCAAGCACGTCAAAGTCGAGCCCGAGCGCTTCTACACCTGGTGCGACAAGATCGGCATCCTCGTCTGGCAGGACATGCCCAGTTCGTTCTTCAAATCAAAGGACTTCGACGAGGGCTTCCCGCAGTTTGACGAGAAGTGGGCCGAAAACTTCGAGCGCGAGTGGAAGAACATCATGACCGCCCGCGGCGGCCATCCCTCCATTATCATGTGGGTGCCCTTCAACGAGGGCTGGGGACAAAACGATCAGAACTGGGCCAAGTCGGTCGTGCTCAAGACCAAAGAGTGGGACCCCACCCGCCTCGTCAACAACGCCTCGGGCTGGCACGACATGGGCGTCGGCGATGTCCACGACATCCACGAGTATCCCGACCCGAAAACCCCCGCCCTCGAAGACAAGCGCGCCGCCGTCCTCGGCGAGTTCGGCGGCCTCGGTCTTCCCCTCGAGGGCCACACCTGGGTGAACAACAAGGACAACTGGGGCTATCGCTCATACAAGAACAAAGAGGAAGTCACCGCCGCCTACTGCTCCATGATGGACCAGCTCCCCGCGCTCATCGCGCAAGGCCTGAACGCCGCCGTGTACACGCAGACCACCGATGTCGAGATCGAGTGCAACGGCTGGCTCACCTACGACCGCGAGGTCTGGAAGGTCGATCCTGTTCGCGCCAAGGAAGCGACCCAGCAGGTCTATCAGTCTGCGCCGGTCATCAAGACCATCCTCTCCCACGCAGGTGATGCCGGTAGTACGAAGCGCACCTGGAAGTACACAACGACCGAGCCCGCCGCGGATTGGATGAAGCCCGACGCCACGGCCACAAGCTGGAAAGAAGGCCCCGCCGGCTTCGGCACGAGCGTCACCCCGGGCGCCGTCATCGGCACCGAGTGGACCACCGGAGACATCTGGATCCGCACCGAGTTCACGCTCGACAGCGTGCCGACACGCCCGTATCTGAGCATCCATCACGATGAAGACGCCGAGGTCTACATCAACGGCGTGCAGGCCATGACGCTGAAGGGGTACTCGTCGGCGTACCTCTTGCTGCGCCTGAGCAAGGAAGCCGCGGCCCTCCTGAAAGCCGGCAACAACACCATCGCGATCCACTGCAAGCAGACCCGCGGCGGCCAATACATCGATTGCGGAATCGCCGACGTGGCCCCCGGCAAGTAGCCCCGGGCGAGAGCGCTGAACGACGGAATGCAACGGGGCCTGAGCTTGCGCCCGGGCCTCTATTCTTTACTTGAGTCCCGCCCGGTTCCGGTTCATCTGGTCCGGCCGCTCCCACTCCAGCCGATCCGCATCCGCCCACAGCATTTCCAGATCGTAATGTGCGCGGGTGTTGGGCTCGAAGATGTGAACCACCACATCCACAAAGTCCACGATGATCCACGTGCTCCGCTGGTCCATGTCGGATTTGAACGCGCGATAGTTCTTCTGCTCGCCCAGCTTCGCCACATCATCGCCGCTGGAGGCCATCTGCCGGTCAGATGTGCCGCTGGCCACGATGATGTAGTCCGACATGTTGCTGATCTTCGTCACGTCCAGGACGACGATGTCTGAGCACTTGTTGTCCGAGAGCAGCCGCGCCGCGTCGATCGCGAACGATCGCACGATCTTCGGGTCCGTCTTGCTCGTGGTCGGGAAGCGCTGGTGCGTTTCGCCGGTGGGGCCGGGGCGAGCGATGGATGTGCGCTTGACGGGCTTGGCGGCTGCGTCCGCCTTGGCGGCTTTCGCGGTCTTGGGCTCGGCCTTGGGCGCGGGGGCAGGGGTTTCGACGGTCTGGGATTTTGCTGGTTTGCGTGCGGGCATGTGAGGGGGTGAGGGTAGGGGGGAAGCGCGGGCGAAGCGCGATGGGCGAAAGCGGGCCGCGCGGCACGCTATCCTGCGGCCGATGACCGGATCCGCCATGTGCCTGGGATTGCTGACCTACAACCGCGGCCCGCGCGTGCTGGAGACCCTCCGCGCCATGACCGCGATGGACCGGGTCAATGGCCGGGTCACCCGCCTCATCGTCATCGACAACAACTCCACCGACGGAACCGGCGAGATCGTCGATGCCTTCGCGCGTGAACATCCCGAGTGGAACATCACGCGGGTCGTGGAGAAGGTACAGGGAACAAGCGCGGCACGCGCGCGGTTCGTCCGCGAAGCCACCGAACCCTATATCGCGCTGATGGACGACGATGTGCTCCCCGATCCCGCATGGGCCGCCGCGGCGATCAGTACACTCGACGGTCATCCCCGCGCCGGTTGGGTCGGCGGCAAGGTCGAACTGCTCTGGGAGAGCGGCCCAACAACGCTCGCCCTGCGCTGCCGCACCATGCTCGCGCATCAGGACTTCGGAAAACATGAACGGTGCATCGAGCGCATGGATCAGGGCATGGTCAGCGCGGCCTTCGCCGCGCGGCGGAGTGCGCTCCTCGAAATCGGCTGGCTCGAACACCGCATGCTCGGCGGCCGCGAGGGCGGTGGGCTCGAGTGCGGCGAAGACTACGAGATGTGCGTGCGCCTCCGCCGCGGCGACTGGGAGGTCTGGTACACCCCCGAAGCACAAGTCCGCCATCAGATTCCAGCATCCCGACAAACCGTCGAGTACCTCGCGCGGCTCTCCCGCGGCGTCTCTCTCAGCAAAGCGCAACTGAAGTGGCTCGCCGAAGGCAAGCCGCGCGGCCCGGAAGCCGTCGCGTGGGCGAGCGGTGAACTGGACAAAGCCCGCCGCCGCATGCGCAAGAGCCGACTGCTGGAGTGGCGCCCCGGCCTTCGGGCTATGAAGATCGCCGAGCACGAAGGACGCGTCGAGAGTTGGGAGCGGCTGGTGCGGGAACTCGGCGCCTGAGCAGAGCGCTTGGAGTTCGCGTACTCTCGCCGGATGGAAACGGGCCCGGCGTGCATTGGCGTCTTCGATGAACAGGGAAAGTTCGCGGATTACCTCTGGAACCAGTGCGAGGGTCCCCTCGGACGCCACGAGCAGATGCAAATCGCGCGGTGGGATCGGGAGGCCGCGCACCGGTTCGTGATGACATGGCCCGCGCCCCCGGGAGGAATGCGCCGCACCCGCGGCTGGCGGCGCCCGATGCAAAAGTGGCTCTCGCGAAGCGCGGATGATGATGCCATGCGACGTTCGTTCGAGTGGCTCGGACATGATCCGTCGCGCACCACCGTGATGTTCTACGAGCCCCCCGCATATCTGCCCGACTCGTGGTTCGCGACGGCAAAGAAGCACGCGATGCGGGTGTACGCGCCCGATCCGCGGGCGACGCATCCGATTGTGTTGCCCTCGATGTGGACGGTCGAATCGGATGTGCAGTCGCTGCGGGCTGCCGCGCCCAGCGAGAAGTTGATTCCTCTCGTCTCGATCGCGTCGGGTTTTCCCAAGGGTAAACGTCTGATCCCGGGCCATCTGGCGCGGTTGGAGTTCTATCGCAAACTGCGTGCGGCCGGCGTGCCGCTGGAACTCTACGGACGCGGTCTGCCCGAGGATGTGCGAGGTCACGGCGCGATTGGGTGCAAAGGGCACGTGATGCGCCCCGCGCGGTTCACACTCGCGATCGAGAACTACGCGGAGGGCGAGCAGTACGTGACCGAGAAGCTCTGGGATGCCCTCGCATGCTGGTCGCTGCCGATCTATTTCGGTTCACGTGCTGCGGACAAACTGATTCCCCCCGAGGCGTTCGTGCGACTCCCCGATCTTCAAGAGGCAGGCATACGCACGGTTCAGGAAACCCTCGCGGATCCGACGATCTGGAATCGCAGGCTGGAAGCGATGGCCGAAGCACGCCGCCGCGCATTCGGCGAGCTGCGCCTCGTGGAGTGGATGCGCAGGGAATCAGCCGCGTGGTTGGTCGGGCCGTAGTGGCGCTACGGAGCGATGGTGCGATAGATATCCGAGATCTCCTTCACATGACGATCCCAGGAAAACCGCGTGAGATTGTCGCGCCCCGCCGCGAGCAAGCGATCGCGTGTGGCCGGCTCCAGCGCATCGGTGATACACGCGATGAGGTTTTCGGCCTGCTGCGGATCGAAAAAGAGCCCGGCAGTCCCGGCCACCTCGCGCGACGCGGGAATGTCGCTGCACACCAGCGGCGCTCCAAGCGCGTGGGCTTCCAGAAGCGGCAGACCGAACCCTTCGCCGAGCGATGGAGAGATCACGCAGCGTGCGCTCGCGTAAAGCCCCGCAAGTTCTGAATCGGAGATGCGTCCGGCATGATGGATCGTGCGTGAACTGGCGATGCCATTGATGCGATCAAGCTCTTCGTCGCGCCACGGAGAGCCGACCACGGTGAGAGCCAGCCCGCGCGGCCACGCGGCGGATTCCATCGCATCGAGAATGATCGAGAAGTTCTTGTATCCCTTGCGATCACCGACGAAGAGTGCGTAATCGCCGCGCGACTGATTGTTGGCAAGCGGCCGAGCGAGATGCTCGCACCCGAGCTGAACAACGCGCGTCTTTGCGGCGAGCTCCGGATAGAAACGGGCGATGTCCGTGGCAGTGGCATGCGAGATGGCGACCAGACGCGTGGCCGCTCGCATCGCGCTCGCGCGCCGCGCGATTTCGGGCTCTGCCCATCCGGGCGCGAAGCACTCGGGAAACTGCTCGGGGATGAGGTCGTACACGTGGACGACCGTGGGGATATCAGCTGGCGGGAGCGTGAAGTAGGTCGAGTGGAAGATGTGGCTGTCTTCGGCGAGTCGGCGCATGGCGCTGGGAATGACGCGATCTCGCACGGCGCGGCGAAGTGATCTGGGCAGGAAGCGCGGCAGCGGAGGTGCGGTGCGACGGACTGTCGCGCCATCGGGAAGCGGGCATTTGGGTGTGGTGGAAAGCGTGAGAACGGGCTCGATCTCGGGCGGCAGTCGCTCGATGAGTTCACGGATGACGCGCTGCACGCCGTGCTGGTAGGAGTTCTCGAAGACGATCCCGTCGTACAGCACGCGCATGGGGCCGAGTATACAAGCAGGCGGTCAGACGGTGGACCAAAGGGTCTGCGTCGCGGCGATGCGTGTGCTGACCAGCGGCCGCGCGAGGGGGCGCTCCCCGCGCGGGATGCGGATCCAGCGGGTGGGTGTGGACTGGCTGGAGATGGTGAGGGCGTAGTCGCTTCCGGCGTGCAGGTCGGCGACGAGCGCGGGGTCGTTGCACTGGCGCGAGAGGTGGAGGAGGACGACGTGCTCGCGCGGGGCGATGGCGCGGATGGCTTCGAGGGCTTCGTGGTTGGAGAGGTGGCCGCTGCCGCCCATGATGCGGCGCTTGAGGAAGATGGGGCGGTCGCTTTCCATCTGCATCTTCGGGCAGTAGTTGCTCTCCATGGCGAGAACGTCCACCCCGCCGCCGCGTGATTCGGAGTGGTTTGAGAGATCGGCGCGGAGGTGGCCGACGAGGTCGGCGGTGACGTGGCCGAGATCGGTGCAGAAGCCGAGCGTGCCAGCGCTGAGACCGGGCATGTCGATGCGGAAGGTGGCGACACCCGCTTCATCGTGGCTCATCAGCAGAGGACGCACCGTCACGCCATCGTCGATCTCGAAGGGATCGTGATCGAACGTGTGAATGCGGTCGGCGGCTGGGTTCGAGCCCATGCCGAGAAGTTCGCGCTCGTGGCGCTCGTGCATGCGGACTCGGACGTGCGGCGGGAGCGCGGTGAGCCAGGAGTGCTGGAAGTGGTCGGCATCGAGGTGGGTGATGATGGCATCGTCGATCTGGTCGGGTCGATAGCCCATTTCGGCGAGCATGCGAAAGGTGCGGCGGGGGGAGAGGCCGAGGTCGATGAGAACGAGGCGGACGATGTTGCCGCGGCGGAGAGCGATGACGGAGCAGTTGCCGGAGGAGCCGGAGGCGAGGATGCGCAGGGCGGCACCGTGGTCGGCGTGTTCGAGGACATCGGGGATAGAAATGGGCGTCGTGCGCATCACTCGTCGTCGCCATCCATGCCGGCGCGGATGGAGCCGCGGGGGGGTTTGCCGAAGCCGGTGACGAAGCCGCGCTGGGAGAGGGAGAGGAAGTCGGCCATTTCGGTGACGAGGGGGCCGCCGCCTTCGGCGGCGAGTTTGCGGAGACCGGCGACGACTTCTTCGCGGAGCATCGGACGATACAGAAACTCCTTGAAGGCCCGGTTCATCATGGTGATCTGGTCGCGCGGCACGCCTGTGCGGCGGAGGCCGACGAGGTTGAGGCCGCCGATGCGATTGCGCTCGCTGACGATGCAGAAGGGGGGAACGTCTTTGTTCACGGCGCAGTCGCCGGACATCATCACCATGCGGCCGATGCGGCAGAACTGGTGGATGACGGCGTTACCGCCGAGGGTGACATCGAAGCCGACCTCGCAGTGGCCTGCGAGCGCGGAGCCGTTGACCATGACGACGCGGTCTTTCACCACGCAGTCGTGGGCGACGTGGGTGTTCACCATCATGAAAACCTTGTTGCCAACGATGGTGGGGCGCTCGGCTTTGGTGGAGGCGTGGACGGTGGCACCCTCTCGCAACATGCAGTCTTCGCCGATGGTGACGCCGCCGGTGATGCCGTTGAACTTGTAGTCCTGGGGCTCGAAGCCGACGCTGGCGTGGGGCCAGAGTTTGGTGCGGGCGCCGATGGAGACGGGGCCGACTTCGCCGTTGATGTAGTTGCTGCCGCGGAGGACGATGCCGGAGTGGAGGGTGACGTTTCCGGTGATGACGCAGTGGGGGCCGACGATGACATCGGGGGCGACGGAGCAGGATTTATCGATGTGGGAGGAGGGGTGGACGGTCGGCATGGCGGAGGGTAGGGGGAGG
>JBGANP010000157.1:0-968 GCA_044222255.1 Phycisphaerales bacterium
CTCGCATATCTCCGAACTCCGCACAGAACTCGCCGATACCGCTGCGCTCGCTCGCGCGATCGACGCGGAAGTCCCCGCCACGATTCACATCGCACGCCCGTTCTCGCCTGCCCGCGCTGCGTAAACTGGATCAATCGCCTCAGAATATCACATCCGTCGCGATACCGACCGCGCGATATCGCGCTGCGCATCCCGCTTCGCGATCGACTCGCGCTTGTCGTGCTGCGCCTTGCTGCGTCCGATTCCCACCAGCAGCTTCGCCTTGCCGTTCTTGAAGTAGATCTTCAGCGGCACCAGCGTGCTGGACTTGGTCTCCACTTCCTTGGCCATTCGCGCCAGCTCGCGCTCGTGGACGAGCAGCACCCGCGTCCGCGTCGGCTTGTGCTGCGCCGGGCTGCCGGTCGGTCCGGCGGGCGGATACTCCGCAATGTTCACGTTGTGCAGATACAGCCCCGGCTCGTAGCCGCGCCGAACCCGCTTCTTGCCTGTCGCCCCAGTCACTGTTGCCGCAGCCCCATCCTTGCCACCCGCCACACCCGCACGGAGCGTGCCATATTCGGCGCGGACAAATCCCTCCTGAAGCGACGCCTTGCCCGCCCGAATGCTCTTCACCTCGGACCCGCGCAGCACAATCCCTGCTTCGACGGTGTCGGTGATGGCATAGTCATACCGCGCCCGGCGATTCTCGATCGTCGGATCGTGCTTCGTCTCATCCTTCTTGTTTTTCTTGCCAGACTTGGCCATACGACTCCAGTTCGACTCCCGATCGCCATCCGCACACGCGGCGCAGCGGCAACTTTAGGCGATCCGCCGCGCCCGCTTCCCCAACACCCGCGCGAAACCTCGTGCCTCGGATTCCCATACTTTGACGGCCCCCCACCATTCCGCTACCTTGCCCACGCCCATGCTCACGCTCCGCAATCTCCGCAAGCAGTTCGGCTCGATCACCGCCGTCGACGGCCTCTCCT
>JBGANP010000157.1:996-4314 GCA_044222255.1 Phycisphaerales bacterium
GTTCGGCTCGATCACCGCCGTGGACGGCCTCTCCTTGGACATCCCGCGCGGCAGCGTTTTCGGCTTTCTCGGCCCCAATGGCGCCGGCAAAACCACCACCCTCAGCATGGCCGTCGGCCTGCTCGCCCCCGATAGCGGCACCGTCGAGTTCGCCGGTCTGGGCAGCCCCCTTGATCCCAAAGTCCGCGCCAGGACCGGGCTCGCCCCGCAGGCCAACGCCCTCTACGACGAACTCTCCGCCGACGAGAACCTCGCCTTCTTCGGCCGCCTGTACGGGCTCTCCACCTCGCACATCCGCGACCGAGCCGACAAGGTGCTGCAACTCGTCGGCCTCACGGACCGCCGCGCCGACCGCATCAAGACCTATTCCGGCGGCATGAAACGCCGCATCAATCTCGCCGCGGCCCTGATGCACGAGCCGGACCTCATCCTCATGGATGAACCAACCGCGGGAGTCGACCCGCAAAGCCGCAACGCCATTCTCGACATCGTCCGCGCCCTGCGAGATCAGGGCCGCACGATTGTCTACACAACGCACTACATGGAAGAGGCACAGCGTCTCTGTGATCAGGTCGCCGTCATCGATCACGGCAAGCTTCTCGCGCTCGGCACCGTCGATGAGCTCATCGCCCGCCACGGCGGCACCTCGCTCATCACCATCCAGCGCACCTCCGGCGAGGAACGCATCAGCAGCGCAGACCCCGTCGCCGTTCTTTCCGGCAAGCTCGCCCAGAAGGATGTCCTGAACGTCCGCGTCGATCGCCCCGACCTCGAATCCGTCTTCCTCTCCCTGACCGGCAGGAGCTTGCGGGACTGATGAACGCCATTCTCGCCATCGCAATCAAAGACATCCGCCTGCTCCTCCGGGATCGGATGGGGTTCTTCTTTGCATTCGGATTCCCGATCATGACCGCGATCTTCTTCGGCTCCATCTTCGGTGGCAGCGGAGGCGGCGGCAAGGACTCGGGCGATTCCGGCAAGATCGATCTCCTCCTCGTGGATGAGGACCAGACCGACGGCTCGCGTGCCTTCGCGAAAACGCTCTCCGACGCTTCCGAGCTCAAGGTCACCATATCTCCCTCTCGCGATCAGGCCAGTGCGGAAGTCCGCAAGGGCAACAACACCGCCTTCGTCGCACTCCCCAAGGGCTTCGGCGCCTCCCGCGATTCCATGTTCTTCGGCGGCGGTACCACCATCGTCCTCGGCGTCGATCCCGCCAAGCGCGCCGAGTCCGGCATGCTCGAAGGCGTCCTCACCAAGTACGGCTTCATGCAGCTCCAGCAGGGGTTCCAGGATCCCGAGGTCATGCGGAAGCAGGTCCGCACCTCGCTCGATCGCCTAAAAAACAGCGACGGGATGACCGGCGCACAGAAGCAGACCTTCGAGAAGTTCTTCGGCGACCTCGATCAGTTCCTCGTAGATGTTCCTCGCAACTCAAAACCCGACACCGACGCTTCTGCGCCTGTCAAAGCCGCATCAAGCAGCACAGACACCGCCTCGGCCCCCGGCGGCTTCCAGCCCATCCGCATTGAAAAAGCCGATGTCATCAAGCCCAAATCAACCGCCGCGGCCGGCGCGCCGAGTTCGCCCCCCAACAACTACTCTTGGACCTTCCCCCAAGGCATGATCTGGGGCTTCCTCGGTTGCTCAATGTCCTTTGCCGTCGCCATGGTCCTCGAACGCACGCGCGGCACGCTCCTCCGCCTCCGCGTCTCGCCCCTCAGCCCAATGCAGATCCTCGCCGGCAAGGCCCTCGCGTGCTTCCTCATGACGCAGGTCGTCGCCATCCTGCTCATGCTCATCGCCTACTTCGCCTTCGATGTCCGTCCCACCTCAATCCCCACGCTCGCCATCGCCATCATCTGCACCGGGATCTGCTTCGTCGGGCTGATGATGATGCTGAGCGTCTTCTCCAAGAGCGAGCGTGCCGCGGCCGGCCTCGGCTGGGGCGTTATGCTCATCTTCTCCATGATCGGCGGCGGCATGATCCCGCTCTTCATCCTCAAGGGCTGGATGCACACGCTGAGCATCATCAGCCCCATCCGCTGGTCCATCCTCGCCCTCGAAGGCGGCATCTGGCGCCAGATGACCCCCATGGAAATGCTCCCCGCCTGCACGGTGCTCACCTCCATCGGCGTCGTCGGCTTCATCATCGGCGCGATTGTCTTTGGCAGCGCCGAACGCGCATGAAAATGGCAGAGGCCTCCCGACCGACGTTTCGGCCGCCGCGGCCAAAGTGCCTTTGTTTCACGCGATAATGCCTACAGCTTCGTCTCGCTCGATGCTGAGCGCCGAACACAGCTCATCCCCTTCGTCCATCACGACTTCTCAAACACCACCCGATTCCGAATCGTCCCGATCTTCTCAATCGCAATCTCCACCACATCCCCATCCTTCAACCACACCGGCGGCGTCCGCGCCATCCCCACCCCGCTCGGCGTCCCCGTCAGAATCACCGTCCCCGGCAGCAGCGTCATGCCGCGCGATAGATCGCTTACCAACGTCGCCACATCGAAGATCATCTCCCCGGTCGAGGCATCCTGCATTGTCTGCCCGTTCACCTTGGTCGTGATCCGGAGCGCGTTCGGATTCGCGATCTCCGATGCGGGAACCACGCCCGGCCCCAGCGGGCAGAACGTATCGAACGACTTCCCGCGGAAGAACTGCCCCCCACTCCCGCTCTTCTGCCACCACCGCGCCGATACGTCGTTCGCAATGCAGTATCCCAGCACGTGCTTGAACGCATCCGCCTTCGATACATCCCGCGTCGCGGTGCCGATCACGACCGCTAGCTCCCCCTCAAAGTCCACCTGCTCCCGATCCTGACAGACCTTCGGCACCACGATGTCCTCTCCATCCAGCACCCCCGCCGCGGAGTTCTTCGTGAACACCATCGGCGCATCCGGCACCGCCGCGCCCTGCTCCTTCGCGTGCTCCGCATAGTTCCGCCCGATACCGATGAGATGGTTGAAAGCCAGCGTCCGCCCATCCAAAAGGAACACGCCGACGCCCGTCGATGTCCGAAGCATGTGCAGCATGCCCCAGCGTAGGCCGCGGCCTACTTCTTCTTCCCACTCCCCGGCTTGGCGACCGGTGCGGGCTTGGGTGCTGCTGGCCGAGTTTGCGCCGGACGATCATCATTCCCCTGCATGATTTCAAACACCGGAGCAGACTGCCCATCCTCTTGCACAACTCCAAACTGATACCAGAGCCCACACCCGGGATCAATCAACAGCTCCGACTTGGTGACAAACGGCAGTACATCGTGCACCGAACTCGGATATCGCCCCGTGGCCATGCGATGCAGGTCAGATGCAA
>JBGANP010000158.1:0-4213 GCA_044222255.1 Phycisphaerales bacterium
ACCGGCACAGAGTGTCGCGTGTCCGCCGGGAGCCCTCAGCAAGCTGGCACGCAGCATGCCGCTGTTCGCAGGCGCGGCGGCAAAGGGCCTGAAGTTCTCCGGCAACCGCACGCCCGAGATCTTTCGAGCATCCTGCTTTTTCACCGGCAGGACGCGGCCCTCGTGGACGGTGGCAACGACGGCAATGTCCTTGATGTTGGCCGCGTCACAGGTAACTGGATTGTCGGCCAGAATCGTGAAGTTCGCCAGTTTGCCGGGGACAATGCTGCCGACTTCCTTCTCCATCTGGAGCGAATGGGCGGCGTCGAGCGTCACGGCCCGCAGCGCACCTTCGCGGCTCACACGCTGGTCCACGGCGGCGACGCGTCCTGACTGGGTGATTCGATTGACGCCACAGTGCATAAGGAAGAGGGGTTGGCCGGGAGCCATGGGCATGTCCGAGTGATACGAGAAGGAAATGCCCGCGCGTTCTACGTCACCCATGCGAACCAGGTTGTCGGCACGCTCCGGGCCGAGCCCGGCCTTGCTGTAGTTGTCGGCGAGCGCAGCGGTGTAGTAGGGGTTGCCGCTGACGATGGCGCCGAGTCGCTTGATTCGTTCCACCTGGTCAGTCTGCGCGACGGCGAAGTGGACAATGACGGTGCGATGGTCGTAGCGCGGGTTGCGCCGCATGTTGTCCTCGAGCGTGTCGAGCACCATGTCAAGACCGGCGTCGCCGTTGACGTGGACATGCAGCTGATAACCCGCGTCCCAGTACACGCGGAAGCTGCGCTGGAAGAAGGCGAGATCCATCATCCACTCGCCCTTGTGGCCGTCGGTGTAGGGCTCGCGCACCTGCATCGCCTGCGAGAAGATCGCGCCGTCGGCGAAGAGCTTCACCTGTTTCGGCAGATACGCCGTGTTGCCCCGGCCCCACGTGAGGAGCCCCTCGGTCTCGGGAATGACCTTGTCGTCCGGATGCGCCGCGGTGATGCTCTTGCCATCGGCGAGAAAGTAGAAGCGGAACGGCGCTGCGGGATCGCTGAACACGGCGTTCTGCGCCTCCTGGAGCGGCTTGGAGACTAGGCCGCCCGGCTCGCAGCCAAGGGTGATGCCGTTGGCATGAAAATAGTCTTCCACGAACTCCAACCCCTGACGAAGACGTTCGGGTGTTGCGATCACCGGGGCGATGAGCGGCATGAGCGCGAACGCGCCCTGCTCCCAGTAGTGCCCTTCATCGAAGTTCGACTGTTGCGACGCTGAACCCTTCAGAGTGCTGTACCACTCTCCCGTGACGCCGACTTGCTTCATCGCCGCGCCGTTCAGGATGAACTCATGCCCGGAGCGATGCCAGACAATGATCGGGCGTGAGGCACTGATCTTGTCCAGATCGGCGCGGGTGAGCTTGCCGTGGAAGTAGTGATGGAAGCCCCAGGTCAGCAGCACCGCCTCGGGGTCTTTCAGCGCAGCGCTCGCCTCCGATAGACGCTTGAGATACTCCTCGCGATTCTTCGCAGCAGGTACAGTGCCGCTCGGAAGCACCCAATCTTCGATGGAGATGATCTCCGAGATCATCGTCAGTCCCGCCAGCAGCGGGTGATCGTGCTGGCCGATGAACCCGGGCACGATGACCTTGTCCGCGAATTGCTCGTCCACGATGAACTTCTGATCCCCCGCGACCGCTCGGAGCTGCGCGAGCGTGCCCGTAGCGAGAATGCGCTGACCGACAACCGCCACTGCCTCAGCCTTCGGCCGGGCCGGATCAAGGGTGATGATCTCTTTCGCCGTATATATCGTGGCCGTGGGGAGCGGACCTTTGGCGGCGGCACCGGCAATATCCTGCAGGGTCGGGGTCTGAGCCGTCGCACAGCGGACAGCGAACGTAAACACCGCCGCAAGCGTGGGCAGGGTGCGTGAAGCGGCGAGCTTTCTGTGCAGCGCCATCCTTGCATTCTCCGGACCAGCGTTGTTCTGCAAACTACGACCCGGATCGGACAGCGTATGCCTTGGCGGAGTTGACTGCCCGGGGGGCACAGGGCACCGCCGAGAGTGCGGCAGCCGCAAACGACAACCCCCGAGTCTTGCGGCCCGGGGGTTATGCAAATAGCGGGGGCAACCTAGGCGTATCAGGAGAGGATGAAATGATGGCGGATTTGTCGGTAGTTTGGGCCCGGGAAATGCTGGAAGTGACTGTCGCAACATGGGTTGCACGATGTCGGACGTGTTGACCCCGACACGGCTTCCGAAAGGTGGTTTCCCCGGGGTACGCGACCCCGCTTGCGCCTCCCGTTTCATCCGCGGAGACGCTGCATGGAACCGCTATCACCCAGGGCCGCGCGAGCACATTGTGCGGTGGCATACGCCCGGCGCTCGACCGACCGCCAAGAGCGATCAATCGAGGACCAGTTGGACGCCATCTACCGCTATGCGGATGAGCACCGTCTCGTGGTCCTGCGCGGATACGTGGATGACGCCATCTCTGGGCTGCGCTCGGAGGCCCGCCATGAGTTTCAGGCCCTTATCCGAGACGCGGTGGCGCCCGGGTGTGAGTTCGGGCTGATCCTGACCTATGACGTCAAGCGGTTTGGTCGAGTCGACAATGACGAGGCGGGCCATTACCGGTGGCTCCTCCGGCAGGCTGGTGTGCAGGTGGTGTACGTCGCCGAAGCGTTCGGCGGCGGCACACTCGATGACCTGATCCGCCCGGTCAAGCAATGGCAGGCCAGGGAAGAATCGCGAGATCTGGCTCGGGTCACCATCCGCGGGTTGCTCGGCAAGATCAAGGAGAATCAGAGTTCAGGACTCTGGCTGGGCGGCTTCCCACCGCACGGGTACGACCTCCGCTACGAGACGGCTGAGCGGCGATTCCGATTCATCGTGCGGTATCTCCGGGATGGCACGAAGCAACTGTTGGGGGAAAATGGGGAGCCCATCGCTCTGCTCAAACGGCGCGAGCCGCACATCGTGACCAAGACGGACCAATGCCAGCTCGTGCTGAGTGCCGCGGATCGAGTGGAGGTCATTCAGCGGATCTATCGGATGTTCGTCCGGCAGCGGCGTGGCATCTGGCACATCGCCGCCCTTTTTAACGCCCGTGGCGTCCCGACCGCACGCGGCCCGGAGTGGTCGGAACGATGCAGCGGCACTTGGCGGGGCATCACGATCGAGAACATTTTGCGGAATCCCGCATACACGGGCGACCTCGTCTGGAACCGCCGGACCCTTGCGAAGTTCTTCCAGGTAAGTCCGAACGGAGCGATGGAGAGGCTGGACGCGGACGTGCGCCGCACAACGCGAAATGGTCCTGAGCTGTGGTTGCGGGCGAACAACTGCCATCCGGCCATCATCGATCGCGATGTCTGGGAGGCGGCGCAGGCGCGCCTCAAGGCGTGATCTGACCGGAGCGCGGTGCAGGGCGGCCCGCCTTCATTTCTCATAAGCTGCGGCACGTCAACCGTGGAATTGTCGGGGCGTTGGCGTACATGCCCGCCACGTTCATCTTCGCCACCGGCGTCAGATTCGCGGAGCGGGTCACCACGTACGCGAGGAACTCCGCCTCGCGGACTGCTCAGGGCCATGCCCCGTTTCGCGGTGGAAGGCGAGGCGTGACGCTTCAAGCTCGACGGGCAACTGATTCGTAGAGCTTGGGTCGAGTCCTCCTCCGAACATGTTGCAGAATCCGTGGGGACGCGATAATCTGACACAGCATCGATGGAGGGGAGGCTCCGCCATGAAGCGTAGTTTTGTTGCGACGTGCAGTGTGATGTCGATCGCCATTCTTGTTGGCACCGCCAATGGTCAGGTTGGCATTTCGACCCAGCCCATCGCCTTGAGCGGTCAGGCCGTGTTTGGTGCGCCGGGCGAGACATTCTCGCTCGTGGGCGACGCTCGCATTAACAACGCCGGCGTTGTCGCGTTTACGGGACAGACTCGGACTGGTTCCAATCAGTACGCAGGGTTATTCAGCTGGCATTCCGGTGCCGGCTCACGGATCGCGAAACAGGGAGATCCGATCCCGGAGCAGCCGACGTATGCGTACCGGGCTTTCGGTCCGCCCGTGATCGACGACACCGGCCGTTGGGGGTTCTACGCCACTCGAGACGAAACCAATAGCGGAGCAATGGTGGCCGGACTTCCCGGTCAGTTCAACCTCATCGCTGTTTCGTGGCCTGATTCCAACCCGAACCCGACATACTTGAAGTTGAACTCTCCTTTGGGTTCGCCTCGGCTCTCT
>JBGANP010000001.1:0-142969 GCA_044222255.1 Phycisphaerales bacterium
CAGATGTCCGCCAAGAACCTGCAGGGCAAGCCGCTCCCCGCGAAACTCGGCAAGGAGAAGTGGCTCGGCACCCCTCCCGAGCGCGACGGCAAGATCCTGGTGCTGGACTTCTGGGCCACCTGGTGCGGCCCCTGCAAGGCCGCGATGCCGCACCTCGACGAGTTGTATAAGAAGTATGGCAAGGATGTCGTGGTGATCGGCATCTCCGATGAGGAGGACGCCGTGGTCCGCAAGTTCCTCAAGGCCGGCAAGCACTCGTATCCGCAGGCGGTCGATCCGGCCGCGACGGTCAAGAACTCCATCGGCATCCAGGGCATTCCGCACGTGGTCGTGCTTTCAACCGACGGCGTCATCCGCTGGCAGGGCAACCCCCACCCCAGCGCGGACCTGAACTCCCTGCAGGACACCGTCGCCAAGCTGATCGACGTCGATCCCGGCGTCAAGGCGCGCCAGGAACGCGAGAAGAAGGCCGGGTGAGATCCTTGAATCCGACTCCCCCACCACTGCTCAACATCATCCTGCACGAGCCGGAAATCCCGAACAACACGGGAAACATCGGGCGCACATGTATCGCAACCGGGTCCGCGCTGCACCTGATCAAGCCGCTCGGCTTCGACACCTCCGAAAAGGAGTGCCGGCGCGCCGGGCTGGACTACTGGCCCCGGCTGAACCCGACCGAGCACACCAACTGGCCGGCGTATCTGGACGCCTTGAATCCGGCGCACAATCGGATCTGGGTATTCACCACCAAGACGCCGCGCCCCTGCTGGGATGCGGACTTTCGTCCCGGCGACCATCTGATCTTCGGCAAGGAGACCGCCGGTCTTCCGGACTCCTTTCTGGATGCCTATTCCGACCGGCTTGTCACCCTCCCGATGGTCCCCGGGGAGCGATCGCTGAACCTTGCGACGGCGGTCTGTGCCGCGGCATATGAAGCACTCCGGCAGATGACGGGCCGCGGAGAACTGATCGTGAATGGCTCGGGTCGAATCGTGCGGCGTGCCGATATGACCAACTCCCTGTAGAATGCCGCCATGACCAACCGCCCGAACAACTTCGCCGCGACCCTCCGCGGAGCGGCGCTCCTCGTCGCCGGGCTCGCGCTAGGCGCGGGAACCATTGGCGCCGCGGGTTGCTCGCAGCCCCTGCTGGCACCGACCGATGAGCGATCGCCCTTCGATCGCTACGACAACGTGCGCGGCCGCTACGCGCCGCAGTACATCGAGAACGAATACGGCCGGCGCGAGCCGAATCTCCGCGGCCGGCTTGGCTCGAAGGGATGATCCGCTTATTCCGATTGTGCACCCGGAGACTCCCTCATCAAAGGGAGGACGTTTCCACCCAAGTTGGTGATAACTGCCACTCGGACGTGCAGAACTCGCCGGGCGTGCTCTGAGAATCGTTCGGTATGCGCGGCCCGTGCGGCGTTGCGCGAGCGGCTGTTGGACGACAATGAAGAGACAGCAGGAATTTGGAAAGAAACTGAGCACGCGGGTCCGATTGATAGTGGGTACAGTTGAACATCGCATGGCCGCACGACGCACCACATCCCGACGCCGATCCAAGCCGGTGGCCGCACCGAAGCTGAATCGCGCGCCGATCGTGTGGGTGAGCTTCCTGGGCGCGATGACGGTCGTCGGCGGGCTGCTGCTCCTGACCTCGGGTCCTTCGCCCCGCACCGACGGCGTCTCGGTTTCCGCGCTGGCCGCGGCGACGATCACCTCGACGGGCACCGCCAACCTGATCCAGACGCACAAGCCGATGGATGTCTCCCGGTGGCAGGCGATCGTGATCCACCACAGCGGCGCGACGCGCGGCGATCCGGCCTCGATCTCCAAGGAACACCGCGACGCCGGCTTCCAGGGACTCGGCCACCACTTCATCATCGGCAACGGCTCCGGCATGGACGACGGCGAGATCCGAATCGGCTATCGCTGGCTGGACCAGCTCCCCGGCGCCCACGCGGTCGGCCCGAATGAGAAGTTCTACAACGAGCACGCGATCTCGATTTGCCTCGTCGGCGACGGCAACCGGACCGGCTTCAGCCAAGCCCAGATCCAGCAGCTCAACACGCTGGTGGATGCCCTCCGCCGCCAGTTGAACCTCCCGGCTGAGCGGGTGCTTCTGCACTCGGACCTTGCCCCGGTCTCCGATCCCGGCAAGCTGTTCCCCGCCGGGCTGTACGGCCTGCCGACCGGTTCGCCCTCGGCCCCGACCGGCCGCTGAATTTTCTCCCATCCAACCGACATGAAGTGCGATTCCGGGGCCTCCGGGGCGTTTCTGACGCGCACGCACGCAAACGTCTGCTAATCTTGGGGTATCGGCGGCCGCTCTGGCTGGTTGGAATGCTCCGGCGAGCAGACGTTTGGGTGCGACCTTCGCATGCCGGGCGTTGAACTTGGGCTGGGGGAGGCCGATACTTCCGTCCCGCCGCCGGTCCGTACCAGGTGGCAGGAACGGGATGTCCCGTCCCTGCGTAGGGAGGGGCAGTGCCGGGCCGGAGGGGCTCGTGGCTGGAGCAGGTCGGTTGGCCGTGTGTGGCGGCTGGTTTCTGGTTCGATTTGCCGGTTGATGAAGGACGAACGATTGCCGCTCGAGATTCTCAAACCCGGCGACATGGTGGAGGGGTACCGAGTTCTCAAGGAACTGGGTCGGGGTGCCGCCTCGGTGATCTACGCCGTGCAGGATCCCAAGACCAAGCAGGTCTGGGCCCTCAAGCACGTTGAAAAGGACGACGAGAAGTCGATCCGCTTTCTGGAGCAGGCCGAGCAGGAGTATCAGATCGCCGCCAAGGTGGGGTCCGACAAGATCCGGCGGATCGAGAAGATCATCAAGAAGAAGGAATCGCTGCTGGGCGGCGTGAACGATCTGTATCTGGTGATGGACTTCGTGGATGGTTCGAGCTGCGAGCGGAACCCGCCGCAGACGTTCGAAGATGCGTTGTTCGTGTTCGAGCAGGTGGCCGATGCGCTGGCCGCGATGCACGCGAAAGGCTTTGTCCACGCGGATATGAAGCCGAACAACATCATCGTGGACGAGAACCTGAACGCGCGGGTGATCGATCTGGGGCAAAGCTGCAAGATCGGTACCGTAAAGCAGCGCATCCAGGGAACGCCAGACTACATCGCGCCCGAGCAGGTGCACCGTCGCGCCATCACGCCGAAAACTGATGTGTACAACCTCGGCGCATCGCTGTACTGGATTCTGACGCGCTCCTTCATCCCCACCGCGCTGGCCAAGAGCGACTCGCTGCTGGGCTCGGTGGATGATGCGTTGCTGGCCAAGCCGAAGCTCCCCAGCGAGATCAACTCGCGCGTGCCGGAGCGGATCGACCAGCTCATCATGGCGTGCGTGGATGTCGATCCGGACAAGCGGCCGACGATGGCGCAGGTGCACGACCAGATCAATCTGGTTCGAAGCCAGCTTCTAGCGAGCAAGGAACTCGGCAAGAGCGGTGCGAAACTGAACGTTGATGCGTCCGGATCGCGGGCGGGCCTGAACCTGAACAACGGCAGCAAGCTGGGCGGGAGCGCGATCCTCGGCGGCTCGCAGGGGATTGCGGGACTCAGCGGTTCGGGGAGCGCGGGCGGCTCGGGCGTCGGCGTGGGCGGGAAGATTCGCGACTCGAAGAACGCCAAGCCGCCGCCGATCGATCCGGGGCTCGGCATCGCCGATGCCGATGATTGATCGTTCGATTCGCCGGTCGCGGATTCTGGCAAGACACTCATGACATCGATCCTCGAAAGCGTGAACCTGCGGGACGCCGGTGCTGTAATCGCGACGTTGCGCGCGGGCGCGGCGGCCTGCCGAGCGACGCCGGGGCGACGCGGGTGCACGGAATGGGTGGAAGTCGATGCTTCGATGCGCGGCACGCCGGCGGGGACGCTCATCGCGACGGGCGATCTGCACGACAACCCGCTGCATCTGGCGCGGCTGGTGCGAGCCGCGGGGATTGATGAGGCGTGGGAGAACACGCAGGGAAGCGACGCGGGGAAAGGCGAAGGCAAAGAGCATGGGCCAGTAGGCCCATGCCACTTGACACTACACGAACTGATCCACGGGGATCGGCTTGTCAACGGGATGGACTACTCCTACCGCCTGCTGGTGCGAGCCGCGGCGGTGAAGCATGCGTTTCCGGAGCGCGTCCACATCCTGCTGGCGAATCACGAGATTGCGCAGATGACGGGCGCGCCGGTGGCGAAGGACGGGGTGCGCTGCAACGAGGCGTTCGACGATGCGCTGGATGCGGCGTTCGGAGATGATGCGCCGGGCGTGCGCGAGGCGGCGAACGAGTTCCTGCGATCACTGCCGCTGGCGGTGCGGTTTCGGTGTTCCGGCATCGAAGGCGATGTGCTGTGCGCTCACTCCCTGCCGGGCGCGGAACTGATGGGTGAGTACGACTTCGGCGTATTGGATCGCGAGCTTGCCGATGACGATCTCAGAGGGCGCACGGGCGCGGCTCGGGCGATGACGTGGGGACGGGGGCACACACCCGAGCAGGTCGCGGAACTCGCCAAACGCTGGACTGCGCGGCTATTCATCCTCGGACACGAGAAGGCGGAGCAAGGGTGGACGATCATTTCACCTCAGGCGATTGTGCTCAATAGTGATCACGAGCACGGGGTGTATGCGCGGGTGGATTTGACGCACGCCAATCGGGCGGAGGATGTGGCGGGCGCGTGCGTGCGGCTGGCAGAAGGGTAACGCGGCACATTTTTCGGACCTTTCATCTCATTGCTGGTATACCAGTGCGATGCCACACCACACGCCGCACCTCAACTGCCCGCGCTGCGGCTATGACGTCTCTGGCGTGGTGCCGACGTGGACGGAGTCGTGCCCGCTCGAGGGGACGTGCAGCGAGTGCGGGCTCAGTTTCACGTGGGCGGACATCTTCTTTCCGGATCGGCTGTGGCCGCGGTGGTCCTTTGAGCATGGACGTCGCGCGAGTCCTTGGCGTGCCATCCGCATGGCGGCGCGATCGTTTCGACCGGTGAACTTCTGGAATGGGATGCGGCTGGAAGCGCGGGTGCGACCGGCGCGGCTGGCGATCTTCGCCGCGCTGGTCGTGCTGGCGACGTGGGCGACGATTGCTCTGCTCTGGGGTTACAACGGGTATCAGATGGCCACGCTCGGGCGGCAGCAATCCAAGTGGGTTGGGGCGTACTCGATCCCCGAGCCGTGGGCGCTGATGGTTGAGTACGCGCTCTGCCCGATGGGCGATCGGGGCGGGTGGTGGGCACCGCAGCCCGTGACAGCGCCGGTTGCTGTCTTTGTGGTCTGGTGTCTACTGATTCCAGTTCCGTTTCTGGCAATGCCGACCACGCTGGCGCGAGCCAGGTGCCGCAGGGCACATCTGCTGCGTGCGTGGGCATGCTTCCTCCCCACTCCCGCGGCGATCGTGCTGGCATCGGGGGTGTATTGGTCGGCGATCATCTACGCGTGGATGCACGGGACGGGGGCGTGGCTGGTTCGCACGCAGATGTGGACGTATGTACTGGCGTTGCCGGCCGCGGCGTGGTGCGTGTGGTGGTGGCGGCAGTGCGTGGGAAGGTATCTGCGTCTGGAGCAGCCGACGCTGACGACGGCGATGATGATGATCGCGTCGTTGCTGTGCGCCGTCGCGGTTGTGGTGTATCTGCCGGGAGAGGGACTGATCAATGACGCGGGGGCGGTGCTGCTGTATTGGTTCAAGTAGATTGCACGGGGCGGGAGAGTTTCGGTAGAGTGCCAGATATGGGCGAATGTGCTCCAGAACTTATGTGTCCGCGCTGCGGCTACGACGTTTCGGGCGTCGTGCCGACGTGGACGGAGTCGTGCCCGCTGGAGGGGACGTGCAGCGAGTGTGGGCTGACGTTCGCGTGGGTGGACATTTTTCGGCCCGATCGGATTGCGCCGGCGTGGTCGTTTGAGCATGGGCGAGATCGGTTGGTTGCTCGTTGGTTCTCAACGGCTGGGCGCACGCTTGTGCCAACCGAGTTCTGGACGCGATTGCGGCTGGGCGCACGATTGCGATATGGGCGCTTGATTCTGATCGCGCTGCCGCTGCTGCTGTTGGGATGTGCGGTGGCGATGGGGTGCGGAGCACGATGGGGCTATCTGCTGTGGAATGTCTACAACCCATCCTCGCCGACCGGGAGGGCTTTTTGGAGGCCGCCGCCTTCGTTCAGCGTGTTCAAATGGCTGGGAGAGCCGTGGGACAGCTCGCTCACGGTCGGGCTGATGCCGTGGCGGCGAATCCTGTGGGAAGGGTCGATCCTGAATGGCGTGCCGACATTCGGCATGGTCTGGGCGATGCTTGTTCCGCTGCAGTTCATGGTGCTCGGGCAGTCGCTCTCGCGCGCCAAGTGCCGGCGGGCGCATTTGGCACGAGGATGGGCGTATCAGTGGGCGGGCGTGCTTTTCCTGGTTTCGATCGTGCTGCTCTCGCGAGTCTGGCCGCATGCGGGGTGGACACCTCGGGGCGGCATCAGCAATGTCCTTGCGGGCGGAGTATTGGCCGCGTGGATGGCGTGGTACTGGTGCGAGTTCACGCGGGCGTATCTGCGGCTGCCGCGGCCGCAGCTTGTGGCTCTGGTGATGCTTGCGATCGCCGCCATGGAGACACTGATTTTCGACTGGGTGACGGCGCCGAGCCGTGAGAGCATGATCGACGCGATCGGGTCGTGGCTGACGTAGCGGGAGTTTGAGCCGCGCTATCCTGTGGCCCCATGTCCAACGACCACATCACTCAAGACGTTCTCTCCCTGATCGCCAAGCAGGACCCAGACATTTCCTCGCTGATCGCCAAAGAAGGCGATCGGCAGGAACACACGCTGGAACTGATCGCCAGCGAGAACCATGTCTCGCCGGCCGTCATGCACGCGATGGGGACGTGCCTGACGAACAAGTATGCCGAGGGGTATCCGGGGGCGCGGTATTACGGCGGGTGCGAGTTCCACGATCAGATCGAGACGATCGCGATCGAACGGGCCAAGAAGCTGTTCGGGTGCGGGTTCGCGAATGTGCAGCCCCATAGCGGGGCGCAGGCGAACATGGCCGCGTGCATGGCGATGATGAAGCCGGGGGACACGTTCGCCTCGCTGGTGCTCAAGGACGGCGGGCATCTTTCGCACGGCATGAGCATCAACTTCTCGGGGATCTTCTTCAAGCCGGTTCACTATCCGCTGCACTACACGGTCGGACATCCGCAGCACGAGCAGATCGACTACGACGCGGCGATGAGAGTCTGCATGGAGCACAAGCCCAAGGTCGTGATGTGCGGGTACTCGGCGTATCCCCGTGTGATCGACTTCAAGAAGTTCCGCGAGATCGCGGATGCGTGTGGGGCGATGCTGTTCGCGGATATCGCGCACATCGCGGGGCTGGTCGCGGCGGGGGTGCATCCCTCGCCCTTCCCGCACGCGCACGTGGTGACGACGACAACGCACAAGACGCTGCGCGGGCCGCGCGGCGGGCTGATCATGACCAACGACGAGGAACTGGCCAAGAAGATCAACCGGAACGTCTTCCCGGGCGTGCAGGGCGGGCCCCTGATGCATGCCATCGCGTCCAAGGCGGTTGCGTTTGGCGAGGCGCTGAGGCCGGAGTTCAAGACCTATTCGCAGAATGTCGTGGCGAACGCCAAGGCGCTCGCGGGCGCGCTGACGGAGCGCGGCTACCGCATCACCAGCGGCGGGACGGACAACCACCTGATGCTCGTGGATCTGCGGCCCAAGAACGCGGACCTGACCGGCGCGGATGCGGAAACGTGGATGGGCAAGGCGGGGATGGTGTGCAACAAGAACGGGATTCCCGATGATCCGCGGCCGCCGAAGCTGACGAGTGGGATTCGGCTGGGCTCACCGGCCGTGACGACGCGCGGACTGGGTACAAACGAGATGAAGCAGATCGCGGGGTGGATTGATCGCGTGCTGACGGCGAAGGGGGCGGAGGGAGAGACTGCTGCGGTGAAGCGCGAGGTGCGGGAGCTTTGTGCGAAGTTCAAGATGCCGTGAAGGCGAACCACGAAGGCACGGAGACACGGAGAGAGAACACGGAGAAGCGTCGGATTTACGGGGTACGAGAGAGCAGCTGTTCAGGTTGATTTTCTTCGTGCTTGCTTCGTGCCTCCGTATCTTCGTGGTTCGTTTCTCTGATTTGAGGACAGCGTGGCCAAGAGCAAGCATCCATACTCGGTCCACCCCAGCATGCGCATGATGGTGGACTGGGTGGAGAATCTGCCCGCCAAGACCGGCAAGTCTCTGGACCAGTGGCTGAAGCACATCGTGAAGGACGGGCCGAAGGACGAGAAGGCGCGGCGGGAATGGCTGGCCAAGACGTACAAGCTGGGCACCAACACGGCGTGGTGGCTGGCGGAGAAGGCAACGCATCCGACGAAGATCGCGGAGGACACGCCGGAGGGGTATCTCAAGCTCGCGCCGAAGTATGTTGAGGATCAGTACTCAGGGAAAAAGGCCGCGCTGCGGCCGGTGTACGACGCGCTGCTGAAGATGGGACTCGGCATCGGCACGGAAGCGATCGCGTGCCCGTGCAAGACGTTCGTGCCGCTGTTTCGCGAGCATGTGTTCGCGCAGATAAAGCCGACCACGAATACTCGGATTGATCTCGGCCTCGCGCTGGGTGCGATGCCCGAAACCAAGATCACAGGCCACAAGGGGCGGATCATCGCAACGGGCGGGCGCGAGAAGAAGGATCGCATCACGCACCGGATCGCCGTGGCGAGCGTTGATGAGATCGACGATCTGGTGGTGAAGTGGGTGCGGGCGGCGTATGAGTTGGATGGACCGATGAAGAAGTGAATCACTTCTTCATCGGCTCCCAGACGGTGAATGGGATGCTGTCCTGATCGGTGTTGAATGCCTCCAGCATCATGATGAAATCCCGCGGTGACTTGCGGACCTCCTTGGCCAGATCGCGAAGCTCCTGGTCCTGGCGGGCATGAGCGGTGGTCTCGTCGATCTTCCAGATGTCGCCTTCTTTCACCAGCTCGATGGGGTAGCGCGGGGGCTTTTCCATCTTCGAGCCCAGCCGGGCGCGGCGGGAGAGGGCGCGGGCGACGCGTTGCTGGTTGTACTCGGACTCCCACTCGGGGTGGTAGATCTCCGCGGTGGCGCGGGTGTCGTTGATGCGGATGTTGGTGAGCGTCCAGGCGGAGTCATCGTCGGTGTTCCAGCCGCGGGTGCCGGAGATGATGAGGTAGCCCTTGCCGTCGATGCCCTTGACCTCGGATCGCTTGAAGCGGTTGCGGATCTTGCAGATCTCGTACATCTGCGTGGGCGGAAGCTCCCAGACCTGCTTGGCGGGCATGTCGAGGGCGTTCTTGAGCAGCTTGGTGTAGTGATCGATGGTGTTTTTGGAGACGAGCGCGGCGGCATCCTGGCCGCGGAACTCTTCGTTGGCTTTCACATACGCATCCCACGCGGACTTGACCTCCTTCTTCTGAGCGGCCTGCTTGTCGCAAGCGCAGAGGGGGAGCATCAGCAGCAACACAAGGACGAGGGAGAGGTATCGCATGGCCAGGAGAATACAAGAACCGACCGGATGGATGCAAGGGCTTGTTTAGTGTTGAAACAACAGCCCCGGCTTTGGGCCGGGGCTGGGTGGGAGTGTTGGTTGATTGTGAAGACGGTTGCAGCCGATTCGGAGGCCCAAATCAGGTGATGCTGGGCTCGCGCTTGGCGATATGGGGCATGCTCGTGAGGACCTTGTCGATCAGGCCGTACTCGAGCATTTCCTTTTCATCAAGCCACTTGTTGCGGTCGCAGTCGTCCGCGATGCGGGACTGCTTCTGACCGGTGGCCTCGGCGTAGATCTGATAGAGACGCTCGCGGATGCGGAGCATCTCGCGGGCCTCGATCTCGAGGTCGGTGGCCTGGCCTTCCATGACGCCGCCGATGAGGGGCTGGTGCATGAGGTTGCGGGAGTTCGGGAGGGAGAACCGCTTGCCCTTGGTGCCGCTGGTGGCGATGAGGGAGCCCATGCTGGCGGCCTGGCCAATGATGTAAGTGCAGACATCGGGCTTGATGAACTTCATCGTGTCGATGATGCCCAGACCCGCGGAGACGGAGCCGCCGGGGGAGTTGACGTACAAGTGGATGTCGGACTTCTCATCCTCGTTGGCGAGGAAGAGGAGCTGGGCGACGATGAGGTTGGCGATTTCATCGCCGACGCCGCCGCCGAGGAAAATGATGCGGTCCTTGAGGAGGCGCGAGTAGATGTCGTACGCGCGCTCGCCGCGGCCGGACTGTTCGACGACAATGGGGACGAGATAAGACATGGTCGGGTCTCGGGATTCGGGGTTCGGGTATCGGGTAGAAAAACGTGTAGTCAGACAGCCGGGATCGGTTACCGCGGCATGTCCTTGGGGAGTTCTGTGATGACTTCGTCCACGAGGCCGTATTCCTTGGCCTCCATGGCGTTGAAGTACTTATCGCGCTCGGAGTCCTTGCGGACGACATCTTCGGGCTGGCCGGTGTGGCGGGCGATGATGCGGATAAGTTCCATCTTGGACTTGATGATCTGCTCGGCCTGGATGCGGATGTCCTCGGCCTGACCGCCGACGCCGCCGTAGGGCTGGTGGGTCATGACCTTGGCGTGGGGGAGGATGAAGCGCTTGCCCTTGGTGCCCGCGGTGAGCAGGACGGCTCCGCCGGAATAGGCGCGGCCGATGCAGTAGGTGCTGACCGGAGAGGTCATGAACCGCATGGTGTCGTAGATAGCGAGGGTGTCGTCCACCGATCCGCCGGGGGAGTTGATGTAGAAGTGGATCTCCTGGCCCTTTTTGAGGTTTTCCAGGTAGAACATCTGCATGATCAGCCGCGCGGCCGAGGATTGGTTAATCTCACCGATGAGAAAGACGACCCGATTTTCGAGCAGGAGCTCGTCGATCGTCATTTCGCGTGTGCGCTGGTAGGAAACGCCTGCGGAGGCCATATGAACTCCCTTCAAAGCCCTTCGTTCCGCGATGGCCCCGAAACAGGGCGGTCATCGCTCTAGACCGTCAAGATCCATCCCGACGTACAGACAACGTAGGCCGGGACGGGCGGACGAAAGAGCAAATCGGCTACCAGAGTCGGGGGCTTTGGGGGAACCCGTGAGGCGGGGACAGAAAGCCGTTGGAGCGGAGTTTGGGGTGACGGGTGAGGCGAATGGCGGGTGGGGACTGCCAGATGGGCAGGGCGGATTCGGCATGAGATGACATGAGGCGAACGGACGTTTCCTGCGCGTGTGCGGCGGGCTCGTATTGGGGTGGCCGGGGATAGCATCTTGGCCCCGAAAATGGCGGGATCATGTCCCGAAGGAGTCTGCGTGGCGGTAGCGATCATCAGCGATGTTCATGCGAACGCGGCGGCACTCAAGACAGTGCTGGCGGACATCAAATCCCGCGGCGTGGAGAAGATCATCTCGCTCGGGGACATCATCGGGTACGGCCCGGACCCCTTGGAGTGCGTGGACCTGATCCGGCAGCACTGCCAGTGGTCGCTGATGGGGAACCACGACTTCTCCGTGCTCTACGAGCCGACCAACTTCAACCCAGGCGCGGAGCAGGCGGCCTACTGGACGCGCTCGCAGTTTGACCAGGAGCCGGACCCGGCGAAGCGGCGGGAGCGGTACGAGTTTCTCGGGCAGCTTCGCGTGCGCGTGGCGGAGACGGTGCCGGGGACGGACATTCCGTTGCTGGCGGTGCATGGGTCGCCCAGGCGGCCGATCAACGAATACATCTTTCCGGATGACTGCATGACGGCACCGGACAAGGTGAGCACGATCTTCGAGCGCGTCGGGAAGCTGTGCGTCGTGGGGCACACGCATGTGCCGGGAATCTTCAGCGACGAGCCGGACTTCTATCCGCCGACGGAACTGACAGACGCGACGTACAAGTTCAACACGGAGAAGGCGATCATCAACGTGGGAAGCGTCGGGCAGCCGCGGGATATGGACCCGCGGGCGTGCTATGTCGTGATGCACGAGGACCGGATGCAGTTCGTGCGGCTGGAGTACAACATCCGGGAGACGGCGGAGAAGATCAAGGCGATTCCGGAGCTCAGCGATTGGTTGGGGGATCGGTTGTTTGAGGGGCGTTGACGGGGGGTTCGGGGCATGGGCATCCTTGCCCATGGCGTGATCGCGGATGCGTCAGACAAGAATGAAGAACACGGGCAAGACGCCCGTGCCACGGACAAAGCACATGGGCCGGTAGGCCCATGCCACGTAGGAAAGACACATGGGCCAGAGGCCCATGCCACAGATATGGCCAAAGAACCGAATCGACTGTTGCGGGTGATCGTGCCGGCGGTGCTCTTCATCGCGGGCGGCGGGATCATCTTTTACTCGGTGATGAAGAACTCGGGAACGGCGCAGGCGCCGGTGACGAAGCCGGCGGCAACACCCGAGACGACGAAGGGACCGCACGCGGCGGCCACGAAGACGGCGGACGCGACTCCGGCCACGGGAGCGCCGGCCGAGGCACCGAAGATTCCGGCGATGTCGGCGGCACCGACGCCCCCCACCGCCGCGCAGGCGGGAACGACGCCGACAACGCCTGCTTCGCCCGCCGCGGCCACCACGACGTACACGGCGACGACGTATCCGTTCACGGGATACGCCGCGATCGGATCGGTGACGCCGAAGGACCAAGGCGGGACGTTCGAGTTTGAGGTGAAGTTCAGCCCGCTGGGGGCGGGTGTGGAGCGGCTCGCGCTGGCGAACCACTTCACGACGATCCAGAAGACCGAGCACGAAGTGATCCAGCAGTTCCGGGCGATGCCGCAGGGGCTCGCAACGGACTCGCGCGTGGGAACGTGCGGCTTCGCAATGAACAAAGTGGAAATCGACGGAAAGCCTGTTGAGCTCGGACTGACGGCTTCGACGAGCGAGACGTACTGGAAGCAAACGGCTCCGGGGACGTTCGAGGCGGAGATCATGGATGGGGCGGGAGCTCCGGCGGTGCGGATCACGCGGACCTACGAGGTAAAACCGGGGACGTACGACCTGGGCATCTCGCAGCGTGTTGACA
The DNA here is from genome assembly GCA_044222255.1 of Phycisphaerales bacterium. Taxonomy (GTDB): domain Bacteria; phylum Planctomycetota; class Phycisphaerae; order Phycisphaerales; family UBA1924; genus UBA4658. Next base: position 13,013 of record JBGANP010000001.1, read on the forward strand.
ATCTGACAGACAAACCGATCTCGCTGGTGTGGCAGCAGTTCGGGCCGACGAGCTTGCCTTCGGGAACGATTCGATACGGCGGGGATGTGCGACGGGTGCGGTTCGGGTATCAGCTCACGAAGGAGAAGGATCCGGAGCGTTTGGTGATCGCGGACGATGGGGCATCCTCGCTGATTCCGTATCAGACCGCACTGGACACTCAGAACGGAACGTTTCAGAACTCGGTGCTGCCGCGCTGGGATGTCAAGAAGCTCTGGCCGAGCAAGGACTCTGAGAAGCACGCGCTCTCGCTCGCATGGGTGGGGATGACGGGGCGGTACTACACGGTCGCGATGTATCCCAAGTCGGCCACTGGTGGCACACCGGGGCGGGGCGATGACAAGGCGTTCACGCTGGTGGACAAGGTCGATCGCCTGGCGATCCCCACGGGTGAGCCGCCGAGCGGGGGCATCACCGACATCCTGATGGGAACGGAGATCAAGCCGATCGGCGAGGTGGTGCTGCGGGTGGCGAGCAAGCCGATGACGATTGAGGCGGGGAAGAGCGTGGATGTCTCTGTGGGCGTGTACGCGGGGCCGAGTTCGGTGGCGGTCATCGAGAAGCAGACCACTGCGTTCACGGCGGGCATTTCCAAGGTTGTGCTGTTCACCTTCGGCGGGCCGTGCGGCTTCTGCACGTTCCAGCTCTTCGCGGGCGCGCTGCGCGATCTGCTGACGTTCCTGCATGATCACGTGGTGTTCGACTGGGCGCTGGCGATCATGCTGCTGGTGGTCTGCGTGCGGACGATCCTGCACCCGATCACGCGGTGGAGCCAGCGCCGGATGTACCTGGTCAGCAAAGAGATGGCGAAGATGGCTCCGAAGATGAAGGCCATCCAGGAGAAGTACAAGGACGACCCGACGAAGCTGCGCGAGGAGCAGAGCCGTCTGCTGGCGGAAAACTCTGGTGCGTACGCGGGCATGGCGATGGGGTGCATCCCGGCGATGCTGCAGACACCGGTGTGGATCGGGCTGTCAGCAATGATCTACTTCAACTACGACCTGCGGCACGCGCACGCGTTCTTCGGCGTGTTCCAGAACATGTCCAACCACGCATGGGGCTTTCTCGGCGATCTGGCCGAGCCGGACCATCTGATCTCGTTCGGACGATCGTTCAGCATTCCGCTGCTCGGGCGGTTCATGGGGCCGGTGGATGGGTTGAATCTGCTGCCGCTGGTCCTGGGCGTGGTCTTCTTCCTGCAGCAGAAATACCTGCAGCCGCCGCAGACGACACCGATGACTCCGGAGCAGGAGCAGCAGGCGAAGATCATGCGGGTGATGACGGTAGTTCTGTTCCCGGTGATGATGTACAACGCGCCGGCGGGGCTCGCACTCTACTTCACAACCAACTCCACGCTGGCGATTCTGGAGAGCAAGTGGATCCGGGCGAAGGCGGAAGAGGAATACAAGGAGAAGGAGGCCGTGAAGGCGGCGCAGATCGCCACGCGGGCGAGCGGCGTCGGCACGAGCATGTGGGACCGCAAGCCCAAGAAAGAAGAGCCGCAGGGCTTCATGGCCAAGCTCCGCAAGATGGCGGAGGATGCCCAGAAGGTGCGGGACCAGCAGGCGAAGATGAAGGGAAAGAAGAAGTGACGAAGTGGGAGAGTGACGGAGTGACGAAGTGAAACCGGGGAACACTGTGCGAGTGCGCGAGGGGGCCGCGCTCGACAGGGCCATGGCCAGCGCGATAAGCAGGTGGTTTACGCGGAACGCGCGGGAGTTGCCGTGGCGGGTGGCGTGGGATGGAGCGGGTAAGGGTGAGGGGAAGAAGCACCACGCGGAGCGTGGTGGTACCCAAGGGCCAAGACGCGATCCGTATCTCTCGCTCGTCTCCGAGGCGATGCTGCAGCAGACGCAGGTCTCGCGTGTGATCGAGAAGTTCGCAGAGTTTGTCGATCGCTTTCCAACTGTGGAATCGCTCGCGGGGGCGGATGAGCACGAAGTGCTCGGGCTGTGGACCGGGCTGGGGTATTACCGACGGGCCCGCAACCTGCACGCGGCGGCGAAGATGGTTGTGGCGGAGTTCGGCGGGAAGGTGCCGCGCGAGGTGGAGGCGCTGCGGGAGTTGCCGGGCGTAGGGCGATACACGGCGGGTGCGATCGCGTCGATCGCGCACGGCGAGCCGGCGGCGATCGTGGATGGGAACGTGGCGCGGGTACTTCTGCGCGTGAACGGGAAAGATGCGGCGTGCGATGACAAGCAGGTGCAGGCGTGGTTGTGGGAGCGAGCAGAATCGCTGGTGCGGGCGGCGGAAGAGCCGGGGGTGTTCAACGAGGGGTTGATGGAACTGGGCGCGACGGTGTGCGTCCCGGGGACGCCGCGGTGCGGGGAGTGTCCGCTGCGAGAGATGTGCATTGCGCGGCGGGAAGGAAGGGAACGGGAGATTCCCAGACCAAAGGCGCGGACGGCGCGGCGGGATGTGTACTGCGCCGTGGCGTTGATCCGGCGCGGGGATGGGGCGATCATCGTCGAGCAGCGCGGCGACGACGGGATGTGGGCGGGAATGTGGCAGGCACCGACCATCGAGCGGACCGATCGCCCCCCCACCGTGGCGGAACTCGCGCGGTCGGTCGGCATTCCCGCGAAGAAGCTGGTGCGAACCGAGGCGTTCGAGTTTCTGGCGACGCACCGACGGATGGTGTTCGAGGTGTTCGGTGCGAGCGTGGCGAAGGGGTTTGCGCCGAAGCGGGGTGCGTTTCGTGGGCGCGAGGCGATCTCGCAACTGGGGATCAGCAGCCCGCAGCGGCGGGTGCTTCTGCACGTTGAGTTGGCCGCGCGGGACTAGGGCTTGTTGCGCGGTGCGGCGCCGTTGCGAGGGGACGGAGGGGTTGCCCGCCCGGGCTTCTCGGCGGCGTCAAGCGTGCGCTGCAGCTCAGCCACACGAACGGCTTCGACGTGGCCATCGAGATATGCGACGCTGATCATGCCGCGAGGGACATGCGCCGGATTCTCGTACGCGACGATTGCCCGCGAAGGGTTGCTGACCTGATCGAGCTTGAACCCGGGGATGTAGATATAGGAATCGGCAGCGGTTGCGGACTCGCTTCGGGGCGAGGTGAGAATCGCGGTGTCGATCGAGTAGCTCGCGAGGCGGGCTTGCCAGTCGGCGCCCGCCTCTGGGAGCCAACCCTTGTTGTCGCTCGCGTACATCGCGAGCGCCTGGTCGATGCCGCGGAGTTGCGTGGAGCTCTTGAGCTGGCGTGCGGATTCACGCGCCTTGCCCAGCGCCGGCAGCAGGATGCCTATTGAGAGGATGCTGAAGAGCAGCGAGACGGCGCCGACGATAATCGCCGCGATGGCCATGCCCTTGCCGCCGTGGGTCTGCGGCTTGGACGATGCCTGCGTGAGCGCGACGATTCCGAGCACAATGGCGACCAAGCCCAAGCCGGGAACACACAAGCCGAGGATGGCGCAGACGAGGGCGCCGATGGCAAGGCCGATGCTGAGCGAGCGGGGCTGATCGAACGCTTGGGGAGGAAACTGGGACATGGGCTGCTCCGGGGGTGGGAAGGAGCAGTGTACCAAATGGCGTCGGTGTGGCGTGAGGAATGAGAATGCAAGAGCACCCGGGCCCCGGCGGCCCGAGCATGGGCTGGTAAGTCCATGCCACGGAACTAGCCGTTGGCTTCGGTGGCGCGGATGACTTCCTCGACGCTGGTCAGGCCGTCGGCGACCTTCTTCATGCCGTCGGACCGGAGCGTGACCATGCCGCGTTCCATGCAGGTGCGCCGGAACTCCGAGACGTTGGGGTTTCGCGCGATGATGTCGCGGAGGGAGTCATCGACGACGAGGAGTTCGTAGATGCCGACGCGCCCGGAGTAGCCACGGTTGCGGCACTTGTCGCACCCCTTGGGCATCCACATCTTGTCCGGGTTGAGGCCCTGGAGGGTCAGGTATTCCTGATACTCCTCGGTCGGGGTGCCCTGGAACTTGCAGTGGGGGCAGAGACGGCGGACGAGGCGCTGGGCGAGCACGCCGCGCACGGCGGCACCGACGAGGAAGGGCTCCAGACCGATGTTGACAAGCCGCGTGATGGACGAGGGCGCATCGTTGGTGTGCAGCGTGGAGAGCACGAGGTGACCGGTGAGCGCGGCCTGGACGGCGGTGGAGGCCGTTTCCATGTCGCGAATTTCGCCGAGCATGATGACGTCTGGGTCCTGACGCAGCAGGGCCTTGAGGGCCTTGGAAAACGTCATGCCGATCTTGTCGTGGACCTGCGTCTGCGTGATGCCGTCAAGGTGGTATTCCACCGGATCCTCGACGGTGGAGACGTTCATCGTGTTCTTATCCATCTGGCGGAGCGAGGCGTAGAGCGTGGTCGTCTTACCCGAGCCGGTGGGGCCGGTGACGAGCACGATGCCGTGGGGCTCATCGACGCACTTCTTCCAGACCGTGAGCGTGTCGGGCTCGAAGCCGAGCGCATCCAGATCGACGTTGATGGACTTGGTGTCCAGAATACGCATGACCGTCTTCTCGCCCGCGCTGTTGGGGAGCGTGGAGACGCGGAGATCGAGCTTGCGCCCGTGGACGGTGCAGCGGATGCGGCCGTCCTGCGGGAGGCGACGCTCGGAGATGTCCAGATTCGCCATGATCTTCAGGCGGCTGGTGATGGCGGAGGACATGGAGCCGGGGGGCGTCATCATCTCGAAGAGATTGCCGTCGATGCGGAAACGCACCTTGAGCTTTTTCTCGCCGGGCTCGATGTGGATGTCCGAGGCGCCTTCCTTGACGGCGGACTGGATGATGTAGTTCACGTAGCGAATAACGGGAGACTCGGCGGCCTCGCGCTCGAGATCGACCTCCTGCGATTCCTTGATCTTCTCGACCTGCACATCGTCCTCATCCACCTCGGAGAGGATGGATGTGACATCCATGTCCTGCTGCTGCTGCTCGGTCTGGCCGATCAGGTCCAGCGCGGTCTTGATGTCCGTCGGAGGGACGACCACGAGCTTGACGTTGGAAACGCCGAGCCGGCGGCGTACCTCGTCGAGCAGAAAAACGTCGTCCGGGCTGGAAGCGCCGATGATGACGCGACCGCCCGCGCCGTTCATGCCGGTGCCTTTGGTGGTGCGAAGCGGAAGGACGCAGTGGCCCTTGCAGAAATCGGGTGTAAGACGCTGCAGGAGCTTGCCGTCAAAGCCGCCATCAAGCCCCTTGTCCAGATCGACTCGCTCGAAGGGGACATCGGACATCCCGGCGATGGCTTGGTAGACCTTGATCTCGTCGGCACCCTGCTCGATGAGGACATCGGCGAGGCGGCGGCCGGGGCTGGTCTTGAGAACCTGCTGTGCGGCTGCGATCTGCTGGACGGTGACGGCTTCCACGGCGACGAGAAACTCGCCGAGTTCCTTGCCGGGCGTGCCGGGGACGGTGAGCGCCCCGGATTGTTCGGCACCCTCATGACCATCAAAGACGTTGGCGAGAGCTTCGCCGACGGCTGGCTTCGGCGGCGCTGGGGGGCGATAGGGAACGGCGGGGTCGTTCTCGACGGTGACATTGGTGCCCCAGGAGCGCTGGCCGCTGGGAACGGTGGGAAGGGGTGAGAAGACCTGCTCGGCCCTATCGATGGCGTGCTTTGGCGCAGGCGGCTCCGGGTCCGGTGCGCCCTTCCGGCGGCGCGCGAGGGCCTTGGCGTCTTCGTTCTTGACGCCAAGATCGGCGAGGATGTCGTCGATGTCGAACTTGCCCATGGGAGCGTGCCTCGTCGGGAATGCGCGGGAGAGCGGTGCTTACTTCTTCTTGGGCTTGGTGGAGTTCAGAGCGTCGTCATCCATGGCGAGTTCGACGACCTCGCCATCGGTGTTCGCGATGGTGAGCTCGACGCTGCGGCCGTGAATGGCCTTGACCGTGAACATGCCGTCGGAGAGCGTGTCGCCGACACGAACGGCCTCGCCTGAGATGCGAGCGACGGGGTTGGAGCCGCCAATGATGCCGTTGACCTTGAGCTGCGCGAGCGCGCCCTGCACCTTGCCACGCTTCACCTCGGCGTCGCGCTTGGCCCGTTCCGCGGCGGCGCGGGTGGCCGCGTTGGGATCGCCCACGGCACCGGCAACCGGCGCGGTGGGAGAGACAACATCAGACATCTTGAAGGGGTTTTTCTGAACCTCTTCAACGGGCACCTGGCTGGCCGCGTGGTTGGCGGCAAGATCCTGGATGATCTTCTGATGGTCGGCGGCGCGGGCGCTGGGCTTGGTGAGGTCGTAGTCTGGCACGACGGTCTTGGCGAGCGTTGTCAGCGGACCGATGCCGAGGAGGCGCATGCCGTAGATCATGCCGCCGCCGAGCGCGAGGAGCGCGCCGAGAGCGATGGCCTGTGTGGAGACCTTGCGCTTTTTGGGCGCGGCGAGACCTGCCGCGCCGGCGGAACCCGAGGCGCCGTCGGCCCCCGGAACCATCGCTTCGAGCCGAAAGACACCCGCGGCGGGAGACTGGTCGGGCTGCTGATCGCTCAGGGGCATGAGGCCGCCGGAGCCGGAGGGCGAGGAAGAACTGTTACGACTCATTTGGATTCACTCCCATCGCTCTCGTAGTACACACTGAGGACGAACTTGCTCTTCATGTCGCCGTCGGTGGCGTTCTGCGATCCGGACTTGTCGGAGCGGACGATCTCCAGATCGGTGAATCGGGTGATGCGGGGCAACTGCTCGATGTCGAGCAGGAACTTGTAGAAGCCGTCGAAGTCGCCGGTGATCTCGATGTCGAGCGGCTGCTCCATGGCCATTCCGGCGGGCGCGGTCTTGTCGTTCTTCTTGAACGTCGGGATCTTCAGGCCGTTCTTGGCGGCGATGCCCGAGACCTGGCGCAGGACGTTGTCCATCTCCTTGGAGGAGGGGAGCTTGGCCTGGAGCGAGTCGATGGACTCGCGGATCTGGTCGTTGGCGCGCTGCAGGTCGGCCGTCTGGCTGGTGGCCTCGCGCAGCTTGGAAAGGAGGGCCTGCTTGTGCTGGATCTCCTTCTTGCCCTGCTCGATCTTGGCGTTCACCGGGCGGAACACCACAAAGTACGAGCAGACGGGGAGCGCCAGCAGCACGGCGGAAAAGAGGAACTGTCTTGCGGTGGTTGACATGGTGGGCTTTACTCCGGCTTGGTGGGGACACCGGTGATGTTGGCGGGCTTGCCGGCGGCGGATTCGTCGCGCGGAACGGTGGGGTCCATCGGATCGCGGGGCGCACGCTTGGAGGCGGAGGCCGTGGGACGCGTGTTCATGCGCGGCACATGCAACGGCTCGATCGTGCGGGCATCAGCGGTATGCTTGATGGACGCCTCAATGCGGAACTTGCGCATGGAGACTTCGTCAATGACGATGTCTGAAGAGAAGATCATGTCCACATGGTCAAGCAAGGGGCAGGCGACGAGGCGCTGGTAGTAGTCGGCGACATCGTCGTCGGTGGCCGAGAGACCGACGAGCTCGAGGCGGAAGTCGAAGCGCGGCGGGAGGGGCTTGGGGGCATCGACGGGCTTGGGAGCGCCCGCGGTGGATGACTGGCTGGCCTTGATCGCGGCGAGCGTCTGCGGGCCTGCGATGGCGGAGGTCTGCTTGACGACCTTCGGCGCTTCCATGATGCGCTTGGACTTGAGCGAGAACTCGGTGAGGGTGAGTTGCTTGGGCATGCGGTTGATCAACTCTGCCATGAGGATGGAGCGGGGGACCCGCTCGACGAGGGCGAGCGTGACATCCGCCTTTTCTTTGAGCTCATCGCGCTGGGCCTCCAGCACCTTGAGCTGATCGATCTTCTTGCTCTCGGAGGCGAAGTCGCGATTGACTTCCTCAACGGTGGTCTTCACCAGCCACCATTGGCGATAGGTGACGAAAAACGCGCCGACAATGCCGATGCCGACGACGAGGAACAGGAAGAGCGAGATGGCGATGGCGCGGCGTTCCGCCTTCTTCTGGAGGTAGTCCTCCGGAAGGAAGGAGTTGGCCGCGCCGGGTTTGCGATCCGAGGGGCTCATGGGTGGATCCTGATCAGAGGGACGAAGGAAAACAGGTAATTTGATTCAGAGGTCGGTGGGAGACATGCAAAGGCCGAAGGGAATGGTCCAGCCGGGCTGAGGCGTGGTGAAATCGACGCCTCGAACGGGCTCCTTGCCGGTGCGGGCCATGCGGGCGAGGGGATCGGCGACATGGGCGGGAAGGCGCAGCTTGCGAGCGATGTGCTGGCAAAGACCGCGGTGGCGGGCCTCGCCGCCGAAGAAGATGGCGCGATCGACGCGCTTGCCGGGGAACATGGCCTCGTAGTAGCGCAGGCACATCGAGACTTCATCCGTGAGATTGTCCAGCGTGTCCGCGAGATCGAACTCCGGCGGAGCGAGGGGCACGGCGCCCTGGTCGGCGAGCTGCGGCGTCAGGCCCGGGGCGATCTTGCTCTCGCGGCGCTCTTGCGCTGTGACCGTGGATGTCTCCACGGATTCGACGAGTCCGCCTGTCGCCGCGGCATACGCGGCGGCGGCCTTGGCACGGGCCTCGGCACAGTTCGGATCCATCGGACGCACCGCTGGCGCGACAAGCACACTCGCGGCCAGACGCTTGGCACGCGCCGTCGCGGTGTCCACATCCAGCGCATGAGCGACGGCGGCATCGAGATCGCGTCCGCCGATCTGGATGGTCTTGGCGAAGATGAGCGTGGAGCCGTGGGCGATCCAGACCTTGGTGGTGCCGCAGGCGAGATCGAGATACAGCGTGGAGACGTGCTGGTCGGAGATGCGACGGTTGATGTGCTCGAAGGCGCGGATGGTGGCGACGGCCTCCGGGTGGATGCCGACGCAGTCCAATCCAGCGGCGCGGATGGCCTGCATGATGCGCTGCACGAACTCTCGCGCTGCGGCCATGCAGATGACCTCCTGCTTCATGGCCGAGCCATCGCTGCCGCCGCTGGAGCCGGGGGTGGCCGCGCCGTCCACGGCGAAGTGGCGGAGGATCAGGGCTTCCGGGTCGCAGTTGAGCGCATTGGGAACCCCGACTTTCACCAGATCGGAGAGATCGACATTGTCGCTCTTGGGAAACTGCATGTGCTTGATGAACGTCTGCCCGGCAGGAATGGAGCAGACAGCGCGCTTGCCCTTGAAGCCGCCACCCTTGAGCAGGCGGGGGAGCGCCTGAAACTGAAACTCGAAGCGCTTCGCGTGGTCGGAGAGCAGTTGCTCGGGCGTGTCGATCGAGGCGGCCGCGATCAGCGCAGGTGGGTCACCGCCCGCGAGTTGCAGCAGTTTGAGAGCCCCCGCGCCAAAGTCGATCGCAATCGGCAGCGTGCCACTCATGCCACTGCTGAGCGAGCCCATCGCCGCGGATCGCACTTTGCCAAACGACAGAAACGACATGGACGCGGTGCCTCGCATGGCCCGATGCGAATCCGGAGGGGATGCGCGGCCGGGCTTGTCGAGTGGAATCGGATGGCGTGATGGATGTGTTGAGGGGATGGCCCGGCGGCGCGAACGGCGCGAGCCGGACAGGGGGCGCAGAGCGTGCAACCCCCCCACTCCGCACGGGAATACCCGTCGCCGACGGCGCTCGCAAGTCCGAGAACGCGCGGCAAGCGTTGCGGACGGTCGGGACTGCCCGGGTTGACGCGCGTGTGACCGCTTGCAGGAGTTTCAAGTAGCGCTCGCGTCGATACCTCATGCCGGACCGGCTCTGCATCGATCCCGCTTCGTCGGAATACGAGTGACACACCGATCCGTGCCGGGAGAACTCGCCCATGCTGACACTTCTCATGACCAGGGCCGCGGCGGGAATGACGCTGGCGATGCCCGTCCTGCACCCCGAAAAACCCGGCCATGTGCTGCTGCGCCCCGGCTGCGTACTGGACGACATCTCGATCGGGCGGCTGCGCGAACTGGGCGTTCGCCGGATCGCGATCGAGTATCCTCCCACGGCGTTCCTGATGCGGTACGCGAGCGTCTCGCTGATGAACGCGCAGAGCCGCGTCGCGGAACGGATCGCCGATGAGCTCGATGCGGTGTCCACAGGCCTGCATGCTGACTTTGAGTTGCAGACCTATGTGGATGGCGTGCGCGTGCTGATCCAGCATCTGGTGGATGAGCCCGCCGCCGCGCTCTTCATGAACGACATCGTGGACGCCCGGGCGTCGGTCGCGTCCCACGCGTTCAACGTCGGGCTGCTGTCGCTGCTGGTGGGCCTCAAGCTCGACGGGTACCTGGTCTCCAACAAAACACGCATCACGCGCCGGCGGCAGATGAACATCGAGTCGCTCGGCCTCGGAGCGATGCTCCACGACATCGGCATCACGCGCCTCCCCGGCACCATCGGCGACCGCTTCGACCGCACCCGCGATGAGGACGATGAGCAGTGGCGCAAGCACGTCCTCGTCGGCTTCGCCCTGGTCAAGGGCCGGCTGCCCGCGACGGCCTCCGCGGCCGTGCTGCACCACCATCAGCGCATGGACGGCTCGGGATTCCCCACGCGAACCCGCGGCTTCGGCCCCCCCACCGCCCTGCGCGGCGACGAGATTCACATCTTCGCCCGAATTGTCGGTTTGGCCGACGCCTTTGATCGCTTTAGAAATCCGCCCGCGCTCGCCGCGACTTCAGCTCCCGGCGACGATGCACGCCCCCGCAACATCGGCGAGTTGCACGGCGGCCCCGTGCCCACGGTGCGTGCCCTCAAGCAGACGCTTGAACTCGTCCGCGCCGGAAAGCTCGACCCAATGGTCTTCAAGGCCCTCCTCGCCGTCGTTCCCGCGTTCCCGCCCGGAAGCATCGTGAAGATCAGCGACGGGCGGACATGCGTGGTGACAGGATGGGAACCAACGCAGCCCTGCTCGCCCACGGTCAGCGTGCTCCCCAAATCACTTGACGAGGCCGTCATGGAAGGCGGCGGCCTGTTGCTCAAAGACGCCGAGCCGCTCGGCGAGGAGATCGATATGGCGGATCGACGGGAACTCCGCATCGTCTCGATCGACGGTCACGATGTGCGAGCCGACCACTTCGAGCCGCTCTCTCCCAGCGAGTTCGATCTGCGGCTCTCCCACCCGGCCCCAATCGGCGACGGTTGGGACCACATCATGGAGCAAACGCTCGCCGCGGGTGGAAAGATCGGTTGATCCTGCTCGAATGACCTCGGCCGCTCACGCGCCGGCAGGTGCCGGAGTGGCCGCGGCGGGCGCCGCCGTCGGTGCCACGGGCGATGCGTCGGCATCCTTCTTCGCATCAGAACTCGCCGGAGCCGGCGCCGCCTCGGCGGTCTTGGGAATCGCCTTGGGAGCAACTGGCGCCTTCACGGTCGGCTTGCCGCCGGCCATTCCGGCGGGCATTCCTCCGGCGGGCACAATCGTGCCCTGATCGTCCATCTTGAGGCCGACATCGGCAAGCTCAGAGGCCTCCCAGTTCTTCGCGATCACCTCTGCGGGCTCGGGCTTGCGAATCAGCACGCGCTGCCCCGCCTCAAGCCCGGACTTGATCTCCGCGAAGCGATCCGAGCGGCGGCCAATCGCCACAGGACGGCGCACGTATCGGTTGCCCCCGCGCGAATCCGGCGTGTGGACGTAGCGAACCAGCCCGTCGGAGAAAACCGCTTGGATTGGGATCGTGATCGCATCGTTGACCTTGCCGAGGAAAACCTCGGCCTCGGCACGCATGGAGGGCTTCAGCCCGTGCGACTTGCTCGCGCCTGCGGCCGACCCGCCGGGAACGCCCTCGCCCCCGGACTCGGATGTGGGCGTCTCCAGAGCGATCTTGACGGTGTACTCGCGGAGGTTCGGGTCCATCCAGCGGCTGGTCTGCTCCGCGAGAATGCCGATGCTCTCTACCTTGCCCGTGAACCGCCGCTCCCCCGCCGCATCCACTTTGACCGACGCCGTCAGGCCCGGCCGAATCCGTCCCGCAAGCGATTCATGCACCTTCACCGACGCGATCATCTCGGTTGTATCCGGAAGAATGATGAGCAGTTCGTTGGGGTAGACCTTCTTGCCGACCTGCAAGGGGCCATCGTCGTTGCCACCCCAGCGCCCGCTCTCCATGCTCGTGGAATAGACCACAAGCCCCGCGCTGGGGGCCTTGATCACCGACGCCGCAAGCTGCTCGATCGCCTTGGTGTGCTTCTGCTGACGAATCGTTAGCGACTGCTTCTTGTTGTTGCGGTCGGCTTCCTTGCTCGCGAGCTTGCTCTCGTTCTGCCGGAGCACGCGGTCTTTCTCCGCCTGTGCCTCTTCCACATCCGAGAGCTTCTTCTTCTCGTCCTTGGGATATTGGAACTCCCAATACACCTTCTTGTCCAGCTTCGCCTTGTCCAGCGCGGCCAGCGCCTGCTCGTGCGCCAGCTCATCCTGCTGGAGCTGGTCCTGCGAGTAGTAGCCCTTCTCCTTGAGCACACGGCTCTGCTTGACCTTGTCGTCCAGACGCCCCTCGTCCTTCTGGGTGCGCTCCAGCGCGTGATCGAGATCGAGCTTCTTGCTCTCGACCTCGCCCTTCTTCCACTGTTCAAGATCAAGATGGGCCAGCGCCAGCTTCAGGTCCGCCTGCCGCTTGGCAGACTCGTTCTCGGAAAGCTGGATCTGGTAGGACTGTTCGGCCTCGACCATCGAGGCCCGCGCGGATTCAAGCTGGAGAGCTTCCTCATCCAGCCGCGTCTGGATCGGCTCGCCGTTGAGCTTCACAAGCAGGTCGCCCTGCTTGACGAGCGTGCCTTCCGGGATGATCTCGACGATCGTCGTTTCGCTGTCGAGCGTATTGCGAACCTCGATCTGGTTGCGGGCGCGAAGTTCGCCGGAGCACGTCGTCGAGATATCAAAGTCCCCCTTCACCACTTCCACCAGATCGCTGGTCTGCCGGGAACCCGATGATGCAGACTTGTCCGCCCGGGGCTGCGCCCGCGCATATCCGGTCGCGATGACCCCGCCTCCGACGACAAGCACGACCGCACCCGCCACAATCAGCGGCGTGCGGGCGATTCGGGCATGGCGGGAGAGAGATGACATGACGTGGCTCCGCGGGCGGATCAGGGACAGAAATGGAATGGTCACTGGACGGGAGAGAGGGAGGTATCTTTCGCGTGCCGCGCGGCGGAAGCGCGGATTTTCCCCGGTGAGTTCAACCGGGCCGCCCTCACGGGGATGCACGTAAACGCCTGTACGGCTTGGGTTTGCTATTGTGGTTGATCGGATAACGGCCAGCGTGTGGGCCAGTCCGAGCAAGAACCCGTCATGATCAACCCGCTCGTCTTCGCACCATCCTTTCGCCATGTGCTGCTGGTGGCGGCCGCGCCAAAGGAGTTGGAGGCCGTCGTGGAGGGCTTTGGCCACACGGGAATACCCGACGAGTGGCGGCGAATGGACGTTGCCGATGGGTGGTCGGTGGTGCGCAGCGGGGTTGGGAAGGTCAACGGAGCCGTTTGCGCGGCCCAATGCTTGGCGGCGGGAGGCGAGCCGGGAACGCTGGTGATCAACGTCGGCGTCTGTGGGGCTCTGCCTCGCGAAGACACCGAGGGCGGGATGTTGCCCGTGGGGAGCGTGGTGGTTGGATCGGCGTCGATCTACGCGGATGAGGGTGTGGATGCGGGCGCAGCGGGATACACCGACATGGGCGCGATGGGCTTTGGATACTGGCCCGGCGCTGGCACGAACGAACCGGGATGCTCGACAATCGTTGCAGACGACGAGATCACCCACGGCCTCGCGCGGCAACTCTGGGCGGGTGGTGGCCTGCGCGTGCATCTCGGGAAGATCGCAACCGTCTCGACATGCTCGGGCACCGATGCGCTGGCTCAGGAGATCGCGCGAAGGACCGGCGCCGTCGCCGAGGCGATGGAGGGCGCGGCGATCGGCCACGCGTTAACACGTCTGCGCGGCGTGGCCCACGGCTTTCTTGAGTTGCGTGTGGTCAGCAACAAGACCGGCGATCGAGCCAGTCAGGCTTGGGATCTTCCCGGCGCGCTCGCGATGCTCACTCGCGTGGTGACGACGCTCCGCTCCGGCTCGGAGCCGGCGAAGGCGTAGGTCCCAGCAGATGGAACTCGCGCGGAACGCGCGGGATCAGCAGAATGACCGTGCGCTGCGTCGCCGCGACAGAACGAACCTTGCCGCGGGACTCTTCAACCGGAGGCGTTTGATTCAGCATCGCCTCGCCAAGTGTGGCGACGCGGCTTTGCGATGGGCCGGTTTCGCCCGGACCTGCATCAAGTTCAAAATCCTGCTGCGGGGCCGAGGCGCGGGCAGGATCCGCTGGCGCGAGCGGGCCGCGGATGACCTCGCCGAGCCGCGGCGCGCCGGAGGCGGGCGGGGGCGTGGGCTTGCTGGGTTTCGCGGGCGCTGGAGCGGGCGATTCGGCGGCGGATGTGGGCTCGCTCTTTGGTCGCACCTTCGACCATTCGTCGGTTGAGGGAGACGGCGAAGCGCCGCCGGAGGCACGCTTGGGCCATGGATTGTCAGTTGGCGGTGCCGCGGCCGCACGGCTCTCCTCCGGCGTCGCGAGCGGCTGCACCGATGGGTCCGGTTGCTGCGCGATCCGCCGCCAGTTCGCCCCCGGTCGCTCCGCGAGAATCAGCACCGCGCGACCCGCGGGAACGCTCATGCGCGCGTAGAGCCGGGAGAAAAGGAGCCCCTGCGTCTCCGCATCGATCTTCGGCTCGCGGATCGCAAGAGGATTGTCTCGCGACGTATCCGGCCGCGACTCGCGATGCTGCGGCACCATCTCAACGCGCAGGATCGCCCCGGGAACATCGCCCGGCGTTCCGCCTTCCCCGCTCACAATGCCGACGCGCGGCTCCGGCGGCACCGGCTCCACCCAGCTGCGCACGAGCAATCGCAGCATCCCCGCCGAGAGCCGGATCCGTTCCGCATCCAGCGCGACAATGCGCCCCGAGCCGAACTCATTCCCGTGCGCCGCTTCCGTCCACGCGTACGCCTGCCCCAGCCACTGCCGCTGGCTGCCACCGCCCGTTTGCAGCTTCGAGACCAGTGCATTCGCATCTTCAATCGGAAGCGAGACCATGCGCAGACCGTGCGCGCTCCAGAGATCCTCAAGCTCGTGCGAGATCGGTAGCGGCTGATCGGCGTACGGCATCAGCGTCGTCGCCAGATCGTGCTGGCTCACGCCGCTGATGAACGTCGTCACTTCTAGGCCCGCATCCGCGCCAACCGCTGGGCTCGTCTGCGCCGCGTTGGACGAAGGTATTGCCGCCTGCTTGCCCTGCGGCGAACACGCGGCCGCCAGAAGCGGTAGTACAACAAGTGTGGTGTGTGCGGCTCGTTTGAACATGGCGACCGCCGATCATACGAACGGACGCCTTTCGCGGATGCCCAAATCGCGTGTCGCGTACTGGTTGTAGCCCGAAAATGGTGTACGTTTGGGGTGTGGGATCGAAAAATCGGAGAAACGCCATGAGCGGATCTGTGTACGCGATCGCGGCGATGGTGCTGGCCGTCGGAACTGCAACAGTTCGGGCCGATGATCCGAATCACCCCAAGCCCGCCGCGGCGGTTCCAGCGGGTGCCCCGCAGGAAACCAAGCCCGCGCCTCAGGCACCGGCTCCGGGCACCGCCTCGCAAGCCCCGACCGATTCGCTGCCCAAAATCGTTGTGCATCAGAACGCCGCGCCCGCTGAAGCGAGCGATGCCCGCGTGCAAATCGGCGCGATGAAGATCAGCATG
The DNA here is from genome assembly GCA_044222255.1 of Phycisphaerales bacterium. Lineage (GTDB taxonomy): Bacteria > Planctomycetota > Phycisphaerae > Phycisphaerales > UBA1924 > UBA4658. The sequence continues at coordinate 28,653 of JBGANP010000001.1, forward strand.
TCCCCGTGGGCCAACGCGAGCGCAGACCCTGCCGCGAGCACATCAACCGCATCAACCGCCGCGCCAACAAGCGGCGCGATCACCGTCCCCGCCAACACCCTCGGCCCCGGCGAGCCGTACTGGCGCACCCAGGAGCGTGCCGAGGCCGAGCGACGCCTCGCCGATGCCCGCATCGAGCACGCCCAGGCCGACGCCCAGCGCGCCACCCGCCAAGCCGGCCGCGACCGCGGCTACGTCTTCTTTGGCAACTCCTATCTCAACGGCGGCTGGCATTCCCGCGGATACGGCCTTCGCGGTCCTGTCACCACGACCACGACGTATTCCGATCAGCTCGGCTCCACCGCCCAGCGCGCCTTCTCCGACGCCGCGTACCCGCGCTTGAACGGCACCACCGAAGCACGCGACGCCATCGTCCGCCAGTTCGGCCGCGACGCCACGCCACCGATCGCGCCAACTCAGAACGCCGTGGATGCCATCCACCGGCGTGCGAACAGCGAATCCCAGAAGTAGCTCCCGTACCTCCTGCCAAGCTCTCGCGGCAGTTCCTCGACCAGGAACGCACCTGCTGCGACCACCCTGAAAAACCGACATTTCGTCACCCATTTCCAGGGAGTTTGCGCGGGTTTGCGCGCCCAAACCCGCACAACTTTCAGGCCCATTTCGATTTTTATCAGATTTTTTTAGACCCAGTTCTGACAGTCACTTACGCGTTTTTCCTCGCGAATCCTGCGCGGGTTTGGGCGCACAAATGTGTATCTCCGCCCCTGGGTGGAGGAGCGTTTTCTCTCCTCCGCGGGTCCCGTGGTCGGCCGCTCTGAGCCGGCCACGGAGCCTCCATCACACCCAGCTCCGGAGCTCCCCCATGTCCCCCTACGCATCCGAACTCGCACACGCCCGCCTCGACGCCCTCCGCACGCTCGTGGATGCCCTCAACGAGGCCGAAACCCCCGAAGAAAAACGCCGCTGCGCCGTAGCCATCTTGAGCGCCCCCGACCCCTGCGATCTTGACGATGAGATCGAACTCGTGGATGACGAAGATGATGATGATCAAGATGACGAGAACGAAGACTCGGAAAACCAAGTCTCAGCTACCCAAGCCGAATCGAATGTCCAAGAGAACTCCGCAGTCGAAGACGCCCCTCTGCAAACCAGCCCCGCCTCCCCAGCCGACATCCGCCATCCCCCATCCGAAATTCCCCCCGACTTGTCAGCTGAAGCCATCAACGCGAAAGCCACCACCGACCTCAATCGCGAGGCAATGGATCAACTTGTCGCTCCGTCTTAGCACCCGCTCTCACGCCGGATCGCACTCATTGATGCGATCGATCAGGCGCCGGATCATGCCGAACTTGTAGCGGGTGTGCGGGAAACTCAGCCGAGGCAGGTCGAGATGGTCGTCCTCCTGCTCGAAGCTGCCGCGCTGCACGATCTTGGAGGGGCTGGAAGTCGTACCTTCTTTCTTGATCAGGATCCGGAACTCGTCGGTGAGGCGATCCACATCCGCCTGCTTCAGCGGCTTCTTGATGCGGATGACCAGATCGTCCTTCACATACCGCGAGGAGTGGTAGTTCCGGTAGAACTGAATGACGTGTTCGGCTGCCGCTGCGGGAGTGTTGAAGATGCGGTACAGATCGATGTCCTCCGGGCTGATCCAGCCGCGCGTCAGCAGCATCGTCCGCATCGCATGGTCGAACTCCTCCCAGTACGTCTGGTTCGCGCCCTCCACCAGCACGATCGGAATCATCGAACTCTTGCCCGTCTGGATGAGTGTCAGCGCCTCGAACGCCTCGTCCATCGTTCCAAACCCTCCCGGAAACAGCGCGACCGCCTCCGACTGGCTCAGGAACATGAGCTTGCGCGTGAAGAAGTATCGGAAGTAGACGAGCTTCTCATCGCCCGCAATAACTTCGTTCGCATTGGTCTCAAACGGCAACCGAATCGCCACGCCGAAGCTCGCCTCGCGCCCCGGTCCCTCGTGCCCCGCCTTCATGATGCCGTCACCAGCGCCCGTGATGACCATCCACCCCTTCTGCCCCATGATCGCGCCGAACTCGCGCGCCGCCGCGTAGTCCGGATGGCTCGGCGGCGTACGCGCCGAACCGAAGATCGAGACCTTGTGCGGCTCGGGATACTGGCCGAAGACCCGATACGCGTATCGCATCTCCTTCACCGCCGTCGAGATCAGCTTGAGCTCCCCGGTGTTGCGCCCGTCGGGAATGAGCTTCAAGCTCGTCTGCAGAAGTTCGCGCACCAGCCGGGCGTTGAACGTGGTCGGGTCGGCGCCGACATCCTTGAGCAGATCATCGATCTTGGCGACGACATGCGGATCATCGGCGCGCTTGGCGGCCGGTTTCTCCGGCGGCGCGCCCACCGGGGGCGGCAGCGAGGAGGGTGAAGACTGATCAAGCACCTGACGGTTGGGCTCTGAGGGCATCGATGTCCTGTCGTGAAGGTTGAACAACAATCGTAGGGGGTGGCGATCCGGGATGTTGGGGCGGCCCAAACGCACGCGGGCTTCACGCGGCGGGCACTCGATTGGCCCGAATTCACGGCTGATTCGGCATCGCCGTCGCCTCGGACGCGTTCTCGATTCTCGAACGCTCCTGCTGAGCCTTGCTGCCCGAGCGAGAGGCCGCGGGGGGGATCGACGCCGCGTAGCTGCCCGGATGCAGCAGACGATCCAGCAACTCGCGCGTGCCTGTGAACGGCTGCTCGCTCACCACCGGCGATGCGAGCGTTCCCTTGACTCGCGTGGACACGATCTCGTTCCGCAGGGCCTCGAATATGCCCGAGAAAATCGGGATACGCGCGTTGGATCGCGAGTTGAACTTCATGTCCAGGTTCAGATCGGGCCACTTGAGCGTTCCCGCGCCGACGATCGTCACGGAGTCCGAGAGCAGCGAGACGTGGTCGAAGACGGCAGTGTCGCCCTTGATTACAAAGTCCGACTGCAGATAGCCCAGTCGGTCCTTGCTGGGGATCTGGAAGTTCGAGACCTGGATGAGCGGGAGCATCACGGGGAGCTTGATGATGTCGCCGTTGGCAATGCGAATGGCGCCCGCGCCGCTGCGAGAGGACAGATCGCCGGAGAAACCGGCGACGGCAAGACGTGCATCGATCACGCCGCGGCTCTGGTCCGGCTCGGTGAATGGATTGGGCGGACCGACGGGACCGGGATCGGTCGCGCCCAGCGCGGCGGCATCCGCCAGCACGGGCGCGAGCTGCACGCCCGCGAGAATCAGTTCCGCGTCGTAGTGAGAGGGCCCGGGTGGCGCGGGCGGGCCCATCTGATCCGCCGCGAGCGGCGGCGCATCCTCACCGAGTTGCAGCGCGACATGACCGGAGAGCCGCCCTCCGTAGCACTGAGCGGTGATATCCGGAATCAGAATCTCTCCCGGCTTGCTGCCGGAGGTCACGACCGCTTCGGCCGAAGTGGCATTCACACCGACAACACGGAGCGTCTCGGCCCGGGCCTTCACCTCGAAGGTGGTCGGCTCGGCGGAGCCGGGAGGACGCGCGTCCACGCGGATCGCCACCGTGCCGCTGCAACGATCGACGGGAACGCCGATCGAGAAGGCGATGTCGCTGAAATCCAGATCGCCGATGAAAGTTGTCGGACTGGGTGTGTCGCCGAGGGTCGTCTTGACCGCACCCTTTCGCAGCGCAAACGGGCCGCGGAACTCGGCGCCGAGAGCGTCGATCGCGTCGACCGCCGAGGTGGGCATGAGGGAGCGGAGCGCGGGATCGAGCGTCCGCCCCGCCACGTCAAACGTGAGCGCGAGTTGCACGGGTCGATCCCCCGCGGATCCGGCGATGGGTGCGGGTGAGTACCACGCGCCGTCGGCGGCGGCATCCCACGCGGCGGTCTTCACCTTCAGCGCATCGAACCGCCCCGAGACCGGATGTACGCCCTCGCCCGCGCGGGTGCGGAGCGTGACCTTGCCCGTGACCTCATCGCACGCAATCCGCTGACCCTCCCAGTCGAAGGCCATCGCCTTGGGCGCCAGTTCCGCTTCGACGCGAACGAAGGGCGCCGGACGACGCTCGGAGGTCTCCGTGTGCACGCTCACACGAGCGTCGAACGGGCCGATTGCATTGAAGTTCCGATAGGCCTCGGCGGTGCCGGGGCTCGTGAGCCGCTGCAGCAGCGGACCCAGCAGTGGCGACTCGAATCGCCACGACGCGAACTCCGCCGTGAGGTCCGCGGGCGGAGCGACGGTGCCGGTCGCGGAATCCAGCGCGACGGAGCCGTTCAGCCGCGCCTCGCCGCAGGACGCGCCGTCGAGCGTGAGGCGGGCGAGCACATGATCGAAGCGGATGCTCTCGGAACCCTCCGCGGGCATGCGAATCTCGATCTGTCCCTCGGGCCAGTCCACCCCGACGCGCCCGCCGAGCGCGGCGAACTCGATATTGCTGGCGTTGTCCAGCGTGACGCTGACTTCCATCGGCGCGCTCTCGCCGGGCGCCCGCTTCAGACGCACCGTGGTGTGCACACGCCCGGTCGGCTCGCGTTCGACGCGCATCGCCGCGAGACGCTTGCCGGCTTCTGGGGAGAAGACCCCGACAAACCGCTCGATCGGCGCGGCGAGATTCGCCTCCGAGACCGTCAGCGTCCCCTCCATGCTCCCACGCTGCGGGCTGGTGTCCCCGGAGAGCCGCTTCTCAATGGCGAGCGAGAAATCGGCGCAGTGCAACGGGCCGACGAACGGCCCACCGCCGGATTCTTCGGGGCCGGGGATGCGATACAGGTGCGACTCCATTGCGGGAATCGAGAGCGCGGTCCGCGTGATGCGCATCTGGCCTCGGAAATCTTCGATGGTGAATGCGGATGTATCGCCGGGAAGGGTCGGAGCGCATCGCACGCCTGCGAGGTCGATACCAACGTCGTACGCGATCGTCGGCGTCGGATCGTCCGGACGCTGATTCGGATCAGCCGTGACGCGGGCATCGCACGCCACCACGCCCGATGCGTTCAGGCGGCGCATCAGCTCTCCGAGAGCAAGCTCGCGCGGAGCACCGTCGGGAACCGGATCATCCTGCGGCAGAGCGTGGAGGAGCATCGCGTCCACCGGCACATCTCGCGCGATGATCCGCACATCCGGGCGCGTCTCACGCTTGTCGCCGGTGAAGAACGTCACGAACGCGGAGAGGTCCATCGATCCCCCCGAGAGCGGCTTGAACGTGCCGGCCATCAGCTTCGCGTCATCGTCGGTGATGTGCAGCTTCACACCGGTGGCGACCACCGGGAGCGGGAAAGGGTCCACGAGCATGCCCGCTTTTTCAAAACCGACATCGATCGTGGTGAACCACGGGGCATCCTTGCCCTCGGGCGTGTGTACGTGCACATCGATCGAGCACTCGCCCGCGAGCTCGAACTCCGGCGCGCTGTTCTCGCCAGCCGGCGATCCCGGGGCGCGGATCAGGCCGTCGGCCAGCAGGCGCTCGTACTCCGGACGAGAGAACACATTTTCCAGCACGCGCCGGCGGTCCTTGGGCATGGCGTCCAAGAGATGCTTGTCCACCGGGACGTGCTCGGCGTGGACGTTGACATCCACCATCGCCTCGTCGGTGAGCGGCGCGATGAGCCCATCGGCCCGCAGCATCGCGCCCGATGGGCCGCGCCCCTCGAGTTTCACAATGCGCAATGAATGGTCGTCAAACTCGAACTGTCCGGATGTCTCAAGGAACGGATACGGAAACCGATGGAATGCGGCGACGCCGTGGCGAAGCGCGATGCGTCCGCCCGAGACCTGGATCGGCGCGGGCTCGCCGTTGACCGGCGCGCCGCGAGAGATAAGCAAGCGGGCGTCGAGCTCGCCGGTGGGCCCGGAGAAGAGCCGGAAATACTGCTTCACCCGCGCCGGCATGTACGGCAGGAGTTCCGTCTCCTTGGTGATGCCGATTCGCTGGGCGGTGATCTCGCAAGAGAGTGCGGCGTTGAGGTCCGTTCCCAGCGTCGTGAGTCGAACGGTTGAAACGCCCGCCTGACCCTCCACCTTACCTGTGAGCTTGGCGCTGAGGCCCTTGCGCGAAAAGCCGACGGTGCCAGAGACGGCCTGCAGCCCGAGGTCCTTCATCTCGCCCGGGGACGAGCCCTCGGCGGGGACGAGGGCGTTCATGGAGACGCTATCGAGCGTGACCTCTACCGTCGCGCCGTTGTCTTTGTCGTATGCCATTGCCGCGCTGGCGATGCGTCCCTGCACGTTCAGGCGGCGCCAGAGCTCGCGATATGCAGTGGGAATGGACTCCGGCTTCCACGCATCGAATGCGAGGTTGAAGAGTTTGAGCTGGGCCGCGCTGGTATCGAGGTTGATGCGTCCATCCAGCAACAGTGCCTTTTCTCGCGTCTGCCCGGTTTCCGCGAAGCGGATGCTGTAGACCGGGCGCGTCGGATTGATGGGCATGAAGGAACCGGAGAGGTGCAGTTCCTTCAGCGTCCGCGATTCGCCTGTCGCCTTGGCGTGCTCCGCAAGGATGATGATGCCGTCCATCGCGTCGATCTTGGGCGGCGAAACTCCTCCACTGCCCCCGACCGCGCTGGCCTGGGCAGCGATGGCCGCGAGATTGACATCGCCGTCTTCGATGCTCTGGCTGACACGGAACACCGGCTTGTTCAGGCGCACTGCCGTTGGCGTCACATCGCCCGTGAATACGCCCGACCAGTCCAGATCAACGACCGCCTGTTCCGCGGCCAGCACCGTTCCGGCGTCTCCCGGCACGCCGGGAAGTTGCAACCGGAAGTGCTTGAGCACCAACCGCCCGTCCAAGTCGATGTATGCGCCGGTCGTGCCGGTGCCTTCCAACGTACAGCCGGTGAGTTGCTTGATCTGCGAGCCGACCATGTTTCCCACGAGGGGCGATCGCATCAGGAGGAGCAGGACGAGCGCGAGCGCGACCGGAATCCCAAGCAGCAACCGGACACGCCACCGAAACCGGTGGGTAGTGAACCGCTTTCGCTTTGGTTTGCCCGTATCGACCGCCACCCCCTTGTCAGGGGGTATGTGGCCGGAGGTGTCGGTCGGTTTCGCCATGTCGCGGGCATTTCGAGCGTGGCAACGTGCTCAGGAACAGGGGCATTTCGCATCGGCCCGCGTGTGGTGAGGGGCTGGAATAGTAAGCGATGTTGGCTTGCCAACCCCACAAACTCCCAATTGACCTGTCTGGGTTCTGCACGGGGGATGTCTATGGGGTCTACGTTTGATGCGGGAGCACCGTTCATGGCCAAGTCACGACAGGTCTTTGTCTGCCGCACATGCGGGGCGGCGCAGGCGCGATGGATGGGCAAGTGCCCGGACTGCGGCGCGTGGGACTCGCTGGAGGAGCAGCGCGTGGAGAAGTCCGCGACGCGCGATCCGCAGCGCGGGCTGATCGAGCAGTGGCAGGCGGAGGGTGGCGCGAGCGAGGGGATCGCGGCGACCTCGACGGAGAATGTCGCGCGGCCGATCGCTGAGGCGGGATCGGCCGATGGACCGGTCGCGCGGCTGAACACGGGGATCGCGGAGCTGGATCGCGTGCTCGGAGGCGGGATCGTCGCGGGGAGCGCGGTGTTGGTCGGCGGCGATCCGGGGATCGGCAAAAGCACACTGATGTTGCAGGCAGCGGGGGCGATCGGCGCGAGCAGCCCGGTGCTGTATGTCTCCAGCGAAGAGTCGGCGGAGCAGGTGCGGATGCGGGCCAGTCGACTGGGCGTGGGAGAATCGCCGAATCTCTTCGTGCTGAGTGATACCAATCTGGCGCGAATTGTCGAGCAAACGCGGAGAGTGCTGCCGCGGGTGCTGGTGATAGATTCGGTACAGATGATCTACAAGGCGGATCTTGATGCGTCGCCGGGATCGATCTCGCAACTGCGGCGGTGCTGCGCGGAGCTGGTGTATCTGGCGAAGGTGAGTGACATCGCGGTGGTGCTGGTGGGGCATGTGACCAAGGACGGGCAGCTTGCGGGGCCGCGGCTGCTGGAGCATCTGGTGGATGCGGTGTTGTACTTCGAGGGTGATCGCTACCACGCGCATCGCATCCTGCGCGGCGTGAAGAACCGCTTCGGGACGACGCAGGAGATCGGCATCTTCGAGATGACCGGCGGCGGGCTGAAGGAAGTTCCCGGTGGGCTGGGCGTGGGCGTGCTGGAGCCGGGCGCGGGGGCGAAGGTGGGCGCGGTGATCTGCCCGATCATCACCGGCACGCGCTGCGTGCTGGTGGAGATCCAGGCGCTCACGGCGACGGGCTTCCTCGGCGCGGCCAAACGCAAGAGTTCGGGACTGGATGCGAATCGGCTCGCCATGGTGATCGCGGTGCTGGAGCAGCACGCGGAGCTGCGGCTGGCGGATCGGGATATCTTCGCATCGAGCGTCGGCGGCATTCGCGTGGTTGAGCCGGCCAGCGATCTGTCGCTGCTGCTTGCGATCGCGGGGGCGCACTACAAGCGGAAGCTGGAGCCGGGGACGGCGGTGATCGGCGAGGTGGGCCTCGGCGGCGAGGTGCGGATGGTCTCGCAACTCGAGATGCGCATTAGCGAGTCGGCGCGGCTGGGGTTCAAGCGGATTATCTGCCCGAAGCCGCCGAGGGGGGCGATCAAGTCGCCGGCGGGGGTGACGGTGGACTTTGTGGGGACGATCGGGCAGGCGATTGAGAGGTTGCAGCGATAGCTGCGTCTCGTGTATCCACGGGATTCGCTCGAGGACTCGCTCATCCCGGGCGTGTGAATGGAAGACATGCGAGCGCCGCAAAGCGCTCGCACGCCATGCCAGGAAGGTGCTTGGGTTGGGCGATGGAGCGAAATGGAGCCCCGCCGCTGATGCAGAACGGGGGCGGATTGGGCGTATTGCGGCGGGAGATGAAAAGTGGAAATGTCCGCGGCTACAGCGCGGGGCCGACGGTGGGCACGAGCCAGTCGGGCATGGCGGTGGGGCGGCCGGTGCGATCGACGCAGGCGAGGAGCGATTCGCCAGCCATGAGGACATCGCCGATGTGGGAGCCCGCGCTGGGGGTGATCCCGCCCGCGGAAAGGTGGCCGCCGCCAGACTCGACGCGGACAACCTCGTACTCGTGGCGAATCTTGATGCGCGAACCGCCGACGACGCGGGTGCGGACCTCGACGAGATCGTCGTAGTGACCGGGGCGGCGGTACGAACACCCCAGTTTCACAATCACGAGAAAGACGCCCGCAGCTTCAAGCTGGGCATAGCTGATGCCGGCATCGCGGAGGAGTTCGGTGCGACCCATTTCCAGCCACGGGATGTACGCGGCATGATGGACGACGCCCATCGGGTCGCACTCGCAGTATCGCACGCGGACGCGGATGGATCCCTCGGAAGGGATGGGGCGAAGGGGACGGATGGAGTCGTGGGGAGCGGCGGAATCGGACATGCGGATAGCGTACGAAAGGTTGGGCGGTGCGGGTCGGAACGGGAATACTCGCGTAGAATATCGCAACGATGACGCACGTCCCCATGCAGTTTGATAAGCAGCTCGCGAGCAAGGTGCGCGTGCGCCCGCTGGAGGCCGAGGATTCTCTTGCCCATCTGACGTATCTGCTGCACCGCGCGTACAAGCAGCATGTGGATCGGGGTATCAAGGCGCTCGCAGCGTTTCAGCCGGAGGAAGTGACTCGCAAGCGAATCGGCGGGGGGGAGTGCTTCGTCGCGCTTTACATGGGGAAGATCGTCGGGACGATCCTGTTCAAGAACGCGGCGCAAACGGCCTCGGACGGCGTCGGCGGATCGACGACGATTCCCTGGTTCGCCAGCGGAAACGTCGCGAGTTTTTCGCAGTTCGCGGTAGAGCCCGAGCACCAGGGGCATGGCATCGGCGGTGTGCTCATGCGCGCGGTGGAAGAGCGAGCACTCTCGACAGGCGCGGCGGAGATCGGGCTGTCGACGCCGGAGCCGGCGGCTTGGCTTGTCCAGATGTACGAGCGGCACGGGTATCGCGTGGTCGAGCATGTGCAGTGGAAAGAGACGAACTATGTCAGCGCGATCATGAGCAAGCACCTGATGTCGGCGGTGCGAATCGCGCCGGCGGGCCATCACTCGTTGCACAACGGGACATCATCGCACACGTGAGGATGCGCGATCGAGCGCGGCGGATGCAGCGCCGGTCCAGTCGCCGGCATCGCGGATCAGATGCACGCGATCGCGCGGGACGCCGTCGAACGCTTTGCGGTAGCGGGGCGAATCGATCGGATCGGGGGTGATGTCGCGGATGATGAGGCCCGCGAGCTGGCGCGGGAAGCGGCGGGCGAGATCACCGTAGATCTCGGGATCGCGCTCGGCGGAATCTCCGATGAAGATGAATGAGCGGCGGGGCCAGCCGCGGAGGAGCGGCTCGATGGTGGTTCGTTTGAAGCGCTCGGGCGGGGAGAGGATCGCAAGGGCCGAGGTGTCCTTGAGCCGAAACCGCTTGAGGTGGAAGGTTCCGTCGGGCGCTGATTGCTCGCGGATGAACGCGCTGAGCGTGGGGTACAACTGCCAGGGCGAAGCGGAGACGTAGTGAAAGGATGCGCCAGCCGCGGCGAGAGTGCCGCAGTGCGCGATGACGGGATCGATGGCGCGATCGGGGCGCAGGAAGGTGTTGCGAAGCAAATCGCGTGTGTCGGGGACGTTGCTGTGCTTGATTGTGTCGTCGATGTCGCAGATGACGCTGATGCCGGTCGCGGGGAGGAGATGCAGGCGGCCGGCGAAGGTGCGATCGTCACATTCTTCGTCGGTGGTGGCGTAGTCGATTGCACCGGGGGCGGGGTGTTTGAGGACGAGGCGGCCGCTGAGGTGGCCGCTGGGCGCGCTTGGGCCCATTTCGCAGATGTCATCCCCGATGCGGACGCGGATGGTGCGGCGTCGCTTGTTGTCGGCGAGGAAGGCGTGGAGGCGCTCTGCGAGGCGGGGACCGACGATCTTGTCGTGGCGAACGCCGGCGGCGCGGGCGATGGCGCGGATGAAGAGTTTGCGCTTGAGCGAACCGAGCTCGGGCTTGAAGAGGACGCCGTGCAGGTGGGCATCCCAGCGACGATCGCCGACCGGGCGGGCGAGGGTGGGGAAGAGAATGAGGTGCTCGTCGGGTCGGATCATGGTGGGGCGTGTGGCGCGGCCGAGCATATCGGAAGTTGGTCCTGCTGATTTCCGAAAACGGCTGCTTTTCGCTGAGAAGTGAGGGGTTGACATTATTTTAGTTTGTGCTAAAATGATATTGTGACGCCTGATCTTGCCAGCATCTCCCAGCCGACGCGCCAGCAGATTCTGCGGCTGGTGTGGCGAGAGGAGTTGTGCGCGGGTGATATCGCGGCGGCGATGCCGGTGACGTTTGGCGCGGTCTCGCAGCATCTGGGAAAGTTGCACGAGCTTGGGCTGGTGCGTGTGCGCAAGCAGGGGCGGAAGCGGTGGTATCAGGCGAATCAGAGCGCGTTCGGCGTGCTTGGGCCCGCGCTGGAAGAGATGTGGTTTGGAAAACTGAGCGAGCTCAAGCGACTCGCGGAACATGAGCAACGGCGCGTCGATCGAGCGAAGAGCAACTGAACGAAGTGAAGCCCACAGTGTCCGGCATCACCCATTGAGATTGGAAAGACCATGGCCGCGAGCATCACCACCAGCGTTCTGATCAATGCCGAGCCGGCGACGGTGTGGAAGTTCATGTCGGACCAGGCGAGGTTTCTCTCGTGGATGACGTTCATGCCGGGGATGCCCGCGCCGAGCGGATCGAAGTTTGAGCCGACGCCGGGGGGCGCGCTGCACATCGTGTTTCCGAATGGCGGGGCGGCGAAGGGGAGCGTGGTGGAGGTGGATCCGCCGCGGAAGCTGGTGTTTACGTGGGGATACGACCCGGATGTGGCGAAGACGGGATTGCGGCCGGGGGCGTGCCGCGTGGAGATTGCGATCCGTGGTGTGGAGGATGGCACGCTGGTGACGCTGACGCACAGCGGCCCAATGAGCGACGACCTGGCCAAGGGCCACGAGCAGGGCTGGCGGCACTACCTCTCGCAGCTGGCGCTGCAGAGCGCGATGGAGGGACACCAGCAACATCTCGCGGACACGCTGAGTGCGTACTTCAAGGCCTCGGCAGAAGCGGATGGAGCGAAGCGGGATGCGCTGCTCGGGGCGTGCTGTGTGGCGAACATCCGCGTGCGGACGCAGTTCGCGTGCTGCGAGACACTCGGGGAGTTCAGCGCGAACATCGGGAACGGGCTCAAGCACATGCCCGGCGCGACGCTGGAGCAGAACGGGCTGGTGAGCCATCTGCACGGATACGCGCGGGTGCCGTGGAAGGTAATGAGCGGGGACCGGAAGCTCATCTTCAAGGGCGAGAACTTTGTGCGATTCACGGCGGGCGGGAAGATTGCGGAGGTTGTGAGCTTTCCGGGATGATCGATCACTTGGCGGGGGGAGTGTCGAAGCAGGGGCGAGCGGACTTTTCCCAGTTTGCAGAGGGACCTGCGTCAATCACCAGTTTCGCAGCGTGGGCGAACGTGCAGGCGGCTTTGAGGAACGTCTCTTCGGGCGAGCCGACCACGATAGCTTCCACGTACTTTGTGCCATCTTCAACGCGAATCTGCTGGGGAGTTGTGAGCGTTTCGACCTGGGCGTCAAAGGGCTGGCCGTACACGATGACGCTGGGCATGTTGTCCGGCACGGCGGGCGCAGAGCAGCAGGCATCCGCCTGATTCGGGCGGAAAACGAACTCGCGAATCGACTTGCCGGACCTGTCGGCGATCGCGAGCAGGGCGAACTGAGTGGAGAACGCGCCGGCGGGAACGGCCCGGGTCTTGATGATCAGCCGCCAGGGCCAGAACGCCTTCGGGCCGGGGACTTGACCCGGGCCGGACGGCTTGTCGACGAACGCCCAGATGAATCCGTAGTTGAGAACGATCGGGACGCACCGGGGCGGACCGTCGTTCGGGTATTGCTGCACGCACAGGCCGGTGTGAAGGTCAGTCTCGCCATCTCGTGCCGGCAGTTTGACGGAGAATCCAGCCGCGTCTCCGAGCGATCCGGCGACGAGCGTGATCGTTCGCTCCTTGCCATCGTCGAGTGCGTTCGACTTGATCACAGTAAACCAGAACTGCTTGGCGGGGTCGCCGGATGCGTCGAGCGTGCCACGGTACCACTCGGGGACGATGGCGACATGGTGCATCCCGAGCGCGGGCGTCGGGGTTTCGGCGAACGCATGAACTTCGAAGGGACGCTCCGCCTGTGCGGGCTCGAACTGGGAAGACTTCATCAGGGCGAAGCCGCGGACACGCTCGTGGGAGTGATCCAGCCGGAGACCGTTGGCGTCGAAGATACAGCAGGTGTCGTTGTCGGCCGCGCCGTTCATGGAACAGCCGGCGACCGAGAGTCCGAGTGAAAGCACGCAGGCGGACAGGAGCGTGTGGCGCGTCATGATTGACCCTCACATCTGAAGTGCGGGAACGTGCCGCATGGTCATGGCGGTCATCAATATTGTACGAGTATTGGCCGCAGCGCACCAGTGCCGAAGTTCGAGGATCAGGCCAGCTCGCCGGCGAGGGTTCGGGTTCCTCGACCGAACGTCATGACAACGACGATGGCGAGGATCGCGGCGAGGCAGAGAATGGCAGGATTCACGAACAGCCAGTGAACAACCCCGAGCCACGCGCACCCCAAACAGATGCAGACGCACGCGAGGAGGGAGGCCGCGATTCCGAGCGAGACGGCGGTGGTATGGGAGCGCGTGCGTGAGAGTCGCCAAGCGGCAAAGCCGATGGCAACACCGACGATTGCGCCCGCAAGCGTGAGCGCGGCCGATGCGCCGAGCGTCGGCCCGGTCACGATCTCGCCGGAGAGAAGCGCCTGGATGATTGTGGCGTGGTAGTACACGCGATCGAACGTTCGGCCGCCTACGTGCGCTTTCTCCTCCTCGAATCCCTGGACGATCACGACACGATTGCCGATCCAGAGCCGGAGGTCTTCGGGGGTCATATCCATCACGTCGGCCACGGAGCGCGTGCACGCGGCAAGCGTGGCGTCGCCGGGAACGTAGATTGGGAGATACGCCATCGTTGATTCGGGCGTGACATCCCCCTGAGCGACATCCTCGGCGAGTTGCACGGGCACGCCGCGGAGCTCGATGCGATCTTGCGAGCGCTCCACCCACGCTCCGGAAGGGGAGCGCTCCGGGAAGGAGATCGACATGGAGTTCCAGAGCGTGCTGACCGTGACGCGCGGCTCACCGGCGGGATGGATCGCGGCGCAGGCGACGAGGGTTGCGAACGAGGGTTCGGCGAGCGATTCTCGTTCTCGCAACAGAGCCATGTGCATGACGGGAGGATCGGGCGGGTCGGGAGGATTGACCAGAACGCTGGCGACGCGGATGTCATCGGGGCTCTGCACGCCCGGGGAGATGGGCACGTTCCAGCCGTGCCGACCGATCGCGACGGCGTGCGAGCGGCACGCGGCGGCCACGCGCTTGAGCGCAGCGAGCAGGACCGGATCGTGCTCGGGACGGGCATCGCGGAAAATGATGTCGAACCCGACGGCGCGGAGCTCGCCGATCTCGGCGAGCCGATCGGCGAGCGCTGCGAGGGCGATCCGGTTGCCGCCGGGAGATGTAGGGATGGGCCGCCCGTGCCGTTCGCAGGCACGAGCGAACGCGGCGAGATCGCTGGAATCGATGACGCGAACATCGTCGAGGGAAGAGGGCGCGCGGCCGCGGGCGGCGAGGGACTGAGCCCATCCGCCCAGCGGGGTGAACTCGAACACGGGCCAGGCACAGGCGAAGGCGATCGCTGCGGCGGCGATCGCGATGAGGACGAGGCACGCGGCCCGGGAACGGTTGAGAAACATCGATCCAGAGCGGACAATCGCACGGACGTGATCACCGAGGCGCGAAATGAGAGTTCGTCGATAGGCGAGCCACTGGGTCAGGCGATCGCGCAGGTCGGACGCGGACTGGAATCGCGTGTGCGGGTCCGGATCGATGGCGCGGAGGATGATGGCGTCGAGTTCGAGATCGATGGAGCGATTTGCGGCGCTGGGCGGGCGATCACGCGAGGGCCAAGTGGGCGGCGTGCCGCTCTCGTGACCGGGTGCGATCTCGGGAGCACGGCCGGAGAGAAACTCGGCGAGCGTCATGCCGAGGGCGTAGACATCCGAACGCTGATCAGGGGCCGCGGCGGGATCGGCGAGCATGGCGGGGTCGAGGTATCCCTGTGTGCCCGCGACCCACTGGCCGCGCTCGCCGCCGAGGCGGCGAACGACGCGCGCGATGCCGAAGTCGATGAGCTTTGGCGTGTCTTCCACGATGAGGATGTTCGAGGGCTTGATGTCCGCGTGGACGAGGTGCTGCTCGTGCAGGGACTGCACGGCGTCGCAGATGCGGAGAAAGCACTCGATTTTCTGATGCAGCGGCCAGGCGTTGCTGAGCGGCCCACCGAGGGTTTCGGCATTTGGCTCAAACTCCATCGCGACGTACGGCACTGTGACGCCGCCAATGGATGTCTCGCCCGCACTAAGCACGCGGCAGACGAAGTCTTTGCGCCTGACGCTGGCGAGGCGGCGGGCCTCGGAGCGAATCTGCTCGATGATCTCGGGGCGCGAGGCGAGTTCGATATGGGCGACCTTGACGGCCACGGAAGCGTCGAGGGCGGGATCGTGGCACTGGTATACGTCGCCCATGCCGCCGCTGGCGATCAGGCGGCGGACGATGTAGGGACCGATGTGCGATGGCCGAGCTTGGACCGCGCGCGGATCCGAACGCGCCGACGGTTGGCTGGCCGTTGGGAGTTGGCTGGGCGAGGGCGGCTGGCCTTCTGGTGTGCTGCTCTCGGAAGGCACTGGCGACGCTCCTGCACGCCGTTCCGCGCGATGATCCGCCCCGATGTGACCAACTCTATGCGCTGGTTTTGAGGGTCGGTTCGCAGTGATGGCGCGATTTGCGCCCGCGTCTGCTAGTCTGTGGCGAGAGAGCGGCCACCGCGATACCCAATCAATGCCCACTCCGGAGCAGTGCCTTCCATGCCCCTTCACCTTTCTTCCATCGGCGCACCTGCTCTCGCGGAGACAATCGCGCTGCGTGCCGAGCGACTAATTGCGGCATATGCACGACATTTGAAATCGCGGGGGTGGTCCAGCGGAGCATTCTCGACCCGACCGTTGATGGACAAGACCGGATACATCACGGCGCATGCGTTCGCGGACCTGCTCGGCGATGATCATCGGTCAACCTTCGCCATCATCGCCTCCTCGGGCGCATCGGGCCGGGCGCAATACTGGCCGCAGCTCAAGGGCGGGCAGAGCACCGCCGCGCCCGCGTTCCGACGATTTCTGGAGACCGGCTTTTCCATCGATTCGCATCCGACGATCGCGATCGTCGGCCTTGCTCTGGGCTCGTGGATCGGTGGTGATATGGTGTCGGCATCGCTGAAGCGAGTGGCCGCGGAGTCGGTCTATCCGTTCGCGGTCTTTGTGCCGGGGAGTCGGCACGAGGAGATCCTTGGGTTTCTGCAAGACGCGGCACCGATGCTCGGTGAGCACGGGCGGTTCCTGCTCTTCGTCTGCCCATCGGCCATCGGGCACTTGTCGCTGCTCGCGGAGAGCGTGGGACGATCGCTCCCGCATGCGCGGATGCGATACGCCGTGCTTGGGGAGCCGTTTCCTGAGGCACTCCGCGTCGCTCTGCGCGCCGCGGCGGGGTTACCGATGCACGAATCCCCCATCCTGAGCATCTACGGCAGCGCAGACACCGGCGTGCTCGGCGCAGAATCGCAGGCGAGTGCATTGATTCGAACGATCCTGCACGGCCATCCGGAAACGTGCGAGCGGCTGGGGCTCACACGGACGCCGCCGCATCTATTCCACGCGTCGGAGGCAGATGTCTATCTCGAGACCGTTGATGAGGAGCTCTGTGTCACGCGATGGCAGGGCGTGCCGCTGGTGCGGTACAATCTGCACGATCGGGCCACGCTGCTCTCGTGGCGTGGCTTGTGCGATGCGCTGGCAAACGATCACGAGATTCCCGCCGCGCTGAGGGCCATGATCGCCGCGTGCCCGGTGGATCTGCCCGACATCATCGCCGTCTTCGGGCGCGCCGATCGCTGCCTGATCTTGTGCGGCACGAACATTTCGGAGGCCATGCTCGACGCGGCGGTCGCCGGCGCGGGCCTGACGGACACCCTGACGGGCCTATATCGCGCTTCGATTGTGTTCGAGGAGGGTCGCCAGCGGCTGGCGATCGATCTGGAAACCCGCGAGGGCGTGTCCGGCGAATCGACTCTTGAAGACCTCGCGTACGCCGGACTGATTCGCTCGCTCGGCGCGGCCCAACCGGAGTTCGCGGACGACTGGGGGAATGTGTACCGGAAGTGGGACAACGATCCGTCCAAGCGCGTGCTGCGCATTCGATTCGTCCCATGGCCCGCGCTCTCGAATCGTCCGGACGGGCAGATCAAGAATCGGGGGATCGTAGAATGAGAGCGCTGCCGCGCGACTCGGACTCGAGCCGGGACCCGTTGCTTGGACGAGCCGGGGATGCGCTCGCCATTGCATGGGGGATCGCCGAGGGGCTTGTCTTCTTTCTCGTACCGGACATGTTCTTCTCACTCACGGCATCGCGCTCGCCACGCCGCGGTTTACGGCACCTGGGCCTCGTGATCATCGGCTCACTGATCGCTGGTCTGATTCTCCATTCGTGGGCAACTCGCGACGCCGAAGCCGCGCGGACCTTGGTCAACGCGGTGCCGTTTGTTAGTCAAGGTATGTTGACACGGGTCGAAGCGGACTATCAGAGACTCGGGTCGCTGGCCCCGCTTGCCGGGCCGCTCTCGGGCATTCCATACAAGGTTTACGCCGTGGTTGGAGCGAGGCACACTCCGCTGCTGCCCTTCCTGCTCATCAGCGTGCCGGCACGTGCAGAGCGGCTGCTCATCACCTGGGCCCAGTTTGCCCTTCTGGGGCTGCTGCTTCGGCGCTGGACGCGCCGGCCGGAGCTTTGGAGCGCCATCATGTATGTGGCGTACTGGCTGGTCGTCTACACGTTGTATTGGTCTTCGAAATAGGAACACTCGTGCGATCGCTGAGCATCATTGAACTCGCCCGCATTGCCGCCGGCTTCGTCACGACCTGGCCGACCCTGCGGCGCGCGCCGTACTGGCCGCGCGAGCGACTGGAGCAATGGCAGCTTCGGCGGCTGCAACGACTGGTGGCGCATGCGTACGAATCAACCACGTTCTACCGATCGCACTACGACCATGCAGGCGTCAAGCCCGGGGATATCCGCACGCTCGCAGACATTCGCCGGCTGCCCATTGTGACCAAGGAACAGGTCATCGAGCACTATCCGCACGGCATGCTGGCGGCGGGCGCGACGCCCGACTCTCTGATTGTGTCTCGCTCCAGCGGCTCTACGGGACGCGTGCTGGACATCGCGTATGACTCGCGCGCCATGGTGACATTCGTGCTCGCGGGGCTCCGGCTCTACCAGATGGCATTTGACTACCGTCCGCGCGACGTACAGATGTACGTCTACACATCCGAATACCCGCTCAACTCGCTCTTTGGGCTGTATCCCACCCGGTTTGTTCCCACGCTCGCGCCGATCGACACGATCCTGAACGAGTGGACGGCGATCCGGCCTGCGCTGGTCGTTTGTTATCCCTCCCATCTGCGTTCGATCGTCGACGCTGCCAGCGACTCGGGTATCTCACTTCCGCGGCCGAAGGCCGTAAGCGTGAACTCGGAGATGTCCACGCAGGCGGAACGGGATGCTCTCGCGGCCGACATCGGCTGCCCAGTGCTGGACGAGTATTCCTCCGAGGAACTCACCCGCATCGCGGCGCAATGCTCCTGCAAGAACTACCACGTCTTTGAGGACATCAATCTCGTGGAGATTCTCGACGATCGCGGCGACCCGACGGACGCCACGGGCACGCTCGTGGGCACGAATCTGCACAACTTCGCCATGCCGATGATCCGCTACCGGCAGAACGATCTCGCGCGAATCGGCCCCAGCACCTGCCCCTGCGGCCGCACTTTCAGGGTGCTGACCGACCTGCAAGGGCGACGCAACGACTCGTTCACCCTTCCGGGCGGGCGAACCATCACTTCCGGCGTGCTTCTGGACGCGACCTACGAGATCGTGCTGACGCATCGGAATGCTGTGCGTGACTTCTGCCTCGTGCAGGAGGGGCCGGTGTCGGTTCGGCTCGAACTCGTCGTCGGCCCGAGCTGGGGGCCCAATGTGGACGTCTGGCTGCGCGAACGATTCGGAGCGTTGTTCGGCCCGAAGGTGGCGTTCCGCGTGGACACCGTGAAGGAATGTACGAAGACCACCTCCGGGAAGCGCAATCCGATCATCAACATGACCACTCGCGCTCCCGTGATCGCAACTCCCGCTTGATCAGTCACATCCGCGGAATCACTTGCTCTTGGCGTCGCCTCGCGCGAAGATGCTTGCCACGTAGTTGAGCACATCCGTCGCGCTCGTCTCGTTATAGCCGAACTGCTTGATGAGGCGCTGCTTGACAATGTCGATCTTCTGCTGGGTCTCGTCGTCCACAACGCTGCTCACGAGGTTCTTGAGCTTGATGGTGTCGCGCTGGTCCTCGAAGAGTTTGAGCTCGAGGGCCTTGTAGAGCCGGGCATTCGTGTTGTACTCAAATCGCTTGCCGTCCAGCGAGAGAGCGCCGATGTAGTTCATGATCTCCTGGCGGAAGTCGTCCTTGCGGCTCTCGGGGATGTCGATCTTCTCCTCGATGGAGCGCATGAGACGCTCATCCGGCTCATCGTCGCGGCCGGTGTAGCGATTCTTGACGCGCTCGCGCTGCGTGTAGGCACGGACGTTTTCGATGTAGTTGGCGCAGAGCCGCTTGATGGCGTCCTCGTCGGCGCTGATGGCGCGCTGAACCTCGGCCTTGATGATGTCCTCGTATTCCTCGCGAACGATGGCGAGCATCTCGCGGTACTGCTTCTTCATGTCCTCGTCGTTGATGAGCGAGTGGTGCGAGAGGCCGCCCTCCAGCTCGTTCATGACCATGAAGGGGTTGATGCTCTTCTCCTCGACGGCCTGGCGGCTGACGAGGGCGTTGGAGATCTTGTCCTGCACGTAGCGGGGGCTGATGCCCTCCATGCCCTCGTGGCGGGCCTCTTCCTTGAGCTCCTTGATGGAGTCCTCGGTGTAGCCGCTGATGGCCTTGCCGTTGTAGAGCTTCATTTTCTGCATGAGCGTGAGGCCGCTCTTCTTGGGCGGTTCCAGCCGCGTCAGCACGGCCCACATCGCGGCAACTTCCAGCGTGTGCGGCGCGATATGAATCCCCTTGATCCGCTCCGCGCCGAAGTCCTTCTGGTAGATCTTGATCTCATCATCCAGACGGATGTTGTAGGGAATGTCGATCTTGATGGTGCGGTCGCGGAAGGCCTCCATCATCTCATTCGACTGGAGGCGCTTGTACTCGGGCTCGTTGGTGTGGCCGAGGATGACCTCATCGATGTTGGTCTGCGCGAACTTTTTGGGCTTGATCATGTGCTCCTGGCTGGCGCCGAGGAGGTCGTAGAGGAACGCGACATCGAGCTTGAGCACCTCGATGAACTCGCAGATGCCGCGGTTGGCGATGTTCAGCTCGCCGTCGAAGTTGAAGGCACGGGGATCGCTGTCGCTGCCGAACTGGGCGATCTTGCGGTAGTTGATGTCGCCGGTCAACTCCGTCGAGTCCTGGTTCTTCTCGTCCTTGGGCTGGAAGGTGCCGATGCCGACGCGGTCCTTCTCGCTCAGGATGATGCGCCGGACCTTGACATGTTTCATCACCTGTCGCCAGTCGCCGCCGTAGTGGCGCATCAGGTCCGCGCTCACCTTGCGGCAGAAGGGGTCGAGCTCACCCACGACGCGGAGCTGGCCGCCGCGGTTCTTCGGCTGATAGCGGGAGTTCAAACGAGAGAGAATCTCGCTTCGCGCCTCGCGGGGCACCAGCAGTAGCGGCTCCTCGTGCATCGGACAGGGGAACTCGTGTTCCATCGCGCCCGGGCCACAGTGCTCGTCGAGCATCCAGCTGAACGAATACAACGCACCCTCTTCGGTGCGAGAATACGCCTCCAGCCCCTTCTTCAGCAGCCGCGCAATCGTGGACTTGCTGGAACCGACGGGGCCGTGGAGCAGCAGGATGCGCTTGTCGGTGCCGTATCCCTCGCTGGCGGAACGAAACACATCCACCAGTTGCATGAGCGCCTGATCCAGCCCATAAATCCCGTCCGCGCCGTTGTCGAACGGGTCGGAGAAGAAGTGGTAGCGGATGCAGTCCTTCTTGAAGAGCTTGTACTTTTCAAATCCATACGACAGGATCGCGTCGTACGCCCGCTGATACGCGTTGCGCACCACGGCCGGGTTCTTGCCCACGACATCGAGATAGTCGAAGAACGAGCCCGTCCAGTTGTGGTTCTGAAAGGAGCGGCGATCGAGTCGAGACTCGATCAGGGAGGCGAACTCCTGCGATGATCCGGCGCTGCCACTCGGCTCGGGCGAGCCAAACGAACCGGATCCAAGCGGTGATCGACGCGTGTCCTCGGGCATGGTGGGCACTCCCCGAAAAAGGGTCAGTACGCCTGGCGGTGCGGTTTTCCCGCGCCTGCCGAGCTTTCCGCATCCACTCGGGACTATCGGCCCGACCAGGGCCGAGCGTCAGCAGGATTGATACCCGTGCGTCCGCTTTCCCATGCCATGACTCCATACGCACGGCGCGGCCGACTTGATCGAATAACCGTGCCGTATCCCCGCGTTCCCCAGCCGACGCCCCTTTTTGTCCGCCGGTCCGGTGCAGGCCGCCCCGAGTTCTCGGAACCTCGCCCGAGCCATACTCAACGCCGCCCGCGTATGGCTACGCTGCGACCATGTCATTCGGACTCGGACATGGCCGCACCCTCGATGATGCCCCCGGCGTCGTCGGTCTCACATCCGCGGAACTTCCCGGGCTGCCCGACGCCATCATGTCCAACCCCGAGGCCGGACGGCTTGATCCCCGACTGTGGTTCCAGCGTCCGGAGCGGCCCTTCGAGATCGAGATCGGCTGCGGCAAGGGCGGGTTCATTCTCCAGGAGGCCGGCGCGAATCCCGAGGTGAACTATCTGGGCATCGAACACGCCCGCGAGTTCTATCTGTACACCGCCGACCGCCTTCGCCGACGCGGCCTGGCCAACGTACGCATGATGCACGCCGACGCGGGCGAGTTTCTGCAATGGCGAGCACCGGCCGCTTCGGCCCGCACCATCCACCTCTACTTCTCCGACCCCTGGCCCAAGAAAAAGCACCATAAGAACCGCGTGGTGCAAGACCGATTCCTCGCCGAATCCTGGCGGGTGCTGACTCCCGGCGGCGAGCTTCGGATCGTCACCGATCATGACGAGCTGTGGGAGTGGGACCGCGAGCACTTTGACCGCTGGACCACATCCGAATCCGGCGTACCGGATGATTTGCGGAAGAGATTCTCCCTGCCCGCAATCCCATTCGACCAACGCGCGTTCGTCGCGCCATCCTGGGCCGAAGAGGGCGAAACGGTCGGAACAAACTACGAGCGCAAGATGTGCGACGGTCGCCCGCCGCACGCGTGCGTGCTGGTGAAGCGCTCGTAGCAACCCGCTCCGGCGCACCCCCACAACGTGGTGCAAACCCGCACATGCGTCTTTCTCACGCCGACTCCCGTGCGCGGCTTCGGGTGCGGATGCGCGATCGCTATCACCTGCCAGACCCAGCGTCAAGTCGACCAGCTTTGCGGACGATCACCCATCATGGGTGCTATGCGCCTGGGACCATGTCGTCCCGAGGAGTTGCCACGATGTCCACGTTTGTCAGTCTGTTCATGCGCTCACCCGGCCTGCGTCGCTGGAGCGGGGTCGTCGCGTCCGTCATCGGCACTACGTTGGCGTCCGCCGCGGCAGGTCAGAACACCCAGCCCACAGCTTCCTCGGACGCCCCCGAAGTTCAGCGCTCCGGCGACATCATTCTGGGCATGTCCACAGCGCTCAGCGGCACCGCCGCAGGGCTGGGCATCGACATGCGCGCCGGCGTACAGGCCGCTCTTGCCGAGTGCAACCGGGCCGGCGGGATCCGCGGCCGCACCGTTCGCCTCATCGCGCTCGACGACGGCTACGAGCCGTCTCGCACCGCGCCGAACATGAAGCAGCTCATCGAGACCGAGCGCGTCCTCGCGGTCGTCGGCAACGTGGGCACGCCCACCGCCGTGGTGGCGATTCCCATCGCGGCCCAATCGGGCACGGCCTTCTTCGGCGCGTTCACCGGTGCGGGCGTCCTTCGTCGCACGCCCCCGGACCGATGCGTCGTCAACTATCGCGCCAGCTACGCCGAGGAAACCGCCGCGATGGTCGGGGCGCTTGTGGATCACGCGGGTATCAAGCCCGACGAGATCGGCTTCTTCACCCAGCGCGACGCATACGGCGATTCCGGCTTCAGCGGCGGCGTCACCGCGCTCAAGGCCCGCGGCCTCACGACCGAGGCCTCCGTGCCCCACGGCCGCTACGACCGCAACACCGACGACGTGGAAGAAGCCGTGGCCGAAGTGCTGGCCGCCCCGAAGCCGCCCAAGGCGATCATCATGGTCGGAACAGCCAAGCCCAGCGCCAAGTTCGTCCGGCTCGCACGCCAGAGCGGACTCAGCGCCCGCATGCTGAGCGTCTCTTTTGTCGGGGCCAGCCAGCTCGCCGCCCTGCTGGGGAAGGACGCAGAGGGCGTGATTGTCGCACGCGTGGTACCCCCTCAGAACGCCGACCTGCCGATCATCCGGGAGTTCCGCGCCGCCGTGCCAGAGGAGTCGTCCCGTTCGAGCGAGGTGACGCTCGAGGGATACATCGTCGGCCGGATTATCTGCCGCGCCATGGCGGGCATCGAGGGTGAGCCCACTCGAGAGGGCGTGATCGCCGCGCTCGATGGCTTGGGAACATTCGACATGGGCCTTGGCGCTCCGCTCACACTGACCAAGGGCAACCACCAGGCCTGCACCCGCGTCTGGGCCACGCGCCTGCACTGCGGGTCGGTCGAGTCCATCGAGTGGTCGGCACTGAAGCCCGGCCCGCAAGCCGCGGCCGCTCCGGAGGTGTCGCGGTGAACCCAAACTTGAAATCGTCGCTCACCCCCAACTCCTGCACCGCCGGCGCGACACCCCCCTCGCGCTGGAACACCGTGCTGAACCCGACTCGCGTGGTCCGCGCCCTGATCATCACGGGCGTGACCATGGTCTTGCTCATGCTCTCGGTCTTCGGGCTTTCGCTCTCGATGGAACACAGCGCCCAGAAGGCCGCGCAGGCCATCTCCTGCCTCTCTCGCGAGTTCAGCGAAACCCTCGAGCGCCGTCTCGCCATGACCCGCGCCAGCGCGGGCACTATTCTGGATACCCGTCGCGTCGATGGCCGCTCCGGCGAAGCGGACGATCTTCGCGCGTGGCTGGCCGATGCCTCCTCCCGACTCGCCGGTACCGCGTCCGACACCGTCACCGCTCGCAACGCTCTCTCGGGACTGATTCCTGCCGTTGAGCAGATGCTCTCGGTAGATCGCGCCTGCCGCTCCTGGGCGGAGGACGCCCAGCGCGTGGACGACTCTCGCAACGCCGCCGCCGCGATGTGCCGGGCGGACCTGGATCGCATCCGTGCGCTCACCCGCGCCAGCGAGGGCAAGCAGCGCCTGGCCAAGGTCATCGAGATCCAGAAAATTCGCGAGTCGTCCGAAGAGGACGCCCGCTCTCTGGCGCTCTCCTTCGTCCGCTCGCCGGCCTTTGAGCACAACTTCTCCCAGCTCCACGGCGAGCTGACAGACCTCGCCCTGCTCTCCGAACGCCTCTCCGACTGCTCCACCCGCGACGAGCTACTGGACCTCTCGAGCAATCAGATCGCGCCGCTCATGGGCCGTCTGCGCTCGCATCTCAGCCAGGTCGTCGCCACCTCCCCCACCGACGGCCTCCTGACGCTCGAGCATCTGGACCTTATCCAGAACGACTTGTTCGGAGCCGGCAGCGTCTGCGACGCCGAACATCAGACGATCATTCCCGGCCAGGGCGGCGTCTACTCCTGGTGCACCGAGCGCATGCGCGTCGAGAGCGCGAAGAAGAAGCTCCGCGAGCGCCTCGACCAGAGCTCCGCTCTTGTCACCGTCGTCCTCTCCAGCGTCACTCAAGCCATGCACGACCTCACCGCCAGCACAACCGACCGTACCGAGCGCACCAGCTCGCTGGCGTGGTTCTCCCTCGTCCTCGTCGGCGCCGCCGGGCTCGCCATCTACCTGTTCCTCGGCCAGCGCGCCGCCATCCACGTTCGCACACAGGTC
The DNA here is from genome assembly GCA_044222255.1 of Phycisphaerales bacterium. GTDB lineage: Bacteria > Planctomycetota > Phycisphaerae > Phycisphaerales > UBA1924 > UBA4658. Next base: position 53,907 of record JBGANP010000001.1, read on the forward strand.
GGACGCATCGAGCGGTCCAACGCCGAACTCACGCGCACCACCGCCGCCGCGGAGCACGCCAACCTCGCCAAAACCGAGTTCCTGGCGAACATGAGCCACGAGATCCGCACACCCATGACCGCCATCCTCGGCTACGCCGAGCTCCTGCTGGATCCCGCCCAGGCCGATGCCGAGCGCAGGGACAGCGTGCTGACCATCCGCCGCAACGGCGAGCATCTCCTTGCCATCATCAACGACATCCTCGACATCTCCAAGATCGAGGCGGGCCAGATGTCCGTGGAGATGATCCCGACCTCTCCCACGGTCGTGCTCGAGGAAGTCTGCTCGCTCATGCAGGTCCGCGCCGCAAGCAAGGGCATCACCCTCTGCAAGGAAGTATCCGGCCAGCTCCCCGCCGGCGTCCGCACCGACCCGACGCGCCTCCGCCAGATCCTCATCAACATCGTCGGCAACGCCATCAAGTTCACCGAGGCCGGAAGCGTCAAGATCCACGTCGCGTTTCAGGATGGCCCAGCGCCCACACTCCGCTTCGACATCACCGACTCCGGCATCGGCATGAACCCCGAGCAGCTCGGCCGCCTCTTCCGCGCCTTCAGCCAGGCCGACAACTCGATGAGCCGTCGCTTCGGCGGCACGGGACTGGGGCTCTCAATCTCCAAACGCCTCGCCGAAATGCTCGGTGGCGACATCGTCGTCACGTCGCAGCCCGGCAAGGGCTCCACCTTCAGCATCACCGTCACCGCCGAGGTGCTTGCCAAGCACGACGAATCATCTGCGCAGTTCGTCATTCCCAAAAACAAGAATGCCGCGGCGACCATCACAGCAGACGCGCTCGCCGGCGCCCGCATCCTGCTCGCCGAAGACGGCCCCGACAATCAGCGGCTGATCTCCTTCCACCTCAAGAAGGCGGGTGCACAGGTCGAGATTGCCGGCAACGGCGAGATCGCCGTCAATCGCATGGCCGACACCTCCAAGCCGCGCATCGACGTGGTGCTCATGGACATGCAGATGCCCGTGATGGATGGCTACGAGGCCGCCCGGTGCCTCCGGGCCGCCGGGGAGTCCGCGCCGGTCATCGCCCTGACCGCCCACGCAATGGACGGCGATCGCGACCACTGCCTGCAATCCGGATGCGCCGACTACCTGACCAAGCCCATCGACCGCGTCAAGCTCATCGAGACGTGCGCCCGCTGGCTGGCGGTCAGCCGCGCGAACAGCCACCGGCGAGCCGCGGCATAGCCGCGCCGCCCCGTATCGCCTCGCTCCGCTCATTTGACCTTGTCGTCCACCCAAACTCCGCCCAGCGGGGGCCAAACCCCCGCCCAAATCCATCATCCAAAAAGGGTGGCTGACGGGACTCGAACCCGCGACCCCGGGGATCACAACCCCGTGCTCTAACCAACTGAGCTACAACCACCAACAACCGCCCTTTGGGACCGTTCCCACGGGTCAGGGGTGAAGGGTACGCGCGAAACGGCCGCGCCGCCCACTCCCGGCCCCGCTTCATGCCAGCCCTGCCCTTTTCCGGCTCTCATGCGGCCCGCCCCGCATTTCCGGGGTCAACACGGGACTCTTCCACGACAGTTGCCCGCACGATGAGCAATGTCTTACGTTACTCTCCACGTTCCGCCGAAATCAGGCGGTTCCAGCGCCCGCCATCCCGGCCGGGCGCGACCCATGGAGCTTCCCATGACCACGTTCGCCTCAGCCCCCGCCGCCGGCATCAACCTCACCGGCGATCGCATCCATAAAAACCTGGCTCCCGCCAAACTCGTCGAACTCGCCATCACCCGCGGCGAGGGAGTCCTGGCCGCCAATGGCGGCCTTGTTTGTCTCACCGGCGACCGCACCGGCCGCTCCCCCAAGGACAAGTACCTCGAAGACACCGCGCCCATCCACGACAAGATCGGCTGGGGCGGCTTCAACACCCCCATTACCCCCGAGAACTTCGACGCGATCCTGAAGATCGCCACCGACCACATCAACACCCGCAAGGACCTCTTCGTCTTCGAGGGCTTTGTCGGCGCCGACCCCACCCACCGCCTCGGCGCCCGCGTCATCACCGAGCAGGCCTGGCACAACCTCTTCATCCGCACCCTCTTCATCCCGACCGACTCCCCGGCTGCGGGCAAGAACGCCGTCTGGAAGCACGACTGGACGATCATCAACGCCGGCAAGCGCCGCCTGACCGCCGAGGAGCAGGCAAAGCTCGGCGTGAAATCCCCCGTGCTCATCGCTCAGTCGCTCACGCGCAAGCTCGTCGTCATCGTCGGATCTGAGTACGCAGGCGAGATGAAGAAGTCCCTCTTCTACGCCATGAACTTCGACATGCCCGAGCAGGGCGTCTTCCCGATGCACTGCTCGGCCAACGTGGACAAGAAGGACCCTTCCAACGTCGCCCTCTTCTTCGGCCTCTCCGGCACCGGCAAAACCACGCTCTCCGCCGATCCGAATCGCGCCCTCATCGGCGATGATGAACACGGTTGGGGCGACAAGGGCGTCTTCAACTTCGAGGGCGGCTGCTACGCCAAGTGCATCAAGCTCTCAAAGGAAGGCGAGCCGCAGATCTGGAGCGCGGTGAAGTTCGGCTCGGTGCTCGAAAATCTCGACATCGACCCCGTCACGCGCATCCCCGACTACGACTCACAGAAGTACACCGAGAACACCCGCGCGACCTACCCGCTGGACTACATCCCCGATGCGGTCATCCCCTCCGTCGCGGGCCATCCCAAGAACGTCATCTTCCTCACCTCCGATGCCTACGGCGTGATGCCCCCGGTCAGCAAGCTCAGCCGCGAGCAGGCGATGTACTACTTCATTAACGGCTACACCGCCAAGCTCGCCGGCACCGAGCTCGGAGTGACCGAGCCTCAGCCGAACTTCTCGACCTGCTTCGGCAGCCCTTTCATGCCGCGCCCCCCGAAGGTCTACGCCGAGATGCTCGCCGAGCGGGTCGCCAAGCACAACTCGGATGTCTGGCTCCTGAACACTGGCTGGTCCGGCGGACCCTACGGCGTCGGCAGCCGCTTCAAGCTCGCCTATACCCGCGCCTTCGTCTCCGCCATCCTGAACGGCACCCTCAAGAACGCCAAGTTCTCTCCGGACCCCATCTTCGGGCTCCCCATCCCCACCGCCGTCGAGGGCGTCCCCAGCGAGGTTCTGAACCCCCGCAACACTTGGAAGGATGGCGCGGCCTACGACGCCAAGGCCAAGGAACTCGCCAAGAAGTTCCGCGAGAACGACAAGAAGTTTGACATGCCCGAGGCGGTCCGCAATGCCGGACCCAAGGCCTGACCGAACCTGATCTCAACGCTGCCGATGCGTGCCTGAACGTCGCTTACAGGCACGCATCGTCGCTTACTCCCAGCTCATACCCCTTTCAGGCACCAAACTCTCGTTTGGTGTCCACATCCAACCCGCTACCATGAACTGGAACCGGATCTTCCTCCGGGCTCCCGCTCTGCGAAGCGCTTCTGGCAGTTTTGTTGACCGGAACCAACCCATGCGTATTGACGTCGTCGGCAAGCACATCGAGATCACGCCCGCCATCCAGGAGTATGCCCAGAAAAAGGCGGAGAAACTCACCAAACTCTTCGACGGCACACAGTCGATCCGGGTTCTCGTCGAGTCTCCCCAGGGCAAGAAGGCCGAGTTTCACGTCGAAGTCGTCGTCGATGTCGTCAAGCACGAGGACTTCGTCGCCAACGCCACCGGCCCGGACATGTACGCCGCCATCGACACCGCTGTGGACAAGGCCCTCCGCCAGGTCCGCGATTTCAAGGACAAGCTCAGAAGCTAGGACAATGTCGGATGTGCGATGGCGGATGTTCCGAACGATCCGTCGTTCCGCCGCCCTTCCCCACATCCGACATCGAACATCCCACATCCGACATTCCCATGAAACTCACCCAGATCGTCAGCCAGGGAGCCATCGTCGCCAAGCTCGGGTCCACCGAGCGCGACGCGGCCATCACGCAGCTCGTTGACGCCCTCATCTCCTCGGGCGCCGCCGACGCTTCGCTCCGCCCCGAGCTGATCTCCCGGGTGCTGGAGCGCGAGCGCATCGGCTCCACCGGCTTCGGCAAGGGCATCGCCGTGCCGCATGTGAAGCACAAGAGCGTCAAGAAGCTCGCCGCGGCCGTGGGCCTTTCGTCCACCGGCATCGACTTCAACGCGCTGGACCACCAGCCCGTCTACACCATCTTCCTTCTGCTCTCCCCCGCCGATCGCCCGGACGACCATCTCCAGGCCATGGAAGTGATCTTCAAACATCTCTCCCAGGAGACCTTCCGCCGCTTCCTCCGCCAGGCCCAGTCGGCCGAGGATGCCTGGACGCTCCTGGAAGAGGCCGATGGCCGCCACATGGGCGGCTGATCACTCCCGCCTTCGACCCCACCATTGCGTTCCCCCCCCCGCCGCGCGCGTCTGAAAGCCACCCGACGTGTCCACACGCGCTTCCGTCAAGGTCATCATCGCCAACAAGCTGGGGCTGCACGCCCGGCCGGCGATGTGCTTTGTGGATGCCGCGATGCCCTTCAAATCCGGCATCACCGTCAAGCGGGCCGACCAGACCGTGGATGGCAAGAGCATCATGCAGATGATGATGCTCGCTGCCACCAAGGGCACGGAACTGGAAATCATCGCCGAGGGCGAGGACGCGGATCAGGCGATCGTGGTGCTCAAGAAACTCGTCGAGAGTTGCTTCGATGAAGACTGACCAGCCGCCCGCGCCCGCCTCGATCGATCCGGCGGTGCTCTCGCTGCTGCGATGCCCGCGCACCGGCCAGCCACTTCGTGTCGGGAATCGTGAAGGCCGCGCGGTGCTGACAACCGATGACGGTCGCGCCATCTACGCGATCGTGGACGGCATCCCGATCCTGCTTCCGGATCAAGCAGAGACCCGGGCGCAAGCCCCGGCACTCGACGCACATTGACACACGCACTGCCCGGGCTCGCGCCCGGGCCTCTGTCCGAGAGGAACATCCCATGGCCAAGGGCCAGCATCTCTCCAGTTATCAGAAAAAGATCGTCAACCGCTACTACGAGCATCTGGACACGATCACACTCAACAAGCTCGCGGAGTCCGCGACCGAGCTCTACCTCTGCACCGAGCCGAAGAAGGCCGAGAAGCTCTGGGCCACCGTCGCCAAGGCGCTGGACAAAACTGCCGCGAGCGACAAGCAGGTGAAGGTCATTTTGGACACCAAGAACATCAAGGGGCTGGCGGAGCTGGTGAGCAAGCTGAACAAGTGACAGCGGCACGGGTTTACCAGCCCGTGTTTCGGGGCGCTGCGCCCGAAGTCTTGTGCTCGTTCTGCAACCAACGCCGCACGCATCGGCGCAGGAATAAGCGGCGACCATTCGGTCGCCGCTTGAGTGATTGTCTACACGAGAGTCAGGGCACGGGCGGCTCGCCCGTGCGACGGACTCACTTGATCTCGGTGATCACGGATGTCTTGGCGACGAACCGCACGCCGGACCAGTACTGATCCATCTCGTGCGTGGTGCTGTCCACGAGGCCGTCCTTCTGAGCGATGGCCCGCGCGCCATCCATCGTCACGTCGCAGGAGAAGCCCGAGGTCTTGCTCGGCCACGCCACCCACAGCGAGCCCGAGGGACGCATGAGCTTGGCGAGCTGACTGAAGCGGCGGCTCAGCGTGTTTTGATTCGGCACGAACAGCACCGCCAGATCGAACCCGGCCCCGCGCATCGCGGAGTGGCGGAGTTCGACCGTGTCCGGCAGCGTGCCGAGCTTGTCCGGGAAGTACGAGGGGGCATCGATCAGGACGACGACCTGGCTCCCGCCGATCCCGAGCTTCTTGGCCAGGGCACCGACCGGGGTGGCTGCCACCTTGGGGGCGGCTGCCTTGGCGGCGGGCTTGGTGGCGACCTTGGCTGGCTTGGCGGCCTTTGCCGGCTTCGCGGCTGCGGGGCGGCCGGCGGGCTTGGACTTGGCTTTGGTGGTTGTTGGCATGGGGAGGGATTTTATGCCGCTCAACGCAACCCCGCCCTCTGCAAGCGAAAAATCGTTTCCCCGCGCTTTTTAGGGTCCACGCCACCTGCCAACTCCGCCGCAGGACGCACCCAGACCGCTGTTTTCGGGTCCGGATCGCGGGGAAAGTCATATCTCGGGATCACATGCCAGTGAACATGGGCAAGCTGATTCCCCAGGCATTCGTAGTTGATCCGGCGGGGCACGAATGCCTCCGCGATCGCCGCGGCCGTCCGGGCGACATCCTCGGCCAGCCGCGACTGAACCGCTACCGGGAGCAGATGCAGGTGCTCGTGATGCTCCTTGACCAGCAGCACACACCAACCCTCATACGGCTGGTGGTCATGGAGCACGACAAAGGACTCGGAGAGTTCGGCGATGAAGCTGGGGTTGGCGCCGGATCGGATTGCGGCGATGCGCTGGCAGGCGGGGCAGTCGGTCATGCCGTCAGAATACGGGACACAACTCCGGGGCGGAGAATCTGCAGAAATCGTCGTTCGGGAGCCGATCTGGGCGATTGAGCGCAAGAACCGCGCGGCGTTCGGATCGATGTGGGAGAGGGCGACTTGGCCTCGCGGCGGGCACTCGTACGACGGATGCACACCCCATGAGCACGCGCGGATCGATGGCAAACGGATCGACGCAGAACAAGCACAACGGCACTCACGCCATCGCCCAGCAGGATGCTGCGGTGAACGGCGTCTTCCTGTCGCCTCGCGTGGTGGACCGGCGCGCGTACGGCGAGATGGCCGAGGATCTGCGCGATCTGGTTCGTCAGGCATCGAGCGAACGCGCCGCCATCACCGGGATGCTGGATCAGGCGGGAAAGGCGAACCAGGAACTCCGGCAGCGCGAGCAAGCCCAACAGGGGAATATCGAACTGACCGCCCGCGCGCTCAAGACGATGGACGAGCGGGCCGCCCGTATCGAGCGGCTGCTGACACAGGCGACCGAACAATCCAAGATTTTCGAGAAGCTGGAGTCCCAGGCCGCGTCGCTAATCGACACCAAGATTCACACTCTCGAAGCGCGGCTGGAAGCCGTGACCGCCGGGGCCACGGCGCAGGCCGAAGCTCTGGAGGAGCGCGTTCGGCGCGCCTCGCGCGAGCTGGAGCAGCGGATCGAGGCCATTCGCCGCGACGCGACATCGATCGCCGGTCCCGCGCAAGAGGCGCTGGAACGGGCCTGCGATCGAGCCGCGAAGATGGCGGGGTCGGGCGTCGGTTCCCTCGGCGATCTCGTGACCCGCGGCGAGCGCATCGCCGAAACCGCGGGCGGTATCGCGACCACGCTAGAAGCCGCGACGGCCCGCGTCGAACGCGACCGCGCGGCGATCGATGAGATCGAGGCCAAGTCCCGCCAGCTCGAACAGCAGCAGGCCGAGAGCATCAACAAAGCCGAGGAAGCGATCGACGGTGTGCAGCTCATGCTGGCGCAGGTGCGGGAGCAGACCAGCGCGGCCCGCGGCGACGGTGCCAGCGCGGTCGCCGAGCTCCGAGCCGTCATCCAGCAATCGCTGGACGCTCACAACACAACTTCGCTGGCGATCAAGGTGCTCGGCAAGACCATCGAGCAGGCCAAGAGCATCACCGACCAGCTCGAACCGTGGCGTGCGGTGCTGGATGGTCACGAATCAGGAAGCATGCCCGAACCGATCCGCAAGCTGATCGAGGGAGTCCGCGGCGAACTGACCGGCGAGCTTTCGAGCATCGCCGGAGCCCTCCGCGCCGCGGCCGAGAGCGCAGACCGCACGGGCCGCTCGCTGGCGCATGTGCCGATCGAGACGCCCCGCGCGGCAGCACCCGCGCCGCAATCCACAATCGCTGTGCCGGCGGCCGCAGCCGCACCGCAGATCGTGATTCCCGCGACAACGCCATCGTCCATTCGCCGCACGGAACGCGGCTCCCCCACTACCGCCTCTCATCCGCTGGTTGGCGCCCGCGTCACAACGCAGCCGATTCTTCCAGAACCGGATCAGATGATCGAGCGGTAAGACCACTGTGGTTGTGCAAGAGGCGATCGATTCAAATGCCCCAAATGAAAAGACCCAGGGACGAGTCCCTGGGTCTTTGTGCTGGTAGATGATGGATCGTTGGATCAGGCGCGGTTGAGAACGACGCGCTGGATGAGGGACGCGGAGGACTGAGTGCCGAGGTAGAAGACTGTGTTGGCCGCGTTGTCGGAGAGACCCGCGAGCGTGCGAGGCGCGGTCGTGAAGGCGTAGCCGCCCGTGGTTGCCTGAGCGACGGAGTCGGAGGCCATGACGGGAACGGGGACGGCCCCGCTGCTGACGGCGGTCTCGAGGCGGACACCGACGAGCTCGCCGATGCGGCGGGCGACGGCCCCGGTGAGAGCATTCACGAAGCGATCGACGCCGGCGTCGGAGGGCTCGAAGCCCAGATCGGCGAGCGAGGAGACGAAGACGACGGCCTGATCGTTCTTGTCCACGTTGAAGAAGTCGGCCTTCTGGCTGGCCCCGAAGGAGGCGTTGCCGAAGAACGCGTTGGGCTCGACGTTGCCCGCGAGGATGACCGTGGAGAAGTCCTGGTGGGCGAAGTCGTTGGGGTTTGTGGAGATGGTGATCGAGACGTTGGCCGCCGTGAAGATGGCGTTGAGACTCGAGACCAGGTTGGAAAGCACGTAGCTGTCAACGGACTGTCCGTTGATCTGGCCTGTGAAGCCGACGACCGAGGTGGTGAAGGCCGAGAGAGCCGTGGTGACTTCGTCCCCTGCCTCGAGCCAGTCGATGAGGCCGCCGGCGGTTTCCAGCAGCACGTTCTGCGAGGTTGTGACGATCGCTCCGGTGCCCTGCTGGACGACCTCGAGGGTGTAGTCCGAACGGATCGCACCCTGGATGTAGAGGGCATACGAGGCGGGAACGACGGAGGGAACGCCCTGTGCGCCCGGGACGATGAACTCCATGAAGAAGTCGCCGTTTGCGTCGTAGCCGTAGCTGTTGCGGCCGTCTGTGAGTGTCTGGGCGGCCTGGCCACCGATGGGGAGGAACTCGCTCGTGGCTGCAACGAGGCGGGCGTTGTTGAAACCCGTGCCCGACGGGGTCTCGAAGATGGCGAACTGGGCCTGGCCCGTCAGATCCTGGCCAATGCCGATGCCGCCGGCGCGATCGGAAGAGTTGATTTCCGGGGAGAGGCCGATGTTCGAGCCAGTCCGCGTGAGGCGGAGCGTGGCGCGAACCTTGGTGCCCGCTGCGATCGGGAGCCCGTTGTTAAGTGAGAAGATGTCGACGTCGGGCGAAACTTCGTTCGGCGTACCGGTCGCGCCGGGGAGGCCGATCGAGGAGTTGATCGAGGTGAAGATGCGGTCGTTGGCCGAGCCGAACGTGCCGTTCGGAGCTGCCGAGCGGGTGACCGTCCAGCCTTGGCTGTTGACGCCGCGGACGACGGCGCCCGTGGTGTTGGGGCCGTTGGGGCCAGCGGTGAGGGTGAAGACCCAGTCGCCCTGTGTGAAGGTCGCGAGATCGTCGCCGTTGCCGAAGATGCCGTCCACGCCCGCGAAGACGATCGGTGTGGGAGGCGTGACGAGCGGGGCGGCCGTGCCAGAGCCGGTATCGCCGACGAAGCCGGTGTTGCCGTCGTCGAAGACCTCCAGCGAGAAGGAGTAGAGCCCGAACGCGCCCGCGACCGGGTCGTTGTTCGCGATCGTGTCGGTGTTGGCGATATTCACACCGTTGAGCGTTCCGGCGATGACGATGAAGTACGTGCCGGTCTGCGTGATGAGGTACTGGTCTTCGCTGGTGGTGGCCAGATCGCCGGTAACGTTGTTGGGCAGGCGGGTGACCGCCGTGCCGGGTGCGCCGCCGGTGGGACCGGTGATCGAGTTGGACGCGAGGTTCAGGCCGGTGGAGCTGAAGACGGCGCGGACGGCGCCGAGAGCGGTGCCGGACATCTGGCCCATGCGGAGGACCTGCCCGGCGCGAAGGGTGATGCGGTAGACATCCACATCGCCGCCGAGAGAGAACGTGTCTGGATCGGAGTTGGGATGATCACCGATGCTGCCGCGGACGGAGAAGAAGGTGTTGGTGTCCGGGAGCGAGCCGACGCCCGCGTTGGTGTGCAGGACGAGGTCCAGATCGGTCGGCCCGTAGAAGGAGACGTTCGAGTCGCCAGCGGGGCGGCCCGCCGTGATCTTGTCACCGGCATCGCCGACGACCACGTTGCGGGCGAAGTCGTCGCCCGGGCGGCCGTCGGAGTTGCCATCGAGAATCGAGTCCTGCGTGGAACCGCGAAGGACCGCGGCGTTGAGAATGAACTGATACACGCCGGGGCCGGGGAGGCCGGGCGTTTGCGGGAGGCCGCGCTCGGTCACGTTGCGGGAGAAGATCACCTTCACGGTGTTGCGCAGCTTGTCGTAGTCCAGCGTGTAGTCCGTGCCCTCGGCCAGGCCGATGGTGCTGGCCCCGCCGTTTCGCAGCTCGACCACCGAAAGCGCGGCCGAGAGCGTGGAGATATCGATGGGCTGGTTGAACACGATCGATGCGGAGTAGATGCGGCTCGCCTCGTTCACGAACAGGTCCAGCACACGCACCGGGACGGCCACGGCCGTGAGCCGCTCGACCTTGAAGTTCGAGGTTCCCGTGAAGGGGTTGCCCCCGACGGTGACGGAACCGATCGTGCCGGTGGAGAGCACGCGATACTGCTGAGAGTTCAGATTCGAGCCCGTCTGCGTTCCCGTGATGATGACGGTGCCGATGGCCGAGCGGCCCGCTGCCGTTACAACATCCGACCCGCCCAAGAACCCGCTGGGACCGCGGAGGACGCCCGCGCCCACATCGGAGCGGCGGAAGTTGCCGTTGACGGTCAGCGCGTTCACCGAGCCGGAGCCGACGACATCCGCATCGCGGCCCGTGCCGCCGAAGTTGGCGTCATGGCCCAGATCCGCACCGCCGAGGATTTGCGAGTCGGTCGCGTCGCCGTTGACGACGATGGAGTTGATGGTTGTGCGTGCGGAGATCCGCCCGCCGAGCATGGTGCCCGTCGTGACCGTGCCGATCGAGAGACCGGAGCGGACGCCGCCGTTGTTGAACGTGCCCGCCGAGAGGGTTGGAATACCGCGATCGCTGGAGACGGCACCGGAGATGGCGCCGGCAACCGTGACCGAGTTGACGCTGAGGAAGTCCACGAATGCATCGTTCTCGACCGTGGAGCGGCCGACATCGCCGTTCACGGCGAGCGAGCCGACCGCGCGGCCGCGGAGCGTGCCGGCGAGCAGATTGCCCATCGAGATCGAGTTGACGTTGCCGCCGGACCCGAACAGCCCGCCGAGCGAGTCGAGCGTGCCGAAGCTCATGCTGTTCACATCGCCGTTGATGAAGACGGTGGATGTGCCACGGAGCGTGCCGCCGACGGTGAGCGAGCCGAGCGCGGAACTGGCGTTACCCAGCACCGTGAGGGAGGTGAGGAAGTTGCCGTTGGGAACGATCGTGAGCGTGGAGGCCGTCGTCGTATTGGCAAGACGCAGGCGGCCGGTCGCGGGGTCGTAGAAGGCGCGGCCGGGACCGGTGAGCGTGGCGCGGCCGCGCTCGCCGGAGGGGAGCTGGAAGAGGAAGGCGACGCCGCTGGCGAGTTCGACCTCGGTACCGGTGGCGTTGGTCGCGACGGTGGACGGATCGGCGGCGGCCAGGACGCCGCCGCGAACGATGCCCGCGCTGGTGGAGCCGAGCGTGCCGGCGGCGAAGGCCGAGACGCCGACCACGGCACCCGCGGCGAAGACGTTGTCCACCGAGGAGCGGCCCGCGGCGAAGAACGAGGAGTTGGTGTTGTAGTTGCCCGCCGCGTTGGGAGCGATGCCCGCACCGACGACGGAGTTCACAACCCGGCGGCCGTTGAAGTTCACGTTGCCGATGGACCCGCTCTTCACGGTGTCCAGATTGGCTCCCGTGCCGCCGACGCGCCCGTCGGCGCCGAGATCGATGACGCCGGCAAGGATCGCCACGGCGCCGGTGAAGCCGCCGACCACGACGCTCTCGATGCGGTCGCCCGCGACGATGGCGTTGTTCAGGCCGGTGTTGAGCGAGTCGTTGCGGAGCTGGAGCACGACGTTGACGGAGCGGATCGTCGTTCCGGCGATGATCTGGCTCTCGGTGAAGGAGCCGCGCTCCACGAAGACGTGGTCGATCGCGCCGCCGGCCTTGATGGTCACGCCGTCGACGCCGGGCGTGCGGATCACATCCGGGGGGAGTTCGTTGCGGAGGGAATCGCCGGAGGCGGGGCGGAAGTTGCGCCGCCAGGAGGCGATACCGATCTGGCTCTTGAAGCCGAAGGCGTCGACGAGCAGGTCGATGCCGCCGATGTTGCCGTCCACCAGCACATCGCCGAGCAGGTCACCGCCGACGAAGGTCAGCTGGCCGAGGTCGCCGTTGTTGACGGTGATGACGTGGCCGGGACGGAAGGAGCCGCGGTTGAAGGTGATCGTGCCGATGCCGCCGGAGCGGGAGGTGATGTCGCCGTTGAAGTCGGAGTTCAGCACCAGCGAGTTGATGCGCCCGAAGACGAGGATATCGCTGGTAGCGACCTTGTCGGATCCGGGACGCATGTCCACGCGCCCGGTGGTGATCGCGCCGGTCACGCTCTGGCCGACGAGCAGATCCGAGTAGATTTGGCCGTTGAGAGCGGTGATGTTGGTGAGGTTGCCGCGGAGATCCAGGTCCGGGTTGATCGCGGTGAGCGCGCCGATGTTGCGGGTGGCGAAGATGGTGCCGACGTCGCCGAGGATGGAAAGCTCGACCAGCAGGTCGCGCCCGGCGCGGATGGCCGTCAGCCCGCCGTTGTTGGCGCGAACGTCGTCGTTACGGGTGACGAACGAGCCGTCCACATCGCTGGTGACGGACTCGATGGTTCCGATGCTGCCCGAGGAGGTCACATCGGCATCAAGAAGGTTCTGGGCACGGACCAGATCCACGCGGCCGTCGGGGCCGGAGGAGTTCACATCAAGCTGTGTGATCTCGTTGCCGGCCGTGATGGACTCGACCGGGCCGGCGATGCGCAGCGAGGTGGAGCGGATGCTCTGGCCCGCGCTGAGGTTGGTGAGGCGACCGGACTCGACACTCACGGAGCGGATGTCGTTGGTGGCGATGATGGCCGCGGTGATGTTCACGACGGTGAAGTCGGCGCGCTGGATGTTGCGGGCCGAGATTTGTCCCGTGAGCGAGCCACCCAATGAGACGGAGAAGTCGGAGATGTCTCCGGCCAGACCGTTGGTGAGGAGGGAACCGAGGTTGTTGGTCGCGATCACACGGCTGCGGTAGAACTCGCTGGCCACGCCCAGTCGCGTCGAGTTCTTGAACTCGTCGGCCGTGATGGTCCCGATGTTGTTGGTGACTTCGGTCAGCGTGCCGTCGTAGGAACCGCCGGTGAGGGTGATCGCGTTGATATTGGCCGCGAAGACCTCGGAGCGGAACAGATCCGAGCTATTGCCGATGACGGTGTCGATGTTCGCGCTGCGAACGTCGTCGTCCATCACGCGCGTCGAGTGCCAGAAGTCATCGAGCAGGCCGGCGTAGATCAGCATCGTGTCGTAGCGGCCGTTGGTCAGCTCGATGCGGCCGATGCCGAACACCGGAGGATCAACAGGGATCGGCGTTGCGATTGTGGTGCCGAGCTGCGTCAGGAAGGCTCCGCCTCCATTGGCCATGATGATGCCCTGGAGCTTGACGCCGCTGTAGCGCGTGCCGCCGATGATGCGGACGATCGAGGTATCCGCAACGATGCTCGCCTCCGCCAGCGGGCCCGGGCCGGAGCCCAGCAGACCGTCGCCGACGTCGATGGTGCCGATCGCGATCGAGTAGACGTTGCCGACGATGCCTTGGAAGCCACCCTGCGGGGTGATTCCATCGGCGTTCGCGACCAGGTTGATCAGGTGGCCGCCGGTGACGAGCACGTCGCCAACGGTGCCGTTGACGGTGATGTCCTCCAGATCGCCGGTGCGGACGATGACGCCGTTGAGGTACGGATCGATCGGCGAGCCGATCTGCTCCAGCGGGCCGGTCCCGGCGCCCAGGGCGGGATTTGTGATGGCGTCGTAAAGAGCGCCGTTCCAGTTGTTGACCGAGCCGCCGTTGAGCGGGATGGGTCCACCGGCTCCGCCGCCACCACCGCCGCCGCCGCCGATGCCAAGGAAGGGCCCAAGGAGCGACTTGTTCGCGGCGATGGACTGCGTGCGGCCGAGATCGCCATTGATGGAGATCGTCCGCACGGAGGCCGCGTCGATCGCGACGATGTCGCCGCCGGGGGTGGAGTTGGTGATGGATTCGAGAGCGCCCGCGTTGACGTCGATGCGGTTGACGTCAATCTGGGTGGTGCCGCTGATGATGATGCTGGGGGCCGTGGCGGGGGTCGCTGGGCCGGGGCCGCCGGCGGCGCCGGATGTCGCGTTGACAATGATGATGCGACCGATGCTGACCACGCCGCCGGTGACGCCGGTGATGACGAGGTTGGCCCCGCCGAAGAGCTGGGCGGTGATGAGCGAGATAGCCACGCCGCGCGAGCCGTTGACCTGCAACGTGCGGATGCGCGCCAGCGAACCGGCACGCGGGTCCATGGTGGGATCGACGGGCTCGGGCCCGCCGGTGACGGCGATATTGACCGTCGCGCCCGCGTCGTCAACGAAGTTGAGAGACTGGCCGAAGGGGATATCAATGAAGACGTCCGTGCTCGGGCCGTTCTCGAGCCGCGCGAAGGAGAAGAAGCGAACGTCCGAACCGTCACCGACATTGATCAAGGGCGCGCTGTCGCGGATGACGCCGGGCGTTTCCGAGCCCGCGCCGCCGTTGTTGGAGCCGATGATGAACTGGTCGAACTGAGAGCCGAAGGACGTGCGGATCGAGACGGCCGAGCCGCTCATGTACGCACCGACGAGGAACTGGCCGATGTCACCGCGCCGACCCGCGACGGTGCCGGTGATGATGCTCACCGCGCCGTTGCGTCCGTCGGGAGCGGACACCTGGTTGATGCCAAGCCCGCCCTTGATATCCAGCAGCGCGATGCTCCCGCCGACGCGGATGTCCGCGCTGGTG
Organism: Phycisphaerales bacterium; assembly: GCA_044222255.1. Taxonomy (GTDB): domain Bacteria; phylum Planctomycetota; class Phycisphaerae; order Phycisphaerales; family UBA1924; genus UBA4658. Next base: position 68,930 of record JBGANP010000001.1, read on the forward strand.
AGGTCGCCGTTGTTCACGCTGCGGCCGATGGCATCCGAGGTGCCCGTGACGAGCGAGCCCAGATCCCCGCGGACCAGCAGCTGCGCCCCGGCGACGTTGCCGCCGACGGTGAGGTTGTACAGGGTGCCGGGAACGCTGATCGTGCTGTTCCGCCAAGCGAGCAGATCGCGCACGTCCCCACCAGCGCCGAGGATGATCTCGGAGGTGTTGCTCTGCATGCCGTCGGAGCGGAAATAGCCCGTACCGATGCGGGCCGAGCCCATATCGCCCGAGGCCAGCGTGAAGACGTATGGCGGTGTGTTGCCCGTGCTGCCCGTGCCCGTGCGGAACGCGCCGAACGTGACCGGCGACATGCCCGAGACCGTCACCTGGTAGCGACCCTCGGTTCCGGTCGACTGGTTGTTCGCGTTGTTCAGGACCAGGTAGTACGTGTCGCCCATGGTGGGCTGGAAGCGCAGGATCGACGAGATCGTGTTGTTGCCGTTCGCGCCGCGGCCAGCGCCGCCCGTTGCATCCAGCGCGGCGACCACGCGACCGTCACGATCGACGATGCGGAGGTATCCGAGGAACCCGGGCGCGGCGATGACCACCTCCCGCGAAGAGTCCGCCGGGAAGGCGTATACGTCCGTGGAATCAAACGCGGCATTGACCGGATCGATCCCGTTGAGCGCACCGAACACGCGCACGGAGGTTCCGTTGTATCCGATGAACTCCGCGCTCGAGAGCGAGTCGTTGCGGTAGAAGCCGTTGCCGAACGGGATGCCCTGGCCGGGGCCGAACGTGCCCGCCCAGTCCTCGCCGTTGTTGATCGTGCGGACGATTGTCTCGCGAGGGCCGTTCTGCTGCTGCGTGAAGCCGTAGATGGCCTCACGCGAGACAAAGTCGCGCTGCACGATCCGAGCGCGGTTGGTGTTGTTCACATCCGCAAGCACGGAGATGGTCGCGAGGTTGCGCCCGGCGATGTCCATCTCGCGGACCGTTCGCCCGAACGTGAACCGGGCGCCCGTGGCCGTGAACTGGCCGCTGTTCTGGCTAAACCATCCGCCCGCATCGGTCTGCGAGATGAACGAGCCCACATCCCCATCCACGCGGAGCGAGCCGGCCTGGAAGCCCGCGGAGAAGCGGTTGACCGCTCCATCGATGCGGCTGGAACCGAAGACCGCGGCCGAGAGCAGCACCGAGCCGATCGATGAGGAGTTGACGAACAGACCCTGGTTGGACCGCACGAAATCGAACGCACCCGTGCCTCCGAAATACGCGCCAGGGGTGCTGTTGTCGCGAATCCAGGGCGAACCGAGCGTGAACGAGCAGCCCACCGGGGGCAGACCGACAACCACAGGCGGATTGCCAACAGTCTCGAAGCCGAAGTTGGTGCCATTGAGATTCTGCGTGAACTGACCGGGCCCGTCGGGCAGAACGATCTGGCCGGTCATTGTGTCCAGCGTTCCGGCGACCATCGTGATCGAGCCACGCTCGTTTGAGCCGTTGATGATCACGCGGCCGATGCCGTCGTTGAAGTCCGGCACGCCGTCGCGGTTGCGATCGATCGGGCTGGTCCCCGTGCCGCCGGTGGGCGGACGAAGGCCCAGTCGCAGCTGCATGTCGCGGTCGTAGAGATCCAGCAACTGCGCGGTCGCCCCGGCCGGGCCGGTGAACGAGATCACCACGTCGCGGAGTTGCCCCGCGACGAACGTGCCGAAGTTGTTAGCAGGCAGAGCGCTGTTGATGGCCTCGACCACGAAGTTGTCCGCGTAGGTCGAGTTGTTTGGGGCGACGGCCGCGCTCGAGAAGCGGACGGCGTCGAACCCGGCGGGGAAGTTGATCGCGTACTGGAAGGTGTTGGCCAGGCCGAACGGCGGGAGGAGCACGGCCGTGCGAATGGCATCCAGCTGCGCGCCGACAAGCGTCTGCACGACCACACCGTTGTTGAGCAGTTCGAGGCGCGTGCCGGTGTTCGGATCGGTGTTCAGATCGCCGCCGTCGGAGGGAAGACCGCCGGAGTTGCGGCTCAGAATGATGTTCGCCGTGCGAACCAGTTCGGGGGTGCCGCCCATGCCTGCGGGATCAAAGAACGTGAACGTGAGCGAGTCGGTGCCCGCGAGGGCCACGCGCAGCGCGCTGTCGGTCACATTGCCGCCGACGCGGCGGATGAGTTGCACGGGCGTCGTGCCCGCCGCGCTGTACGAGATCTGGATTCGGGAGTTGTCGAACTGCGTTCCGTTCGGGGGAACCGGCGGCACCTGTGTGGTCCACGCGCCCATCTCGTCGTCGAAGTTCTCGGTGATCGCCGTGTCCATTCCCTGCATGGGAGTGGGCGAGATCAGGAACGGCACGAAGTACGTGAACCCGACGGTGCGGGTGCCCACGCCTGTCGCCGGATTCACATCCGACGGGCCGATCGAGAGTGTGAACAGGAGCTGGCGAGACTCGAGCTGCTCGAGCGTGTGGTCAACAGGCGCGAACCCGGCGCTGGACGCCAGACGAGCCGCGGGCTTGTCGTTGCGAGCCAGTCCGTTCCGAAGCGAGCGACCGAGGCGAGCGATGCGTCGAGACATGTTCATTCCAAACTCCCGCGTAAAGATCGTGCGTCCGATGCCGGCGAAGGTCGCCGCCCGCGGACGCGGGGTGTCAAGGTATGGCCCGGATCGCTCCGTCTCAATGACGGACGAAGCCCTTTCGGGCCCGGGCGTGGGTCGGCCTCACCGTGGATCCCCTCGGACGTGCCCGACGATGGGGTCTGCTGGCCGATGACGGCCGACGGCAAGACCCGACGCCTTGGCTGAGATGACCGGCCCCGGGGGCATGCTTGGTCGCATGGGGGTCGGACGTCCTGTTGCCGCCGCAATCGTCCGTGATCGAGGGGGCACGCTGCTGCTCCACCTCGGCAGACTAGCGGAAGGGTGGCCTTGCCGCAAGTTCGTGTCCGGACGTGGGTTCCGAGCGGAGAGAACGATCGCGCGAGCGAGTCAAACCTCTCGGACTGGGCCGATACGCCGGGAGCCCTCCCCCGGTTTCACCAGACCCATGACGAGGCCTTGCTTGTCTGAAACCAGCGGCAGAAACGCTGGTCCATGTTCAAGCAAACAGCATCGTCTCCAACCGAGAACTCAACGTACCTACTATATACCAATCATGGCGAGCCCGCGTGGAAATTTGGTCGAAACAGGAATCGATCATTTTTCGGGAAGAGCATCCGAAGCGGCGATCTCGAACGCGAGCGAGGCCCAAACGCTCTCCCAATCTGCCTCCGCACTGCCCGTCACCGCGAACATATCCACAGCGTCGATCACCCAAACACCTGAAGTGGGGATCTTGATCGCGATGCGACCTTGTGCGTCTGTCCTCGCATTTATACCCGATTCAGGGTGGTTCGCATTTCGAGCTTGGACCAAAGCGTTCGCATATGGCTTCCCGTCGGAACGCAGAATCAGGGAAAGCACATCACCCGGTTTGAGTGTGGATGGATCACTTTTCGGAATGATCTCGACACGGAAACCCATGTCCCTGGTCGCCGGACCATCGGAGGGTTTGTCACCAATCCGGAACACCGTTTTCGCGCTGCGGGAGAAAATCTCGCGGCCGGGCATTGTGGATTGTTTGAGCTCGGCCCGCCTGGCGATGATTTTCTCCAAGCCCTTCTCCTTCAGATACGCCTCGAACTTCTCCGCTTCGAGGGTGACGGGGGTCGGCTTGGAGCGATACGCGATCAGATAGGTGCCGGGATCGGTGGAGCGATAGACGGCGGCGATGGGGTCGGCATCGCGACCGACTGCGGGCTTTTCGATTTCCGCCGTCGGACCGATGATGACGAACTTCTCGATCTTCGCATCATTCCGCGGCACGATCTCGCCGGGGAAACTATCTCCCACGTGCAACTGGATCTTCAGAATGTCGCCGGGCCTCGCGCGAAATGCGGCGGGCTGCACCCAGAAGGCGTGCGCGAGAGCGGTGGCCGCGAGCGAGAATGAGGCGAGCGTGGTGATGATTCGACGGTGGTGTCTCATGAATGCCCTCACGATACGAGAAGGGCCGGAGGCGAAGGGGCCTCCGGCCTCATGGACCGATTACACACATGTACAAACAGGATCAGGGAGGCGTGGGAGAGAAGGAAACCGGGGGCTTGAGGTAGGGGAACGCCGCGTCGAAGAAGCCGTCATTGATGAACGCACCGTCGGTGAAGGCGAGGTTGCCGACCGGGGCGTTGCCGCTGGGCTGGCCAGCATCCGGGTAGAGAGCGCCCATCACAACGCGAAGTGCAACATCAACAACATCATCACCCGGGCGGCGACCGTTGGGGAAGCCGGCGTTGTCGCCCGCGATCACGCCCATGCGGTTCTGCATGCCGCGCGGCTTGGGTGGGATGGCGACGGTGTCCGTATTCAAGCGGAGCATCTCGGAGGCCTGCACGTTTGCGGGCTTGTTCAACCCCTCGACACCCGTCAGGAAGACCGCGACCAGATCGTTGCGTGGCAGGGTGGGCGGCGTCACGCTGAAGAGTGAGCCGAGAATCGTCGGCAGCGTGGGATTGGTGACGTATGTGGCAAACTGGGCGTCGTTTCTTGGGCGAGATGCGCCGAACTTGTCCTTGTCGCGCAGACCGATGACCAGTTCATTCACCAGCGGCATACCGAGCCGCGAGACCTGGCGGTAGGCGCCAGTGGATTGGTCGGCCATGCCGATGCCGGACTCGGGCATGAACGCGATGTTTCGGGTCTTGGGCAAGCTCGCGCTTGTCCAGCCGCCGATGATCTTGTGGGACTGGTCTATGCCGCGGAGAAACGCGGCGGGCGCCTCGATGCAAATGGAAGTGCAGTTGGCCTCGGCAAGCGAGTCGGGCTTGCCGTTCTCCGGGCCGAGCGGATTGTTGTTGACGAGGTCGAAGGTCTCGCCGAGGTTGACGACGAAGGGGTCCTTGCGCTGGCCGATGAATACCTTAGCGGGCGTGGCCGCGCCGGGAAGTCGAACGCGGGCGATGTGATTGCGGGCGTACGTCTCGTAGTCGTTGCTGAAGGTCTTGCCGCCGACGTTGTCGGCGGGCTTCATGAACATCTGCGAGCCGGTGTCGAAGTTCGTGCAGCGAAAGGTCTGCCCGGTGTAGCGATCGCCGTACGTCACATCGATGGTGAAGGTTTCAAGGATGTTCAGCGCGGCGTTCTGATTGGCCGCGGGGCCGAGCGTGTTCGAGTTGTAGAGCGCGATCGGCACCGTGGCCGTGCCGACGGGGATCGCGATATCGCGGAGCGTGTTGGTGAAACGGAACGTAAAGGTGATGTCCTCGCGGGCATCGCCGTCGTTGTCGATGTGGATCTGGTAGAGCGCGTCAGGGTCCATCTGGAAGAAGTTGGGACCGCCGTACGGAGTCTGGAATGGCTGGTAGTTGGCGATCACTGTGACGAACGCCCGCCGATTGGCCTCATAGCTGTTGAACATGTAGAAATCGGTGGAGTCCACCTTCGGCGAGCCGGTGATGCCGGGGGCTTCACGGTGGCTGGAGGGGGCAGGGCCGGCAAACGCGGGCGCGGCAAGCGCGGTTCCTGCGGTCGCGGCTAGAAAAGATGCGATCAGACGAGGGGACATACAACTCTCCTGCGTGGATAAAGGGGATAAGGGACGCGACAGGGCGTCGGGCGTGTGCGGGGAATACGAGGAGCGGGGAGTGCCGGATTTTGATTTCAGGGTGCGCCCACAGACGGGGACGCGCACCAATCCCCAAGGTTGGGCGTGAGTTTCGGTTCCGGCCTGCTTCGATTGCGTGTGTCTTCCGGAGGAATCGTGTATATTCGAGGCATCGGGTCTCGTGCCGCGGGCATTCGCCCAGACGCACGAGCAAGCCAGACGCTTTGTTCTGGCTTGACCGACACGTGCGGGAAGAACGATGCGATTCACCCTCTCGGAGCGATTCTCCATGCGTTCTCTCTCACGATTTCAACGCGGAGCGTTCACTCTTATTGAGCTGCTTCTCGTGGTGGCCATCATCGCGCTGCTGGTCTCAATCCTGCTGCCGGCGCTCGCGTCCGCGCGCAAGGCGGCGCGGATGAGCGTCTGCCTTTCGAATCAGAAGCAGCTGGGCGTGGCGATGCACACATACGCCAACGACTTCAGCGACCATATCTACTCGTATTCCTGGAAGCGCGGCCAGACCTACAGCCAGTTTGGGGATCTGAACAACGCGGCAAGCGATGTCGACGCGGCCTGCAACCAGATGACGGACATCGCCCGCAGACTCGGGGATCGGAGCGCGGCGGAGACCCCGGCGTTCACACCGTCATCGTTCTTCCCCTACATGCGGTTCTCGCACATGGTGCTGCAGGACTATCTCGGATCGCGGCTGCCGGATCCGACCGTGGCATGTCCCGAGGACCGGAGCAGACTGCAATGGGGGCTGGACCCGCGTGGGTACGACGCGGGAAAATACACCCCGAACTTCGGTACGGGCGGACTGAACTGGCGCTGGCCGTACAGCTCGAGCTACTGGATCACGGTGTCCTCGTTCGACAAGAACTCGCCGCCAAACCGGGCATATCCCGCGCCAACCTATGGGTTTGTCACCATCCCGAATGCGGCGGCCAACTCGTACGGCAATCGAAAGATCTCGGATGTCGCGATGCCGGGAAACAAGGTGTTCATGTACGAGCAGTTCGGTCGGCACGGGCCGGGAAAGTTTGACTATCGCCAGTACTACGGGTTTGCGACAGCCAAGGTCGTAGTTCAGCTCTTCGACAACTCTGTGCAGATGCGAGCGTCCAAAGACGCGAATCGCGGTGACAATCCGAACACCCCTCTGAACATTGGCACGCCGTTTCAAACGCAGTACGACGCGACGGGCGCAACGCCCGACCCAATGGCGCCCCCCAATGTCGCCGCGGCGATGACGTTTCTGCGATACCAGTACACGCGCGGCGGCCTCAAAGGTGTGGACTTTGGCGGTAAGGAGATACCGATCTCGGCGTATTAAATTCCTGCACTGATCGGATACGCACCAACGGGGAAATTCCGCCGCGCTGGCTCGGCGGGGGCAGCGCGGTCTCAGCGAACCATCCGGGAAACGCTGCGTGTGCCGATCTGGCCTGGATGCGGCGAATCATCGCTCCTTCTCAGCGAAGAAATAAAAGCCCCGCCGGTTGGCGGGGCTCTGTTGAGCACGAGTTCAGAAGTCGAGCGACTCAGCAGCCGCCTGTGAACCAGTTGGTGAGGAAGTCGAAGATGTTCTGCACGGAGAGCGCGGCGGGCGTGCCGTTGCCACCGGTGTTCGCGTAGGGGTTGCCGGCGAACCAGTCTCCGAGGAAGTCGAAGATGTCGTTGACGGTGATACCGCCGGCTTTGTTGTAGTCGGCAAAGCAGCAGGGAGAGTTGGAGACCACACCGGCGTTGCAGGTTGTGCTCGTGGCGAAGTTCGCCCCGGCTGTGCCCGAGCCCGTGCAGCTTGTCTGGGCCACGGTGGTGTTGCAGGTTGCGCCGCGGCAGCAGACGCCCACAGGCGCGCCGCATGGGCTGGGAGTGCAACTGCCGCCGTCGGTATTGGTGCCGGTGCAGTTCGCCGCGTCGGTGAGTGTGCAGGTGGTGGAAACGCAGCAGGAGCCGACGGTGGTGCCCGCGGCGAGCTGGACCACGATGCCGAACGCGCCGTTGGTGGTGCCCCAGCTTGCGACTCGGATGTAGTACGTTTCACCCGCAGTCATGGCTGTGGACGGGACGACCGAGGCGAGCGCGCTCGTTCCGGGGCCGGGGAGCGGGTTGTCGGTGCCGCCAACGCAGGTGTCGTCATCGCAGCCGATTTGCACGAGCGCATCACACGGAGTCGGGCCACTGGCTGAGAAGACGGAAAGCACTGTGTCGAACGTGGCTCCGCACAGGGAGACGAGGTAGTTGGTGGTCGCGGGGGCGGTGAAGCGATACCAGACGGCTTTGTTGAAATTGGTCGGGCTGGTTGTGTAGCAGGTGCCGCCGGGGCCCTCGGTGCCATCACCAGTGGCCTGCGCGTTGGTCGCTTGGACGACGACGTTCAACGAAAGCGCCTGCGCCGCCGCGCACGTGTCGTTGGCCGGGGGCGGGGGCTGCGGGCAAGGGTTGACCGTGCAAGTCGTGCCGTTGCTTTGATAGGTGCTGCCGGAGGGGCAGCCGGTCGGAGCGGTCAGAGAGCACACGCCGGTGGCGTCGTTGCAGCAGGCACCTTGGGGGCAGATGTTGGGATTGCAGGTGGTTGCATCGCCCTGATAGACGGTGTTCGCTCCGCAACCGGCCGCGCCGTTGTTGGAGAGCGTGCAGGCGTTGGTCGCCGTGGAGCAGCAGGCTCCGCGGTGCGTACAAAGGTTTGGGTTGCATGAGGTTCCGTCGCCGGAGAAAGCGCCGCCGGAGTTCGCGCAATCGGCGGGTGAGCCGAAAGTGCAGACCGCCGTAGCGGAGCAGCAGGCACCCATCGCATTTACGTTCGAGGGCGTGTACTCGATGGTGCCGGCGAATGTACGGGGCGTGAACTGGGTGCCGGCGAAGGCAACAGCTCCGGTGCGCGTGGTGTTGCTTGTCAGCGTGATATCGGCGTTGGAGTACGTGATGACGGGGGGCAGTGCGCCGGTGCCGTTGTAGCGAATGCCGCCGCCAGCGGTCACGGCGTGGAGATAGACGCCGGTGGTCGTGCCCGCGGCGAGGAGGATCGGCGTGGTGAGGGAGACCGACGGAGAAAGCGTTGCGGTTCCCGCACTGGTGGCGGTAACGGTCTGGCTGAGCGTCCATCCGACGTTGCTGGTGGTGAAGCCGACATAGGTGCCGCTCCTGGTCCAGACTTCAACGTTGACCGGGGTGCCTGCGACGGAGGAGTAGTAGGTGGCGAAGGCGTTAAAGTTCAGCGCGCCGCCGACGGGGGCAAGGTCGAGGAAGACGCCGCCGCTGCCGTTGTTGGGTGTTGAGGTCGTGATAGATTGAGCGTTGGAAACGGATGCGACCGTCAGAGCCGCCAATGAGGCCGCCGCGACTCGGAGTGCGTGCAAGAACATCGGTGTGTACCTCCAGGGAATGGGTGCCTCGATAAGGGGGCAGATCAGATGCAGCCGAATCGCCGCGTACTTCGGCGCCGTGCACTTTCGTGCCGCCGGCTCAGTTTACATGATTTGCGGGCGCCCAACAAGGAAGAGTTCGGTCGAGCGCGAGAGTTTGGCAAAACGCGGGCAACGGCAGGAATACGGGCTGCGCATATCCGTTTTTCAGGACGTCGGACCTGCTCTCAGAGGATCCGCTTGGATCGCGGAAAACTTCCCAACACGTGCAACTCGCGGCAGAGTCCCTTTGCCTGCTGGATGGCCGCGGCCAGATACGGAGGCGAGGCGTCGTCCGGATGGCCCTCGGCATCGATGAAAAACGTGTACTGCCAGTTGACGCGCCCCGAGGGTCGCTTGTCGATGTGCGTGAGGTTGATGCCGGCCCGCTGGAAGACGGCGAGGACATTTACCAGCGCGCCCGGCTCGTTGGTCGTCGTGAACATGATCGCGGTCTTATCGGACGAGCTTCCATCCGCGGCCTTGGCGCTCGGCTGCGCCTTCTGCTTCGAGATCACGTAGAAGCGCGTGATGTTGTGGATCTGGTCCTCGATGTTCTCGAAGAGAATCGAGACACCGTAGATCTCCGCCGCGAGTTTCGAGCCGATCGCGGCCAGACCGGATTCCGGCCCTGCCTCCGCGGCCATCTGCACGGCCCGGCTGCTGGACGCTTCGGGAATCAGCTTCGCCTGTGGATACTGCGTGGCCAGCCAGGTGCGACACTGTGTAAACACTTCGGGCTTGGAGTGGATGGTCTTCACCTTGCTGGGCGGACAGTTGGCCAGCAGCGCGTGGTGGACCTCGATCTGGACTTCCGCGTAGACGTTCACCTGGCCGTGGAACTCCTGGAACGCGCCCATGGTTTCGGAGATGCCGCCGCCGATGGAGTTTTCGATGGGAACGAGACCGCAATCAACGTGACCGCGAGCAACTTCCGTGAAGACACCTGCGATGGCGCGGAGATCCTCAAAGTCCACGCTGGTGCCGAACTGCTTGACGGCGGCGAGGTGGGAATACGATCCGGGCGGACCGAGGTAGCCGACGCGCATGGGAAGCTCCAGGCGGAAGGAGCCGGACATGAGTTCGCGATAGATGCCCTCGATGGTGCGATCCGGGAGCGGACCGCCGCAGGACTTGTTGTGACCAAGCACCTTGGCAAGCACGGCCTGCTCGCGGTGCGGCGCGTAGACGGGCGTGCCGGTGGCGCGCTTCACCTTACCGACCTGCACGACGAACTTGGCTCGCTTGTTGAGCAGCTCGATGAGCTTGTGGTCGATGGCGTCGATCTTCTCGCGGATGCCCTTGAGCTCGCTTGGTTCGGGCGGCAGTGGAGTGGCCGCGGCGGAGTTCTTCGCGGAATGGCCATTAAGCGCGCCGCCGGGATGCGAGCGCGGCGAAGTTGCCGCGTGCTTGGCCGGTGCGGAAGCGGGAGCCGGTGGCGACTTGCCGATCGTCGGTTTGGAGGGTGATTTGCGAGAGGGCTTGGGCATAGGTGTTGGCGCGGGATTGTTGGCGCGTGGAAAGACACCATCGGCCACCCGGGCATCGGGCGGAAGCGGCAATCGCTTGCGAGGGCCGATAACGGCTCAGCAACCGGCAAACCAAGCGTTGAGAAAGTCGAAGATGTCCTGAGCTGTGATCGTGCCCGAGGCGTTGAAATCCGCGGCGGGATTCCCGGCAAACCAGGCGTTCAGGAGATCGAAGATGTCCTGCGTTGAGAGCGTGCCGGAACGGTTGAAGTCGGCGGGGCAGGGATTGGGGATGTACTCGTATGCGCCGAGGTCGAGGTATGCGATCGGGCCGACGCCCAAGTTGGGCGCGGCGGGATCATCGGAAGGGTTCTGGCCGAGCAGGTCAGGATGCGACGAGAAGTAAATCGTTGGAAAGGAGGTACCGCGATCGATGCACGGAGAGCCCGACGCAAGGCGATAGTCGTTGTCGCGCCAGGAGAAAGGGTCGCCGTCGATGCCCGCGGGATTGATGAAGCGGGGATCGCCAGTGACGATGCGCGTCGTGGTGGAAAACCCGCCATTGTTCCAGATGTCCGACGTGCCGTGTTCCAACAGGCAGGAGTCCAGTGCAACGCCACCACCCGCGATCTGGTGCATGGGACCCGCCGTTGATGTATTGCGAGCGAACACGCAGTTGAAGAGCACCGCGTTGCCCGATGTGCGAGAGAGCGCGGGGCCGGTGGCGGCGATGTTGTCGGCAAAAGTTGTGCTGAAGAAGTTGTTTGCAGGTCCGACGAACGAGAGGTTCGCCGCGCTGCTGGAGTTTGCCGCGATGAGGCAGGCGTCAAAGTCGCAGGGCGCGTTGATCTGCATCGATGCTTGGGTACTGGGACCCTGCGGCGAGTTCTGGTAGTGATTGCCGGCAATCCGGCATCTGAGAAAAACGCAGTTGGACGCGAAGAGAATCGGACTCGCCACCGAATAGTTGTCAGCGATGGTGCACTCCGTCAGCATCGTCTCTGTCAGCGTGATCCCGGCGTAATACGAGGGAACGCCGCCTGTGGCCGGGTCCGGCAGCACGCTATCAATGATCGAGCAACGAGACATCCTCAGAGCACCGAATCCTGATCGATACAGCGCCCGCAATCCGCCTCGAATCGTCACGCCGTCGATCTGCCCAGGCTGCGACTGAATCTGCAACACAAGGTACGAGTTGTCCGACCGGGTGGAGACTCCCGGGGCATCATTTCGTGCCAGGTCGCCGGAGAGCACAGTGACGAATCGCGACGGGTCGTTTTCCCCAGGATTCGCGCTCGCAAGCCCGGCAAACCCTCCAAGGACCGAGACCGCGCTGTTCACGATGAACGATGCGCTCCGGTTCAGCGTTGCCGAGTCGGGCGTGTAGATCCCCTGCGCGATCCTGATCTGCACCGGAACCGTTCGATCCGGGCGGAACGAAGCCAAGAAAAGAGCATCCTGCACATCGCGGAGCGCGCTGGTCCAGAGTTGTCCGTCTCCGCCGGCCGGTGCCGCCGCATCCACATAGATCACGCGAGCCGGAGGTTGCGCATGCACCGCGCTCGCCGTACCCAGCGCGGCCAGCGCGAACCCAAGACTGACTGCACGAACGCCGGACTCGAACGGATGCGACATGACATGACCCTCCCTGCCCGATCTGGCTGACTGTGAGCCGATCGGGAAGTGAGGGCGTTATCGGGCGGCGGGATTCCGCGGCTGCAAAGGCCAATCAGAGCCGAGCCGCACAGGCGGTCGGCGTCGCGCTATTCGAATCAGGCCAGATGTACCGACGGTGTGTGCCCCACGGCCCTGATGGTGAGACATCAGCACCCGGCGAACCACGCCGCCAGGAAATCAAAGATGTCCTGCACGGTGATCCCATCCGCGTGGTTGAAATCCGCCGCGGGCTGACCGCTGAACCACGCGGCCAGGAAATCGAAGATGTCCTGCACGGTCAGGCCGTCCGCGCCATTGAAGTTCTGCGGACATGGAGGAGCCGTGATGGTAAACGAGAAGAGCGACGAACCGAGCGCGACGCCGTCGCCCGAGGGGAGTGCGCCCGCCGTGTTGCTCGCCAGTTCGCCGTCCAGCCGCTGGCTGTTGGCGACCGCCGTGATCGTGTCGGCGATGGCGACGTTGTACGTGCCCGCAGAAAGCGGCGCGGCGAACGTCAGCGTCGCGGTCGCGGCGGTGGCGTTGTAGGCGAATGCGAAGGGAACACTCGCCGCGTTGCGCGTGATGCCGATGCTCGCGGCGGAGACTGTCACATTGTCGCTGAACACAATCGAGAGCGTGCTCGGCGCGGACGCGGCAGGGATGCTCGCGCCGGGAGTGGTTGACAGGGAGACAACCTTCGGCGGACCTTGCACATAGGTGGTGGTGGCTTTGTTGTAGTTGAGGATCCAATCGCTCGGGTCGATCGCGACGGCAGTGGCATTGGCAGGAATGGGGATCAGGAAATCATCTGAGGCGGTGCGGGTGAGGACCGAGACATTGGTTGTTCCCGAGGTCGTGGTAATGCTCACGTCCATGGGCATGGTGAAGAGCGGCGCGGGGGAGGCCTGGCCCTGCTCGACCATGAGACGGACGTATCGCTGGCCGTTGATGGTGGCGTTGGTCCAGCCGAAGGAGTAGGTCGGCGCTCCGGATTGGTAAAGCCAGGGGTTGAAGAACCAGGAAAGGTCTGAGCCGTGCACGCTGGTCATGATGGCTGTGAAGTCCGCCGTCGTGGGGGAGCCGAGCTGGAAGGCGGCGCGATAGGTTTGCAGGCCATTGAAGAAAGCAGCGTCGCCCATGATCTTCCGGAGCATGTGCAGCACCCAGCCCCCCTTGCGGTAGGAGAGGTTGCCGTTGAAGATGCGGTTCGGGTCGCCGGTGGTGTTTGCGGTGATGCCGTTCGACGGGTCGTAGGGCGTGATGTAGACGGTGCCTGCGGCGCTCGATCCGGGCTTGCGGGCGACCATCGCGGCCTGCAGCGTGGTCGTCGGATTCGGCTTGCGCTCTTCCCAGAGAGCTTCCGTGTAGGTCGCGAAGCCCTCGTTGAGCCAGATGTCCGACCAGGTCTTGCAGGTGAGGTCATCGCCCCACCACTGGTGGCCAAGTTCGTGGGCGGTGATGTATTCGACGAACGCCCCGCCGCGCCCCTGGCCGGTATAGGTCTGGTGCTCCTCGCCGCCGGAGAACTCGAACTGGTAGATGCCGTACTTCTCGTTGATGAAGGGGTAGAGCCCGAAGATGGGCTGGTACGCCGCGAGCATGTTGACGGTGTTCTCCCAGACAGCGCGGTTGGCCGGTGTATCCGAGGAGGGGTAAATGCTGAACTGCACGGGCATGTTCAGCCCGGGGCCGTAGTTGTAGTTGATCGACCACTGGTTGTATTGCGAGGTGGCGAAGCAGACGAGATAGGTCGTCATGGGATAGGACGTGGACCAACGGTGGCGCTTGCGATTGCCGCTGAGCGTGTCCACGCCGACGAGCAGCCCGTTCGAGATGCTCGTGAGCGTGTCGGGCGCGGTGATGGCCATGTCGAGCGTCGCCTTGTCGGAGTTGTCGCCGACGAGGCGGACATCGCCATCCTTGCAGGGCCACCAGCTTGCCGCGTAATACGGCTCTGACAGCGTGCAGACTGCAGTTGGCGCGCCGCTCGCGCCGTTCTGGGTGCCCGCGAAGAAGGCGCCGAGGCCGACGTTGGCAGTGATGCCGCTATAGGACACGGAGACCGTGAATGTCTGGCCCGGGCTGATGGGGCGAATGAACGTGATCGTGCGCTGGTAGCTGGAGTTGTTCGCCGGCGGCGTTGTCGGAACAGCGGCGTACGCGCCGACCGAATCGGTCACCGTGCAGTTGGAGACGGTGTACTGCGAGCGAAGGTAAAAGGCAAAGGAGGTGAGGTTCTGGTTGGCACGGATCGTCATCACGTTGGTGCCCGCGATGCTCGCGCTGCCGGAGCCAGTCCCTGTTGCGGGTGGCGTGACGCTGAGAATCTCGATGGAGAGGTTGTTGTTGAGGACATCGGTGGGGTCCGATGGACCGGGGCCGCGCGTGCCGAACCTCGCCCCGGGAACAAGCTGCCCGGGCGTGAACCCGCCGTTGACAGACGCATGAAACGCGCACGCCTTGCCGCAACCCACCATCGGCTCAAAGAACATGCTCGGCATGTCCATTGACGACGGCGCGGCCCCCAACTCCCGGCCGGGTTCGAGCACGGTCTGAGCGGCCACGATGGACGCGGGCAAGCCGACGCAAGCGGCGAGCAGAGACATACGAAGAGCGGTGCGGGTTCGCATGATCGTGAGAGACTCCATGGTCTGTCGAAGGAAGTTGAGAGCAGCTGAGTACAAGTCACGCACGCGTCCGGAACCGGACGCATGAAACACCATACCGCCGCTGGCGCGAGCGGCCATTGGATATCTCCGTCTTCGGAGACTGTCCGGTTGCAGTTGGGGTGCTTGGATTTATGGCGTCCGGTAAGTCGGCTGGCTTCCACTGGCCGCATTCGGCGGTGCGTCAGCTCAGACCCATCGCCCGAAGAATGGCATCCAGATCATCCGGGACACGGATCGGCCGATTGGCGCTTCGGCCGCGCGGCTCGTGGCGATGCTCCGCCCCGATGTGCTCCTGCGCCGCCTTCGTGTCCACGCCTGTGTGATAGGTCACGGTCGCATCCGGATCCTTCAGTTGATGGCCCGTCAGGATGCAGACCACCGTCTCATCCGGACGGATCACGCCCTCTCGCAGCAGCATCGTCGCGCCAGCAACGCTGGCCGCGCTGGCGGGTTCGCAGCCATAGCCATGCCGACCGACGAGTGCCTTGTGCTCGAGAATGTCCTCATCGGACACCGAGCGGACCACGCCGTTCATGATGTGCAACGCCCGCAGCGCCTTGGGCAGGTTCACGGGACGATTGATCTCGATGGCAGACGCGATTGTGTGGGCATTCTCGCGCGCGGCGTCCATCCGAGCAAACTCAGCACCCACTTTCGCTCGGTCGTAAGAACCCGACAGCACCGACGAACCCCGGGCGTCCGCGATCGGGTTCCCACTCGGGGACCACATGACGCCCAACTCATTGACGATGCGATCCAGCGTCCGCGCCCCGCTCGCGTTGATCACCGCCAGCCGCGGGACGCGATCGATCATGCCGAGCGCGTGCAGCTCCGCGAAGCACTTGGCGAACGCGGAGCAGTTGCCGAGGTTGCCGCCGGGAACGACGATCCAATCAGGCACGACACTGCGGCCTGACAGGGCCGAGTTACCCATTCCCAAATCCCGCAACACTCGGCACATGATCGTCTTCTGCCCTTCCAGCCGGAACGGGTTCACCGAGTTCAGCAGATACACGCCGCGCGATGGGTCCGCAGCGATCTGCCGCACTCGCGCCAGACACGCGTCAAAGTCTCCCGCGATCTGCAGTGTCGTCGCGCCGTAGTCCAGCGCCTGGCTGAGCTTGCCGAATGCGATCTTGCCATCGCCGATGAACACGAACGCACGCATCTTCGCCTGCGATGCGTACAGCGCGAGCGAAGCGCTCGTGTTGCCAGTCGATGCACACGCCACGATCTTCGCGCCGACCATCCGCGCGTGCGTGAACCCCGCGGCCATCCCGTTGTCTTTGAACGACCCCGAAGGGTTCATTCCTTCATATTGCAGAAACAGATTCGGTGAGTCGCTCGCGCCTCGTCCGCGAAAACCAAGCTTCACCGCCAGCGTGTCCGCCTTCTGCAGGATTGTCTTTCCTTCACCCACCGAGACGATGTCCGACTCACGGCGATAGAACGGGAGCAGATCGCGAAACTGCCACACACCCGAGCACCCAGCGCCGGCCTCTGGACGCAGAAAGTGCGTAAAGCCGTTGGCGAGCCCGCGCCCTCGAAGCGCATCCTTGTCGTACACAATGTCCAGCAACGATTCGCCTCGCCCCGCTGCGGCACACGTTGGGCAGGCCGTCAGCACCCGTTCAACGGAAAACTCGGCGCCGCACGCGGCATCCATGCACTTCTGCACCGCGATTGACGTAGTGTCCGACATCATGGCCATGCTATCGGCAGGATTCCCCCGGGGGTTTGCAATCGGCCTTGGCCGCCGGAGCGAAGCTTGGATGACGTGACCTCCATTCGCTGTGAAGCAAGCGTCCACATGCTGCACAAGTGGCGCATGGTCGGTTGTTTCTGGCTCGCCCAAGCCGCGATCATCACCCTCTTCGTCCCTTTCTGGATTCTGCAGGGCGAGAGTGTGAACGGAGAGAAGGGCCAGCCGCTCGGCGTGTTCCGCTGGGATCGCCTCGCGGACCTCTTCACCAACCTCGAAGCGTGGGGCGTCATCCTCGGCGCGATCGCCGCGCTCATGGTCCTGCAAACCGCGCTCGTCTGGCCTGTGCGCAAGCCGCGCCCACGCAGCGATCGCGGTTGGCCCCTGCGGCTGAGCATCGGCATCGCAGCGCTCATCGGTACTGCCATGGGCGTCGCGCTGCTGTTCGCGCTCTACACCATCATCGAGTTAATGGAACAGCACTGGTCGGAGGACCTGAATCGTGTCTTCGCCGTCGTCTTTTGGGGCTGGATCGGCATCTCCTACATCGGCGGCGCATTGCTGATGTACACCTTCTGCATCCGCCGCCTCCAGCGCGGCGATCGCCACGAGGACATCCTCGGCCGCATCGCCTCCACCCTCTTTGTCGGTACCCTCATCGAGGCCGCCGCCATCATGCCCATCGACATCATGTTCCGCCGCAAGCAGGACTGCTACTGCTTCGCGGGTACCTTCTGGGCGTACGTCATCCTCCTTGCCACGGGCCTCGCCACGCTCGGCCCCGCCATCCTCATGCCCGTCCTCACCCGCCGCCGCAAGCGCTGGTACGCCTCGCGCTGCGACTGCTGCGGCTACGACATGACCGGCATCATCCACGCCGACCGCACCATCGATCGCTGCCCCGAATGCGGCGCCGGCTGGAAGCGCGACACCACCTTCGCACCGCCCCCACCCCACGCCGATCTGGATGGATAAGCCCACACGCCCCCCGCATTCCGCGGCCACCATCCTCGGCAGCCCCCTTTCCGACGTACCATCTCCCGTGCCACGTCCCCGCTACAACCGTTCCTCCGACCGCCCCTCCACCCCTTCCGACCGGCCGTCGAGCCGCTCGGCGCGGCCAACCTACAAGGCCCGCCCGGAACGCCAAGGTCCCGGTGGTCGCAAGCCCGTCCGCGGCCCGAAGTGGGGCAATCAACCAACCGGCCCAGCCAAGCCCGGCCAAACCCGATCAGGCACCGGTCGTACGGATGCGAACAGACCAAGAACAAACAAGCCCGACGCTCGTCCCGATACCCGTTCCGCGTCGGCCCGTCCCGGTAAGCCCCCTGCCAAGCGCGGCCCAAAGCCCTCCGACTTCAAACCGCGCCCCGACACCGAAGGTGCGGACTCCCGCGCTTCGGGCATCCGCCTGCAGCGTGTCATGGCCGATGCGGGTGTCGCCAGTCGCCGCGACTGCGAGGAGATGATCCAGGATGGCCGGGTCGAGGTGAACGGCTCGATCGTCACCGAACTCCCCATCTTCGTGAATCCCGGGACGGATCGCATCACGGTGGACGGCCAACTCCTGCCGCGTTCGGATCGCGCCGCCAAGCGCGTCTACGTGATGCTCAACAAGCCTGACAACACGCTTGGCACCACGCGCGATGATCTCGAATACAAGAAGGGCGGCCGCCGCACCGTCAACGACCTCGTCCAGCACCCCTCGGGCGCACGGCTCTACCCCGTCGGCCGTCTCGACTTCCACTCCACCGGGCTCGTGCTCATGACCAACGACGGCGAGCTCGCCGACCGGCTCACGCACGCGCGCTACGGCATCACCAAGACCTTCCGCGTCTGGGTGAACGGCTTCGTCCGTCCCGACATCCTCGACATGCTCCGCCGCCGCATCGGCAAGAAGGATGCGACCGACGCCCAGGGTCGCCCCACCGGCGGGGTTCACATCGTCAACGACGATGAGGAACACCACGGCCGCCGCACGCCCCGCCCCGTCAAGATGCGCGCCGAGCGCGCCACCGTGACCACCATCATCGAGATCCAGATCCGCGATGGCAAGACCGACCCGCTCGACGAGATGCTGCTCACCGCCGGCTGCCGCGTCCGCCGCATCGCCCGCACCGCGATCGGCTCGCTCCGCCTCATGGGTGTCCGCCCCGGCGAGTGGCGAGACCTGACCAAGGACGAGGTCCAGGCCCTGAAAGAAACCGCGGGGCTGATCAAGCCGGCACCGGCCCGCCCGCACCGCAAACGCGCCGCGCACACCGAAGGCGACGCGCCCGCCCCCGCGAGCGAGTCCGGTTCCTCCACCAAGCCGTCCGCATCCGATGAACCCTCCGAGGAAACCGCGTGAGCTGGGCGACCCAGATCAGAAAGCTCTTCCGCGACCCCGCGGGCACATCCGGCTCTATGGCCGATCCCGCCGTTCGTGCCCTCCGCGATGCCGCCACCGACGCCCAGCGCTCCCGCCTGCCGCAGATGGCCGCGGCCCTGAGTTTCCGAACAATCTTCGGCATGATCCCCGTGCTGGTAGTCGGGCTGGTGATCGCGGGCGCCGTGATGGACCGCTCCTCCCGGCGCGAGTTCGTCAAGCGCGCCCTCGACTACACCGGCATCTCCGCGATCAGCGTGCACGAGGGCCCCGGCGTTTCGATCTACTCACAGCAGGAATCCGCGCCCGACACCAACGCCGGCACCCGCCCACCCTCCGTCGATCAGGCGACCCTCATGGGTCCCGAGACGCCCCCCGAACTCACCGCCACCAGCACCGACCCCGGCACGCTCGAGCGCGTCCTCACCGAGATCCTCGATCGCGGCCGGCGCAACATCTCCCTCAAGGCCGTCGGCTGGATTGGTGTCGTGACGCTCCTCTACGCCGCCATCGCCATGCTCGTCGAGATCGAGCGGGCCTTCAACCAGGTCTTCCGCGTTCCCCGCGGCCGCTCCTGGGTCCGGCGCATCGTGAACTACTGGGCCATCATCACACTCGGCGGCTTGGGTCTCATCCTCACGTTCTACATCGGCGCGCAGTTCGAGACGTGGGCCCGGAACATCTCCGAATCCCGCGGCTGGGTCATCGGTTCAGGCGCGCTCACAGTGCAACTCATCGGCTACGGCGTCACTGTGTGCATCAGCACGCTCATGCTCACGCTGCTATACGCATCGGTCCCGAACACGCGCGTCAAGCCGGTCGCCGCGATCACCGGCGCGTTTGTCTCCGCATTGCTCTGGGAGGCCGGCAAGTTCGGCTTCCAGCAATACATCGCATACTCCACAGGCTATGCCAAGCTCTACGGCTCCCTCGCTCTGGTCCCCCTGTTCCTTCTCTGGATCTACTACACATGGCTCATCGTGCTCTTCGGGCTCGAAGTCACCTACCAACTCCAGCATGGCCGCCTTAAGACCCGCCCCCAACCTCTCTCCGACTCCGGCCCGGTCGTCGTTGAGCCCACCGGTGGCCTGCTCGTGATGACCGCCATCACCCGGGCCATGACCACCGGCACGCCGCAGTCTGTCCACGCACTGTCGCTCACCACCGGGCTCTCCGATCCCGCCGTCTCGCTCATCGTCTCCCGTCTCGCCGAGCGCGGCCTGCTCCTCCGCGTCGAGGGCGCCAGCGGCCGCGCCGACTCCGCGGACCCGCTCTACACCCTCGCCCGCACCCCCGGCTCCATTCGCATCGCCGAGATACTCTCGATCGGCTTCGAGCTCGCCGGTGGCCCGGAGTCCAACCCGACCGTCGCCAAGCTCCGCCAAGCCCAGATCGACGCCGCCGGCTCGGAAACCCTTGCCGAGGCTGCCGGTCTGACCGGCGACTCGCCGAATCGGCTTCTCAAATCCGTCCAGAACCCGGCCGAACCCGGCACGCTTCTGCTCGCGGCCACTCCAGAGAACGGCTCAACCGCGGCTCGCCCCGCTACCCTTTCGAGCTGACCTACTCGTTCCGTCCGTCACTTCCCGCTTCGCTCGGCCATCGCCCGCTTCCCTGCGTATGGACCCGACCGACCCGTTCGCCATTTCTCCGGAGCTTCCATGCACCGCCGCCCCATCACCAACCGCCTCGCCGTCCCCATGCTCGCGCTGGCTCTCCTGACCCTCGCGGCTGTGCAGCAGGGCTGCTACAAGCGCGTCGTCGGCGTCCGCGGCCTCGGCGGCAGCACCTACGACGTCAGCGAGCCCTACCAGCAGAACAGCAAGATCGACGACTGGGTCTTCGGCGAGCGTCCCGATCCCAACAACAAGATCAAGACCTACACCCCGCGCGACTGACGCGCTGGCGACTAGTATCCGCAACCGAACTCTCCCGCTACTTCCAAGGACTCTCATGGGGATCGAATCAGCCCTTCCCGTCGACGGCTTCATGACCACGCAGCTCCAGCGCGTGATCAACTGGGCCCGCCGCTCCAGCATGTGGCCCATGCCCTTTGCCACCGCCTGCTGCGGCATCGAGCTCATGGCCACCGCCTCCAGCCGCTACGACCTCGCCCGCTTCGGCATGGAGCGCATGAGCTTCTCGCCGCGCCAGGCCGACCTCATGATCGTCGCTGGCCGCATCGGCATCAAGATGCTCCCCGTGCTGCAGCGAATCTACCTCCAGATGACCGAGCCCAAGTGGGTGATCTCGATGGGCGCGTGCGCCAGCACTGGCGGTGTCTTCGACACCTACGCCTGTGTGCAGGGCTGCGATCAGTTCATTCCCGTGGATGTCTACGTTCCCGGTTGCCCGCCGCGTCCGGAACAGCTCCTCGAGGGCATCATGGCGATCCAGCGCCACATCGACACCATCGGCATGCCCCCACCCGGGGTGAAGCGCCAGCCGCTGGGCCTTGCCCTTCCCCCGACGCACGCCGTTCGGCCGCAACCGGTGGGGTTGACAGTCGGCGGGATGTGAAGCTTTCGCCAATCGATTCAACACAAGAGCCCGCCGACAAATGTCGACGGGCTCTTTGATTTGCTTTGATAGTCTGTTCAGCCGTGCAAGTTTACTGCTTCTTCGCCTCCGGCGCCATCGCCGCATCCTTCAGCGACTTCACCAGCACGGCCTTGTCCGCATCGCCGATCTTCGCGCCCGCCGAGAGCGCCTTGATGAACGCCTCGATCTCCGCGTCCGTCTTCGCCAGCCCAGTGATCTGACCCGCCGCGCCGCCGACCGGCTTGCCTTCGGCATCCAGCGTGCACATGAACGGCGGCAGCACCGGCTTGCCCGCCGCCTCCGCGAGCATCTCCCGGGCGCCGATCATCCGCTCAGTATCAACGCGGAGAATCGAGAACGAGTTGCTCAGCGCGGCCGACACTTCCGGGCGCGACAGCCAGCCGGACATCTTTTCGCACCCCTCATCGTTCGGAAACGTGAACAACGCCAGAATCTTCTTCGAGTCGCGCTTGGCGACCATCCGGGCCTCGTTCATCGCGCCCGTGGCGGGCTTCGCCGCCGGACGCCATGTCACCAGCCACTCCTTGATCACCTTCTCATCGAACATCCGCTGCAGCGTCAGCGGCTTGGCGACCATGTCGTTGCCGCCCATAACGCCCTCGGGACAATCTCGCACCGGGTCCATCTTGCCCACCGTCTGCCCCGTCAGCGGATCGATGATGCAAAGCGCAGGTGCCCCCATCGTCTTGCCGTCCGGGCGCTGCTTGAGTTGCGTCACGCCATACGAGTCGGCCAGTTGCTGGTGCTTGAGAATCCCCTTCGAGAACCCCTTGCCGAAGTCCACCCGCACCCACACGTAGTCGCTCTTCACGATCGGCGAAACGCCGGGGTCATTCTGCAGCACATCCACGAGGAAGAGACAGAACTGACACCAGTTCTCCCCCCACATCACGAGCACGCGCTTGTTCTCCGCCTTCGCCTGCGCGATGGCGTCCTGAATCGTCTTGAATCCATCCGCATTCTCGTCGTACACCTTCAGCGGAAACGTGTGCTGCTTTCCGTCCGGACCTTGGCAGGTCGCTTCCTCGGCCGGCGGAGCCGCGGGGACTGGCTGACCGGCAGGTGCGGGCTGCACGGCAGGAGGCGTCGCCGCCGGCTGCGCCACGACCGGCGCACACGCGGCCATACACCCCATCAATCCCAGCACGATCGTGTTCCTCGTCTTCATCATCACACTTCCCTGGCAAAGGTTTTCGAGCTTCAACCCCACACCCGTTCCACCCACGCGTGGCCGAACGGCCGCCCGCGGACTCAGATCATATGGACGAAACCGGCGTGGGTTTCTGTCCCCGATTCAATCCGACCTTCTCGCCGCTCAGCCCCGCATACGCGCCAATCGCGCACCTCGACCGCAGCGCACAACTACGCTTCGCCCGCACGCTCCACCGCGCCCCGCCACTCCAGTTGTTACTTCTTCCCCGCCCGGTGCTCGACCAGCGACGCACGAATCGCCGCAGAATCCTCATCCTTCAGCCCAGGCGCGGCCTGCTTCAACATCCCCAGAAACACCCCAATCTCACCATCATCCGTCGGAAATCCAATGTTCGGCGTCTTCTCGGTCTGACTCGCCACGATCGGCTTTCCATCCGCGCCGATGAGCACAAACCATGGCAGCGACTGCACCCGCACGCCCCCCACTTCGCCCATCAGGTCCGTCGCACCCTTGTCGCGCAACATCTCAATCGGCGCGACGATGACATACGGCCCCATTGCCTTCGCGACTTCCGGCCGCGCCAGCCACTGCGTGAATGCCGTCGACCACTCATCCCCAAACTCCCCGAATGTCGCGAGCACGACGCGACTGCTCTCCTTCGCCCGCGCCACCGCCGCGCCCAGCAGCTCCTTCGCAACCGGCGGCGACGCCTTGTGCGGATTCAGAAAGTCCTGCACCTTGAGCACGCTGTACGACCGCCGCCGCACCTCGTCGATCATGTCCGCCGCGCTTTTGCTGGCGATCAGCTTTCCGCTCGCGTCCAGCACCGCCAGCATCGCGTTCTCATCCCCCTGCTTCACCTCAACGCCCAGCGACTTGGCGATCTCCCGATTCGCCGCGCTTCGCTCGCTGCTTCCGCACTCCGCCCACACGGTCTCGAACTCCATGCCCAGCATTCGGCGCATGTCGCTCGTCCCCGTCATGTCCACGAACGACTTGGTGAGTTCTTCTTTCGGCCCCGATGCCCATACCACCAGCACGCGCACCCCGCGCGTCGCCGCACGCTGTTTGGCGCTCTCGATCGCCGCTCGAACATCCACCGCGCCCTCCAGCGGCGACGGCGGCTCCTTCGGCTTCGCCGGCAGCGCCTGCGGCCGCACCAGTTTCGGCGATCCCGTCGGCTGCAACTGCTGCGGCGGACTCGTCGCCGGCCCGCCCGGCTGCGCCGGAGCAACCTGTGCCAGCGCGCCGCCACCGCCCGCACTCATCGCGCACGCGACGCCCGCAAGGAGCCACGACCCCGACCCGACTCGCATCCCCGTGTATCGCATGCGCTTGGTTCCTATGCCGCAACCAGCACGCGATGATCTCGCGCTCTCGCCGCAGCGTCTGTATTTTACAACCGCTACCGCGCCCAGTTCGGCTTTTCGTCGCGAATCCCGTAATCCAGATCATCCCACGTGTCCAGGTTCTCCAGATCCGCGCGCTTCATCGTCAGCGCGTGTCCATCCAGGAACGTCGCGTTCCCGGACCCGCTATGGCGATTGCCGGAGATGCGATACTGCCCGGACTGCCGCGTCAGATGCAGAATGTCCCAGATGTCGTACGGCTGCGACCACACGAGGTCCTCTTGCGATCTTCCCTGCAGCTGGTTCCACACGGCCAGATCGCCGTCGTCCGAAAACTCGGTCATGTAGAGCGTCCCCGACGGGTGCTGCATCCGCGAGAGCGGCTCCGGCCCGCGCCGATGCCAGTAGTCCGAGCGCGCCGCCACATCCACAGCGCCCTTGCTCACCATCGGCATCGCGTTCACGACGTAGTGCACCTTGTGCCCATCCCGCGGCCGCGATGGATCCGAGTAATACGGCGCATTCACGAACAGATCATTCGGATCCTCGTTCACCGAAATGCGATCATCCAGAAACGGACGCAGCGCGACCGGCCAGCAGATGCGGGCCCGGCGCTGCACCTCGTTCTGCGCCTCCACGACATCCGTCCCCTCGCGCGGGATGAACTCCTTGCTGGAGTTCGCGTATGTCGCCATCGCCGCCGCGATCTGCTTCTGATTGCTCAGACAGATCGCGGTTCGCGCCGCCTCGCGTGCTCCGCGCAAGCCGGGCAGCAACAGCGAGATCAGGATCATGATGATCCCGAGCACCACCAGCAACTCGATGAGGGTGAATCCTCGCTCGGGGAACGCGATGTCCATGACACCACGCTGTGTTCGGCTCCGCCGCGTCCGGCTCGTGCGATCCCTGCACGCGCCCACAACCCAGATTGACCGGACCATGGGCTGAAAATATCAGCACCGATAACCCTGTCGAGGTCCGCTGTCGGTTATCCGTCCGAGAATAAAAACCTCGCACCACCGCAATGGGCGGGTTGCGCCGATCGCTTTCATTCAGCGTTCGCGTCTCGGACGGTCCATCGCGCAAGAGTCGCGCGTCCGCACCCGTTCAGGGCTTCGATCCATCTTCGGTCGGCTCGGGCTTGGGCTGCGGCGGCATCGTCACCGACGGCGGCCGCACCGTCTGCACTTTCGCCGGCGGAAGCGTTCCCTTCGTCACCGTCACCATGTTCTCGGGCAACTCCGGCGTCGTCCGCAGCGCGGGCTCCAGACGACGGCTGTTCGCGGGCGGAACCGGCAGCGAGTTGGTGATGGAAACAAACGTCTCACGATCCTCATCGACAACGACCCACTTCATCACATCGGGCGTGTACTTGTCATTCGAGCCCGTGTTTTCGGAGAACGAAACGATCAGCTTCTTGCCGACGGGCACATCCATCGACCAGAACTCCTGCCCCGTGCGCGTATCGCGCAGCGTCACCGTCCACGGTTGCCACGGACGGCTCACGTAGACGTGCTGATCGATGCTGAAGCCAGGCCCGCCCTCGGTGTAGCAGCCCGTCAGCAGCAGCAGCCCGAGCAATGGAAGAAACTTGACGCAGCGAAGGATGGACATGCGGGCTCCGGTTCGAGTCGTTCGTGTGACCTATGACTTCCGCCGCTCTTGTGTTCGCGAGCGGCAGGCCGGGAGAGTATCGTCCATACTCGAATCGGGGCCTGACTGAACCCTGAATCGATTCGTCTCGTCCGTCAAGATACCACCCAGTTTCGGTGGATTTGTATTTGACTTGTTCGTTTGTAGCGGAGGATCGTGCATGTCGTTCGAGCTCGGGTCAATGCGCATCGGCCATGGATACGACCTCCACCGGCTGGAGCCCCGTCCGCCCGCCGGCGTTGGTCGCCCGCTCATCATCGGCGGCGTCACGCTTGAGTTCGACCGTGGCCCCATCGCCCACTCCGATGGCGATGTGCTCTACCACGCCGTGGTCGACGCCCTGATGGGCGCGCTCTCGATGCCCGACATCGGCCAAATGTTTCCCGACAACGCCCCCGAGAACGACGGGCGCGATTCCGCTGACTTTCTCCGCGAGGCCGCGCGCCGGGTCGCACAGTCCAACTTCCTCATCGCCAGCATCGATGCGACGGTGATTCTGGAGCGTCCGCGCATCGGCCCTGTGAAAGAGCAGATGCGCCAGAACATCGCCCGCCACCTGAGCATGTCGGCATCGCTCATCAACGTAAAGGGCAAGAGCCATGAGCGCGTCGACGCCGTGGGCGAGAGCCGCGCCGTGGAGGCCCATGTCGTGGCCCTTCTGGTGCGCCGGCCAGTGCCGATCCAGACCTGATTCACGCTCGCGTAGTCTCGATGCCCCTCGGATCAGTGCACGCCCTTCATCCGCCGCAACGCGAAATCCGCCACGCCCGGGAACATCGTCCCAAGCGCCATTCCCGTCCGAACCAGCCGCCCCATTCCCGTCCACACCTCGCCGCGCGGCTTGCGCAGACATTTCACCGTGATGGCTGCCACCAGATCCGCCGACTGGTACATCGCCGATGGCAGCGTGATCGTCGTGCGCTCCGCGCTTCCCGAGCGCTTCTGCACCTGCTCGAAGAACTCCGTGCGCGTTCCAATCGGGTGCACGCTCGATACATGCACACCCTTGTCGCGCAGCTCGTGGCGCATCGCCGTCGCGCTCATCGCCTGGGCCGCCTTCGTCGCGCAGTAGATCGAGTAGTTCGGAATCGCCATCCGCCCCAGACACGAGCTGCACCAGAGCACATGCCCCCGGTGCGGCCCCGGATTCTCCAGCATCCGCTCCAGCGCTGGCCGGATCACGTTCAGCGAGCCGAAGTAGTTCGTCTCGAACATCGCACGCACCGATTCGTCCGTCATCGTGTGCAGCGGCGACTCCTCCCCATATCCCGCGTTCGCGTATACCGCGTAGATCGAGCCGAACTCGCGCACGCACGCCCCCACCAGCGCGGCACAATCCGCGTGGCAGGTCACATCCATCGGCACGCACACCGCCCGCCCGCCCGCCTCGCGAATCTTCGACGCGACTGCATCTAGCTTGTCCACCCGCCGCGCCCCAAGCGCCACTGGCATTCCCGCCTTGGCGCACGCAAGAGCCGTCGCGGCACCGATGCCGCTGGATGCGCCCGTGATCGCAATTGGCCGCCCTGAGAGTTCGATGCTGGGCATGGACGAGGTTACGCCTCGTCCGCCCCCGGGCTCACTTCCCGTCGATCGCCCGCTCACCCGCCTCGCCCACGTTCTGCACGTCCTTGCCGACGCCCTTGACGGTCTGGCATCCAACCAGCGGCATCAGGGCCGCGGCCAGCACAAGCGAGACAATCCCCGACACCACGAAACAAACCCGATTCCGGCTCATAGCCATCTCCACACGCGGCACAAGACACAAAAACACGCCCGCATGTTACCACCGCAACAATCCACTCGGCCACGCCCGCAGACCGGGGCACATATCGGGCGGGGCCGTGCGAACGCCGCGTTAACGGGTCTTGCCGTCGATCATGTCCTGACCGCCCTGACCAACCGCCTCGACATCGCGACCAAGGCCCTTGACCGTGTTGCAACCGGCAAGGTGAATGATCAGCAGCCCCGCGGCCACCAGCACGCTGGACGCGATCAGCACTCGACGAACTCCTGCGCTGAACATACTCAAACCTCCGTGTACCCATCCCCCAAAGCGTGCGATCCTGCACGCCCATCAAATCTTCACCATTGTCGATCGGCCCCTCTTCCATCGAATCGTGAGTTTTCTCCCCCCTACCATCGCTCCCCATGTCCTACGACCCGGTCCAAATCCTCTCCGAACGCTTCTCCGCCGCGATCGCCGCGGCCTATCCCCACCTTGCCGGGTCGGACCCCCACATCTCCGCCAGCCGCAACCCCAAGTTCGGGGATTTCCAATGCAACGCTGCGATGAACCTCGCCAAGCAGCTCGGCACACCCCCGCCCCAGCCGCGGGAAGTCGCCAAGGCCATCCTGGCCAAGGTCGATCTGGGTGACATCGCGCTGCCCCTCACCGAGCAGAGCATCGCCGGCCCGGGGTTCATCAACATCTCCCTCCGCCCCGACTCCCTGCCCAAGCTCCTCAAAGCGCTTGATACTCCCGGTCTGGGCGTGGAAAGCGTCGGAACGGGCCGCACCGTCGTCGTCGATCTCTGCGGCGTCAACCTCGCCAAGCAGATGCACGTCGGCCACCTCCGCGCCACCATCATCGGCGACACACTGGCCCGGGTCTTCGCGCGCCTCGGTTACAACACAATCCGCCAGAACCACGTCGGCGACTGGGGGCTCCCCATCGCCATGGTCACCGATCGACTGATACTCCTGGCCAAGCGAGGGGAGGACATCTCCAAGCTCGACCTCGACGCACTCGAAAAGCTCTACAAGGACTCCAAGCGCGAGGCCGATGCCGATGAGCGCGGCCTCGCCGCGGTGCGCCGCTTCAACCTCGGCCCGAAGGCAGCCGCCGAACTGGAGGAGCAGGTCGCCGGCGCGAGCGAAGCCATGGCCCGCGCCAAGCAGACGCTCATCAAACTGCAGACCCACGATCCCGAGACCATGCGTTTCTGGCAGCGGATTGTCGATGTCACCATGACCGAGTGCATCCGCGCCTGCGAGCGGCTCAACACCATCGTCCGCCGCGAGGACACCGCCGGCGAGTCGTCGTACGCCGAGGAACTCGTGGGCATCGTCACCGATCTGGAGAAACGCGGCGTCGCGGAAGTCTCCGAGGGCGCGCTGGTCATCCGTGTTCCCGGCTTCGATGAGCCCTGCCTGATCCGCAAGTCTGACGGCGCGTATCTCTACGCGACGACCGACCTCGCGGGCATCCGCCGTCGCGTGCAGAAGTTCAACGCCGAGCGCGTCGTCTACGCCGTGGATGCGCGCCAGGGCCTGCATTTCAAGCTGGTTTTTGGCGCAGCCCTCCGTGCGGGGTATACCACACGCCTCGGCGCAAGCGAGCCAAGTCCGCTGGATCACGCCGCGTTCGGCATGGTGCTTGGTGAGGACGGCAAGCCCTTCAAGACCCGCAGCGGCGATAACGTGAAGCTCAGCGATCTCATCGACGAGGCCGTCACGCGCGCCGAGAGCGTGGTCGCTGAGAAGAATCCCGAACTCTCCGCCGCGGAGCGACGCGATGTCGCCGACGCCGTCGGGGTGGCCGCGATCAAGTACGCCGATCTCTCGAACGATCGCGTGAAGGACTACGTCTTCAGCTTCGACCGCATGCTCGCCTTCGAGGGGAACACCGGGCCGTACCTGCTCTACGCGCTGGTCCGCATTCGGCAGATCTTCCAGAAGGCGGCGGGGCAGAGCGTTCGGATCGACTCCGGCGCGCCGGTTGTCATCGCCGCGCTGAGCGAGAAGACGCTCGCGCTGACGCTGTTGCGCTATCCCGGCGTGGTGCGTGCGGTGGCATCATCGCTCGAGCCGCACCGGCTTTGCCAGTATCTCTACGACGTCGCCCAAGCATTCAGCACGTTCTACAGCGAGTGCCATGTGCTGAACGCGGATGATGAGCCGACGCGCCAGTCGCGTCTGCACCTGTGCCGCATCGCTGAGCGCGTGCTCGCCGACGGGCTCGGCCTGCTGGGGATTCGCACGCTGGATCGAATGTAAAGCCCGAGAAGACCACCAACGAGTGCCACGGACCCGCTGCTCGGAGCGGATCCATGTGGCTTCAACATGCACGAACCAGCCCAAAGCGACTGGGCAGTGGCACTCAAAAAAGAAGCGAGCGGCTCGTGAGAGCCGCCCGCTTGAAGTCACTTGTAGAAGCGAGTTCAGGTCGATTTAGAACATGACCTGGAACTGGAGGCGGACGACGACTTCGCCGCTCTTGGCCTGGCCGAGGAGGCCGACGCCCGTGTTGGGGAGGACCGTGGACAGGTTGGAGGTGTCCTGGAGGGAGTAGACCATGTCGGCGGTCGCCTTAGCGGCGTGGCCGGCGTAGTACTGGTTGATACCGGCGGTGATGAAGTTGAAGTTCTTCTTGCCGCTGGCGATCAGGTCGGAGTCGAGGAAGAGGCCTTCGTAGCGGCCGAACACTTCGGTGTTCTCAGCGAAGCGCCAGCCACCCTGGATCACAACGCCGAAATCATCGAAATCGGGGCTGTCAACGCCGGCAGCGCGGGACTTGGAGTGGTCGCCGATGAACGCGGCGAACAGGTTCCAGCTGTCACCTTCGAGCGAGGCGTCGATGGTGTAGCGGAGCGTCTGGAGGTCGTTGTCGGAAGCCACGCCGGAGTTGTCCGACTGCTGCCAGTGGAGGGCGCCACCGACCATGAAGCCGAAGTCAGAACCCTTGGCCGAGGTGAAGTCCTCGAACTGCTTCCAGTTGCCGCTGAGCATGAACTCGACGCGGCCGGTGAAGGCGTAGTCGCCCTGGCCGGAGACCTGCAGCACGTTGCCGAAGGTGGAGGGACCGGGGTTGGAGTTCTGACGAGCGTTGAAGTCAGTGTTGCGGCTGTTGAGGCCGTCGGAGAACGCGAAGAAGCCGCGCCAAGTCTCGGCCTCGTAGGCCATCTCGAAGCCCTGGCTGTAGCCCTGGGTGAATAGGCCGTTCACGAGGGAGCGCTCAGCAGCGAGCTGCTTGGCGTCGGAAACGAGCTCTTCACGGAGGAGGGGGAGCTTGAACTGGCCCCAGGTGGCCTTCCAGCCGTTGGCGAACTTGTAGCCGGCGTAGGCATAGTCAAAGCCGAGGCCGTCGCTCTCGTTGGCGATGCGGACGCGGAAGAACCAGTCCTTGTTCAGCTCGCCGTTGAAGTCGACCTTCGTGCGACGAGTCTGGAACCCGTGCGTGAAGTCATCGCCGGCGGGGCCGACGTTGTTCTCGTCACGGAAGTTCAGGTCGTAGCGGAACTGGAGCAGACCGCCGATGTTCAGACGGAAGCCATCTCCCGCGATGAAGAACCGACCGTCGTGGCCGGCGTCGCCGCCAGCCAGAAGCGAGGAACGCGTTTCCGCGTCGTTGAGCATCTGGGCGACAGTCGCCTTGACCTCATCGTTGGACTGCGCGAACGCAGCCGAGCCGGTGACGCTCAGCGCCACACCGGCCACAAGCACGAGACCCTTGAAATGACCCATTCTGAGACTCCTTTTTTCTTGCAAGAACTCGAGTGAACTGGTTTCAAAGGAACGCGTGTCTCCCAGGCGCTCCTACGTGATACAAACCTTCCGGAACCCGCTGCCCGACTCACCGGACGAACCATTCGCCCGCGAACAACGCAATCCCGAACACGCTTCGTCGGCAAGTTGGTGAGCACACGCTCACTTTTCGACTGCAACTTCCCGCGAAACACCTTCAAACCTTCCCGGGAACTCTCGGATCGAACGACCCAGAGTACCAAATCGGGCTTCCGGTCTCCGCCGGAATCGGTTTCGAGCGGCCGTCACGGGCCGCCCGGTGAGGTGCGGATACTACCCAGAGGACTTAGCAAACGCAAACTCACTTCCAGTTTTTTCGGCTCGTGACCCCCCCACTCGACAAGATTCGCCGGATATTCACAGAATCTGTCCTTCCCATATCCCCTGGGCTGGTGAGAATACTCCTGACACATATTTGCGCCCCGTGCGGGACCCTTCAGGGGATGCCCCACCCGCAAACACCTCATGTTTCGCCTCTGAACCAGACTCCATTCAGCCCTCAAACAGGTCCGTAAGTCCTTATCAGGCAACAAGATGACTACCACCAAGCACATCGTCGTCGTCGAAGATGAGGCCGATCTGGCGGAGCTCCTCGCCTACAACCTGCGGCGTGAGGGTTATGAGACGGACGTCTGCCGCGACGGCAACTCGGGTCTTCGCCGGATTCTTGAAACCCTTCCCGATCTGGCCATTCTCGACGTCATGCTGCCGCAAATGAACGGGCTCCAGATTGCTCGTCAACTCCGTACAAACCCCAAAACGTCCCAAACTCCGATCCTCATGCTGACCGCGAAAGCCGAAGAAGCGGACCAGATCGCGGGCTTGCAGATCGGCGCGGACGACTATGTCACAAAGCCCTTCTCGATGAAGGTGCTGATGGCCCGCGTGGAGACCATCTTCCGCCGCACGCGAACCGCCGAGCCCGGAACGCTCGATTCCGTCGAACTCGGAGGCGTCAAGGCGGACCTCTCCACTCATGAGGTCTTCGCCCGCGGCGAGAGCATCAATCTCACATTGACCGAGTTCCGCATCCTCGTCGCCCTGATGCGCGGCCGCGGCAAGGTCCTCAGCCGTGCCGATCTCATGTACACCGCCATGGGGCCGGATGTCCTCGTCACCACACGGACGATCGACGTCCATGTCGCATCCATCCGCAAAAAACTCCGCATGTGCGGGGCCAAGATCCGTACCATCCGCGGCGTGGGCTACCTCTTTGATGAGGCCGCCGAGGGAATCGCCGTCGATGCCGATATGGATGGGGTCGGGGTGGATTGAGCCCGCGGGTCGGACGCCAAGCATGGACTCGACTCCCCAGAGCCAACCCTCACCCTACACCCCCGCGCCAAGCCCATGGCCGGGACTCGCACCCATCCTGATTGTCGGCGCCGCCGGGCTCGGCTGCATCGCGCTGAATGCACCGCTCATCGTGGCGATTCCCTGCGTTGCAGGGTCGATCGTCGTCGCGGGGTTGCTCGTGCGGCACACGCTTTCCCACCGCGCTCGCAGCGTTGAGTCGCTCCGACGCAGCGCGGCTCAGACGATCGCGGCCGACCTTCCCTCGCAGATCGACGCATCTCCGGAAGCCGCGCGGGACGACTTTGATCGAATGCCCGACGATCTTCGCCCGCTCGGGATCGCGCTCACCGAGCTCCGGGATCGCATGCGCGGGCAGCTCAAGGAAAAGGCCAAGAAGACACGCAACCTCGAAGCCCTGATCGACGCCCTCGACGAGCCCCTGCTCGCCACCGATGATGAGGACCGCGTGTTGCTTTGCAGCCGCTCGGCCGAGGCGATTCTTGACAATCGAATCACCGGCCGCGCCGGCGTCCTCGGGCGCCCGATCCACGAACTCTTCACCAGCGAAGAAATTCTCCGCATGCACAGCGCGGCCAAGGCGGGGCAAACATTGCGCGGACGCGTTCGCGTCGTGACACCGATGGGAACGCGGGCGTTTCAGGTCTCCGCGTCGCCGGTTCCCGCCGCGTGGGGAGCGGGCGTCTTCGGCGCGGTGCTCACGCTCCGAGATGTCACGGAACTCGACCAAGCCGTGCAGGTGAAGACCGACTTTGTCGCCAACGCCTCGCACGAGCTACGCACCCCCGTTGCAGCGATCCGCTCCGCCGCGGAAACACTGGAGGCGGCTGCGGACGACCCCGTCATGTCCGCGCGGCTCCGCACCATGATCATCTCCCATGCCGAGCGGCTGGAAGAAATGCTCCGCGACCTTCTGGACCTCTCGCGTCTGGAGTCCCCGGATGTCCCGCTCAAGATCGAGCCCATCTCCCTCGGCGAGGTCGAGCGCATTCTCCGCGGCCTGAGCGAGATGGCGTGTACCGAGCGCCGGCTGACCCTCTCTTTCGAGATCGACGACGAACTGCGCGGCCTGCGCACCGACCGCAAGCTCCTGCTGCTCATCCTCCGCAACCTCGTCGAGAACGCCACCAAGTTTGCCCATGAGGGAACGACCGTCCGCATCGTCGGCCAGGTGATCGAGGAAGAGACCGCGCCCGGTCTCGCAGGTGAGCGGGGAACACCCTCCCTCAACGGCGTCGTCCGCTTCGATGTCATCGATAAAGGAGTGGGCATCCCCCTTGCCCAGCAGGAGCGGGTCTTTGAGCGGTACTACCAGGTGGACGCGGCCCGAACGGGCACCGGCAGCGGCGGGTCCGGCTCTGGCGGTTGGAAGCGGGGCACCGGTCTGGGCCTGGCGATCGTCAAGCACGCCGCCAAAGCCCTTGGCGGGAGGGTCGGGCTGACCAGTGTTTGGGGACAGGGGACCACGGTTTGGGTGGAGTTCCCCTGCGGTCTGCAGTCTGGGGGTGAAGCCGCATCATCTGAATACGGGCGCGGCCAAGGGCTGGCAGGATAACTTTGCCTCACGAGCTGGCCGAACCCGGCCAATCCACCGGGCGTACCAGAGTGTTGCACGCGGCGTTCCTATGCCGATTCGCCTGCACCACCGGAAGCGGGGTTCTCCCGCCCGATAGATTCGGACCTGACGCTACCATCTGCCCCTCCCGGTTCGGACATGGGTCCGGACTTCCTCGCAGTCTTCGGCATGGGCCGCATCTCTCCGGCACCATTCCCTCTCGGAGCCATTCATGGCGAGCGCGACGACCGATTCCAAACACGACCACAGCCACTCCCACGATCATGTTCATGAGGAGGGCATGCAGTGCTGTTCCCACCACAACGTGAAGCTCGAGCGGTACATGCTGCTCTATCTGATCGGCGGGCTGCTGCTGCTGGCGACGGTGATCGCCAAGCATGTGCTTCCCGATGGAATCGTGCCGGGAACCATCGCTGAGATCCCCGCGATCATCGGTGCCGTCCTGCTCGGCTTCCCACTCTTTGTCGCATCCGCCAAGGAACTCTGGCGGGGCAGTGCGAGCACCTCGACGCTCTGCGCCATCGCCATTCTCGGCTCGCTGGCCATCGGTCACAACACGACCGCCGGGTTCCTCGCCTTCATCCTCCTCGTCGCCGATCAGTTCGTCCGCCAGCGTGCCTGGGGCGCGCAGCGGGCTATCGAGGATCTCGTCGCCCGCACCCCGGATGTCGCACGCGTGGTTCGCAACGGCTCGGAGGCAGAGGTTTCTCTCGCCAGCGTCGTCGTCGGTGATGTCGTCCGCGTTCGCGCCGGCGAGAATCTACCGGTGGACGGCGTGGTCGTCACCGGTCGTTCGGCCTTGGATCAAGCCGCGCTCACGGGCGAAGCCATTCCGCACGAGGTCCAGCCGGGCGAGATCGTCTACGCCGGCACGACCAACCTCTCGGCGCTCATCGACATCCGTGCGACGCAGGTCGGCACAGACACCACCATCGGCAAGGTAACGCAGCTCATTCGCGAAGCGGAGAGCAGCCGTACGCCGCGCCAGCTCATGGTCGAGCAGGTCGCTCGCTTCTTTGTTCCTGTCACGCTCAGCGTCGCGTTCATCGTCTGGTTCATGAATCGCGATCTGCCCAACAACGAAGCGATCGAGCGTGCGATCACCACGCTGGTCGTCGCCTGCCCCTCCGCGCTTCTGCTCGCCAGCCCCCTGGCGATCGTCGCGGCGTTCGCGGCCGCGGCTCGTCTGGGCATCCTGATCAAGAAGGTCAACTACCTCGAAGAAGCGGCCGTCGTGGACACGGTCGTGATGGACAAGACCGGCACGATCACGACAGGCCGGTTCGCCGTTTCGCGTCTGGTGCCCGCCGAGGGCGTGGACGGTGCGGAACTTCTGATGGCCGCTGCCAACGGCGAGCAACATTCCAACCACCCGCTAGCCCGCTCCATCCTCGCCACCGCCAAGCAGGCCCGCATCGAGCCGGACGGTTCCAACGAGTACGAGGAAATGCACGGCCGCGGCATCAAGGCCCGCACCAGCATGGGCGAGGTCTGCGTCGGCCGCGGAACGTGGCTGCAGGAGGTCTTCCCGAACATCGCGGCACAAGTCGAATCCACCACGGCCCGCATCGAGGGCATGTCAGGAGTTCACGTCGTCCGCGATGGCCGCTATCTCGGCGTGGTCGCGCTCGAAGACCGCACACGCTCCAACTCCAAGGCCGTCATCAGCCGCCTGCGTGAGCTGGGCATTCGGCGCATCGACATCCTCACCGGCGACCGTCTCAGCGTCGCCGAGCGCGTCGGTCGGCAGGTCGGCGTGGACCACATCGAGGCCGAGTGCCACCCGGAAGAAAAGCACGAGCAGATCGTGCAGCTCACCGGCGATGGCCGGCGCGTCATGATGGTCGGCGACGGCATCAACGACGGACCGTCGCTGGCCGCATCGGACATCGGCGTGGCCATGGGTCTGGGCGGCTCGGACATCGCGGCCAACTCCGCGGGCGTTGCGCTCATGAACGACGATCTCTCTCGCATCCCCTTCCTGATCGAGCTCTCCCGCCGCACACGCACCATCATCGCGCAGAACATCGCGGTGTCGATTCTCGTCGCCATCGTCGGCCTCGTGCTGGCGGCGACCGGCTCCCTCGGCCTCATCGGCGCGGCCCTCTACCACGTCTTCGGCGATGTGCTGGTCATCGGCAACTCCTTCCGCCTTTTCCGCTTTGGCGAGTCCTTCGCTACCAGCGAGCTCACGGAGGTCGAGGGTGCAGACATGGCTCCCCGCAAGAAGCGGCAGGGATCCATGACACTCAGCGGCGCGGGCGGAACGGCGAGCGCCGCCAAACCGCAGGCCGTGACCGCGTAACTCAGCAGGCAGTTTGCGTACAAAGCCCGTCCTTCGCGCCGTCGCGGAGGACGTTTTCTTTGGTATCCCGTGGATTTCATGTACCATTGCCTCGCAGCGGCCGACCCGCCTATTGGGGTGGATCGCATTCGTGTTTCCCCACGTCCCCCATCGGCAAAGGCCGAAAAGGCAATGCCGTGATCGATCGATGTCTGCTCCCGCATCGTGCATGGCTGGCGCTGATCGCAGTCGTCGTGTCGCTGACCGTTGTCGCCGCCTCGCTGGGTGATCCGCCCTGCGTGACCACCGTCGATCGAACGGGTTCGATCACGGGCCAGGCGCCGCCTTGGAGCATCGACATGGTGTATGACAGCGCCGGCCATCGCATGCTCGCGCTGGATCAGGTGAACTCGGGCGGTTCGGCGCGAGTCTTCGCCTACGACGGCTCTTCGTGGACACCTCTGACCGCCACCGGGCAGATCCCGCCGGGGCCGCGCTACGGCGGCTCCTGGGTGTATGACAGCACCCGAAACGTCGGGCTGCTCTTCAGCGGTTCGCTCAACTGCGGCGCGTGCACGCTGACCAACACGCTGTTCGCGTTCAGCGGAACCAACTGGCAACAACTCTCATGGGTCGGAACGACACCTCCGGCGAGCGCCGGCGCATTCGGAGCGTTCGATCCCCGGCGCGGCCGCGCGATCTTCCTTCTCGGAACGCAAACCGCAGGTGATTACTGGGTGACCTGGGAGTGGACGGGCACCGCGTGGGAACGTGGGCCGACATTCGGGCCCGTCAGCATCGACTCGTTCGCCTTCGACACAGTGCGGAATGTCGGCTTCGTGGCCGGCTCTGGGGCGTTCAACGGCGTTGTGAATCCAGAGGATGTCTGGGAGTACACACCCGGAGCCACGGCCGCGGCGGGATCGTGGCGGCATGTGACCATCACCGGAACTCCGTACGACGCGGGCATCAGTTCGACGCTTGCCTTTGATCCGTTCCGAGGCCGGATGCTCCGGTGCTTCGGACGCGGCTCCTCGATCATCTCGTATTCGCCCGCGATTCTCACGTGGGATCCGTACGCGTCCACCTGGCAGCACCTGAACTACAACGAGTATCTGCCCGAATCGGCTTCGCGCGGCGCGGCGGGCGTGGCCTACGACACCGCACGCGATGCGCTGGTGATCTTCGGCGGGGGACGCATCCTTGCCAACACCCACCAGTTCGTGTCCTATCAGGACACCTGGGAGCAGACGCGCGGTTCGCCGGGGTTTATCAATCACCCCTCTAACACCACCGTGGATGGCGGTCAGAGCGCGATCTTCGCGGCCACGACCATCGGTGAGGGGAACACGCTGCAGTGGCTGCGAGACGGCGTTCCCGTTCCCGGCGCGACGGGTCCGATTCTTGCGGTGAACAACGCCTCGCAGGCGACCGCGGGCGTGTACGTGCTCCGCGTTTCCAACGCATGCGGCCTCATCGACTCGCTCCCCGCCCGGCTCACGGTCCTCGCGCCGACGAACAACAGCTGGCAGACTCCGTCGGTTATCTACGCCGCCACCATCGCTGGCACCACACTCGGAGCCACCGCCGACGGCGCGGCCCCATGCGGGACATCCAACGCATCACCCGATGTCTGGTTTCGCTACACCGTGCCCTACACCGGCGCGCTGACCATGGACACCTGCGGCTCGAACTTCGACACCGTGCTCTCGTTCCATTCTCTGGGATCGATCGCCGCCACGGCGTGCAACGATGACAATCCCGCGCCTCCGGTGGGATGCGGAGCCCTGCAATCCGCGCTCTCGGCCCCCGTCACGCAGGGAGACACGTTCCTGGTTCGCATCTCCGGGTATCAGGGCGCGGCAGGAAACTACCAGCTCAACACGCGCGTCGTCCCGTTCAACAACGCGTGCGCCTCGGCCACGCCCGTCTTCGCCGGAACATACGCGGGCACCACCACCGGCGCCAGCACCGATGCGACCGCATCCTGCGGCACATCCAACACGACTCCGGACATCTGGTACCGCTTCCGGAGCGACTGCTCGGGAACGCTGACGCTGGACACCTCCGGCTCGTCGTACGACACCGTGCTCAGCGTCCGTTCCGGATGCGGCGGCACGGAGCTTGGGTGCAACGACGATGTCCAGATCGGAACACTCTGGTCCTCGCTGGCGGTGACTGTCCAGCCCGGCGTTGACTATCTCATTCGCGTGTCCGGCTTTAACGGTGCCACCGGTAGCGTCGTCTTGCACGTAACGCCGCCCGCGATCGCGCAGGATCTGTGCGCCAGCGCGGTGCCAGTCGGTCTGGGCGCGCGGTCCTTCGCCAGCCGGTGCGCCTCAACCGGATCGCTCCCGCTTCCGCCGTGGTGCGAGGCGGCCGCGGGTGCCGTTCCCTTCTACGACATCTGGTACAGCTACACGGCCGCGCTCCCGGGCGTCCTGGAAGTGCGGATCTGCAACACATCCTTCAACACCGCGCTGGCGGTGTATGTCTCGTGCCCGACATCCCCGTATCAGGCCGTTCAATGCTCGGCACGGGAAGACTCCTGCGGCAATCCGCCGATGGCTTCTCTCAGCACGCTTCCCGGCGATCAATATCTGCTGCGCATCGGCGGCTATTACGGCTTGAACGCCGGACTCGCTGGGTCGGGAACGATCGAGCTCACGCTCGTGCCCTTCGAGACCGGCGCATGCTGCCTTGCGGCGGGTGGGTGCTCGCTGACATCCGCACTGGAGTGTCCGGGCGCGTTTCAGGGCGAGGGATCGCCCTGCGCCCCATCGCCATGCCCAACGCTTGCGGGATCGTGCTGCCTTGGCACGCAATGTCAGGTCGTGGACCCATCCGCGTGCATCGCCGCGGGCGGCGCATTCGGCGGTTCGGGAACCACTTGCCTGCAATCAGCGCAAAATCCCACGACGTGTTGCCGCGCGAACTTCAACGGTTTGGGTGGCCTCAGCGTGCAGGACATTTTCGATTTCCTGAATGCATGGTTCGCAGCGGACCCGCGAGCCGACTTCAACTCGCTCGACGGCGTGACCGTGCAGGACATCTTTGACTATCTGGGATCCTGGTTCGCGGGATGCTGATCAGAGCAGCGTGCCCTTGAGGATCATCGCCGCGGCGGTGAAGTAGATCAGCACGCCCACGACATCCACCAGCGTAGCGACGAACGGCGCGGAGCTCGTCGCTGGGTCGAGCTTGCACTTCTTCAGGATGAACGGGAGCATCGCGCCGATGATGGTGCCCCACAGCACCACGCCCACGACGGATACCGCGATCGCCATCGCGAGCACGTGGTAGTGCTGCTGGGCCGCCATGCTCTCCGGGTCCGGCTCACCGTGGCCGGAGTGCTTTGCGAACCAGCCCAGCGCGCCCCAGACGTTGATGCGGATGAGCCCGATGAGCCCGAGGAAGAGCCCAAGTAACGCGCCCGCGATCAGCTCGCGACGGAGCACCTTGAACCAGTCGCGCAACGTGAGCTCGCCGACGGCCAGGGCGCGGATGATCAGCGAGGTCGCCTGCGAGCCACTGTTGCCGCCGCTGGAGACGATAAGGGGCACGAACGTCGCCAGCACCGCCGCCTTCTCGATCTCGTGCTCGAAGCCTGACATCGCGGTTTGCGTGAACATCTCGCCGACGAAGAGCACCGCCAGCCAGCCGCCGCGCTTCCGCACCAGCCGCCACATGCTGATGGTGGAATACGGCTCGTCGAGGGCCTCCATACCACCCATCTTCTGCATGTCCTCGGTGGCCTCTTCCTCGGCCACGTCGGCGACGTCGTCGGCCGTAACGATGCCCAGCAGCACACCACGGGAATCCACAACAGGAAGCGCGACGCGGTCGTAGCGGCTCATCAGCCGCACGGCGTCTCCCTGCGGCTGGTCAGCTTTGAGCGCGACGAAGTTGCGGTTCATCAGCGACTCGATCGAGTGCGAGGGGTCGGCCAGAAAGATCTGCCGCAGCCGCAGGTCGTCGGTCAGCACGCCCTCGCCATCCACCACGTAGACGATGTTGATCGTTTCGGCATCCTTGCCGTTCTTGCGAATGTGATCGAGCGCCTGCGCCACGGACCACTCGGCGCGAAGGCCGATGTAGTCCGGGTTCATCAGACGGCCGACGCTCTTGGGCGGATACCCGAGAATCGCCTGCGTGGTCTTGCGATCCTCGGGATTCAGGGAGGCGATCAGCCGCTGGGCCACCGCCGTGGGCAGCTCATCGAGCAGGCGAACGCGGTCGTCGGGGTCCATTCCCTCGATCACGCGCAGGGCCGCGTCTCCGAGCTTCAGGATCAAGTCTTCCTGCAGGTTCTCATCCAGATAGGCGAACACCTCGCCCGCATCATCGCGCGGCAGGAAGCGAAAACAGACCGCCCGGTGGTCCGGCTCCAGCGATGCGATGATGTCCGCCACATCCGCGGGCGGGATGCCGCTGAGCGCGTTGCGCAGCTCGCTGTATGCGCCATCGCGAACAAGCTCGGCAATCTCGGGCTGGATGAGTTCGGCGGTGGGGGTCACTCGGGCGAAGTCTATCGCCGCGAG
This sequence comes from Phycisphaerales bacterium, assembly GCA_044222255.1. Taxonomy (GTDB): domain Bacteria; phylum Planctomycetota; class Phycisphaerae; order Phycisphaerales; family UBA1924; genus UBA4658. The sequence continues at coordinate 109,781 of JBGANP010000001.1, forward strand.
CTTCAAATACGAAGATCAGATCAACAGACTTTCCAGCGACCCAAGCCCGATCGGTTCCTTGGTCATGAACGGCTCGCCGTACGCCGCGCCGATAAGCGAGCCCATGAACGCGGCGTATCCAAGCAGCCGTTCGGGCAGATCGGGCGTCACCAGCCGACCCTTCGGGTCGCCATGCGAGAAGCCGGTCTCCGCCGCGCCGGGCGAGGTATCCCACGGCCCGAACTGCGATTTGTACGCCCGGATCGACGCGAGCTTTTTCTGTTCTTGTCCGGTAATGTCCAGCACAAAGCTCGGCGTGATCGTCGCCCGCAGGTGAGAGACGTGGTAGTAGAAGAGCCACTTGGGGTAGATCGGAGGGCCGATGCTGGTGAAGCCCGGGGGCGTTGGCATCTGCACCTTTGTCAGCTTTGCGTCAAATCTTGCATCCTCAACACTCCGCGTCACGGCGCGGTGGTCGGGGTGGGCATCTTCCATCCACGGCGTGAAGACGATCTGGGCCTGATGGGCGCGGATAGCGCCGGCAAAGAGATGCCGCGTCGCGAGCGTGTGCTCCACCATCCTGTTGGGAAGGTCGAGCAGAATGCGCTTGATGCGGGGCTTGCTTTCGGATGGCTGGAGCGCCTCGAGCGCGGCCGCCGCCTCGGGCAATCGGCTCGCTCGATCGCCGCGCGGCGTCGGACTCCCGTCCGTCACATCCGCCAGCAGCACCGAGTGCCCCTGCTCCGCCAGCCGCGCGATGGTGCCCCCCATGCCGATCTCCTGATCGTCGGGGTGGGGGCCGAAAACGATGACGTTCGCCATGTCGCCCCCCCTCAATCCTCTTTGCCGACGGCGACCAGACCGACCATGCCATCCTCGGTCTCGAGCTGCACAAGGTTGATTTTCTGTGGCTTGCGCGTCGCGAAGAAACCGCCACCGCGGAACGCCTCGCCATACTGATCGCGGAAGCTGTCCTGCCGCAGCTCGATCGACTGCCCCACGGCGAGCGCGGGGATCTCCGCGCTGTACCAGCGGTTCAGCCAGAGCCGACTCTTGCCGTACGCACGAGCGGTCGTGTTGGTGAGCTGGATCGTCGTCTGCGTGCGCACCACCTGAATATCAAGGGTCCGCGACTGCGTCTTGGCTTCCGGATATTCCGGGCCTGCGAGCGCCGGATCCTGCTTCACGGCGCATCCGCCCAGCATCATCGCACCCGCGACGCAAACAAGGCCGACAACACGGAACGCGGCCGAAAAGCGGGAAGATGACACAGTGAGTGCTCCGGGAAAGCGGGGTGAGATTGTGCGCCAACCTATCATCCGCTGCATGTCCGTCGAGTGCAACAACAACGCCACTGCCCCCTCCCCGGCCATCGCGCCGGGAGGTGAGCATATCAACCCCGCGGCGGTCGCCCGCGAGATCGGGCTTTCGGGCGTCAATCCAGCGCTTCGCACCATCGTCCCCGGCTTCGATGCTCCCTTCTTCCAGGCCGGACTGGCCGGCTATTCCGACGCGGCCATGCGCCTCATCGCCCGCCGCCACGGCTGCCCCTTCTGCGTCACCGAAGCCCTCTTGGATCGAACCCTCCTCGGAGGCGGGCGCGGGTTCCTCAAAGCAGACCTGGGCGAACTTCACGAGAACATCCCCGGCGGCCCCGAAGACCACCCCCTTGCCTGCCAAATCATGGGCAGCGACCCGCAGGAGATGGCCGCGGCCGCGCTGAAGGCGGCGGAACAGGGTCGCGCGGGCGATAAGCACTACCGGGCCTTGGCCTACAAGGACCTGTCCCACGAACAACTCGCGGAGCTGATGGCCGCGCCGGTGAGCACATCCTGTGGTACAGATGGGCTGGACCCGACCGAAGGCCTGGGCGACGAGACCTGCGAGACGCTGATCGATGAGATCAGCTCCGTTTCCAGTTCCCCGCCTTCCACTTCGTCACTCCGCCAATCTACCAGTCCGTCACTTCTCTCCTTCGAATCAATCGACATCAACCTCGCCTGCCCCGTCAAGAAGATCAAGTCCAAGGCCCGCGGCGGGCACTGGCTCGCCGAGCCGCAGGGCGCATTGGAAATCCTGAAGGCCGTGCGAGAGGCCGTCCCATCGCACATCCCCTGCACCGTCAAACTCCGCCGCTCGTTTGATGACACGCCCGAGATGGCTCGCAACCTGGAACACATCCTCGACGGCGCGTTCGATCTCGGCTACGGCTGGGCCACTATCCACGCGCGAACCGTGCAGCAGAAGTACATCGGCCCAAGCCGCTGGGACCTGCTCCGCGACATCGTGCGCCCGCGCCCCGACAAGCTCATCTTCGGCTCCGGCGACGTCTGGGATGTGCACGACATCTTCCGGATGATCGCCTACACCGGCGTCGCCGCCGTCGCCGTCGCCCGCGGCTGCATCGGCAACCCCTGGATTTTCCGCCAGGCCCGCGAGATGATGGCCGGCCGCCCGCCCGCTCCGCCGACGATCGCCGAGCAGCGAGCCGTGCTCGAAGAACACTTCCGACTGAGCGTCAGCATCAACGGCGAGGATCGCGCCGGCAAGACCATGCGCAAGTTCGGGATTCGATTCGCCGCCCACCACCCCCGGGGCGAGGAAGTGCGGCGGAAGTTCATCGCGGTCGGGAGTGTGGCGGATTGGTTGGGGGTACTGGAAGAGTTCTACGGAACAGCACGCTCTTCGCGGGACCTCGAAACGACTCACCGCGCATGATTCACGTCCTCACAGTCTCCCGGGGCTTCGTCTCCGTCGAGACATTCGCTCCGTTCCCGTTCCGATCCCCGATCGTCCCCGCCACCGGCACCACCGTCTTCGGCCCCGCGCTCTTGGAGTCATCCCCCGGATACGCGATACGTCCGTGATAGATGCTCGCCAGCGTCCGGCTCACGGCCTCGACGATCCGGTTCAGATCTCGCAGCGTCAGGTCGCATTCATCAAACTGCCCGTCCATCAATCGCTTGGTCGCGATCGCACGCACCAGTGCATCGATGCGGCTGGGCGTCGGGTCGGCCATCGCGCGGGCCGCGCTCTCGACGGCGTCACAGATCATCACAATCGCGGCCTCCTTCGTGCGCGGGCGAGGCCCCGGATATCGATACTCCATCTCCGTCGGGCCATCATCTTCTTCCCCGCTCACCTCGCCGCCAGCTTTCCAGAGCGTCTCGGCGCGGCGCTTCGCCCGATGGAAGAAGTACTCTACCAGCGTTGTGCCGTGGTGGCTCTCGATGAAGTGCCAGAGCGAGCGCGGCAGGTTGAACTCGCGGGCGAGTTCCAATCCGTCCTTCACATGCCCGACGATGATGAGCAGCGACATCGCCGGCGAGAGCTTGTCGTGGCGGTTGAAGCCCGGTTGCTGGTTCTCCACGAAGTAGTCGGGCTTGTTCATCTTCCCGATGTCGTGATAGAGCGCGCCGACGTACGTGAGCAGCCCATCCGCGCCGATCGCGTCCGCCGCCGCCTCGCCCAGCGCGCCCAGCGTCAGCGAGTGGTTGTACGTCCCCGGTGCCCGCTGCTGAAGTTGCCGGAGCAGCGGGTGCTTCGGGTCGCGCAGTTCGATGAGCGTCAATCCCGTCGTGATCGAGAAACTCTTCTCCATCGTCGGCAGCACAAACAGCATGACCATCGCCACGCCCAGGCCCGACGCGAATGCGAATCCGGCATCCCATGTCGCCTGCTGGATCGCCGCCGCCGTGGCGGGCAGTTGCACGAGATTGACCAGCATCGTCGCCGCCGCCAGCGCGATGCCCACCACCACGCCCATGCGGATCAGGGTGTCCCGGTCCCTGATCTCCTTCAGTTGCCAGACCGCCGCGCCCACACCCGCCACGAGCACCGCGAAGTGCCCGATTGGCAGGTCCAGCGCGGCACAGACCAGCAACCCGTGCAACGCACCAAAGGCGAGCGCGATCCTCTGGCTGTACGCGATGCAGAGCGCCACCGCACAGAACACCGTCGGCCCCGTCGCCGTAATCGCAACCAGCCCGGGATAGAGCGATGTCGCCACGATCGCACCAATCGCCAGCAGCCCGAGCAACGCGGCGATCGCCCCCATCCGCCACGGGTTCCTTCTGATTCGCGGCACGAAAAGCACCGAATATCCGAGCATCGCCGCCGCGATCGCGGCGACCAGCCCCATCACCGCCGCTCGCGACCCGACCATCGCATTGAACGACTGCTTCCGCAGCTCCGCCGCGATCGCCTGCCGCGTCGCTTCCAGTTGGGCCGCCGTGAGCACGTCGCCGCGCCGATAGACGACCTCGCCCTCGGGATACGTCACCGGAGGCGCCGTCACGTTCGCGGCCGCCGCATCCTGAGACGCCGCCGTAGCCGCCGGATCAAACACATACGTCGGCTTGATCGCCGGCTGCGTCAGCCGCGTCACCACCACGTCCAGTAGCACGCCCTGAAATCCCGCGCTCTTGGCCATCTCGCGCAGTCGCGCGCCGACCTCCGGGCTTTCGATGTTGATCGTGCTGGAGGACGGCGCGATCGTCGCCGCGCCGTCGTCCCGCCGCAGTTCCATTTCCTTGTTCAGCGACTGCGACTCCAACTGCGCCGCCTTCGCGTCCAGCAACGGATGCAGCGAGAGCTCTCGCATCAGCGCCCCCACCCGGTCTCGCCATTCGCCGCTGATCTCGGACTCTCCAATCTCTTCGCGCAAAGCGCCCAGCGCGGCATCTGTCAAACCGAACTGCTGGCGCAGCCCCGGCTCCACCTGCTCCGCCGTCTGCGCCTCGCGCGAGATCAGCGGCAGCGATTCCAGCGATCCCTCGATCTCCCCCATCAGCCCCTGCACCGTCACGTACACGCGCGGCGCTTTCGCCCGGGCCATGGTCTCCGCCTGCCGCTTCGCTGCCTCATCCGCGAAGGAGAACTTCTCCACCGCCGTCCGCGTCTGCAGCATCACCCGCCCCGGAGCCACGCGCGGCTGCTGCCGCGACCAGGTCACCGTCGTCCCCACCAGCACCACAAACGTCGCCCAGATCACCGCCGCCCAGACAAAGTTTCCCGAGCGCAGCGGCAGCCGCCACACGGCACCCGCTCCGCTGGACTGCTCGATCTCGCGCCGGAGATCCTCCGTGCGTGCTCGAATGCTGGGCTTGGATGATTCCCTGGCCATGATGATCGAGCGACCGCACTCCTTCAAAGTCCCCCGGTCGTTGCCGGAAGGAAGCTGCCATCAGCATCGGTCCAACCACTACGCCTGAATATCCCCTCGTTCTGGCGATCGGATCGCATGACCGGAAATCCCGAGCCCATCCGGCGGATCTCCCGCGTCCAGCGTCGGCCCAGGATGGTCCCGATCCCCGTACGCCTCGACGATCCGCTGCACCAATCGGTGCCGCACGATGTCGTTCTTGTCCAGCGTGACGAACGAGATGCCCTTGATCCGGCGCAACCGCCGCGCCGCGTCGATCAGCCCGCTCTCGGCCGGGTCCGGCAGGTCGATCTGCGTCACATCGCCGGTCACGATCATCTTGGACCCATGCCCCATGCGCGTCAGGAACATCTGCATCTGCCCGCGCGTCGTGTTCTGCGCTTCGTCGAGGATGATCACCGCGTTGTTGAGCGTTCGCCCTCGCATGTATGCGAGCGGGATCACTTCCATCACATCGCTGAGCATGAACCGCTTGACGGTTGCGAAGTCCATCATGTCGTGCAGTGCATCCAGCAGCGGCCGCAGATATGGGTTCACCTTCTGCTGCAAATCTCCCGGCAGGAACCCCAGCCGCTCCCCTGCCTCGACCGCCGGTCGACACAAAATCACCTTCTGCGTCCGCTGGTGCTTGAGCATGTGAACCGCCGCCGCGACCGCCAGATATGTCTTCCCTGTTCCCGCCGGCCCGATCCCGAAGACCAGATCATGATCGCGGATCGCATCAATATACGATTGCTGGTTCGCCGTCTTCGCCTGCACCCGCCGGGCCCCGACGTACACATCCAGATGGTCCTCCCAAGGCGGACCCGCGGGAACCGTCTCCTCATCTGCATCCCGCCCATACCGGGGTTGCGAGGAACCTGCCACCGCCTGCCCGATCAGATCGATGATCTGCTGGCGCGATAGGGTCTCCGAACGCTCCGCCGCCCCAGAGAGCCGTTCCAGCACCCCGCGCGCCGCCGCGACACTTTCACGCTCCCCGGTCACATGCACCGTACCCTCTCGGGCAAGCACGGAGACACCCAACGCCTCTCGAATGATCTTGAGGTTGCGATCACCCAGCCCGAGCATCGTCACCCGCTCCGGCCCCTGCGGTACTTTGATCGTGAACTCCACCCGATCGCGCTCCTCGCCAGCGGCCCGGAAACCCGATACCGACCGGCCTCCCCGACCCTACCGTTCTCGCCCACCCCGGAACAATCCCGAATGAGCCCATTCGCACGCACCAATAGTACGCGGCACCCCCTCCCGAACGTTGCTCATTTCCCATGTTTGTTCTGTAAAAGTACGGCTATTTTGGCCGTCACATCCCTGCTTTTGGTGGCTTTCTTCACCGGATGCACCTCGAACGCCACCACCAGCATCCGCGACCGCCGCGGCCCGGCCGCCCTGACCCTGCAAGCTGACTGGGACGATGTCGATGCCGCCGTCGAAACAGGCACCTCCCAAGCCCAGTGTGTGGTCGTCCGGTCCCAGACCGCTCCCGATGGGTTGCAGCATCGCTACGAGCTCAAGCATGTCTCCGGCATCACGGGCGTTCTGAATGCTCGGGTTGAAAGCGAAGGCAAGGACCCGCGGTCCATCGTTCTCTCTTGCACTATGGGCGCGATGGAAAACGGTGGCGTGGCTCAGACCATCGTGGATCGCGTCGCACGCCGGTTCGCAGACCTCAAGGGCCGCGAGGTCGCGCCGATTCGCGAGTAAGCACTATCGCTTCGGACCCTCAACCGGCACGGCGCGCTCCGGCCCTCGCACGGTCAACGCGATCCGCCGCTCCTCGCGCCAGAACTTCGCGAACACCTCGGTGAGCTTCTCGGGCGCGAGCGTCTTGTAGTACGCCGCACCCGAAGCGATCTCGTCCGGATCCATGCCCAAGGCATCGCAGCGCGCCAGCACCGCCGACCAGTACGGAGCATCTCGCTCGAGCTTGCTGACCATGGTGCCGAGCTCTCCCGCGATCGGCGCGAGTTCCTCCGCGGTTGGCGGCTCCTTCGCCAGCCGCGCCAGTTCGGCATCGATGGCGTCCCCCACTGCGGCGGCCTTCCCGGCGTCCACTGTCGCGGTCACCAGCACCATACCGCGCCCGATGAACGGGCTGACATACACACCACCGCCCACCTCCGCCCCGCCCGCTCCTGCCGCACCGAGCTCCACCTCCGGCTCCGCGAGCCGCGCCTTGACCCGCGCGATCGCGACCCGCACCAAGGCGCGAAGGGTCCGCTGGTCCGCCAGTTCGCCCATCTCGGGTCCGAAGCACCCTCGCACCACCGCCGCGCGGCCGGGGCCGATCTGCACCACGCCCGCAACATCCGCCCGTACCGCCGCCGCTGGCCCGCCCGTGAGCATCCGCTGGGCCGCGTTTGTTCTCGCGGAAACACGCTCCCGCGCAGGCAGCGTCCCCAGCGTGGTATCCACCATCGCGAGCGCATCGGCGAGCGCGAGATCCCCGACGATCGCGACCTCGATCGCGGAGCCGTTCTCCTTCCCATGCCTTCTCACCCACTCGCGCACGCGATCCGCGTCGATCGCGCCAAGCGCTCGCTCTTCCGGAGGCATCATGCGCGGATCAAGCCCGCCGCCTACCGCCCGGTTCGTCGCATCCGAGATCGCCGCCCTGACATCCGCGCTGCGCAATCGCAGCTCTCGCACGACCTGCTCGCGCGAAGTCTCAACTCCTTCTTTCGTCACCGTCGGGCTCGTGAGCAGCTCTCGCACCACTCGCATCGCCGCGCCTGCGTCGCCGACCGCCCCGGATATCTGCAGCGTGATCGCGTCCAGCCCGGCGCCCGCATCGATCCGAACGTCCCGCCCGGCCATTCTCTCCGCGACGCTCGCAACCGGAGCGGCGGTGTCCCAATCATCCAGCACGCCCGCTGCGACCTCCGTGATGCCGCGCGATCCTGCGTCTTCGAGCAACTTCCCGCCAGAGAGCGCGATCGTCGCGACCACCTGTCCGGCCCGCGTATCGATCTTGAGATGATGCACACGCACGCCGTTGCTCAGCCAGACGCTCGTCACGCCGCTCCGCCGCGCCGTCTGCATCTCCACCACATTCTCGCACCACAAGGACCGCGGCGCGGCCGGCGCTGCGGGAGGAACCAGAGGCAGAGCGGGAACAACGCGCTGGGCCGGGGGCGGCGCAGCAACGGCCCAACCGCATATCGCGGCGGCAACACACACCGAAATGCCCATGCCAGGTCGCATCAACCGTGACCCTTTCGAGTCCGCACGGAAACCGCTTGAAACACCCCGAACCAGATCCCCGTGGACGCCACAACAATACAGCGCCCGAGGGCGGATGCACGCCGCGCCCCTCACGAGATACCGGACCACGCCCCGAGTGTTGCGTCACTCCGCCCGCGATCCCTCATCATCGTCGTATTCCCGGACATCATCCAGGACTGGCTCGGCGGCATCCGCTGACGTCAGGTCCGATCCGAGCAGATCGCACTCACCAGAGCACTTCTTGCCCTTTTGCCACTTGCCCTTCATCATGCCATCGATCGCCCCATCGATCTCCGCCCGCACGCCCGCGAGGTCCATAGCGGCAAAGTCGAGCGTGCCTCGCTCGCCGGTGGAGAGGAGCCAGTACTGAGCCTCGCCCACGATCGGCTGCTCGATGGGATCGCCCGTCTTGAGGTGATGCGCCAGCGCGAGCAGGTACACGCCCAGTTGCAGATCGTCCTCTTTGGGTGATCGCAGATCGTTCTTGGCGTACCCGGTCTTGTAATCGACGATCCGAAATCCGCCCGACCCGTCCGATCGCGAGTACTGCTCGATGCGGTCCACCTTTGCGCCGAATGTGTGCGCCCCGTAAGGGAACTCGATCCACTGCTCCAGTTCCAGCACTTGGGCATCCTCACCCTGCGTGCTCACGAGCCGGTCGAACGCCACGCCGAGCTGCGACACCACCTGGTCGAGCTGCTTGCGATCCACCTCCGTCTGCCGCGGCCAATGCCTTGCGAATGCCTGCCGCCCCAGCTCGATCAGCCGCGCCCGCGTCGGCTTGGGAATCTCACCCACATCCGCCTCGCGCCACTGCTTGTAGAACAGCTCCATCGCCTCGTGGACCGCGATGCCAACGATCTGGGCCGCGCCGGGGAGTGGCTTGAGATGCAGCAAATGCCGGAGATAGAAACAGCGTGGACAGCGCAGATATTGTTCAACTGCGGTGTAGCTCAGCTTGATCGGCGCGTTGAGCCCCGGCCACGCCGGACCATCCGCTTCCTTCTCGCCGCTCTCGGCACGTTTGAGAACGCTCTCCGCGACCTCGCCCGCAGCAGACCCGCGAGCCCACGCCGGCACCGCGTTGATCCGCTCCGCCTCCGCCAGCGCGGCCATCTTCTCCCCGGATTCCTTGAGCGCTTTGATCGCTCGCTGCCCATCCTCTCCCAGCCCCTTGCCATCCGAGACCGCATCCAGCGCGCCAGCCGCCTCGCGCCGAACTTCACGGCGCGCATCCTCGAATGCCTCGCGCCGCTGCTCGATCGTCTTGTACCCCGGTCCTGTACCACTCGCGCTCAGATCGCCCGCCCACCCGCTCACGCGCCGCGTGCCGATCCGCGCCGCCTCGCGAATCAGGTCTGCCCCTTCTCGAACAACAAAGTTCTTCTTCAACGCATCATTCTGCGTAATCTGCTGGAAGTAGTGCTCAGACTTGCTGATCCCCTTGGCCTTCTTGGAGAATAGCACGAGCCGCTTCTCGGCGCGCGTACACGCGACATAAAAGAGCCGCCTCGCCTCAGCACGCGCCTTTTCTTTCTCCGAGCGATCATCCTCCGCGTGGATCAGCCCGGCGGGAAACTCCGGCGCTTCACGCTCCTTCGCGGCCCCATACCCATGCGACGGCGAGACCCGCGGCACAAAGACCACCTCAAACTCCAATCCCTTCGAGGCGTGCGCCGTCACGATCCGCACGGCGTTTACGCCGTCGTTTTCCTCGTCGGGCCGCATCCCGTCGATGCGTTCCTCGCCTGTCGAGTCCTTGAGCTTGCGATCATCGTCGGAGAGATCCTGCCAGTACGACCAGAACGCGCGCACATCCCCCGGCGGATCGAGCCGCACCTGGCGTTCGCGCGCGAACTTCACCAGCGCGACGAGATTCACCACCCGCGCCGCCCGTTCGCGCCCCGAGAGCAGGTCCGCATGGGCTGCGTCCTCGTGTGCGATGATGCGTTCCACCAGCACGCACGCGGGCTGGGTCGCCGCGTCGTTCCGCAGCGTCGCGTGTGCCGCGATGAACCGCGCCACGCTCGCATCGCCCGCGAAGCTCCGCTCCAGCCAATCCGCCACGCCACCGGGATCCGGCGCGCCGGGATCGCCGCTCTGATACTTCGAGAGCGAGACGCGATATCGGGAAAGCAGTCGCAGCACATGCGCCACTTCGATCGAATGCGGCGGCCTTCGCATGATCCGCATCGCCGCGTGGGCATTGTGCGGCTCGGCGAGCAACTCCACCCACGCCAGCACATCCTGCACGCCCTCATCATCCAGCGGCGTCCCCTCGCGGGCCACCAGCGTGGGCATCCCCTCGATCTCTAGCGCGGCCCGTACTTTTTCAGCGTCTCCGTGCGTTCGGGCCACCACGGCGTATCGCTTCCACGAGCGGTCGCTCTCCGGGCGCGCACTGCGATCCACGAGAATGGCCGCCGCAATAACCTCGCCCGCCTGCGCATCATCCTCCAGATGCACGCACTCCACCGGCCCCGGCGCGGCCTTCTGCTCCGCCGCCGCCTCGATCACCTTGCTGGGCGCAAACCGCTGCTCCGCCCGTGCGATCGTCGCGTTCGTCACCGCCACGATCGGCGGCGTGCTCCGATAGTTCTTCGTCAGCTCGATCGTCTTCGCACCCGGCCAGAGCATCGCGAACCGCTGGAACGCGCGGTCGTCCGCGCCGCGAAACCCGTAAATCGACTGGTCATCATCGCCGACCACACAGAGGTCCGGCCCGTCGCTGCTTGAACCCTCCGGCCTCGCGGGCATGATCGCCCGCAGCAGTTCGATCTGCGCCGTGTTCACATCCTGAAACTCGTCCACCACCATGTGCCGCCACTCATCGCGCAGAATCGCCGCGGCGTGCTTCCCCTTCCGCAATATCCGAATCGGCAGCGCGATCAGATCGCCAAACCCCAACCATCCTCGTTCCCGGCACACCCTCTCAAACGCTCGCAGCGCGATCGCGGCCTCTTTCAGTTCCTGCACCCGCGCCCGCTCCGCGAGCAACGCCTGTTCATCGAGCGGCGCTCCCGAGACGTTCGTTCCACTCGCGATCGCCTTCTCCGCCCGCTCCACAAACGCCCCCGCCTCCTCCGCCGAAATCGCCGAATCCGTCAGCACGCCCTGCACCGCGATCAGCCGCGTCACGACCGCATCCAGCCCCTGCGCCCGCGCGTGCGTGAAGAGACCCTTCTCAACCACAATATCGCGCAGCGCCTTGCGCTGCTGCGCCGAGTCGATGATCCCGCGCCCCGCATCACCGAATCCCGCGAGCGAGACATCGATCTCATCCGCAAACCGTCGCACGATCCGATACCCCAGCCCGTGGAACGTGTGCGCATGCACCCCATCCGCCCGCGGTCCGACCAGTTCGCGTAACCGATCCCGCAACTGCTGCGCCGCCTTGGTGGTGTACGTCACCGCGACGATCCGCTCCGGATCGACGCCGCGCTCCTGCATCAGGTGCGCGATCCGATGCGTGATGACCCGCGTCTTCCCCGTCCCCGGCCCCGCGAGCACCATCAGCGGCCCGCTCTCGTGCGTCACCGCCACCCGTTGCTCCGCGTTCAGTTTTTCCAGAGCATCGCCCATGCCCGAAGTGTACCTCCCCCACTTCGTCACTCCGTCACTTCCCCCACTCCGTCACTTCTTCCGCATATACAAATGCACCGCCATGCTCGCATACGCATGCGTCTCCGGCCCCAGCGCATTCGGCAGCTTCAGGTCCACATCGGTCCGTGTGATCTTCAGCCCCCGCGCCGGGCCGATCTCCTCGATCATGTCCAGCGATTCCTGATCCGCCGTGTCCCGCGCGATCTGGTCCAGATCGATCTCATCAAGCTCCCACGACATCTCCCCGGAATCCTCCGCCTCCTGCCGCTTCGCCATGTCCCGCTCGCCATACACGCGCCGATGCTCGCCCTTTCGCTTCTTGCCACTCGGCGGCGGCATGTCCTTTCGCACCCGCCCATAAATATCAAACGGGTTGCGATCATCCCCGAACGGCACCGTCGCCCCGCTCTGGTCCACAATGTGAATGTGCCGCAGCGGCCACGGCGTTCGCAGAATCGCGTACCCATCATCGCTCAGCAGATCGACAAACCGCCCGAACGCCCGCATCACATGCCCATACCGCTCCGGGTCCAGCATCATCGGATACGGCGGATCAAAGAAAACCAAATCCACCGGCTTCGGACACCGCGCCAGCGCGGCCGGCCCCAGCGCATCGGCGCACACCAGTTCCGACTCCTCCCCCACTTCCAGCGCCTCGATGTTCCGCTCCAGCATGTCCGCCGCCTTGCGGTCTTTCTCCACGAAGACCACCCGCGCCGCGCCCAAGCTCAGTGCCTCCAGCCCGATCGCGCCGGTTCCGGCGAAGCAGTCCAGAACCGTCGCCCCCTCGCAGTTGCCCCGGAGCATCGAAAAGACAGATTCCTTCACCCGATCCGGGATCGGGCGCGTCGTCCCCGAGTCCCGCGGCGTGAACAACTTGCGTGATCTGAACTTCCCCGAGATAATGCGCATGAACCAGCAAAGCGCATCCAAGCCTCCGGGTCAAGTTTCGCGTGGCATGGGCGTCCCGCCCTTGTGCCTTTTCTTTCTGTCAGCAACGTATTCAACCCATCCGCTCCCGCGGCCGTCCGAATTCCCTCGAAAACACGGATCTCCCGACCCGCGTATCACCCCCCGATGCCGCCCCCAGACCCCAAACCCCGCCAGTTCATCCCGTTCCAAGCTCAGCCGGGGCTCACGCAAACACCTCCCGCCACGCCCGCGCGGCCGGTTTCCGCGTGGAACGGTGCCCGCTACGGCAAACTCGCCCCGCCTCCCGCCCCCGCTCCCGCGGGGCCGCCGCTCTTCCTCTTTGAACTGGGAAGCGATCCGCTCTTTGACCACCCCATCTGGTCCGATTATCCAAACACCGTTCCCAGCGTCCGCGTCGAAGTCCGCTGTCAGTACGACCACAACGGAAAGTTCTCCTGGACCCCCGCACGCGGCCCCGCCGACACCGTGTACGGCTTCCTGTCCGTGCTCGACCGCCTGATGGAGGGCTTTCGCCCCCACCTGCGCTCCCGTCCCTTCAAGTGGTTTGGAATCCCCGCCGGATTCGGCGGCTATATCAACGAAAAAGAGATCCAGACCTATCCGAACTTCCAGCCACTCCTGAACAATCCCGCGGATCGCTTCCCCAGCGGCCGCCGCGGCCCGTTTTTCGCCGAGGGCCTCCGCCGCAACCGCGCCTTCGCGCAGGAGTTCCTCACCTCGCTCGCCGAGAACCTCGCGCATCGCAAACTCCCAGACCCCCTCGCCTTCCTCATCACCAGCGAGAATGGCATCGGCGACGAATACTCCGGCCACATCGGCTCGCCGGACAAGGGCTGGGTTGCCGAGGCGCTCGCCGACCCGCGTGCATACGACCCTGAGCAGACCATCGACGGCCGGCGCACCTTTGCGCAGTTCATGGCGGAATCGCGCACGCTCGATGGCCACCGCGTTCCCCCGTATCGCGACAAGGTCTCGCTCGGCATTCCCGAGGGCCGCGCTCCGATCAACGATGAGAACACGGAGCGCTACCGCGCTGCCATCCGTCTCGCGTGGGACTGGTCGCGCGAGCAGGCCTTCTCATCCATCGCCCGGCGCGCCTTCCAGCGCGACCCCGCGCGCCCGGATCGCACCGTTCGCATCGGTGAATATCAGGCCGCGTGCGACAGCCCATGGTCCCCCGTGCGCGTCCGCCCGCGCACACTGTTGCACCAGATGAACGGCCTCTTCCACACCGATCTGCAATGCCCCGACTGGTACGGCGGCATCCTGAACCTGCGCCCCCAGGATGTCTTCAAGCACGACGATCCCGGCTGGGAAACCGAAGAAAACTGGCTGCGCATCTACCCAAACAACGAATCCACCGACGCACGTCGCCAGTGCCGCCTCGCGCTAGACATCCAGAAGTCCATCGCCACCGCCCACGCCCACAGCGCGCCCGCACGTCCCCTTGCGCCGTTCGTCAGTTCAGACTACGCGGTGAGCGAGGACGACATGGTCGAGTATCTCCGCCACTGCCGCGCGCTGGGCATGTGGGCCGCCATCGTCTTCATGCCCAAGCCGGATCGCACCACCCACGACTTCTGGCACCGTGTGATCCCGCGCGTCTGCGCGTAGGTTCGTGGCGCGACCACCTCGACGCGCCACGAACCCCTACACCCCATCCATCTCCGCCCCGATCTTCCACGCCGCCACACCCGGCGTCCGCCGTCCCGTCACCACGCGCCACAGAGCCGCCTCGCCATCCTCTCGATACCACGCGCGGAACTGCCCGCGCGGGTCTTCCGCGTACATCTCCAGAGCGGGGCGTCCCACGAACACGCCCCGCTGGATCAAAAGAACATCATCAGAGCAGAACTCATGTTCCGCCGCCACGCCTGCGATCGCGTCCACAGCGCGACCGAACAGCGCGGCATCCTCATTGAGCAGCACATGCGCTTCCCGCCAGATGATCGACCGCCGCTTCACCGCCGCCCGCGTCGCCCCCGGCGTTCGCATCCGGAGCGCATCCACGACGCCGCCCGCACCATCGATCGTCCGCGCAATCTTTCCCACGCCCAGCCCGCGCTCGAGCTCGCGACAAAGCCCCTCCAGATCGTGCACCCGGTCCCCGTCCACCGTGCACACATGTGAATCGTCGAGCTGCGCCAGCAACCCTCCCAGATCCGCGACGAACTTCTCCCGCCGGCTCGCATCCTCGCTGGTCGCGTAGACGTGATGCTCCTCCAGCAACTGCCCGATCTGCAGTTGCCATGGCACCGTTCTGAGCGGTGCAACAAGTTTGTGAGGAACCAGGCCGCGCACGGCTGAACCTTCCTGCCCGCAGTCGCCCGATGGAACATCATCACAGCCCCGCGGCCGCGCCTCGCGTTCCATCAAGCGTCGCCACGACGCTCGTTCCCCCCACCACCAATACGTGTCACCAACAACATGCCCCACGTTCGGCGTGAGGCAACCCCCGCGCACGCGTTGGTCCGCAAATACGCGTGAAGAACGCTGATTTTGACCGTCTTCAGGCCCGATCACCCCAACGGGGGACGAGGCAATCCTCGCACCAACCCAATGAACCTACGGGTTGACGACCCGCCGCTTTGTGCCCGAGAACGCGTCGTATTCCACCCGCAGCGGCCCCGTCAGCCCGAACACCTGATCCGGTGTTCGCACCCGCGCGAACATCTGCGGGCTCGCACCGCCCGTTGCGACCGCCGCACCCACGGGGCGGATTTCCACCGCGCGGCGCGTTACACCCACGCCCACGCTCGTCGCGCCGCGCGGCTCCACGCACCGCTCAATCGTCGCCCGGCCGAGTGGCATCACCCGCACCTCCACCATCCCGTCGACCACCAGCACCGCCTGCGAATCCAATCCCGCGTGAAACTCAACCTTGCCCTCTGCGGTTTGTCCCACGCTCGGCTTTGACCACGCCCCATTCCCGATGCGCCACTGCACGCCCGCGTCATCACCCGTGATGCTCTGCACTCGCACGCTCGCTCCGCCCGTCGAAAGCGGGCTGGGCACCTGCGTCATCACCACCCCATCCACCAGCGTCACGCCCCCGACCTGCGGCCGCTCGATCGCCTTCTCCGCAACCTTCGGCTCCACGCGTTCCGCCACCGGAGCCGCCACAACAGGAACAGCCGGAACCGCTGCGGATTCCACAACTGCTGTCGTCGCCACGGATGCCGCCGCGACCGGCGCGGGGACCGCCGCCGCGTGCTCCACCGCGGGCGTCTCCACCACCGCCGCCTCCGGCGCTGGCATCGATCCGTTCAACACCTCAGGGCGCGCCGAACCATCGCCCACCGGCTTGAGTACCGGCTTGGTGTACGGCGCGGTATCCGGCAGCTTGATCGTCGGCTTGGTCGCGTTCTGCTCCAGCGACGCCGTCGTCACCGGCTTCACCGTGTTCGCCTCAACCGCCGTGGGCGCGCCCGCCTCCGCCATCGGCCTGATCGTGGGCACGCCGCCCATCGGTGACGGATCGCCCGGCATCACCTGCCCGGGCCGACGGTCCTTCGCCATCGCGTCCAGATCCACCACGGACTTCCGCACCGAGCGCACACGCTTCGGCGGCGCGGAGGGCATCGGCGTTGCCGCCGGCTGGGTCTTCGGCTCGTCCTTGCTCGCGGCCTGCGCCATCGCCGCATCCGCCGCCAGCATCATCGCCGCCGCCGCGCCCATCCATGCCATCGTCATTCGTGTCTTCATTCTGGTGCTCGCTCTGAATCTATCGGGCTTGATCTGCTTCGGCTCGATTCACTTGGGCTCATCCGCGCCGGCGGTCTTGGCCTTCACCGGCTTGCCCGATGTCCACTCGTTGTCCTGCTGGTCCTTGGGCGCATCCTTCTTCTTCGGGTCCGCCTTCGGGTCCGTCGGCTTTGCGACCGGCTTGGAGGTATTCACCTTCGCGCCCTCCGCTCCCTTCGGCTGCCCCGGCGTAAACACCTTCTCGTTGGGCATGATCACCGAGGGCTTGCTGTTCGGGTCCTGCAACTCGATCGCCGGGGGCTGCGTTCCCACCGGAATCTGCGGCAGCGGCTCCGCTCGTCCCTTCCCCTGAAGCGCGGGCGGCACATTGCTCGCTGCCATCCCGCTTGCCATCGGATTCAGCCCCGACGCATTCGTCGTCCCCGCCGGCGCGCTCCCGGAAGGTGGTACCGTCGCCACGACCGCCACCGGCCGCCGCGGCTCTCCCTTCCCGATCTCATTCAGAGCAACCCCGGATGCCGTCGTCGCTTCGGGCGGCATCGGCTCGCTATGCCCCGATGATGCGGCCTTCGGCGCACTCGCGACAGGCACCACCGGCGCAGGCGTCGCGGCCACCGCCAACGGCTCCGGCACGACCGGCTGCGGATTCTCCACCGCCGCCATCACCTCCCACATCTTCGGCGCGGCCACCCGCTGCACGCCCTCCGTCGTCATCGCATCTCGCACCCCGCCCGCGATCGAAACCAGCTGCGCCCCGGTCATCCCCTGATTCGCCCGCGCCGCCGCCGGCGCGATCTCGCGCCGCACCAGCCGCGCCATCGCGTCATCCTGAGTCGCCGCCGGCTTCCCCTCAAGAATCCGCGTCGCCATCGAGGCGATCTCACCCATCGTCACCGCCTGCCGCGCCGGCGAGGCGAAACTCGCATCCACATACCCCAGCTTCTTCGCCATCGCCACGCGCTGCTCGTACGACGATCCGCTCACACCTGTCCCCAGCAGCAGCATCGAGTGGATCGCATCATCCTGCGACGCTAAGGGCTTGGCCTCCAGCGCATCAAAGAATCCCAGCCCGCCCGCATCGCTCACCGGCGACGCCTCGACGGCAGTCTCCGCCACCAGCGGCCGATTCCCTACCTCTCCAACCATCGCCGCCTCGCGCGATGACGACTCGCAACCGCCGAGCATCGCCGCTCCCGCCATCGCCGCCAACATGCTGTTTGTTACGCTCTTCATCGCCGCACCATCCCTGGGATGTGTTCGGGCCTCGCCCGAACCAATGACCCCGCCGCCAGCCGCTCCGCGGCCGCACCAGCAGGGAGACCAAACGATACACGCCCGCCTCATCCAAAACCGCCCGAACACCCCTTCCCAAACTCTCATCTGCCGCCAATTCAACTCGATCGCCGATTCAACTCCCCGCCGCCTCGTCGGTATCGTCCCCATCGCCACCCCCGCATGAAGAAGGACTCCCCCCAATGAGCGGTACGAACATCCGTGGCATGAGCATCCTGCCCATGTTCCTTCTCCTCCCCTTCCTCGCCCTCCCCGGCTGCGACTCCGAACCTGCCACCCTCGCCGGAATCCAAACCACCGCCGCCACCAGCCGCACCCAGGCCGCCACGGCGCTCCGCAACGCCTTCTACGCCAAGACCATCACCGCCAACGGCGCGATCAATCTCGCCCATGTCCGCTTCGACACCGCCGGCACCTCCGCCCCTCCCACCGCCGCCGACATCAACTTCGCCGGCGCGGTCCTGGACTTCATCGCCCAGTGCGAGCCCGACATCGACAAGAAGGTACTGAACGAGTTTTTCTGGATGCGCATCGGCACCCTCGCCGCCAACGCGGCCGCCGCGGCCGAAAAGTCCGGCGACACCCCCCTCGCCCGCTCCGTCGTCCTCGCCGGCCCCGCCCGCTGGCAGACCGACATCTACTGGCGGCAATGCCCCAGCCACGACGCCCTCGCCAGCATCATCCTCTTCAAGTCCGACGAGGGTGCCCTCGCCCTGCAGCGTCTGCAAGACCGCCCAGACCTCGCGGATGAGGTCGTGCAGGCCAAGACGATGATCGAGCAGGAGATGCGGCGGGGGAAGGGAAAAAAGAACTAGCGAGACCGATCAGAAGCGGTTTTGCTCGGATCGTCTTGTGCTGGCCTCCCTTTCGTGTCAAACTGGACCATCGTGCAGCGTTCGACGCGCCGCCGAGCTCGGAGGCCTGTGATGCTCGATCGTCGCCAGTTCATCGGCACCGGGTTCAGTGCCGTCATGCTCGGACTCATAGCCCGTCGCGCCACCGGCGCGGGAAGGTTGTTTCAGCCCGGGGATGACGTCGACGCCCGCCATGGTTGCTCCAACACCGGCGCGGCCTCCCTCCACAAGTCCTTTCCCATCGTCCCGACTGACTCCAGCGCCGGAGTCGTCCGAATCGCCGGGCTTCCCGTCGTGAACCAGTGGTTTGGCGACGACTTCCCCAACCAACTCGCCATCCCCTTCCACCAAGGCGAGGCCCAATACCCCGGCGGCGCTCCGCCCGAACCTTCCGAGCAACACGACATCGTCATCATCGGCGGCGGGCTGAGCGGCCTTGCCGCCGCCTTCAACCTCCGGCACCGGCGTCCCGTCGTACTCGAACTCCACCGACGCTTCGGCGGCGTCAGCGCGGGCGAGCACTGGAACGGCACCAGTTTCTCACTTGGCAGCGCGTACTTCATTTCGCCCGACGCGGACTCTTATCTCGAAGGGCTGTATCGCACACTCGGCGTCGATCGCCTTCGGCGCGAAAGCCCCGCCACCGACGACCCGACCGAGTACGGCGGGTCCATCGTCGAGAACTTCTGGGAGGGCGCGGGCCTCTCGCCCGTCGAGATCGAGGGCTTCAGCCAGTACCGCGCGCTCCTGCTCTCCTATGTGAACAACTACCCGAGCATCCCGCTCCTGCCCGGGGTGGACAACACCTGGATCCGCCAGCTCGACGCCATCACCCTGCGCCAGCACATCGTCCAGTCCCTCACCGTTCCCGTGCCCAAGCTGCTGCAAGCCGCAATACAGGGGTACTGCTACTCCTCGTTCAACGCCGGCTGGGAGGAGATATCCGCCGCCGCAGGTTGGAACTTCCTTGCGGCCGAGGAATACGGGCGATGGGTGCTCCCCGGCGGCAACGCCGGGCTGGCCTCCCTGCTCTTTGATCACCTGCTCCCGCTGGAGGCGCACGTTCCCGCGAACTGCCCGCCGCGCCATCTCCGCTCCTCCTGCCGCGCCGTCGAAGTGCGAGTGCTCGGCCATGACAATGTCCGCGTCGTGTACAAGGGAATGGACGAGGGCTTCCGCACTATTCGCGCCAAGCGTGTCGTGATCGCCTGCCCCAAGCACGTCGCACGCCAGATCCTCCCCGGACTCGCCACCGCCAATCCCCAGCGATTCGCCGACTTTCTCGAAGTCGAGACCCGCGGCTACGTGGTCGCCAACGTCCTGCTCCGGCACGCCCCCCGCCGCCGCTTCTACGACCTGTTCCTCCTCAACAATGGCAAGTTTCCCGGCGTCGATGGCATCAACGACACGCCCGAGCAGTTCCAGCGCGCCACAGACGCCGTCAACGGCGCCTTCAACCGTCTGCACGGCCCGAACTTCGTGCTCACGATGTACTGGCCGCTTCCGTACAACACCGGGCGCTTCGACCTCATCGCCGACACGTCCCTGCGAACATTCGCCGAGCGTCTACGCCCCGAACTTGACATCGCGCTCAGCACACTGGATCTCTCGCTCCGCGACGTCCGCCAGGTGCGTTTCGCGCGATGGGGCCACTCCATGCCGCTGGCCCGCCCTGGTCTGATCGCCAGCGGCGTCTGCGAGCGGCTCCGCCAGCCGCTGAACAACCACATCTTCTTCGTTAATCAGGACAACTGGGCTCTGCCCGCCGTGGAGACCTGCCTGCTGGAAGCCGCCGAGATGGCCCCGCTCGTCGAGCAAGGTCTCTGACCGCATCATCGTGTACCGCTCCGCCTCACGGCACGATCTTCACCACGCTCGACCGCCCCATCAGCATCTCGTACACCACCTCGACATCCTCGGCGTTCATCCGCACGCACCCCATCGACATCTCCTTGCCGATCGAATCCGCCACCACCGTGCCGTGGATGCCGTAGCCGTTCACTTCCTTGGTCTTCTCATCCAGCCCTTGCAGACCGAGCCATCGCTCGCCGATCGGATTCTTTGGATCGTCCTTGTCGAACTTCTCGCCGGTGCGCGGATTGACCCAGTGCGGGTTGATGAGCTTCGAGTTCTCCTTCACGGTGAACGCGCCCAGCGGCGTCACACCCTTCTCGCCCAGTCCCACCGGGAACGAACGGATGTACGTCCATCCCGGCTCCGCGCCGCCGCCCAAGCCACTCGTCCCGATCGCGCTCGGCGCGACAGCTGGTCCCGCGTAGATATCCATGCGGAACGCGCTCTTGCTCACGACCGCGTGGAACGGCCCTTTCACGATTTTCAGTTGCTGCCCAACCCGCA
Organism: Phycisphaerales bacterium; assembly: GCA_044222255.1. Taxonomy (GTDB): domain Bacteria; phylum Planctomycetota; class Phycisphaerae; order Phycisphaerales; family UBA1924; genus UBA4658. The sequence continues at coordinate 130,895 of JBGANP010000001.1, forward strand.
GCGCATTCGGATTCACACCGTTCACGCGCTGGATGAAGCCGCTCTCCGTCACCGAGTTCACCTTGCGGCTGATCTTGATGAGCGAATCGCCCTTCTCAACCTTGTACGTATCCGAGATCGAATCATTCGGATACGCATTCGCCGAGAAGACCAGTTCCTTGTTCAGGTCCGCCATCCACTTGCGAATCCCGTCCCGATCCTTCTCGCCCACGCGCGGATCGACCAGAATCTTGTTCAGCTGCGCCCGCGCTTCCACCAGCCGCTTCTCCGCGATCGCCCGCTCCGCAAGCGACTGCACCGCCGCGAGTTCCCCCGGCAGGCCCGAGCCATCCGGCTGCGTCGCCGTCGCGGGTGATGCCGCGGGCTGCGAGGTCGCCAGCGGATCGCGCACCATCGGGGTCCCCGTCGGAGGAGGCGTGCCGAGACCCGCGGTCGGCGCCGTCGTGGGAGTCGCGCCCGTCGTCGGAGTCACCGCCGGCGTGGTCGTCGGCTTCGTCGCATTCGTAAATGTCGGCAGCGTGTTCACAGGCGTGCCCGTGCCCGTCGCGTTTGCAGGCCGCGTGCGCCCGCCCATCTCCAGCACCGTCGGCTCAACCTTCGGCGCAGCCGGCGATGCCACAGGCGTCGCCGCCGCGATCGGATCCTTCATGGGTGGGACCGTTGCCGCTCCCGTCGTCGCCGCGCCATCCGCCTTCGCCGTTTGCGGCCCAAGACCTGCCGCGCCCCCGCCATCCCGGTTGCGCACCAGATAAATGAACCCCGCGCCCAGGATCAGCACGAGCAGCATCAGCCCGAGAATCCGCTTCTGGCTCGTCCGCTGCGCCTTCACCAGCGCCCCCGATGACCGAACGCCCGATGCCCCACGCAACGTCTGTGATTGCAATGCCATATGACTCCGTTCCTCGCTCGCTTGCTCGCCCGCACGAGTGTCCGACTCTCCGAGCCGGACCCGTTCGCAGCGCGATTTGATTCTTGTCCGCCCACGGCTTCCGCGTCGCCCGCTCGCCCCTCGCGCAGCACAATTTCTCGGCTATTCGCGGCCAATCCGTGCACATTCTGCGCGCCTTCCCCGCACTGCCAATCACACGCCCTGAATCGTCTCCGTCGGCGTCACGACCCACTCCATCCGAACATCGTGCCCCTCCACGGGAACGCCCTCCGCGCTCGCCACGACCTGCTCATCAAATGCCAGCGCAACCCGCACGGGCTTCCCCAGCCCCGCCAGCCCACCCAGAAACCTGTCATAAAACCCCGCCCCGCGCCCGATCCGGTTCCCGCTCCGATCAAATCCCAGCCCGGGAACCACCACGACATCGATCTCCCCCGCCGCGACCTCAGCCGCCCCAGCCCGCGCCCCAAGCACGCCCCTTCGCCCGGGCTCCTCCACGAGGTCCGTCGTCAGATTCCCTATCACCACCGGCACCATCGTCCCCTTTTCCCAATCCACACGCGGCACACACAACCGGCACCCCCGCGCCGCCAGCCCCTCCGCCAGCAGCCGCAGATCCACCTCGCCCCGCTCGACCATCGGCGCGTAGAGCATCACCGTCGATCCTGCGGGGAACAGCTCCCCGACCAATGCACGGCCGCACGCCGCGGCGGATCGTGCCGCACGCTGCTCCGGGCTCAGCGCACCGATCGCCACATTCGCGCGAGTGCGCAGTTCCCGCTTCCGGCTCTGGACACCGTTATTCGCCACGGTCACCCGCTCCCTCCGTTGCACCACCCGCCCGCAACCGCTTCGCCTCTTCCAACCGATCCCTGAGAAGCTTTTCCGCCCCGAACTCCGTCGGCTGGTAGTAGTTCTTTGTCACGCCCAGATAGTCCTGCGCCCCGACCCTCCCAAGCAATCGCGACGGAATGCCGTGCTCGTGCGTGTAGTTGTACGAATCCCCCTTCCCGCCCACCGCTCCGCCCGCGCTCTTGTCGCTCGCCTTGCGCACGTTCCCATCCTTGATGTGCTTGGGCACCGCGACCGTTCGCCCCTCACGGACATCCTCCATCGCCGCGTCGATCGCCTTGTAGCTCGCGTTGCTCTTGGGTGCGAGGGCGAGATAGCAGATGCACTGGCTCAGCGTGATCCGCGCCTCGGGCATGCCGATCCGCTCCACCAGCTCCCACGCCGCCGCCGCCACCATGATCGCGCGCGGGTCCGCGTTGCCGATGTCCTCGCTCGCCAGGATCGCCAGCCGCCGCGCGATGAAACGCACATCCTCACCCGCCTCGAGCATCCGCGCCATCCAGTACAGCGCGGCGTCCGGATCGCTCCCCCGCACGCTCTTGATCATCGCGCTCGCCGCGTCGTAATGCTCATCCCCCGATCCGTCATACACCGCCGCCTTCTGCTGGATCGACTCTTCGGCAGCGGCACGAGAAACGTGGATCGGTTTGGCCTCGATGCCTTGATGCCTCGCTGCCTCGATGCCTTCTTCGCTGCTCAACACCGCCACTTCCAACGCCGTCAGCGCCCGCCGCGCATCCCCATCGCTCTTCACCGCCCACACCTTGAGCGCATCATCATCCACCCGAACATTCAGCTTCCCATACCCGCGCTCAGGGTCCGCGATCGCCCGTCGCAGCACCTGCACGATCTCCTCCTCGCTCAGCGGCTCCAGCCGAAAAAGCGTCGAGCGGCTCACCAGCGCGTTGTTCACCGCGAACAGCGGGTTCTCCGTCGTCGCCCCGATCAGCGTGATCAGCCCGCGCTCCACATCTGCCAGCAGCACATCCTGCTGGCTCTTGCTGAACCTGTGTATCTCATCCAGAAACAGCGCGGTCCGCTTCCCATCCTCGCCCAGCCGCCGCTTCGCCGCCTCGATGATCTCGCGGATCCGCGCCACGCCCACGCTCGCGGCGTTCTCGCGCTCGAAGTGCCGGTCCAGATGCCGCGCGATCACCTCTGCCAGCGTCGTCTTCCCCGTCCCCGGTGGCCCATACAACAGAATGCTCGTGAGCCGATCCGCCTGCAGCATTCGCCGCAGCAGCTTCCCCGGCCCGAGAATGTGACTCTGTCCGGCGATCTCATCGAGCGTCCGCGGGCGCATCCGCACCGCCAAGGGCTCGACGCTCCGGGTCCGCTCATCGCGCTTGGTTTTCCAGAGGTCCGCCATCTGCCAAAAGGTTAGGGGCGTCGCTCGTCGCGACGCCCCTTGAAGATGCAATGAGTTGTTCGTCCCTCGATCAGTTGCGGCGGCGGCGGAGCCGCCACCAGACCGCCCAAACCGACCATCGCGGCCGCGCCGGGCGCGGGGATGATCACCTGGCTGAAGCTCTGACGAATGAACGAAGCGCTCGCCGTGCCGCCAGTGCCGTTGGAGAAGAACTTCACATCCTTGTTCACCTGGAACTTGGTGTACGAGGCAGGCGAGAAGTCCGCAAAGCTCTGCAGGTTGCTGGCCCCGCCGCCGATGGCGGAGGCCGCGAGCGTCGCGAGCAGGTTCTGCCCGGGCGCGCCGTTGAAGTCGAAGACGCTCTCGTCCACGCGGGAATACGAGCCGGCACCGGTCGCCGAACCGTTGAACACCAGTCCGACATCCTTCAGCCGGTAGCCCTGCTGCAGAAACGCGGGCTGTACCTCAACGTTGTACAGGATGTTGAACTCGGAGATCAGCGTGTCGCCCGGCACCACATCGCCGAAGCCGCCGGTGATATCAAACCCGATGCCGTTGAGCGGGTTGGAAGCAATGAATCCTGTGATGAAGACATTGGCGATCGGGAACGCGCTCGACGTGTACGACGCGAACGTGAACGTCTTGTCCCCGATGTTCACCTGATGGTCGTTCGACGCCAGGATGGACTGGAGCGAAACCGAGTCGCCGTTGCCGAGCGTGATGGCGCCCTGTGAGATGGACGCAGAGCCGACAGCCAGACCGATGGCCGCGGACAGAAACAAAGCGCGAGAGGTCATGAGGCCTCCAAGTGCAAACCAATATGTCGCGTCGAGTGAGAGCCCGGCGCGGGTGAGAGAGCAGACGAGCGCACCGGCGCTCGCAAGACCGACTTTCCAAATCGGTATCACCACCTTACTTCGGTGATGTTTTTTTGCAAGCAAATCACCGCGAAAAACCCTCATTTTTGGCCGCAATCCCGCACATCTTCCCCTGCTTCACACGCCAGTAATGTCCGATAACAGTTCTCGATTCCGTTTCTATATTTCGATCTAACTATGGCACAACACCCGGGAGGATTGCTCCCGGGTGGCGCCAGTTGTTTCTTATCGGACTCAAGGCATCAGCGGCGACGACGCGCGACCAGCAGGCCAGCAATGCCGAACAGCGCGGCCCCGCCCGAAGACGGAACCTGGCTGAACGACTGACGCACAAACGATGCGCTCGCCGTCCCGCCCGGCTGGTTGGCGAAGAACTGCACGTCCTTGTTCACTTCGAGCTTCGTGTAGCCCGGAGGGCCGAACACGCGATGGTCCTGGAGAAGGTTGCCCTGCGGATTTGAGCCGAAGGCGTACACCGAGGACGTCGTGACCAGGTTCTGCCCGGGAACGCCGTTGAAGTCGATGATGGATTCATCAACGCGGGCGTACGAGCCGGGGCCCGTCGCGTTGCCGTTGAATGTCAGCTCGCTATCAACGATGCGATATCCCTGCGCGATGAACGAAGGCAGGATCTCGACCGTGTAGCGGAGGTTGAACTCGGAGATCGTCGGGTCGTTCGGAATCACATCCCCGAATCCGCCGGTGATGTCAAAGCCCGTTCCCAGCAGCGGGTTGGAGGAGATGAACGCCGAGATCGAGATCCCCGAAGTCGGGAACGCGACCGAGGTCCACGAGATGAACGTGAACACCTTGTCCCCAACCTGGATTTGACGATCAGGATTGTTCGCGCCGATGATGACATCGAGCGGACGGGAGTCCCCGTTATTCAGAACAATCACGCCTTGGGCAGACGAAGCGAACGCGGCCAGACCGGCAACCGCGAGCGCACGAAGCGCGCAGGAACTCATGTGTAATCCTTAACGACAACTGTGTGTGGCGCGGAGTGAGAGCTACGCGCCACCCGAGAGAGAGAGAGAGAGAGAAAGTCCAACGACAGTACAAAGAGAGGCATCCCTGCCGCTCGTTGAACATTGTTCAGCACGATGGCATGAAGTGCTAGACCATTCCGTATCTTGGTGACCAGATAATTCGGACCCAGCCACCTCAATTGGTGGATTCATCCCCCAAGCTGTCGGTTGTCTTCATCAAGCCCGCCAAGTGTCAAGACGTGGCATTGATGGCCCTGTTTCGGGTACTCGCATACCCATTCTCTCAAAAAGCACAGGAGCGGCACCCGAGGGTGCCGCTCCTGTCAAAGTATCTTTGATTCGAGCCGTGCCTAAAAACTCAGCGGCGGCGGCGGATCATCATCAGGCCGGCGATCCCGCAGAGGGCCGCGCCACCGGGTGACGGAATCTGGCTGAACGCCTGACGCACAAACGAAGCGCTCGCCGTGCCATTCGGGCCGACCGCAAAGAACTGGATGTCCTTGATGACTTCCAGCTTGCGATAGCCGGCGGTGCCGGGGAGGTTCTGGCCGTCCTCGCGATCCGTCTGGCGTGGCGGACCGGCGATGTCGAACACCGAGCGGGTGCCGAGCAGGTTGCCGTTCTCGTAGTTGAAGATCGACTCGTCCACGCGGGCGTACGAGCCGGTGCCCGTCGCGTCGCCGTTGAACACCAGCGAGGTGTCCACGAGGCGGTAGCCGTTGGCGTAGAACGTCGGGTCGATCTCGACCGTGTAGCGGAACGCGATATCCGCGATCGAGGTGTCGCCCGGCAGATCGCCGAAGCCGCCCGTGAGATCAAAGCCGATACCCGTCAGCGGGTTGTTGGCAATGAAGCCGGCGATCGACACGCCCGAGGCCGGAAGGGCCGCAGAGGTGTACGTCAGCACCGTGAAGATCTTGTCGCCGACCTGGAACTTGCGATCGCTCGAGTTCAGGATGTCGGTGAGGGGGCGAGAATCGCCATTGCCGAGAACGAAAATGGCCTGGGCAGAGCCGGCGCCGAGAGCGACAGCCAGAGCCGCAAGCGGCAGTCCGAAACGCAAGGACATTGGAAACTCCTTCGAAACAGGTTGGGGGCCGACGGGTGAGAAATCCGTCGCATCACTTCGCCGAGTGCGCTGCCCCACAGGCCGCGCGGACCGTCTCGACGACGAGATGGCATCAAGATACGGGTTCTCTCCCTGAAAACAAGGGAAAATGTGCATACTCGGCAAATCCCGCATAGACGGACCTTGCGTTTGGATCGCGTCCGCGTGAAGCTGGGAAACTTCGCGTTCTCGCGCTTGCCAGCGTTCCCCAACTTCACCACAAACGACATCAACCATCTGTCTCACGTTCGTTTGCGTGGGCTAACATGGGGAAGGGATGTCGGCGGAACTCATCATCATCATTTGTCTGCTCGCATGGACACTACTCATCGTGGTCGCGCGCGCCATGGACTTCTCGCCGCGCGAAGAAGCCGACTGGGCCCTCGCGTGGATCATCGTCTGGCTCTACGCGCGTCTGGTTCATCGCGTGCGCTTCGAGGGGCTCGAGAACATTCCACGCTGGACGCGCGGCGACCATGCTCCCGGCCCGCTCATCGTCGTCGCCAATCACACCTCCGGTGTCGATCCGCTCCTCATCCACGCCGCGTGCCCCTTCGACATCCGCTGGATGATGATGCGAGAGATGATGCTCGCGCCCTTCGCGCGCCTGTGGGCTTGGCTGGACATCATCCCCGTCGATCAGAACGGGCGCGACTCCACACCGCTCCGCACCGCCATCCGCCACCTGCAAGCCCGCGGCGTGATCGGCATCTTCGCGGAGGGTGGCCTGGAGCGCCCGCACGCGCACATCAATCCCTATCTCCCCGGCGTCGGCCTTCTCGTCCTCAAGAGCAAGGCCCGCGTGCTTCCGATCGTGATCTCAGGCCCGCCCGCGGCGGACTCCGCGTATGCAAGCTTGTTCCTGCCCAGCCGCGCGATCGTGAAGTTTCTGCCCGTGCGCGAGTTTGCCAGAGAGTCCTCCACGGCTGCCGAAATCGCCCTAGCACTCGAAGAGCAGGCCGCGGCCGCACTCGGCTGGCCGCGCCACGCCAAGGACCCTTCGCCCCACGACGGCAAGTAGAAGCGCACAGCTTGCGCGTGAATCCCTTGCCCAATTGAGGTGGATCACGTCTGTAAATTCCGGCGCACCGGAACGATTTCGTGCAGACATTCCGGAACACCGTCGTATATTGAGTCGTCACCCGTCGGCCCGCCCGTGCGTCTGCTCGCACCATGAAGTGGCCCGTTCCGACGCAATGGTGATCAACCCACTTCGGAGCGAGCGAGAGATCCGGCGAACGGACGCGCAGGTTTCACATCTGATCAGTTCATTCGGCACGCGAGATCGTCGCGATGCCCATGGTTTCCACACTCCCCGCCTCCTGCTTCGCGGCGGCGTGCGTGGCGCGCCATGTCTCGGTCGCTGCGAGAGCGATTCGTCGGGAGGCCGGTCAGCCCCCGCAGAATCGAACGCCCGAGCATGTTGCGTTCGTACGCCGCCGCCTTTATTTTTGCGATGTGGCACGGGCTTTGGGTGGCACGGCTCTCCGAGCCGTGTTTCGGGTGCTTCGCCCGAAGTGCCTTCCTGAATCACACAGTCGTATAGGACCAAACCCCGGGCCGCCACGGCCCGGAAACGAGCCTCTAGGCCCGTGCCACTCTCAATCCCTACGCTTGCGGCCATGTCGAATCTCACGCACACCCGCATCGGCGATCGCGTCAAAGTGACCCAACAGACCCCGCGCCAGCAGGGCGTCATCACGACCTCCGTGGAAGGCACCGTCCTGCGCATGGGCCAGCAGAAGACCGGCTCTTGGTACGCCCACAGCAAGGACGACAAGCTCTGGCTGGATCGCCTCGAGCTCCGCAAGGCCGACGGCGAACTGGTCGTCCTGAACCTCGACCGCTACACGCTCGTCGAGCCCCTTTAGTGGCATGGGCCTCCCGGCCCATGTTTCGGCCGCCGCGGCCGAAGGTTTTTCCTTCCCAAGAGCATCCCGCACGCATCTCCTCAGGAGCCCCCTTGCCGATCACCACCCGCATCCTCTCCTGCGGCATGCCCCTGGTCATGGAGCAGATGTCCGGCGTGCGCTCGGTCGGCCTGACGTGGCTCCTTCCCGTCGGCTCCGCCACTGATCCCGCCGATCGCCTGGGCATCTCGACGCTCTGGTCGGAACTGCTGCTTCGCGGCGCTGGTGATCTGGACTCGCGTGCGCAAGCCGACGCCTTTGACGCTCTCGGCGTCGGCCGCTCCGCAGATGCCGCCACACTGCACATGCGGCTCAGTTTCACGCTGCTCGGTGATCGCCTCCTCGGCGCACTCCCGCTGATCGTGGACATGGTCCGCCGCCCGCGGGCTGAAGACGATGCCATCGACGCCTCGCGCGATCTGGCCCTGCAATCCCTCGAAGGCCTGAAAGACGACCCGCAGGAACGCGCCGTTCTCACGCTTCGCGAACGCCACAACCCCTCGCCACTGAACCGCAGCGGCATGGGAACCGTCGAGGGTCTTGAAGCCATCACCCGCGACGACCTTTTCCGCGCCTGGGAAACCCACGCCCGCCCGCGCGGCCACGGCACCTCACTCGGCTCCATCCTCGCCATCGCCGGCGACCTTGATGCCGCGGGCGGCACCGACGCCATCGCTTCACGCATCGACTCGCTTCTCGCGGGCTGGTCCGGCCAAGCTCCCGCGATGACCTCGACGCCATCTTCGACGCGCGGCACCTATCACCACCTTCCCGACAAATCCTCGCAGGTGCAGATCGTCCTCATGCACGATGGCCCTGCCGAGCCGAGCCCGGACAGCAAGCCAGAGCGCGTCGTCTCGAGCGTGCTCTCCGGCGGCATGGCCGCGCGGCTGTTCACCGAAGTGCGCGAAAAGCGTGCCCTCTGCTACTCCGTCAGCGAGAGCTACGCGGCCGATCGCGACTACGGGCGCTGCCTCGCGTACGTCGGCACCACGCCCGAGCGCGCCCAGGAATCGCTCGATGTCCTCATGGCCGAACTCCGGCGCATCAACACCCCGACCGGACGCATCACCCCCGAGGAGTTCCAGCGTGCCATGGTCGGCATCCGCTCCGGGCTGATCTTCTCCGGCGAGAGCACCGGCGGCCGCGCCGCCTCCCTCGCGGGCGACATGCACCGCCTCGGCCGCCCCCGCACGCTGGAAGAAATCGCGGCCCAATATGCGGCCGTCACCATTGATCAGGCCAACGCGTATCTTGCGCGGCGTGATCTTGGGGCGGTGACGATTGTGACGCTCGGTCCCGCGGAGTTGCGGCCGCCGACGGCAAACTGACGCTCGGGTACACTCCGCCCGCCGTGAACCCCCTCCGCGCCATCCTCCGCACCCTCTCGGGCTACTCCCTCTGGGGCATCCTCACGCTCATCCTGCTGCTGCTGCTGGTCTATCCGATCATCCTCACCGTTCGCGGAGCCGTCGTTGAGCGCGCGGCCGACGGTACCGACCACTTCACCCTCAAGCACATCGGCATCGCCCTCTCGGACCCGAGCATCCGCGAGTGTCTCTACAACTCCGTGAAGATGGCGATGACGACGACGACGCTCTGCATCTTTATCGCCGTGCCGCTGGCGATCCTCTCGGCCAAGTATCTCTACCCGCTCAAGGGCGTCTTCAACGCGCTTGTGCTGGTGCCGCTGATCCTGCCGCCGTTTGTCGGCGCGATCGGCATGGCCGCGCTGCTCGGACGCGAGGGCGCGATCAACGCCGCGCTCCATCACATCGGCATCGGAACGATCGACTTTCTGGGCACCAGCAAGTTCTGGGGCTGCGTGATCGTCGATGCCCTGCATCTCTACCCCATCATCTATCTCAACGCCACGGCCGCGCTGGCAAACCTCGATCCCGCCCTCGAAGAAGCCGCCGACAACCTCGGCTGCCCGGCGTGGAAGAAACTCACCTCCATCACACTCCCGCTCATCCGCCCCGGCGTCTTCGCTGGCGCGACGATCGTCTTCATCTGGGAGCTCACCGAGCTCGGCACACCCGTCATCTTCGACTACACCCGCGTCATGAGCGTGCAGGTCTTCAACAAACTCAAGGAAGTCGAGACCAGCCCGGAGCCGTACGCCCTCGTCATCATCATGCTCGTGCTCGCGGTCGGGCTCTACGCCATCGGCAAGTATCTTCTTGCGGGCAAGGCCTACGCGATGTATTCCAAGGCCTGTCGCGCTTCGACCGAAACCAAACTCACCGGCTGGCGGGGCTGGGCCGCCACCGGCGTCTTCACGCTCATCACGATTCTCGCGCTCATGCCCCACTTCGGCGTGCTCATGACCGCCTTCGGCACACCCGGCTCCTGGTACAAAACCATCCTCCCCGCCTCGTTCACATCCCACAACTTCGTCACCGCCCTGAGCCACCCGGATGCCTTCGACTCGATCGTCAACTCACTGAAACTCTCGATCGCGGCGGTGCTGATGGCCGCGCTTTTCGGCCTGCTCGCGGCGTACGTCATCGTCCGCACCAAGATCCGCGTCCGCCACCTTCTGGACGCCATGTGCATGTTGCCCCTGGCCGTCCCCGGCATCGTCGTCGCGTTCGGCTATGTCGCCATGACGCTGAAGTGGCCCTTCAAGGCCTGGAACGGCGGCGATGGCGGCCCCCTCCACTTCATCAGCATTCTCGGCAACAACCCGGCCCCGATGGTCCTCATCGCCATCGCCTACGCCGTCCGCCGCATGCCCTACATCGTCCGCGCCGCCGTCAGCGGCCTGGAACAAACCAGCGGCGAGCTCGAAGAGGCCGCCATGAACCTCGGCGCGACGCGCTTCTTCGCCGTCCGCAAGGTCATCCTCCCCCTCATCACCGCCAACATCGTCGCCGGTTGCCTGCTCGCGTTCAGTTTCTCCATGCTCGCTGTCAGCGAGCCGCTCCTGCTCGCCCAGCAGCAGAGCCAGTTCCCCATCACCCGCGCCATCTTCTCCTTCGCCAACCGGCTGGCCGACGGCCCCAGCGTTGCGAGCGCGATGGGCGTCTGGGGTATGGCGTTGCTGACCGTGACGCTCGTGGGCGCATCGATTCTGCTGGGCAAGAAGATGGGATCGATCTTCCGAGTCTGATCGGGTCATGCGTCCCGTCGCCCCATGAGTTTTCATTTGTCACACAGTTCTCGGTGACGGTCTCCGTTCTTCAATCTCATGAAAAAACCGCCAACCCGCGAGGTGGTGCGCGGGTCGGCGGCTCTGCGTGGGTGTCCGAACACACCCGTCCACATCCATCCGGTTTCGGCAGGATGGATGTTCGTGGTCTTTGTTGTCGCGAGTTTTTCGGTTCCTCGCGGGTCGCACTTTGGTATACGCCCGAGATACTCGCGTTCATTCCGATGTCTTGCGAATCTTCTCCCATGCGTCTCGAACGTGACGCTCGGTGGTCTGCGTTGCTCCGATCGCCATCCGCAGCACAACGCGTTTGGTTCCTTCATGTCCATCGGATTTCATCTCCGGGAGCACCGTGTGCGTGAGATACATCTCACCTCGTTCATTCAGCGTTTTCATGAGTCGGTTATTGCGCCCATCCGTCACTTCCGGGTTCTCATGCGCTCGGGGTCTTAACCGAAAACACACCAGCGCCGAGGTCCGCGGCGTCACCACCTCAAACCGTTCATCCGCCTTGACGAGTTCTTCAAATACCGCCGCGATCCGCACATGCTCCCGGATGTACGCCCGCAATCCTTCAACCCCATAGTGCCGGATCACCATCCACAGCTTCAGCGCTCTGAACCTGCGCCCAAGCGGTATCTGCCAATCCCTGTAATCAATCACCTCGCCCGACTGCGACGCCGCGTTCCGCAGATACTCCGGCGCGACCGAGAGCGCACCCACCAGCGACGCGCGATCCCGCGTCCAGAAGCACGAACAATCAAAGCTCGTCAGCATCCACTTGTGCGGATTGAACACGAACGAATCCGCGTGTTCCACGCCGCGCGACATCCACCGCATTTCCGGACACACCAGCGCGGCCCCCGCGAACGCGGCGTCCACGTGCAGCCACGCACCATATTTTCCGCAAATCTTCCCAATATCCG
>JBGANP010000159.1:0-4126 GCA_044222255.1 Phycisphaerales bacterium
CGGTACGAATCATGCGAGGCCAGCGCGGCCACCGCCTCCACCCCCGCACGCGCCGCGATTCCCGCCGTTTCCCCCGTCACGATCGCCCCGGCGTGCACCGGCTTCACCGGCGGCGTGTTCCCATCCACCCCATCGGTCGCGAAGCACATCACTCCCACGCCCGGCTTCCCGCGCAGCGCGATCGCTGCGGCAAGAGCGCCTTGCTGGTTCCTCCCACCGAACGCACCCGGCGTCGTCACCTTCACCGTCGTCTCCCCACCCCACACCGCCGCGACCGGCTTGCCGGTTCCCGCGTGCTTCAGCATCAGCTCCGCCAGCTCGCGCCCGCGTGTCGCCGCATCACCTTCGACGCCGAAGCGAGTCTCAACGATGGCAAAACCAGCACTCTCAAGATGCTCCCGCGCCGCCATCACCGCCATCACGTTGGAACCGATCACCGTGTTGATCGCGTTGGTCACCGCGGGAATCACAGGCGGGGACTTGACGAGCGCCCGCAAATGGAGCGTGATGCTCGGCAACGCATTCAGCAGGCCGCGCGATTCCAGCACGCGCAGCGCATCCGCCGGAGAGCGGACCACATCCGCCGTCGGGCCGGACGCGATCACGCCGATCGGGTCCGGATCGCTCCCGCTTCCCAGCACATCTGAGAGAATGAACGAATGGACCGGCACCGGCGCCGCCATCCGCGCCAGCCCGCCCGCCTTGAGCGTCTCGCAGCACTGCCGAACGCAGTTGATCTCCTCCACCGCCGCGCCTGACTTGAGAAGCAGATCGGTGATCGTCCGGACATCCGAGAGCGTCAGGCCCCGATCCGGAACCGTCATGTGCGCCGATGCGCCGCCCGAGAGCAGCACGAGCAGGGGCAGCTTGCGCGAAGACGCCAGCCGCGCCGCATCCCCCACCGCCCGAGCCGCGATCAGGTTCCGCTGCGTCGGGAGCGGATGGTCCACCTCAAAGAGCCGAAGCCCCGCCGCGTTCAGCGATGGCGGCGGCTTGCTCCCCGCCGGAATCAGCATGACCCCCAAAGACGGCCGCACACCGAGCCGGTCCACCGCCGCCCGAACCATCGGCAGCGAGGCCTTCCCAGCCGCCACCAGCACCCCGCCGCGCAGGGCCGCAGCGACCTCCTCGGACGCCGGCCAATGCCGCACCAAAGCGTCTCCGGCATCCACGGCACGGAGCACCGCTTCAATGACTCCCTTGAAATGGGCCTGATGGTTGGAGAAGGTGGGTTGCGTCACGGGTCGTATCAGGGTAGATTGGGTGGCAGTCGCGCCGCCCACCAAGGGCGGCCGGACGCCAATCTACACGATCGGAGCATCCATGTCCCAGTTCGCCCAGCCGCCCAGCATCCCCCAATCCGGCATCCAGCAGCCCCACCGCGCCACGCTGATCCTCGTGCTGGGCATTCTCAGCATCGTCATCTGCTTCATCTGCGGCATCGTCGCATGGGTCATGGGCAACGCCGACCTGAAGGCCATGGACGCGGGAACCATGGACCCGAGCGGGCGCGGCATGACCCAGGCGGGCAAGATCATCGGTATCGTCGGCACCATCCTCGGTGCCATCGGTGTGCTCGGGGCCATCGTCTGGATCATCTTCGTCTTCGTGGTCATCGGCGGTGCCGCGGCTGCGGGCGCTGGCGGACACCGGTAAGACACATGCTCGCCTCGCGCGGCATCTCACGCTTCGTCCTGCTCGCGGGCGGCGCGTGGGTGGTGCTTCTGTTCACGCTGCTCGCGCTCGAACGATGGACTGGGATGGAAGTTCCCGCGTGTCTCTTCAAGCGAGTCACGGGCTACCCATGCCCGACCTGCGGCTCCACGCGCGCGATGGAGTCGCTGCTGCACGCGAAGGTCGGAAATGCGCTCGCGCTCAACCCGCTCATGACCGTGCTCGTGCTGGTTTCGCCGATCCTGCTCGCGTGGTGGATCGCCCCCGCGAGCCGTGGCGGATCGGCACCGAGCAGCGCCGCACCCTCCCGATCGCGCATGACCGCGAAGGCATGGAACGTCGTGGTCGCAGTCGGACTCGTCGTGGTCGCATTGAACTGGCTCTGGGTCATCCGCCGCGGCAACTGAGCCCGCGTTTACCGCGCCGCTTTCAGAGCATGATCCAGATCGGCGATGAGATCGTTGACATCCTCTATGCCGACGCTCAGCCGGATGAGGGTGTCGGAGATTCCGAGTTCGGCGCGCTGCGCCGGTGGCACGCTGGCGTGCGTCATGATCGCGGGATGATCGACGAGCGATTCGACGCCGCCGAGTGATTCGGCGAGTGTGAAGAGGCGCAGATTCTCAAGGAACTTCCGCGACTCGCTCAGGCCGCCCTTGATGAAGAACGTCACCATGCCGGTGTGGCCGGACATCTGTTTCATCGCGAGGGCGTGCTGCGGATGGGAGGGCAACCCGGGATAGACAACGCGCTCGACCTGCGGCTGGCTTTCCAGCCACTTGGCGACTTTCAGGCCACTTTCGTTGTGGCGGGCCATGCGGAGGGCGAGGGTTTTGATGCCGCGGAGGACAAGGTACGCGTCGAACGGACCCATGATCGCGCCGACAGCGTTCTGGTGGAAGCGAATCTTCGTAGCAAGTTCGGCGTTCGCAGTGGCGAGGATGCCGCCGACGACATCGCTGTGGCCGCCGAGATACTTGGTCGCGGAGTGATGGACGATGTCGAAGCCCTGCTCCAGCGGCCGCTGATTGATCGGCGAGGCGAAGGTGTTGTCGCAGACGAGCAGCGCCTTGGGTGCTTGCTTGCGTGCGATGGCCGCGACGCCGGCGAGATCGACGATTTTCAGTGTTGGGTTGGTGGGTGTCTCGACCCAGACGAGCTTGGTGTTTGCGGTGATCGCCGCCGCGGCTTTGTTCAGGTTGGTGAGATCGACATACTTAAGTTTCAACCCTTGCGAGCGTTCGCGCACGCGGGTGAACTGGCGGAAGGTGCCGCCGTAGACATCGTCCATGCAGACGACCTCATCGCCGTGCGTCAGCATCTCGCAGACGCAGTCCATCGCGGCCAGGCCGGAGCCGAAGGCGAAGCCGCCGTACGAGGCGTCCTGCCCTTCGGTGATCTTCGAGCCCTCCAGCCGCGCGACCATGCGCTCCAGCGCGTAGCGCGTCGGGTTGTGCGAACGGCTGTATTCGAAGCCGGAGTGCTCGCCGGGAGATTTCTGCGCGTAGGTGGATGTGGTGAAGATCGGCGGCATCACAGCGCCGGTGATTGGCTCGGGCTTTTGGCCGGCGTGGATGACTTGGGTGTCGGGGTGAAACTGCGAGTGCTCGTTGCTCATGGCTATATGGTGGGAGCACTTGCGGCTGAGGGCAAGTCCAAGCCTGCCAGTCTGCCGCATCTCGAGAAAACCCAGAGTTTCCTTACCGTTCGGATGGAAGCAACTGCTCGCAGGTGCGTCTGATCGTGACAGGCCCGCTCATTACGCTCGGCGACGCCGTCCGAAGGCAATGACTCCAGCGGCAATCACAAACGTTCCCCCAGGGGCAGGCAAAGCCCGCGTCCAAATCAGCGCTTCGTCGCGGCCCGTTGCCAGATTTCGTCCATATCCAGCGACATATGTGAAAGCACCATCACTCCAAACGCCAGTGGCTCGCGTGTTACCCCACGTACCGGACAATGAAACCGAGAGATCTTCCCACGATCCCGCGGTGCCATTCCAGATACTGGCACAATCGATGCCTCCCACTCGCGCATAGCCGACCTGCAGATTACCAAAGATGTCGACGGCCTGCGAGGAATCCGAGCCCGCTGGCTCCAGCAATATCATCGATGCAGCCGTGCTATTCCAAAGCGTGGCGCGATCTTTGCCACTGAATCTGGCAAAACCGACCTGCTGTGTGCCCGAGGTAGCTATTGCAGACGAATATGCCGAGCCGACTGGGTTCAAATCGATCCACGAGGCCGCGGTCCCAGTCCAAAGACTTGCTCTCTGAAAACCAGGCGTCACAACCCAACCCACCTGTTGCGTTCCGAAAGTGCCCAAAGCGCTCGAAAACTGCGCGACAGCTGGATTCAGATCAACCCAACCTGAAGTAGTGCCGCTCCAAAGACTCGCGTGCGAGTTTCCTCCGGTCCCGATTTGGACAAAGCCGACCATTTGCGAATCGGAAAC
>JBGANP010000039.1:0-30369 GCA_044222255.1 Phycisphaerales bacterium
GCCGCGGTGAGCGGGAGCATGTAAAGGAGTTGAATGGCCCGAGAGCCGGGACGGACTTGCTGCGCTTCCTCGGGGAGCATGAATGGCGTGATGGCGATGACGCCGCAGAGAGGCGTCCCGGGGGCGAAGGATCCGGGGATTCGTGACGCAGTAGTACTGCTAGCCGCACATGTCGTACTGAACGATTTGGCGTTCATCATGACCGGATCGTGGCGGGCGATGGAGACGGATGGGCTGAGCGAAGAGGTCTGGTCGGCGCCGCACGGCAACTCGATCATGGGAACGTTCCGCATCGTGGGCGCGGACGGCTCGCTCAAGATGCAGGAGGTTCTGGCGATCGTGGCGGAGCCCGAGGGCGTGTTCATGAGGCTTCGCCACTTTGATGCAAAGATGGTGTCGCGCGAGGAGAAAGATGCCCCGATCGTGCTGAAACTGGAGACGTCGGAGGGGGAACGGGCAGTCTTCCGGTGCGTGTCTGGCTCGAAGTCACTCCATACGATCACGTACTGGCGGATCGAGCAGACGCTGCACAGCGAGGTGGCGTTTACGCCTGAGAGCAAGCGAGCGCCGCTGACGTTTTCGTTGCGGCGCGTGACGGACGGGTCGAACTGAGGCGGCGGGTTCGTCTATTTGAACGGCCACCACTTGCGGCGTTTGCGGGCGCCCGCCACGGCGCAGGGACGACCGGGCAGCGCCATCTCGTGGGGCGGGAGTCGAAGCGCCTCGAACTTGTCATAGAGGGCGTCGGAACCCTCGTCGAGTTTGAACTGCATTTCGGCCGCGGTGAGCGGGAGCATGTAAAGGAGTTGAATGGCCCGAGAGCCGGGACGGACTTGCTGCGCTTCCTCGGGGAGCATGAATGGCGTGATGGCGATGACGCCGCAGAGAGGCGTCCCGGGGGCGAAGGGCTCGGGCGGGTCTCCATTGGGCATGGTGTGGCCAGGGCCGAACCAGGTGTCGTACTCGTGCGGGAGGCGGGCGCAGGTTTTGAGCCAGCGCACCGGCCAGTAGTGCGCTTCGTTCTTGAACGAGTCCTGCGAGAGCGGCCAGTCCGAGGGAAGCATCGTCAGCATCTCGGCGTAGCGATGCGTGACGCCCTCGGGGACGTTCATCGGGGCTTCGGCCATGCCGGTGGTGAAGAGCGTGTGGTACGGACGGTTCGGGCCGGGAGCGATCCAGTGAACATCGACATGCACGAGATCGCTGACGACTTCGTGGAAGACCAGATGGATCTCGCCGATGTGGCGCTCCATGTGGTCGGAGACTGCATCGATCAGGTCGCCATCGCCATCGGAGGAGCGGGCGGGAATGGTGCGCTGCGGGTAGCGGAGCAACTTGGACCCGCCGGGAGAGACTTCATCGTCACCAGGCGAGGGTTGGTTGGACGGAGGTTGGCCGGGTGGGGGCTGGCCGCTCATGGGAGTCCTCACTGCTGGCTGAGTGCAGCGGACACTCAGGGTTTGTTGGGCGGGGTCTTCTTGTCGTCTTTCTTGTCCTTGTCGCCGCCGAGCAGGCCGCCGATTCCCTCGACGATGCCCTTGCCGACATCGTTGATCGCCTTGCCCGCGCCCTCGCCGATCTTTTCGAGTGTGCCGCCGAGCATGGTGGCGGTCTCGCCGGCGCGGCCGATGATGGCGACGGGGAGATTGACAAGTCCGTCGAAGGATGTCGCGGCTCTCTTGAGGTCATTGAGAATCTCGCCGGGAATGGTGCCGTAGCCCTTGTCGGCGGCGGCGGCGAGAATGGCCTGAACGACGATCTTGGAGAGTTCCTTCATCGTAACGCCCGTACCGCCAACGCCGGTGCCGGTCTTGCCGACATCCTTGAGCTGGATGCGTTCGATAGGGACATTGACCTTGCCGACGGGATTCACAACCTGCCCGATCGGGCCGGGAGCGCCGAGCAGGTCTGCGTGGATCGAGATGTTCTCGATCGTGAGCTCGTGGACGACGAACTTCTTCTCCGGGCCGGTGGACGACGACGAACCCTTGAGCTTGGAGAGACTCTCGATGATCTTGCCGTAGTTGGAACCCGAGGATGAACGCTCCAGATTCAGGTCGATGCCGGAGAGCGTGAGCCTGGGGATCTCGACGATGTCCTTGTTCAGGGAGTCGAGCGTGACTGCGAGTTCGCCCTTCTTCATCGCGAGGAAGTGCGGCGCGGCAAAGCCGGTCGGGTTGGCGACTTTGACTTCGGAGAGGTGCATCTCGCCGGAAAAGATGTGGAGGGAGACGGAGCCGACCGTGGTGGGGACGCCGAGGGCGTAGGTGCCGCCGTCCTGGATGCCGCGTTTGGCGAGGGAATCGATGTTGTAGAAGAAGATCCCGATGCCGACGCCAAGCAGCACGACGAGAATGAGGAACAGAAGCGCTGCGATCTTGAGGAGCTTCTTCATGGGGGCCTCCGGAGAGAGGGTCGGGGCTTGTGCATGACATTGTTGGCTAGGCGAGTATCGCGGAGCGGAGAGCGAGGAGGTCAAAACGCAACGAGCCCCGGAATGTGTCCGGGGCCCGTGGAAAGTTCATGTGTGGTTCATTTACGCGGCCATGTCGCCGTAGTCGTCGGTCTCAGCGGGCGGGTCGCCGATCATGCCCCACTTGTTCTTGGGCAGATGACGGTGGTGGATGTGGATGACGCGGGCGAGCTGGGCGGCGAAGAGATCGCCGACGGTCTTGACTTGGTCGAGCAGGGGCTGCTGGAAGGGGGATCGCTGGTCGCGGAAGAGCATGAAGATGGCGAGGGTCTCGTCGCCGTGGGCACAGGGGAAGCCGACGACGTGCGAGCCCTTGAGCCAGTCGGCGTCGTGGTCGAGGTACTCGGCGAGGGCATCGTCGTCGGTGAGGTGGGCCATGCCGCCGGGGGTGGCGACGTCGTCCTTGACGTTCTCGAAGCGGGGAGCGACGGCGTTGGCGAGATGGTCCAGGAGGACATCACAGGTTTCCTTCGGGCAGTCGTAGTTGACATACGCGCCGAGGGAGTAGTCGCCGCTGGTGGTGGGGAGGAAGACGGCTGCGTTCGTGGGGCCGGAACGGGCGAGGACGAACTCGAGCGTGGTTCGCAGGAGTTGCTCGATATCGAGCTCGCCGCGGATAAGGCCCTTGAACTCGCTGACGTTGGTGACGTTCTTCATGTGTGCTGCACGCTCCTTGGGGACGTGCAGAAGATCGGAAGCGTCGGGGCGTGGCTGCGGCGGGAGCAAGGGAATGTCGCGCGAAGAGAGTTCACGCAGACGGAACAGACCGCGCGGGCCGCTCGATCGCGCGAGCTTGTGGTTCCGGAAACGTGTCGCGAGGACCAATAGCCGCGCCGCGAGGTCCGAATCTGTCGTCGAGGAACGCTCGATGAGGTCCGCCGCGCCGTGCTGGATGGCGCAGGAAGCGAGATCGATGGAAGCTCGCTTGGCAACCAAAACCACAGGCATTTGCAGGCATCGAGCCGCATCGGCCAAGGCAAGCCCATCGCCATCGGGGAGCGCGACATCCGAGAGGACGGCGTCGTAGCTGAGGGCTCGCGCGATCTCGGACGGGCGGGCCGAGCGGTTGCCCGAACGCGCTGTCTCACTCCGCGCGAAGCCGGAGGGCGCGCGAGACTCATCCCCCGACTCTGGTTCCCGGATGCACAGGGCGGCGTAGGCCGCGTGGGCGGTGCCGGCGATGTCGCAGACGATGCCGAGCGCCCCAAGAGCGGTGCGGAGGCGTGTCGTCCACGCCGCGCGCTCGGAGACAATGAGGATGCGGAGGGTTGCTCCCACGCACGGGGCGGGAGATTCCGGTCGGATACGTCCGATCACCTCGGGGCGATGGTCGAAGGGTGGCGTATTTGAATGAGCGTCCATGCTCTTCGTTCCTTGGAAGTGGGTGGATGGTGGTTCAGGCCGCGTATTTGGCGCGGGCCGCGTGGGTTGGCGAGGCGGCGCGGGTTTCCGCGCCGGGACGCCAATCGGGAATGCGGACGGTGGCGGTGGTGCCCCGTCCGGGCTTGGAGGCGAGTTCGATCTCGCCGCCGTGGGCATCGATAAGGCGATGGGCGAGGGCGAGCCCAAGCCCCGCCTGGCGGCCGGCGGCCTTCTCGCTAAAGAATGGATCGGTGGCGTGGGCGAGGGCTTTCTCGCTCATGCCGATGCCGTCGTCCATGACGGTGAGGGTCAGACGGTCATCGTGCAGGTCGGTGGTCGCGCTGACCTCGACGCGGCCGCGGGGGCCGCCTTCGAGGGCGTTGATGATGATCTCGATAAGCGCATCGGAGATGACGGTGGGATCGATGCGGGCGAGCTCGATGCCCTCAGCGATGGTGAGCTTGACGCCCATGACGCTGAGACGCTCGCCGCGCTGCTGCTGGCGCTCGCCGTGGCGGTCCTTGGCGGTCGTGATAACTTCCTCGAGGAACTCGCGAACATCGATGATGTCCTGATGGACATCCGGCGGAGTGGCGCAGCGGTTGAGGCGGGTGATAAGGTTTGTGAGCTTGCCGGAGGCGTCGATGATGGCTCGCGCTCCGGCGCGGTCGCCGTCGTCTTTGAGCTTGGGGAGGAGCGACTGGGCACGCCCGCTGATGATGGTGAGCGGGTTGTTCATCTCGTGGGCCGCGCCGGCGGTCATCTGGCCGAGGCGCGCCATGGCGCGGGCCTCGGTGAGTTCCTTCTGGGCCTGCTCGAGCTTGTAGTTGGCGTCAACAAGATCCTGATTGACGCGGCCCAAACGCTGGTTGGCGCGAAGAATGGACTCCACGAGCATCTGCTGGCTGGGCTCATCGCCGAGGCCGAGGTCCCGCATGCGGGCGCTGGTGGCTTCGTACAACTTGGGAACAACAGAAAGCGTGCGCTCGGGATGGAGACCGGCCTGGCGACAGAGTTCGCGCTCATCGGCGTTGGTGATGAGATTGCCGGACCAGCCGAGGGCGAGCTTGCGGCACATGAGATCGGCAATGTGGACAACGGCAAGCGTGCGCCGATTCGGACCGGCGGGAATCTCCGATGGCGGCAGATTGTGCGAGGACATTGCGTCCACGAGGAGAGTCGGAAGGCCCCATCGCTGCGCAAGCGTCTTGCCCGCAAGCAGATGGTCGATGCCGACAATCGGGCGCTCGAAATCGGCGATGTCACCCTGGCGGGATTCGACGAGCTCGATGACGCGGGCGTATGCGCGAGGCAGGACCAGATCGAGAGCGACCTTGCCCATGTCGTGGATGAGGCCGCAGACGAAGCACTCTTCGGGATGCAGATCCAGATCGGTGTGCTCGCGAGCAATGAGATCGGCAGCGCAGGCGACGGCGATGGAGTGCTGCCAGAAGCCGATGCGATTGAAGGCGTGCTTGGGTTCGACGGGGGGCGTGCTACCGGGACGGGTGGAGGCGCGGCCCTTGCCGGTGGCGGAGGAAACGGCTCCTTCACGGCGGTACGCATCGGTGGAGCGGGTCGTCCAGTCGAAGATCTCGACGCTGAGCACGAGCGAGCGGACGGCCTCGACGCCGAGCATCACCACGGCCATCTCGACGGTGGTGATCGGGTGGCGCGTGCGATACGCGGCCCGGCGGCAGAGCGCGAGGAGCCGCGTGGTGAGCGAAGGGTCGGACTCGATGACGCGAACGATTTCCTTGATCTGGACATCTTCCGCGGCGGCGAGCGCGAGAATGCGGCTTGCCACGCTGGGGAGCGTGGGAAGCTGGTCGAGCTCCTTGAGAACCAGCTCGGTGCGGCGAGAGAGCATCTCGTCGGGCTGACCGCCGCCGCCGCGCGACAGGCCGGACCCGCGTGCGGGAACAGTCAGGACCGTGGCATGGGGGCGATTTGTGGTCATGGTCATGGCCAGAGAGACTCAGGCGGCGAGCATGTTCTTGACGCGGGAGAGGAGATGCTGGACGTCGAAGGGCTTGCGGATGAAATCGTCGGCACCGACGGCCTTGAGTTGGTCGATCTCCTTCTGGTCCACAACACCGGAGACGAAGATGATGCGGGTGTCCTTGAACTCCTCGCGCTCGCGGATGCGCTGGCAGACGATGTTGCCATTGATGTCCGGGAGCATGTAGTCAAGGATGATCAGGTGCGGACGGAAACTCTCGGTGAGAAGTCCAGCGTCGTAGCCGTTGCCCGCGGAGCGGACCTCGATGGAGGCGTCCTTGGACAGAAGGTCCTTGAACATCTCGACGATCTGCGGGTCATCGTCCACGATGAGGACGCGGCGGGGGCCTGCCTCGATCAGTTCTGTCGGAATCTCGTTGTCGCGCATGAACTTGATGAGATCGGCGCGCGGGATTCGCCGGAACTTGGAGCCGGGAACGCGAAAGCCGCCAAGGCGGCCGCTATCGAAGCAGCGGATGATGGTCTGCTGGCTGACCTTGCAGACATCCGCGGCCTCACCCGTCGTGAAGATGCGCTTGTCGGCCCAGTTGGCATTGGAAGGGGGAAGAGGGGTTCCGTTCTGCGCGGTCATTGTGGCACCCGTTGGCTAGGAGGATGTGGGCCGGGCGCGGACACGCGTCGCGGCGCAACACCCCAGACGGGTATCGACGCACACCTTGCCCAACTTGACGTGGGCGCGAGGATGCACTGAGAGCATTTCTCTTGGTTATACGGACTCTCGCTACTTGTGCGCGACCTTCGCGGCGCAGTGGGCTTTCCACATGGTTCGGAGGGCTCCCTCAAACGTGCGGGCAAAGCCGGGTTCATCGCAGATGGGAGAGGAAAGGAAGGTCTGCCGTAGGTTGGCGCGAAGAGCGGCGCGTTTCGGGACGTCCGCCGCGTATCGCGTGGCGGCCTCGACGAAGGCGTCGTCGTTCTCGACGATGCAGTCGTCGAGCTTTGCGGCGCGGAGCATGGGAATGCAGGAGCGGCTGAGCGCGGTGGCGCCGACGAGCGAGACGATGGGGACGCCCATGGTCAGCGCATCACAGACGGTGGTGATGCCGGGCCACGGGTGAGTATCGAGCGCGACATCCACGCGGTTATACATCTCCAGATGGGAGCGCACATCGGGCGTGGGTCCGACGACTTCGAGCCGGTCGCGCGAGATGCCGGCGCGGGTGAGCCGATCGACGAGATGCTCGCGATACGCGGCGTCTTTCAGGCCGGTGTTCTTGATGAGGAGCTTGGAGCCGCGCGTTTGATTCACGACCCTGGCCCACCGGGCCAGCACAGCGTCGTTCAGCTTGGAGGAGAAACTGAACGAGCCGAAGGTGATGTGGCCGGCGGAGATGCTGGGGACTGGACCCACCTCGGGGGCTTCGCGAGCGGGGCGATAGCAGCACGCGGCCGGAGCGATGGGGAACAGTTTCTCCACCATCTGCCGTTGCGCATCCGCGGGGGCGCCCTCGGCATCCATGATCTTCCAGTTGATCGCATCCAGTCCGGTCGTGCAGAGATAGCCGAGCCAGGAGGCCTGCACGGGCGCTGGACGAAGATGGAAACATGGGAGGGCGTTGCCAATGGTGTGCCCGGAGAGATCGATGAGAATATCGATGCGGTCCTGACGGATGCGCTGGGCAAGCTGGATCGCGGAAAGCTTGGAGGTGTTGAACCAGTGCAGGCCGGAGATGCTCTTGAGTCGAGCCGAAACGCCGTCCTCATGCGCCATGGTCTGATACGCGAAGGTCTCGAACTTCGACTTGTCCAGACGATCGAGCACCGGCTCGGCGAAGAAGGCGACGGCGTGAGCCCGGAGGTCGCCGGAGACGAAGCCCACGCGAAGGGTGCGATCAGGGTCGAGCGAGTTCGTGTGCGGCTCGGGCGCGACGGGCAACTGCATCGCAAGCATGCGCCCGAAGGCGCAGTGCGCCGCGGTGATCTCCGCCGGCGTCGCGCCCGGGAGATAGTTCAGGGCCATGCAGAGCACGGAGAGGCGGCTGAGGTTGGTGGAATCCGACGCGACCAGGCCCTTGAGCAGCTCGACCGTGCGCTCGGCGTGGCCGGTGTGCATGAGGACATTGCTCAGCACTGTGGCGAGCGGCGCGCTGGACGGAAACTCCCGAAGGCCCGCCTCGGCGATGCGCATCGCCTCGATGTAGTTGCCGCGAAGAGAGACGATGTTGGCCAGCGCGCCGACATTCAGCTCGTGCTTGGGATTCAGTTCGACGGCGCGGCGGAGGGTTGTCTCGGCCTCTTCGTGACGACCGACTTCCAACAGCGAGTTGCCGTAGAGGTTCAGGACGTCCGGGTCGTTGGAATTCAGGTTCTTCGCTCGCTCGGCGTAGTAGAGCGCGGCCTGATGTTCGCCGAGGCGCGTGAGCGTGTGGCGCATCATGCGCAGGGCGTTCCAGTCGCCCGGCGTCTTGCCGAGCACCTGCGTGAGAAGCGCCTTGGCCTGCGGGAGCCGCCCGGCGTCGAGTTCCTTGGCGGCCTGCATCAGTCGGGGATAGGCGGTCATCTGGCTCATGGGTGTCTCGTGATTATCGGGCGATGGAAACGAGCGCGGCGGAGGACTCGACAGCATGGCCCCGGGATGACGTACCCGCCACGTCCGCGCGGTTATTTACGGTGATCGAAGAGCGGCCGCGCCCGCACGGTCGCCACGAGCGGCACACCAGGCGCGCCAAGCATCGCGGATGGCGGTCTGGAAACGCGCAGAGAAGGCTTTTGCGTCGCAGAGGGGGGACGCGGCCATCGTTTCGCGGAGCGAACCCGGGCCGGGCGTGCGCCACGCGGCGATACGAGCGCGATCGGCGGCCAGCCGCGTGCCGATGGCGACGAACTCGTCGGGATTGTCGGCGATGAGATCGCCGAGACCCACGGCCGAGAGGAGAGAGCAACCGACGCGGGCGGCGTGGCGGTCGCCGCGCAGCGTGACGACGGGAACGCCCATCCACATGGCCTCGCAGGTGGTGGTGGTGCCGTGATAGGGGTAGGTGTCCAGAGCGATATCGATCTTCGCGTATGCGGCGAGGTGATCGGTGTATGCCGGAGCTGGTGGGAGAAT
The DNA here is from genome assembly GCA_044222255.1 of Phycisphaerales bacterium. GTDB lineage: Bacteria > Planctomycetota > Phycisphaerae > Phycisphaerales > UBA1924 > UBA4658. The sequence goes on from JBGANP010000039.1 coordinate 8,907, forward strand.
CGTGACCCGCGCGGCATCGATACCGGCCCCGGCGAGGCGCTCCGCGAGTTGCCGGCGCATCCACTCCTGCGTCAGTACGGCGTGCTTGAGCACGAGGGTGCTACCGGGCACGGCGGCGAGCAAGCGCCCCCACATGGCAAGGGTGCCGGGGCTGATCTTCTTGGGAAGATTGAAGGAGCCGAAGCTGACGTGGCCCTGGGCGAGCAGGGGCGGCGGCGCGAGGGGCGGCGCGTTGTCGATGGACTTGAAGCAAAGAAAGCAAGGATCGATGCGGACAAGCTTCTCCGTGGCCCAGCGTTCCGAGCCAGGTGGATCCGTGATGGAGTCGATGAGGCGGAGGTCGATGGTGTCCAAGCCCGTGGTGTTGGGATATCCGAGGTAGGTGACCTGCACAGGCGCGGGCTTGAGATGCATTGCGTCGAGCTTGTGCATCTCGGTGTGGCCGGAGAGCTCGATGAGGACGTCGATGCGATCATCGCGGATGCGGCGCAGCAGATACTGCGTGTGCGAGGTCGGGAACCATCGCCACGCATCGACGAGCGTGCGGAGACGTGCGGAGACATCGTCCTGCATGTGATGCACGGAGTAGGCCGTGATGTGCCACTGCGATCGGTCGTAGTTCTGCAGTAGCGGGGCAAGGAAGGAAACGATGGCGTGGCGACGGAGGTCCGGAGAGACGATGCCGATGCGGAGTCTGCGTTCCGGGTCGGGAATGACATTCCATGATGTGTTCGCCGGGCCGAGGCGCTTGCGGACGGCCGGCGCGTAGCGAGAGTGAGCGCGCAGAATCTCGTCCAAAGGAGCATCTTCGAGATAGTTCAGCGTCGAGGCGTAGAAGGTCCACGCGGACTCGTTGTCCGGATATTTTTCGCAGATGGTGCGGAGCGCATCAGCGGCTTCGAGTGTGCGCCCCGCGGCGGCCAGGGCATGAACGGGACCGAAGACGCGATGGTTGGTGGTCGTGAGTGCGATTGATTCGTCGATGCGACCGAGCTTGGTAAGAACGCCCGAGACGGCGTCGATCATCAGCGGATGCGAGCGGATCGCGGGAGAAAGCGACTCGGCCAGCGAGAGCGCCTCGGAGGTCCGATCGAGCTTGGAGAGAAGCGAGATGCGAGCCGACAGAATGGCGGGATCGAGCGCCCGAGCGCTGAACGCCTCGAGTTTGGCGAGGGATTCCTCGCTGCGCCCCATGATGAAGAGCCGCTGAGATTCGCCGGCCGCGAGAATCGGATCGTTCGGATCGGCCGCGACGGCGCGCTGCGCGAAGTAGAGCGCTTGATCGAGCTGGCCGAGCGTTTCGTGGGCTATGGAGAGAAGAAAGTACGTGTGCGGGTGGGCCTTGCCGCGGACGTGGCGCAGGAGAAGCTGCTGGGCCTCCTCGATCTTTCCGGCGTCCATGAGAACGGCGGCTCGGGCCAGATGCGCAGCGGGTGTGATCACCTGCTGATCTCGGCGTGCGGGGAACGGGAGGCCGCGGATGCGAGCGAGCAGGCGACATGCCGCCTTGCCTGGATGTCGGCCTCGATCGCATCGGTGAGAGAACGGAGCGGGGAAGCCCCGACGCCCGCGAGCGCGGCACGCGAGAGCTCGGTGATGCGACCGAATGGAATCGAACCGGCGAGGAACGCCTCAACGGCGGCCTCGTTGGCGGCGTTGAACACGGCGCCGGCGGTGCCGCCACGGGAGATGACCTCGTACGCGCAGTCGAGCGCTGGAAACCGCTCCCGATCCGGAGTCGAGAACTCCAGCGTGCCCAGCTTGGACCAGTCCAGCTTGCGCGAAACGCCTTCGGGGCGATGGGGGAACGTGAGCGCGTACTGGATCGGCGTACGCATGTCCGGCGCGGCGAGTTGCGCCATGACATTGCCATCGGCGAACTCGACGAGCGCGTGGACGATGGACTGCGGATGAACCAGCACATCGATCTTTTCGCCGGGCACACCGAAGAGCCAGTGGGCCTCGACGATCTCAAGGGCCTTGTTGGTCAGTGACGCGGAATCGACGGTGACCTTCGGGCCCATCTGCCAGGTCGGGTGCTTGAGCGCCCGCGCGGCGGTGGCGTGGTAGGTGTCGTGCGCGGAGGCCGTGCGAAACGGGCCGCCGCTGGCGGTCAGCACCACGCGGGTGACGGAGGCGCAGCACGTCATCGGCGGGCATGGAAGCTGGTGCGTGCCCGCGGGCGGCATGCCCGCGAGAGCTTCCCACACGGCGCAGTGCTCGCTGTCCACGGGCAACAGCTTCGATCCGCTCTTGATCGCGGCGGGGATCACGAGCGATCCCGCGGCCACGAGCGTTTCCTTGTTGGCCAGCGCAACATCGCGACCCAGTTGCACGGCGGCGAGCGTTGCGGGGAGGCCCGCAGCGCCGACCATCGCGCCTAAAACGATGTCGCACTCGACCTCGCGGACGAGTTCCTCCGCGCCGCCAACGCCGCGGCGGAGACGTGAGCCCGATGGCGCGGAGATGCTGACACCATCGCCGCCAATGGCCAGATCATGCACGCCAAACCGCGCTGCCTGCGCGAGAAGCAGGTCGGCGTTGCGTCCGGCGGCGAGACCGACCACTCTGTAGCGGATCGGCGATTCGCCGCGCGTGGCGAGGGCATTGAGATGCTCAACGACATCAAGGGTCTGCGTGCCGATCGAGCCGGTGGAGCCGAGGATGATCAGCCGCCGCTCGATGGGCGCGTGCCCCGAGGTGCGTGCGGAACACGGGCCATGTGCGTCAGTAGTCGGCACCGATCAATCCTCGCGCTTGACGTTCTTGATGTCGGTCGGAGCAATGCGCCGGCGGCTGCCGTAGAGGGTGCGAACCTTGGGCGTGAGGGCCGGAGTGGGCTTGGGCTGCGACGCAGGTTGATTGCGAGGTGCTGGCCGCGGGGCCGGTGAGGGCGCGACGGGCTTGCGCTGTGGGGGCTGCGCTGACGGAGGACGGAAGGCGACGGGTTCGCCAGAGGGCTCGATCGGCGCGCCATCTGGCGCACCATCGCGACCACGACCGCCGCGCCGACCGCGGCGGCGGCGGCGACGCGGGGCACCTTCGCCGGGCTCGCCCTCGGGGCCGTCGGGGAAGTTGTCCTGCGACTCGCCGGAACCATCTTGGCCCGAACCATCGATAGCGGAACCTTCGTCGATCATCGGAGATTGCGAATCAAAGTCGCCGCCGGATTCGGCCACGGGCGCGAAGTCGTCCCTTGGGCCAGAGTTTACCGGAAGCGGCGTGGTGTCGCGGAACATCGCCGCGAGAGAGGGCTGATCCTGCTGCGGCCGATTGCGGCCGCCACGGTTCTGTGGCGCACCGACCGGAGGCTGTCCGGCTGCCGGCCCGCCGACGGGATCGCCCCCGTTCATCCCACCACCACCACGACGGCCGCGGCGACGACGACGGCGACGGGGACCGCCGTCGCCCTGCTCATCACCAAAGTTGGGCTGACCCGCAAAGCCGGGCTCGCCGGTGGGAAGAGCGCCATCACCCTGATCCTCGGGATTGACATACTCGGCGGACTCCTGAGCGGGCTGCTCATAGGGCGCGCCCTCGTCCATCGGCTGGCCTTCGGGCGCATACGACCCATCGAATCCGGGCTGGGGCGCGCCGTCGTACGGCTGGCCCTGCTCGTTGAACGCCGGCGCATCGCCCGGCTGGCCCGGGAAACCGGGCTGACCATTGCCGCGGCCGCGACGACCGCGACGGCGGCGGCGGCGCCGACCACCTTCGCCCTGCTCGCCCTGTTGCCCTTGATCGCCAGGTTGTCCCGGCGCGCCGTTCATCGAAGCGTCAAATGGCGGCTGGCCATCCTCGACATACGGCGCTTCGGCGTTAAAGCCGCCCTCGGGGGCGTATTCACCATCGGCGGGATACTGCGGCACGGAGCCGTCGGCGTTGAACGGCTCGGCGCCGTCAACGGGCTGGACGTAGTTGGGTTCACCAAACTGCGGCTGGCCGGGCGCTCCGCCGCGGCCGCGACGACCGCGACGACGACGGCGACGGCGACCACCCTCGCCCTGTTCGCCCTCGGGACCACCCGCGTGTTGCGGGGCGTGTCCGTGGTGCGGCGCCTGGCCACGCGGCTGCTGAGCACGGGCGCGATCCTGCGCCGCGATCTCAGCGAGCGTGAGGGGCTCAAGCTCGATGGGATGGGCTTCGGAATCAAGCGTGTTCGCCTCGTCGGCGTACTGATCCGGCTCGGCGATCGGCTCGGGCTCGGTCGCCCATTCCTCGCCCGCGTCGGAGGTGATCTCGTAGTTGACCAGTTCGCTCTCGGTGGCGCGGCGGTGGCCGAGCTTGGGAATATCCAGATCCGCGCCGCGCTCGTCGTAGGCGTAGAACGTGACACGATCGACGAGAATGGCCTCGCTCACGCGGACATCCACGTGCTTGCCGCTGGAGCGTTCCAGGCGGCCAAGCGCGCGGCGCTTGGTGGAGAGCAGTTCGCCTGCGATGCGCGGGTGAACGACCAGTTCGACGCGCTGCACGCTGGGTGCATCCAGCAGCGCGGCCAGTTCGCGAAGGGCATCGCCCGCGACGGAGTCGGGGCGCTGGACCAAACCGCGGCCGCGGCAAGTCGGGCAATCGGTGAAGTGCTGGCTCTCGTGGCTCGCCCGCATGCGCTGGCGGGTCATCTCGAGAATGCCGAACTCGCTAATGGGCGCGATCGTCCAGCGGGCGCGGTCCTTCTTGAAGTTCTCGGCGAAGCGCGCCTCGATGTCGCGGCGGTGCTTGGCCGAACGCATGTCGATGAGGTCGTTGACGATCACGCCGCCGAGATCGCGCAGGCGGAGCTGGCGGCAGATCTCGTCCGCCGCTTCGAGGTTGGTCTGATACGCGTTGGTCTCGCTGTCGCGGGCCTCGCGGCTCTTGCCGCTGTTCACATCAATGGCGACGAGCGCTTCGGCCTCGTCGATCACGAGACGACCGCCGGACTCCAGGGGCACCTCGCGGGCGTGGATCATCTGGATCTGCGGCTCGATGCCCATGACATGGAACACGGGGCTCTTGCCCGTGTAGTGAACCAGTCGCGTACTGGTGCGCGGGGCGACGATCTTCAGGAAGCGGGCGGCGCGGGTGAGCGCGGCCTCGTTGTCCACGACGATCTCATCGATGTCCGCCGTGAGCAGATCGCGCAGGGCGCGGACGAGCAGATCGCTCTCGCTGTAGAGGAGGCGTGGCTTGGAGCCGCCGCGCCAGCGCTTCTCCATGTCTTTCCAGAGACGCATGAGATACGCCAAGTCGCGCTTGAGTTCCGCCTTGCTGCGCTCCATGCCCGCCGTGCGGAGGATGAAACCGAAGCCGTCGGGAAGATCGAGCTGGTCGAGAATCTCCCGCATCTTGCGCCGAGTCTCCTCGTCCTCAACCTTGCGGGAGACGCCGACCTTGTCCATCTGCGGCATCATCACGAGGAAGCGGCCGGGGATGCTCAGGTAGCTGGTGACCGTCGGTCCCTTGGTGCCGACGCCTTCCTTGAGCACCTGGACGGCGACCTCGTCGCCGCGGCGGAAGCAATCCTGGATCGGCGGACGCTCGCGACGCGGCGTCTTGCGCCCCACGCGCTCGGTCTTGTCGTTGTCTTCGCCCGGGAAATACTGCGGGTGGACGTCGGAGGTGTGGAGGAACCCGTTCTGCTCCAAACCGAAATCGATGAACGCGGCCTGAATGGACTGCTCCACATTCATGACCTTGCCCACGTAGATGTTGCCCACGTGGTTCGAGGGGCCGTCCATGCGCTCGGCGTGGAACTCCTCGAGTCGTCCGTTCTCGATGATCGCCACGCGGCATTCCTCGGCGGGGACGTAGTTGATGACCATTTGCTGCTTCTTGCTGCTCATACCAAACCTTTCCTCGAGTCCGAAGGGACCCGTGCCGCGACGTCGCCACGATGGGCGTGCCGCGCTTCGCGGATTGGGGCGGCGCATCTGCCAGAGTGGCGACGCGATCGCACAACCGACCCGTGAATGGGTCTCGGCTCGCACAGCACCTTCATGCCGACTTGGAACGCTTCCCGCGCCGGGGACACGCACAACGGCGTGTCGCGGGGCGCTTCGTCCCGTCCGCCGCCACACGCCGACTCCCTCAAAGGAGGGGGCGATGGGCCGCGAACGCTGATTCGTCCCCGGCTCCGCCCGTTCTACGGGGCTGTCGAGCGCTCGCCATCCATCACTCGCTCGCCGACGCGCCGCCCACAACGGGCGGCGACGAAGTCGGTTCTGCGCGAGCAGCGGACGGCTGAAAGGGCCGTTCGTTCCTGCATCGGCCCCCCGGTACTGGGTAGGCCGGACCTGTTCCTGTATCCCTTAACTCTCGCCGGAACGTCCGTCGAAGGCCTCGGGAATGACTTTTCGTACCTGGTCGCGGACATAGGCCGCGACGGCGGTATCGGAATCGAGCGAGGCCGCTTTTTGGGCGATCCGCTCACACTTCTGGATCGTCACTTTCCGGACCATCCTTTTCAGAATGGGCAAAGAAGATGCCGTCGCCGAAAGGGTACGCAGGCCGAGCCCGAGAAGCAGGAAGGCAAATTCCGGGTCTCCGGCGGACTCCCCACAACAGGAAACCGGGATGTTGTGGCGTTTTCCAACCCGGGCGATGTCCTTGAGCAGGTTCAGGACGGCGGGGTGGTACGGGTTATAGAGGTTGGCGACGCGCTCGTTGGTGCGGTCCACGGCGAGGGTGTACTGGACGAGGTCGTTGGTCCCGATGCTGAAAAAGGCGGACTCGCGGGCGAACATGTTGGCCATGATCGCCGCGGCGGGAACCTCGACCATCATGCCGACCTCGATCTTGCGATCAAAGGGCACGCCCTCTTCCTCAAGGTCTTCCATGACATCGTTCAGGAGATACTTGCCCTGGCGCAGCTCCTGAATGTTGGTGACCAGTGGGAACATGATCTTGATGGGGCCGATGCTGCTGGCGCGCAGGATGGCGCGGAGCTGGGCCTTGAACATCGGAAGGTTCTGCAGGCAGTAGCGGATGGAGCGCAGACCGAGGAAGGGGTTGCGCTCCGGCTCTTCGGCCTGCTCCTGGGTGTACTTGTCCGCGCCGAGGTCCATGGTGCGGATTGTGAGGATGCGGCCCTTGATGAGTTCAACGGCGCGCTTGTAGGCCTGGAAGTGGTCGTCCTCGGTCGGCTCTTTCTGCCCCGTGAGGTAGAGGAACTCGGTGCGATAGAGACCCACACCTTCGCCGCCCATCTTCATGACGGACTCGATCTCGTCGGGGAACTCGATGTTGCCGAGGAGGCAGATGGGCGTGCCGTCGGCGGTGACGCTGGGCAGTCGCGCGATCTCGGCGAGCGAGATTTGCACGCTTTTTCGGGCTTCGATCGAGTCTTCGTACTCGTGGAGCGTCTTCTCGTCGGGATCAATGACGACCATGCCGCGGTCGCCGTCGATGATGATGGGAAGATCATCGGTGACATGGCGCGTGAGCTGGCCGACGCCAACGACGGCGGGAATCCCGATGGCACGGGCGACGATCGCGGTGTGGCTGGTCTTGCCGCCCAGGTCGGTGGCGAAGGCGATGACGTTGCGCCGATCGAAGGCCGCGGCCTGGCTGGGGGTGAGATCGCGCGCGACGATGACCGCCTGAGAGTTCAACTGCTTGAGCCGGCCGGTGTGCTCGCCGATGAGGTGGCGGATCACGCGGCTGGAAAGATCGCGGAGATCATCGACCTTGGTCTGAAACGTCGGATCGGGGAGCTTCTGAAAAACCTGCACGAGGTCTTCGAGTCCCTTCCACACGGCGTATTCCGCGGTGACGCGGTCGCGATCCATCAACTCGTGCATGGGCTTGGTGAGCGAGGCGTCGCTCAACATGCCGATGTGGACGCCGAAGATTTTGCCCGCCTCTTCACCCAGCTGCGCCCGAGTCCGCTCGCGGAGGGCGTTGAGTTCGGCGATGGAGGCGCCGAGGGCTTTCCAGAGCCGGTCGTGCTCGATGGGCACCTGCTCGGCGCGAACGGTGCGGCGGGGAATGCGACGGTGCTCATCGTCGAGGACGAAGACACGCCCGATGACGATTCCCGGGGAGACCGCGATGCCCTTGAGTGTTTCCATCGCTGAGAGCCGCGCCCACCCCTTCCGCTGGTCCTGAACCCTGAAAATTAATCCAAGTTCCGACTTCGGAACCGGAGTCGGGGGCGATGATAGCGAAAGAGGGGCGGAAGACGTTGAATTGAGAAGGAAGGCGGGTATGGCCCGGGATCGGGGTGGTCTTCGGCGTGGACGACTTCCGGAGTGAAGGAGGGGCGAAGGTGCTTGACTTAGGTGCCGATATCTGCTCTGATGGTTCTGTTCGGGGAGGATTGGGGGAGGGGCTGGCTGACGGATACGTGGGGACGGGGTTTGAATTCGCCGCGGGTTTCGACCTTGCACGGCCGTTGGGCCGTCGCGGTGAGCAGACATATTGCATGGCGACACTGACAGGCATTCTGGAATGGCCGCAGCGATCGGAAGGTCGTGTGCGGCAGATGAGCGGCTCCACTCTGGTGCAGCGGGACGATGATCCCTTTGTGCCGCAGTCGCTGGCGGAGCGGTACAAGCTGCGCAACGGGCTGGAGATCACGGTGACGGTGGGGATTCGCCCGCCGCGCCAGCAGCCCCAGCAGCAGAACCGATCGCCGCAAACGCAGCCGATCGGCCCGACGGGCGGGCCGGGGGTTCCGGGGTCGGGGATTCGGCATCCGCCGCCGGCTGCACATCGGGCGGGGCCGGGCGCGGCGGGCGTTACGGGGAAGCCAGCGACACAGTACATCCAATCGGGAAGTGGGCCGCGGCCGGCAACCGGGGGCTGGGGACGAGGCGGCAAGCCGATGACCGGACCCGCGCCGCTCGGACCGGGGATGGTTCCGGCAACCAAGTCTGGACAGGGTGCATCGCAGAGCGCGGCGGCCCAGCCCGCGGCAGCGCAGCCGACCACTCCCCCACTCACGCCAGCAGGGGCAGCAGCACCAGCGGCCGCGGGAAACGGATTGATTCCGACGCACGAGGGCGAGATTCCCAAGCCGGGGCGCGGCGAGCGGGCGGTGGTGGAGAGCATTGTCGCGATCGAGGGGATCGATCCGGAGAAGTTCGCGAACGCGAAGCCGTTTGATGAGCTGACGAGCATCGATCCGCAGCCGCGACTGACGCTTGAGTATCCGGAGTGTTCGCCGTCGTGCCGGCTCATCGATCTGTTCTGCCCGATCGGGCGCGGGACGCGAGGGTTGATCGTCTCGCCGCCGAAGGCGGGCAAAACGACGCTGCTGAAAGACATCGCGACCGGCATTCTCAAGAACCACCCGGATGTTGAGGTGTGCATCCTGCTGGTGGATGAGCGGCCGGAGGAAGTGACGGACTTCAAGCGGTCATTCGCGGAGTGGATGGGCTCCGAGGGCGGGGCGCGGCCGCGCTGCCGCGTGGTGGGCTCATCCAACGATCACGACGCGGAAGTCCACATCAACGTGGCGATCAGCACGATCGAGCGATGCAAGCGGATGGTGGAGGCGGGGCGGCACATCGTGGTGCTGATGGACTCGCTGACGCGCCTGGGGCGCGCGTTCAATCGATCACGCAAGTATGCCAGCAGCGGGCGGACGCTTTCGGGCGGCATCGACTCGCGAGCACTGGAAGTGCCGAAGCAACTGTTCGGTGCGGCCCGCTGCACGGAAGAGGCCGGATCACTGACGATCATGGCCTCGTGCCTGGTGGACACCGGATCGGCGATGGATCAGGTGATCTTCGAGGAGTTCAAGGGCACAGGCAACATGGAGCTGATTCTGGATCGCAAGATCTCGGAGCGGCGGCTCTTCCCGGCCATCAACCTTGCGGCGAGCGGCACGCGCAAGGAGCACCTGCTGCAACCGGAGATGGAACTCAAGACCATCGGCGCCCTGCGAAGACGGCTGATGAATGCACCGCCGCATGTGCAGATCGAGCAGTTGCTGGCCGCGCTGAAGCGGTTTCCGACGAATGCCGGGCTGGTGGGAAGCGCTGGGTAAGAACTCGGCAGCCCGCGATCTATCGCTGAGATTTCAAGACCACGGGCAGCACGCTGCCTGTGCCGTCCAGAAAAGATCATGACGAAAAAACCGCCCGACTTGTGTCGGGCGGCTTGAATGAGATCAGTCGTCGTGAGGATGCTTACGGCTGGCCGGGCTCGATGCCGTAGCGGGCCGATGGGGGCGTGATCGCTTCGCCATGGTTGCTCTGGCCGGCGGGCATGCCGGTGGGCTGGCCGAAGAAGAAGTTGCCCATGCCGCCGCCGCCGATCGAGCTGGCATTGTAGATGAAGGAGGCGTCGAGAGCCTTGTCGATGCGGAGGGCCGTTTCGGCGAGGTGAGCGTAGGTGTATTCGTCGGCGTTCTTGCGGCCGTTGCCCTTGACGTCGATGACCTTGTCGATCTTGGAGCGGATGTCGCGGAGGGTGGAGGTGGCGAGGTTGGCGACGGGCTTTCCTGCCGCGCCGGGCATCGCGTCGGGCATGGCCAGATCGATGAGGCGGAAGAGGTGCTCGCGCTGGAGGTTGCGGCGGAGGGAGGAGATCATCGGGTCCCGCGGCGTAAAGGCCTTGCTCTCGGGCTTGTCGAGCTCCATCCAGATTTCATTAGTGACACTGGACATCAGCTCCGGGAGCGTGAGCATGTCCTGATCCTTCGGAGTGCGCAGCTCGTTGTCGTAGACACGCTTGAGCGTGGTGGGGTTGATGAGGAGCGTGAGCGCGGTGGCCTGGAGGCCCATGATGCGATCGTGGATGGGGAAGGCGGACTCTTCGAAGATGTCGCGCTGGCCACCCTGATCGGACCACTTGTCCACGGTCATGAACTTCATCATCTCGGCGTTGAGGCCGAAGGCCTGGTCCTTGAAGGCGTGGTCCATGACGTAGCGGAGCGCGGCCCGCTGCTTCTCGACGGGAACGACCGTGACAGGCTGGCGCGCGTTCGGATCGCCCTTGCGGTCGCGGGCAACGTGGGCGCCGCCGACCCAGGGGGCCATGAACGTAAGGGACTGGAGTTGCTGGTTGAGCGTGATGGCGTAGCCGCGCCGCGCCTTGGACCAGCTCTCGCCCTCCTTGACGAACTTGTCGAGGAGTCGGCCGCGGTAGTACTCGATGAGCCGGGACTGGTTGTTGGCGTAGTCCAGCGGATCGGCGGCGAAGTCATACGGACGCGCGAGCGGATCGGAGCCGCCGACATCCTCATCGGTGAGGAAGACGAGTTCCGGCTCGGCGCAGCGCTTGAGAATGTCCTTGGTGTCGCCGGAGGTATAGCCGTATTCGATGGCCCAGTAGTCGTAGGGGCCGATGCCGCGCATCGCGTAGTCGCCCTGCACGGGGCCGGACTCGCGGTTGATGTTCACGGGGATGTAGTCCATCACCGATCCTGCGAAGGGCTTCTCGCCCTTGATCTCGTAAGAGTTGATCTTGTTGGAGGAGTAGATCGATGATGCCTTGAAGTTGTGGCGGAGGCCGAGGGTGTGGCCGACCTCGTGCGAGACAAGGTCCGCAAGGAGCGGGCCGACGAACCACTCGGGAATGCCGTCGAGCGTGTCGCCCTTGGGCTCTTCCTTCTTGGCTTCCTTCTTGTCGCCGTCCTTGGGGTCCTTCTTCTTGTCCTTATCTTTCTCGTCCTTCTTGTCGGCGTCGGTCTTGTCTCCATCGGCGGTTGGCGGATCGGCGATCAGATCCTCGAGTTCGAGGTACATGCCCATGAAGGCCATGTCCGTTGCCTTGCCACGCGCGGCCATGCAGAGACCATTGAACTGGCTGACTTGGCCGATGATGCCGTCGAAGGGGTTGTCGCCATATCCGGAGGAGGGATCGACGTTCCCGGCGGGGTGGCCGCCGTATTTGAGGACGCCGCGCTGGGCGCGCTGGGCGAGGATGTAGTCGCGCTGGGAGGGGTCGGCGAGCCGGATGCGCGGGTCCCACTGCGGGTTCTTGTCCAGCCAGGCGAGGGTCTCGGCGGACATGCCGGTCATGGCGGTTTCGGGGAGCAGCTCGTTGGCCTGGAACCAGAAGTGGCGGATCCAGCCGTCGGTCAGGACGATGTCGGCATCGAGAATCTGGCCGGTGCGCGGGTCCGTGCGGCTGGGCCCAATGGCCGTGCCCTGGTCGTTGGCGAGCCAGCGGATGAAGTTGTACCGCACATCCTCGGGGTCTTTTTCCATGTTGGCATTGGTCGTGCCATCCTGGTAGTAGACCTCGATGGCGTCGGCGATACCGACCTTCTCATAGGCCTTGTTCCACGCGAGAATACCGTCGCGCACGTGGCGGCGATAGCGGACTGGAACCTTGTTGTCGATGTAGAAGACGATCGGCGTCTTAGGGGGCGAGAGCTTCAGCGAGGGGTCGCGCTTCTCGAGGTTCCAACGGTTGATGTAGCGGACCCACTTCTTGTCATCGCGGAACTTGCCGAGGTCGCGGAAGGTGGTGGTGAAGTAGCCGATGCGCTCGTCGGCCTCGCGGGGCTTGTAGCCGGTGTTGTCCGGAAGGCGGCTGATCGAGTAGTGGAACGTGCGAAGCTGGCCGCCGCCGGCGGGCATCTCGATGGAGATCTCGATGTTCTCGGGGAAGGCCTTGATGCTCTTGAAGGTGGCGAGGTTGGCGTTGGTGCCGCCGCCCTGGCCGCCGAAGAAGCGTCCGGCCTGACCGGCAAGGAGTTGCTTGAGGTCGATCACGGGCTGACCGTTCGGCCCCATGCAGCGGATCGGCACTTCGAGCAGCACGCGATCGGAGAACTGCTGGTTCACACCCGCCTTGGATTCCTCATCGCCGGTGGAGCGCGTCTCGAAGTTGGGCTGCACGAGGGCGAGCGTCTTGTCGTAGCGCCGCCAATAAGCGACGACGGCGTTGCCCTGCAGACCGGCCCAGGTGTCGCCGCTGGCGACGGTCATGGCCCAGTAGTGCTTCTGGCCCGCGAAGTTACGGGGGAGCTCGGCGAGGAGGGACTGGTCCTTGTCCTTCTTGTACAGCGTGTAAAACGGCTCCTTGCCCTGTTCATTGAAGGACACCACCTTCTCGAAGCCCTTGGAGACCTCCGCGAATGGCGGGAAGTCGGGTTTCTCTTCTGGCGCGGCGGGCGGCGCTTGCGCAAACGACGGGGCCGGCGCGAGCCCGGCCAGAAGCACGAGCATGAGCGTGGCGGAGATCGCACCAAAGCGACGAGACGAGGACATAGTGGCACTCCCTTGCGGCCGCAAACCATCTGAATGATGGGGGGCGCGGCGGACCCCCTCCCTGGGGACGACGACGGAACAGAATACGCGATCCCCGCTTCTCGCGCCGGCCGGCAAGCCGACGGAAGCGGGAACTGATGTGTACCGGTCTATGTCGGCAGGGGTTCGGCGGCAGCGGTAATTCAGGCCGCAGAGGGGCCAATCGGCAGGACCTTCATCCGCAGCCAAAGGATCAGGAGAATCGTGATTACCCCGAAGACGGCGACCGCAAGCTGGAATGGGCGATCGCGGGTCGCCATGTCGGTCGGATCGTCGTATTCCCCGACCTCGACTTTCACCATGGCCCGAAGGAGGCAGTAGGTGGCAGGAAGCATGGTCAGCCAGAGGAGGTTGAACCCGCGGGTGTAGAGGTCCGACTGGGACTGGACGTACTGGGAATAGGTGAGCAGAGTGGCGACGCCGGTCACGACCATGGCCATGCGGAGGAGGTCGTCGGTGTATTTGAGCTGGACGCCGCGGGTGGTGGAGGCGGCGGAGCCCATGGTGCGGCGTTCGCCGAGCCGCTTGCCGAAGGCGAGGAACATCGAGACGAAGAACGTGACGTTCAGGAGCCAGGAGGAGGGAATGACCGCAACGGCGGCACACCCGCCAAGGACGCGGAGAACGAAACCGACAGAGAGAGAGATGACATCCGCCACGGCTTTGTGCTTGAGCCAGGTGGAGTACGCCAGCACGTTGGCAATGTAGAGGGCGACACAGAGAGCGAGAAGCTCCCGGCGGTAGTGATTCTCGACGCCGCCCGGAACTAGCGCAAGCGTGCCGGCAGCGAGGACAAGCAGGATGACGAAGAAGGAGTACGCGCTGGCAACGCCAAGGCGCCCCGCGGCAATGGGGCGACGGCACTTGCGGGGGTGGGCCTTGTCCAGCTCGCGATCGCGAATGTCGTTGTGGATGTAGCAGGCGCTGGAGCTGAAGCCGAAAGCGAGAAACGCGCCGAGAACGGCGAGGGCGGAGGGAACATCCTTGATGGCCAGACCATACACGGGACCGACGACCACGAATGCACCCTTGGCCCATTGCATGGGGCGGGCGAGGCGAAGGTAGTCAAGGAAGGATGCGCGGCTGGACATGGGTGGATGGGGCATCCGCGGGATTCGGCGACAACGCGCGATCATCCCCGGCATGCGGCGAGAGTCTATCGGACGTTGGGCATCCCCTGTTGAAGTGGAGACGCCAGCTGCGGCGGGAATGTTCAGTGATGGACGCTCATTCCGGGCGTTTCGCCCAGGCGCAGGGCGGCCTCGAGGTACAGCACATCCGCTTCGTCGGTCTGGCTGTCCGCGTTGAGGTCCGTGGGAGTGGAGAACCAGGCGTACAGATCATCGATGGAGAGAGCCCCGTTGTGATCAAGATCGAAGGTTGGCATTGCCGCAGGTGCGGGCGGGGCGAGTGCATCGAGTTCCATGCAGGTGACAAACGCGCCGGTGCCGCCGGGCAATCCGAAAACGCGAATGGCCGTGGCTTGCGCGGTGGATGAGAGCACGAAATCGCTGAGCGCGAACGGCGATGACACCGAGGGCGTGGGCGATGAGGAAAGTGCGGGAGTGATCCATTCGCCGCCGACCAGAATCTGGGGCGTAATGGATTGAAACCAACCGCCGATGATGGGGCCGCTGGTGAAGTGGTGGCCGCCCATGAAGCGGATGGTGTGGACGGAAACGGCACGATCGTACGTGACGGTGAAGGACTGCTCGGCGCCCGGAGGGTTGCCGCCCGCGCGCTGAGTTGAGAGGAAGCCCCGTGGGGAGCCGAACTCTTCGTGGCCGCGCCAGTCAGATTCCTGGCCGTCGGCGATAAGAGCGATCGCACCAGATCCGAAGCCCGGCTCGGGCGCGCCGGGGACGCTGCACGCGGGTGTTGCGGTGCCGCCTGCGAGTCGGACGCTCCAGTTGGCGCTGCGAGTGAACTCCTGGTGAGTCGGCGAGAGTGCCAGCGCGGCGGCGGACGACACCGCGTCGCCCGCGCCCCCGGGGGGGAGGATCCATGTGCCGCGCGGGGCGCTATCGCCAGATGTGGCGGTGAGCACGCGGCCGCCGGCGTCGCGAACTTCGCGATCGATGATCGGCAGCATGCGCCGGGCCATAAGCGTGAAGGTGTCCTCGCCGTCAATCGCCGGCCCGGGCGTGTAGTCGGGGAGGTTGTCGCGCGTACGGGTGATCCAGAACTTGTCAGAAACCCAGTTGTATTCATCGAGAAACGACTGGCCGCGGATGAAGGCGACCAAGCCGCCCATGGTCGCCGTGCCGTTGTCGGAATCCCAGCCGGAGAGCGTGCCGATCTGCACAGTGCGGACGAAATCCATCTGCCCGTACAGAAGAGCGAGAACGCCTCCGGCGAGATTGACGGAGGACTCATACCAGGCGCGATAGATAAAACCATTCGCGGTGGCTCCGGCCTGATATCGCTGGTATACCAGATCGCGTGTGCGCTCCCAGTCGTTGGGATCCGGATTGGCCAAGAAGTCCGCTAGTACGAAGTCGATCACATCCGCGGACTTGGAGGAGTACGGAATGTACTTGCGAGCTTCACGGACAAGCCAGATGGCTTGCTCGCGCCCCGTCAAAGCGGGGTCCACCTGCGAGGCGAGCGAGTAGAGAACGGCGTAGAACTGCGAGGCGTGGGCCGCGTAGCCGCGCGAGCTGGTGCGGATAGGACTGTCGGCCATCTGCAGGGCGCGATCGGGCATGCCGGGGCAGAGCGCGCCGAAGAACTCGGTCGTGAGCTGGGCGTCGATCATCAGGGAGTTATCCACGGGCGCGGCGGGATCCAGCCCCTGCGCGAGCGCGGTCATGGGTGGTCGAACACCAGCCGTCATGAGCGATCGCGCGGAGGCGTTGGAGACCCAGATGTAGCTGTTGATGTGATCGATCCACTGCTGGGCGATCAGCGCAGGTGTCAGGCGATTCGTACCGGTGGTGTGCAGAGCGTGGAGATAGACATATTCGATATCAGTATCGTCGTCCGCGCCCCATGGGTTGGAATAGAGGAAAAGATCCAGGTGGACCCAGGGGCGATCCGGGAGTGGATTGGTTTCCCACGCAGCGTCGGTGAGGAATGGAGGCGTGGTCACCTGGCCTTCGGTGCGGAGACCCGTCCAGTTGGCGATGCACTCGCCCATCCACATGGCTCGAAGGCGGGCGGCGTAGTCGGCGCGGTCGATCTGGCGCGGGTTGCCTGCCTGTGCGAAGCATGAGGCCGCACATGCGGTCATGAACAAGCCGCACAGGATGGGCCGATATGGCGTATCACGCTGTCGCACACCCCCAGTATGACCAAACCCCACTCGCCGCACAACCCTAATCGGAGCAAATCACAGTGGATGTGGTTGGCCACGTTGCTTATTGGGGTGTTGCTCGTTCCAGCGGCGGCGCTCTGGGTGATCGGCTGGACGCGGGGACGGGCGGCGTGCGATCAGTACGAGTATCACCTGAAAGCCATTCTGAAGTTTGCGGGGGAACTGCCGCGGCCGGACCTGCACGACTATTTGTCTGCCACGACGCCGGGATATCACTTGCTGATGGCCGTGGTGGCGCGGACGGTCTCGCAGAACCCCATCCTCCTGCAAGTCGTGGCCGCGCTGATGACGGTCGGATTGTTCTTGCTGCTCGCACGCATGATGTCTCGGGCTGGGCTTGATCGCTGTCGGACGTGGCTCGAGCTTGCAACACTTGCCCTGCCGTGCGTGGCATCGCCGTATGTGTTCACCTCCGGCGTCTGGCTGCTTCCGGACAACGCGGGGTGGTTGCTCGCGATGATCGTTGTCATGACGAGCATGCGGTACCGCCAGACATCCAGCACGCTCATGTTCGGTGGGCTTGCCCTCGCTGTACTTGTGCTTGTGCGGCAGAGTCATGTGTGGGCCGCCGCGCCGTTGCTCGCGGCGGGTTGGCTGAGCACAACCCGGGCATCGGACGAGGGGCTGTCGGACGCCGTGCGCCAACCCGGGCGGCGGATTTCCATGACGCTGGTCGCGGTGTTCGCCTGCGTTCCGGCGGTCGTGATTCTCGCGGCGTTCGTGCGCTTATGGCACGGGCTGACACCACCGAGTTTTCAGGTTCAGCACGTTGTCAAGAACGGCTCCATCATCAACTGGGCGACGGTTCCGTTTATTTTGTCTCTCATCGCTGTGTTTTCGCTGTTCTTTGTCGGATGGATGTGGACTGGTGTCGAACGGGTATGGCGGGAATCTCGGCCGATGGTTGTGCTTGCCGCGGTTGGCGCGGCGGCGTGGGCGGCGATTCCTGAGACGACGTTCCTTCGCGAACCACGTTCCGGCGGCTTGTGGGGAATCGTCGGTGTGATGGACGGAGCCGGGCTTTCGATCGCGCATCACAGCAGCCCGCTGATCCTCGTGCTCGCACCGCTCGGAGCGATCATGCTTGCCGGGTGGCTCGCGATCGTGGACGACAAGCGGCGGGGGATCGTGGCGACCGCCGTGGGCGCGTTCATCGCGGCCCAGTCCGCGAACGCCAACTGTTGGCAGCGATACCACGAGCCGTTCCTCCTCATGCTCTTCGCCCTGCTGGCGGCGCGATATGGCGCGGCTGCGATTGAGGCAGGCACAATCCGACGCGGATCAGCGCTCGCCGCTTGGCGCGTCGCCGGACCACTGGCCTTGACCGCCCTGCTGGCGGTTGTCACCGCGGGCGGCATGCTGTACGGACGCGATCCGCTCCACCCAGATCCCGAACAACCGAAGGTTTCTGAGCCGCGCGATCCGGTGAGATGAGCCGGGCGTACGAGCGTGACCACGATCTGTGGATGCGGGGCAGACAAACGCCGATGCTCTCGGACCACGCCGCGCGAAACGGTCATCGCCCCTCAAACACCCGACTTTGCGCAGTTCTTGCGCCATCCATGCCCCCCACCGCCACAACCCCGACCAAGCGAGCCCTGATCACCGGCATTACCGGCCAGGACGGCTCGTATCTGGCCGAGTTCCTGGTTGCCAAGGGGTATCAGGTGCATGGGATCATGCGCCGGGCGAGTTCGTTCAACACCTCCCGCATCGACCATATCTACCGAGACCCGCACGCGATGCGAGATGGCGGCGGCGGACCGGGCATGGTCCTCCACCACGGGGACATCACCGACGCAAACATCCTTGAGCGGCTGGTGCGCTCGATCGGACCGGACGAGGTGTACAACCTCGCGGCCCAGAGCCACGTGCGCGTCAGCTTTGAGATGCCGATCCACACGGCTGAGAGCACGGGGCTT
This sequence comes from Phycisphaerales bacterium, assembly GCA_044222255.1. Taxonomy (GTDB): domain Bacteria; phylum Planctomycetota; class Phycisphaerae; order Phycisphaerales; family UBA1924; genus UBA4658. Next base: position 27,332 of record JBGANP010000039.1, read on the forward strand.
GGCGCGCTCAAACTCCTCGAAGCCGTGCGCGACTATCAGCAGGTCAGCGGGCGGGCGGTTCGGTACTACCAAGCGAGTTCATCAGAGATGTACGGCAAGGTCGCGGAAACGCCACAGCGGGAAACGACGCCCCTGCGGCCGCGCTCACCGTACGCCGTAGCGAAAGTGATGGCACACCACGCGACGGTGAACTATCGCGAGGCGTACGGGATGCATGCCTCGTGCGGGATTCTGTTTAATCACGAGTCGCCGCGGCGGGGAGAGACGTTTGTCACGCGAAAGATCACGCGGGCGGTGGGGCGGATCAAACTCGGGCTGCAATCGGCGGTCTATCTCGGCAATCTGGAAGCGCAGCGGGACTGGGGCTTCGCCGGTGATTACATCGAAGCGATGTGGATGATGCTACAGCGCCCCAGCGCGGACGACTTTGTCATCGCGACGGGTCGATCCATGAGCGTCCAGGCCTTTGCGGATGCCGCGTTCGCGCATGTCGGGCTGGACGCGAAGGACTTTGTGAAGATCGACGCGAGGTACCTGCGCCCGAGCGAGGTGGACACGCTCTGCGGAGATGCCTCGAAGGCGAAGCGAGAGCTCGGGTGGACGCCGCGGACATCGGTGGAGCAGCTCATCCGGATGATGGTGGAGAGCGATCTGGAACTGGCGGCGCGCGAAAAGACGCTGCGGGACGCTGGGCACGAGGTGCATCAGAGCGCAGATCGGGCGCCGGAGCGTCCCCGATGAGCAACACGCCGGCGCACGCCGAGCAACTCCCGATCGTGGAGGCCGCACCCGCGCCGCTGGGGGATACGCCCGAGTTGATTGAATCCACTACGGCGACGACTCCCGGGGCGGATGGCGGGCTGGGCAAACGCGCGGCCATGGGCTTCGTGCTGATGTCCGGCCAGAGCATCGTGACGCGCATCATCTCGTTCGGCTCCCAAGTCGTGCTTGCACACGTGCTGTCGCAGGAGCAGTTCGGGCTCTTCGGACTGGCGATGTCGATCGTGAACTACGCGAATCTCTCGCAACAGGTCGGCGTGCGTGAGATACTCCTTTCCCGGCACAAACGGATCGAGCTCTGGCAGAGCACGGGTTTCTGGGTCGCGACGGCGACCGGCTTGTTTTCGATGTTGCTGATTCTCGGCGCGGCCCCGATCGCGGGATGGTTTTATGCGGATCGAACGCTCGTCTGGATGCTGCTGATCCTCGCGCTCGCGCAGCCGACATACAACATGACGCTGGTGCAGGAAGCGAAGCTGCAGGCCAAGCTGCGGTTCAAGTACATCGCGCTCTGCCAGTTTGTTTGGGGAGCGACGACGCCGATCCTGCAACTCCTGCTGGCGCTGTCGAAGTTCGGCGTATTCGCGTTCGTCGTGCCTCGGCTGCTCTCGGGGCTCATCCGCTGGTGGATGTACCACCGGGCAGAGCCGATCACGATCTCCCGGCAATGGAACGTGCGGCGGTGGAAGTACATTCTCATTCCCGGGCTCACGCTGCTGCTCACATCGTTTGCGTACACCATCGGCCCGAGCGTTCCGGCCCTGATGCTCGGGCGATACGTGGGCAAGGCGTCCACCGGCTATTTCACTTTCGCGTACAACCTCTCGCTGCAGGTGCTGATGCTACTGAGCGTACAGATCGACAGCGTGCTCTTCCCCACGCTGGGGAAGATGGAAGGGGAACCCGACCGACAGCGGGCGGCGATGCTGCGATCTTCACGGGCGCTCACGGCCGTCATGGCGCCGGTCTGCTTCATGCAGGCGGCCGCGGCGGGACCGGCGATCGCGCTGATGTTCGGTCAGAAATGGCTGCCCGCCGTGGAGCCGTTGCAGATCATGAGCGTGGGAATGCTGGGAGCGGGAGGTTACGTGTCGGCCCAGAGTCTGCTCCAGGCGCAGCGACGCTTCCGCGACAAGCTGCTGATCGCACTGGCCTGGGGATCGATCTCGGCCGCTGTCAGCGTGGCGGGGATTCTGCTGGTGCCCGCGCAGGACGCCGTCTCAGCGGCGGCGATAGGACTGGCGATCGCGTCGTTCGGATACGGCTTTCACAACTACGTGGAGGCCACCAAGCGGATCGGAGGCGGAATCAACGACGCGGTTCGCGTGATCCTGATGCCCTGCATCGTCGGTTCGCTGGCAACCACACTCGCCTGGTGGGCATCCACACAGGTCGTGCCGCTGGCCGCGATCTACGCCCCGGTGATCAAGAAGGCATGGATGCTCCGGACCATGGAGCTCGGGGTCATTGGCGGCTTGGGGCTTCCGGCATATGTGGTGCTGCTCAGGGTGATGGCGCCAAGTCTCTGGAAGGATCTCATGTCTGCGGGGTCACCGATCCTGCGCCGACTCCGTCGTATCGTTCCGTTCATGCCCGCCGAAAAGCCCGTCGAATGAGCCCCGCGGCGCGCACGGACATCCGGGCTCGCTCACCAACCGCAACAGAGCTTCTTCATGCCCTACGACTCCAACTTCTTCAGCTCACATCACCCGGGCGCGGCCAGCTCTGCCGCGGTTATGGTGCCGCTGATGCTTCATCTTTCCCGAGCGCGCAGCGTCGTGGATGTGGGATGCGGCATCGGCACCTGGCTGGCGGAGTTCGCGCGCCTTGGCATCACCAACATCCATGGCTTCGATGGAGTTTGGGTCGACCCGAAGCAGCTCCTTATCCCGCGCGATTGCTTCACCGCAACCGATCTGGGACGCCTGATACCGCCGCTGCAGAGGTTTGACATGGCAATCTCCCTGGAAGTTGCGGAGCATCTGCCCGAGGTAAGCGCGGATGCGTTTGTCGATTCGCTCACGGGTCTCGCGCCAGCGATCGCTTTTTCCGCCGCCATCCCCATGCAGGGCGGGACGGACCATGTCAACGAGCAGTGGCCCGGATATTGGGCCGCGAAGTTCGCCGCCCGCGGATTTGTCGCGATTGACTGCATCCGTGAGCGCGTGTGGAACGAGCCCGGCGTGGAGTGGTGGTACGCGCAAAATACCATTCTGTATGCTTCCGAAGAATCGCTGACCCGGAGCGAGCAGCTTCGT
>JBGANP010000040.1:0-30280 GCA_044222255.1 Phycisphaerales bacterium
GGGCTCGGCGCGATAGGCCTCGGCATCCTGGCCGCGGAGGGGCGGGGAGATCGAGAGCCAGATCTTCTCGACGGAGCGGACATCGCGACGCTTGCAGGCGGCGGCGAGGGCCCACGTCGCGGCGTGCATGTACACGCCGCCGTTTTCGCGGAGGCCGGGGGCGTAGCGTGTGATGTACCCGATTGTGGGATCGGGCTCGGTGTACGCGGGATACGAGAGCAGCGGGCCCATGAACTGGAGCAGATGCTGCTTGACGCTGGCCCATGCCGCGTCTTCGCGATCCTGCGGGGCCGTTTCGGAAAGGATGGCCCAGGTCTGCGTGTTCAGGAAGATGCGGCCTTCCTCGTTAGTGGCGGTGCCGATCCAGCGACCGTCGTCCCGAGTCGCGGCGCGATACCACTGGCCGCCGGATTCGCCGTCCCACGCGTGGGCGTTGATGGACTTGATGAGCGTGTCGCGGTGGGCGTGATACTCCGCGGCGAGCTTTGCGTTCGGGCCGGAGGCGCCGCCCTTGGAGACGACGTGTCCAAACTCCTGCAGCAGGTGAGAGAGCCACTGAGCCAGCCAGACGCTCTCGCCCTTGCCGCCGACGCCCATCGCCGAAAGGCCATCGTTCCAGTCGCAGGAGCCGATGAGCGGGAGGCCGCGCGGGCTGTGGCGGGCGAGGGAACGGGCGATTGACCGGGTGCAATGATCGAGGATGGATGCACCCTTGGCGTCATCAACGAAGGGAGCAACGACATCGAGGATCGCCCAGTCGCCGGTTTCCTTGATGTACTGCACGATCAGGAAGGGAAGCCAGAGATAGTCGTCGCTGCACGCGGTGCGGAGGCCGAACTCGGCGAGCGGATGCCACCAGTGATAGACGCTGCCATCGGCGAACTGATGCGCGGCGTGAAGGAGTATCTGGTCGCGGGTCTTCGACGGATCGCGCGGGAGCCAGACCTGGCTGTCCTGCAACTGATCGCGGAAACCGAACGCGCCGGACTGCTGGTAGTACCCGGTGCGGCCCCACAGGCGGCCGGAGATCGCCTGATACGGGAGCCAGGTGTTGTTCAGCAGATCGAAATCGGGGAGGGCAGTCTGCACGGTGGAGGGAGCGAGAATGGCATCCCACTTCTTCTCGCTGCCGGCGATCACCGCATCCGCGGCCTGGATCGTGGTGTATCGCTCGAGCAGATCCTGCACGGCGCGCTCATCGGCGGCGATGGTCATCGTGTAGACGAACGTGGCGGAGGCGCCGGGGGCGAGGGTGATATCGCCGCCGAGGGCCGCGCTGGCATCGCCGAAGCGACCGAAGACGTTCTTATCCGTCGGCTTCGGCGGGTGCTTGGCGGTCATCGCCTCGGGGTTGGCGGCGGAGGTGTTGCGGCCGCAGAAGGCGGATTTGTCGGCGATCGCGAGATCGGTGGAGAAGGCCGTCCCCCCCACTGCGTGGCCCGCGACGTATGGCCAGGGCTTGTTCCAATGCTCGCGCTCATCCTTACTCGGAACATCCCACATGTTCTTGCGGACCATGATGGCGCGGCGTTTGGCGTCGTGCTTGGTGGTGATGAAGAGTTTGTGGAACTCTCGCTTGGAGTCCGGGGCGACGCCGCAGTTCCACTCGAAGAAGGAGGAAATGCGAAGCGAGCGGGCGCGGCCGGAGGTGTTCTTGAGGGTGATGCGCCAGACTTCGACGGGCTCATCAGGGGCGACGGCGAGCGTCCACTCCGCGGCGATGCCGGAGTATTCGGTGGAGAAGGTCGTGCGGCCCTGGGTGTGCTCGCATTGGTAGCGGGTGAAGTTCGGGAGACAGGGCGCGGGCGCGGCGGACCAAACTTCGCTCGACTCCAGATCGGCGATGTACAGGAAGCGACCCTTGTCGTCGCGCACCAGGTCCATCTCCCAACGCGTGAGGACGTTGAGCTGGCTGTTGTCGAGCCAACTGAAGCCGCCGCCGTTCTGGGAGACGACAAAGCCATAGTGGCCGTTGGAGACGACGTTGACCCATGGCGTCGGAGTGCGGCTGTCGCTGATGGCGAACCGCTTGCCGGTGGGGTCAAACTTGCCGAAGGCATTGGAGAGCGGGTGGGTAGTCACGTGGATGTTCAAACTCGCGAACAGAGGTGCGAGGAGGTGTGATCGAGAGGGCGGAGAGGTGGAAACGAACGTCCCACTGCAAACGCTTACATGATTACTATGCCTCGGTTCCGTCCTCGCGTCAAATTGAGTGCAGATGGCGTGTTGACAACTTCCAAGAATCTGCCTGGACCCGCCGCTTTCAGGGGTATGGCCGTCCGAGAACGGCGGGAAAAGGCAGATGACGCTGCGGGAATAAAAAGGGCGTCCACACATGGTGCGGACGCCCTCGATTCATGCGAGTTGAGAGCAATCGTCCGCGTGGCGATCAGCGACGACGGCGACGAGCGGCGAGGAGGCCGCCCATGCCCAGGAGTCCGGCAGTCGCCGGAGCGGGAACCGCGATGCTGATGTTGCTGAAGGTCACGTCGATGCTGCCGCCGACGACAACGGGCTCGCCGCCAAAGCGGTTGGGGCCTTGGGTGTAGAAGCCGATCAGCGTGTTGGGATTGAGTCCACCGAAGGGGAGGTTGCCCGTGAAGACGCCATCAACGCCGTAGTTGATGGACGATCCACCGGGGCTCGTGTTGTAGATGAAGGTCAGGTGGCGGGTCACGCCGCGGAGGGCGCGGTTCATGCCGCTGTTGGCGGGCTGGTTGTTGGAGAAGAAGGGGAGCACGCCGCCGAAGGCCGCGATTTCACCGGAGTTGTCCGGAAGCATGACGAAGTTGCCGGTGTCGGCAAAGGCGCTGCTGGGATAGTTGGGGGCGGTGCCGACCCAGATGCCGGCTTCGGTGCGGGCCGGACCCGGGCCGGTGATGAGGACATCAACGTCGAGTTGGAAGGCCTGGGTGCCTGAGAACAAGTAGGGAACGTTGTCGGCGGCCAATGCCGTGTGGTGCCGGTTGGTGAAGTTCGCGCCAACGAAGCCGCTGTCCTGGATACGGACAGAAGACAGACCGCCGTTGGTGACGACCAGCGTGCTGCCGGGGAAGTCGTTGTACCAACGGGTGCCATCGGCATTTATGGAGTTGATGGACGAGAACAGATCGGCATGGGCAGCGCTCGAGGCCCCCAGAGCCGCAACGGCAGCAAAAACGAACACCTTGTTCATGTGGTACCTCTCTCAAACTCTCCGAGATCGCGGGGCCGGCCGACTGGCCGAGTTCAGACCCGGACCGCTGGATGATAACGCTTACACCGTACCGCACGATCGGGGGTGATGCAAGCGTTTTCTTTTGGATTTTTCCCGGTTCAGGGTGGCCCGCCAGCAAACTGGGGTTATCTGGCGGCAGGGGCAAGCCCCAGTCGGGCGGCGGCCGCTCGGGCCTCAGGTGTGGCGTTGAACAGCCGCCAAATCAGCCCGGAACGGGCGTTTTCCACGGCTAGAACCAGCGGCCCCTGGTCGATCGCGACGCAGTCGGGGGCGGTCCAGTTCTTGCCGAAGTTAAAAGCGTCGCGAAAGCCGAACTCGCCGGTCTCGCCGCGGGGGCCGGGGTCGCGCCAGACGACCGAACCGCCATCGGGGTTGGTGAGCGAGCGATGGTGGCGGAGCGCGGCGATGGACAACGCGGGCTCGAAAATGATCGCGCACCCCGCGCCGTACGGGGCAATGGTGCCGTCACCAAGGTCGTCCTTGGGCGTGAAGTCGGCGAAATCGATCTGTGCAATCTGGTCAGAGGTCGCGATCCGCTTGGGATAGATGCCGGGAACGCAGTAGCCGGAGGGGCAGTCGCTGGCGGTGAGGCCCCACGCGTTCGCACCGAACGCGGGATTGGTCGCGCCATCCTCGATCGCCTTCGCGCGGTGGAAATTCACGCCGCGCCGGGCATTCTCCCACCAGTCCACGCGCGGCTTGTGCGTCGCGCCGTGCGCAGCCGGATCATCTGGGCCGAGGTTCGCGTAGTCGATGAAGCACTGCGCGAAGAAGTGCGTGAAGAGCGCGCCGGACCACGGGAACCAGACATGCACTCCCGAGCCATTGTGATCGCCAAGCATGCGCCGAAGCCGGTAGTAGATGGAGGGATCGACGCGATGCTGCTCGACCGGCGCGGCGGCCGCGAGGAAGCAGACAAGCCGCTGCTCATCACCCGCATCGGCCCACGCGTACGGGAGCAACGCTCCATCGCCTGTTGGGTTCTTGAAGTTCTTCGGCTTCCACCCCAGCGAGATAAACCCCTTGAGATAGGGCTCATTCTTGCGGGGCTGATTGATGACGAAGAAGGACCAGTCGGCCGCGGCGAAGAGGCGCGCGGCCCGCTCGCGGACCTCGCCGCCGAAGCGTTCGCCCGCGACGAGCATGCCCGCGAAGAGCAGAGCGGAGTCGATTGTGCTCACTGCATCGTTGTTGATCGGCGCGGCGGTGCCGGGCTCGAGGAAGTGATAGAAGAGCCCGGCCTTGCGGTTATCCGGATTGGATTCGAGCGCGCGCAGAATCTGCAGCGAGCGGTCGCGGCCATCTTTTTCGGTGATCCAGCCACGCGAAACCGCGGCGGGGATCGCTGCGAGTTGAAAGCCGACACCCGCGACGCTGATCATCTTCGTGCTCGTGCGATCCCGCACCATCCCAGTCGCGGGGTCGCAGGCGTTCCAGAGATACCAGAACGAGGCCCGCTCGACCTCATCGAGAAAGCGATCATCCTCCGCATTGAACTTGAATGGCGGGCGCGCCTGACCGGGAGCGGACGCGATCGTCCAATCCGCGGCCGGGATCGGCTTGGAAACATCCGCGGGCTCGCGGCGCAGGTCGGGCGGTGGCGTCTGCGATCCACAGCCGGTGCAGAGAATCGCGATCAGCAGAGCCCCGCAAAGCCCTCCCCACACCCTCCCGCGCCGCCGGAACCACCCGTCCAACCCGAACGCGGCGGAAAGATTCCCGGAAAGGTTCTGGTATGTAAGCCCTTGCATGATTAGAACCTATGGCCACTTCACGGTATCTTCCACCCCCGTGGCTCGCCGACGCACCACATCGTCCGATTCATCCTCCTCCACTTCCCCGGCCAACCGCGCCGCCTCGATGGAGGATGTCGCTCGCTCGGCCGCGGTTTCCACGGCCACGGTCAGCCGCGTGCTGAACACGCCGGACCTCGTCGCCCCAGAAACCCTCGACCGCGTTCACAAGGCGATCGCGAAGCTCGGATATCGCCCGAACGTCTTCGCGCAGGGACTGACAACCAAGAAGAGCCACCTGCTGGGCATCCTGCTCCCGGACATCCACGGCGAGTTCTACTCCGAGCTGCTCCGCGGCGCAGATGCCGAGGCCCGCCGGCTCGGATACAGCTTGCTGGTGGGCAGCGAGGGACACGCAGCGGATGGACACGGCAAGGTGCCGCTCTTCTCCTCGAACATCATCGGGTTCATCGCCGGTCTTGCGGTGATGATCACCGAGCCGAACGAGGCGCTCTGGTCGCAGGCCCACGGAGCGGGGCTGCCGCTGGTGGTCATCGATGAAACCCTGCACGGCAACGGCGTGGACCGCGTGCTAGTGGACAACCGCGCCGGCACGCTTGAGGCCATGAACAATCTGCTGGCAAACACCGCGCCCGAGCATTGCTACTTCCTCGGCGGCCCAAAGACCAACTTCGACACCGCCGCTCGCGCCAAGGTCTTCATCGAGGCACTCGCGGCACGGGGCCGAAAGGCCTCGGCGGATCAGGTGCGTTTCGGCGAGTACAGCGTCGAGTGGGGCCAGCGGGCGGGCGAGGAACTCTTCGAGCATCGCGCCCGCAAACATCCCATCGGCGTGCTCGCCGCCAACGACGAGATCGCCTTCGGCCTGCTGCAGGCCGCGAAGGACCGCGCCGTCGGCGTGCCCAGCGAGCTGCGGCTCATCGGCTTTGATGACACGCGGCTCGCCTCGCTCGTCCGCCCGCAGCTCAGCAGCGTGCGCGTGCCGATGGCCGAGGTCGGCGCGGCGGCCGTCCGCATGCTCGCCGAGCGCGTGCAGGACCCACGACGCTCCACCACGACCACGACGCTGCCGACGCGGCTGGTGGTGCGCGGGACGAGCGGGTAAGCGACCCGTGGGAAGTCGGAAGTATCATCTCGCATGACTCCTGCTCACGTCTCTCTCCGCCGCACGCTTCCCTCGGATATCCCCGCGCTCTTTGAGATCCAGCTCGATCCAGCCGGGAACGAACTCGCCGGGACCAAGCCGCGCGACCGCGCGGCCTTTGATGCGGTCTGGGAGAAGATCCTTGCCGAGCCGCCGCTCACAACCGGCGTCACGCCGCGTGTCATCCTCGCGGACGGCCTCCTCGCCGGCACCATCAACATCTTCCAGAACGAAGGAAAAGACTCGATCGGATACTGGCTCGCCCGCGAGCACTGGGGCCGCGGCATCGCGGCCCGCGCGGTCGCGCTGCTGCTCGCCGAGTCATCGACACGCCCGCTCTTCGCCCAGGTCGTCGCCCACAATATCGCCTCGCGCCGCGTCCTGGAGCGCAACGGGTTTGTCATGACGCACCGCGAGCATCGCCCGGCCACGGATCGGTACGCCGCGGCGGAGGTGCTTTTCTTTCGGCTTGGGTGATGGAGGGGAGTTTCGCCCCTCGCGAAGGCGCGGCGGGAGGGGAGAGGCGACTCACCGCGGAGGGCCGCGGAGTTCGCGGAGGAAGACGAGACACCTGCAACACCGCGCATGCGATGTGATGCAGGTGGCGTGTGAGTTCTCTTTTGCTGATGGCCTTCAGCCTGAGGAACTGGCGACGCCATGCTGCCCGTGTGTTTGCCTTTGCCTTCCCTTCCTCAGGCTGAAGGCCATCAGCATTGCCTTTTTCTTCTTCGGTCATCGGCTCGCGGACCACGGGCGGCGGGTCAGAGGCAGGAGGACTCAGCTCCCCATCCCGCATCCACCCACCCGAACCGAGTTATTCGATCGCGAACGTCACCGTCCACGGATATGTCTGATCGAATGTAGGTGACACCATCACTCGCACACCCACTTTTCCTGCAACACCGCCCAGATCGACCGACCCCATGGGTCTCTGTCCAATCTTGATGCTTTTCGCTGTGTCGTCCAGAACAGTCTGCGCGGCGGAGCGTGTTGCCTCGCGTTCTTTGAACGCCGTCGCGAGCGCCGCGGTTCCCGTGGCATGAAGGCCTGCGTCGCTCACTCTCGGCCAGTTGAGAAACGCTCCGCAAATCCGACCTCCATCGCGTAACCACACTATTTCAGCATCACGAACCTCGAACGTGAGCCCCGCCGCATCGTTCACGAAGACATGGTGCCTGCCCGGCACCCGGGCCGTGCATTCGGCCATCGTTGCGGGGAGCTCTCGTGCTGCCGCGGCCCATCCATCCGCGAGATTCAGGCGGACGGATTGTCCCGCTCCGGACCCGCCGGAAAATCGCCCCACGATCACGCCAACACCGACCAACGCGAGCAAGAAGACTGCGCCCACCATCAACAACGCACGCATCACTTTGCCGTTTCGATAGCTCATCGGCGAGAGGGCTCCCTCTGTAGGCCATCCTATCTCTACATAGTGTTGGCAGGTGGTGCGACCTCGCCCGCTCCCCATGCTGAAACAAGAAGTGCCACTCGCTTGGCCTGCTTTGAGGCCAAGGGAGTGCGGTCCACCCCACGCGCCCCGCCCCCCCAACATCACCTTGCCCAAAGCGGCAAGATGATGGCACGAAGCACAAAGATCGTCGTCCGAGCGGCATCGGACTGTTTCCGCGCGGCATCGGAACGCTTCCGAGGGCGATCGGACTGCTTCCGCGCGGCATCGGAGGCGTTCCGAAGGCGCTCGGACGCTTTCAGCGCGGCATCGGAAGCGTTCCGTGTGCCCTCGGAAGGTCTCCGTGGGCCCTCGGACTGCTTCCGTGGGCCTTCGGAAGGTCTCCTTTGGGCATCGCCTGTGGTGCGATCGAGGCCGCGCGAAGAAAAATGTGGAAGGTCCATCCGCGCTATTCGCGCACAATCGCGGATCACGAAACTTTTTTCGTTCCGCTTGTGAGAAATATGCCGGCTGCAGCAAAGTCGCGGATTTTGACGGCCGAGAAATATCGCAGCAGCGTGCTCGCCGCTCGGCGGGTGGCACGACCTTCCGTGCGTGCAGCACGCCCGCCGCACTCCCTTGCGAACGAAGCGGACGAGCGGGCAGTGCGGATCGAAGCGGGGCGATCGGCCGCCAATCAACGCGCGCTGCGGAGCTTTGCATCCTGGTAGACACGATCCATGGCTCGCCGGAAGATCCATGCTCGCTTGCCGGCATCCTTCTCGGCCTCCCCCTCCGCGAGCGCGAGTCTGAGCCGTTCAACTCCGTCGTTTCCAACCGGCTCGCGAGCCAGGTCGACCAGGGCGATAAGCGTTACTTCGTAGATCGCGGCGCACGCTTCGGGCTTGCCATCATTGAAGATCGGCACGCCGCGCTCGATCGCCAGTTCCACCAGACCCATGACCCCTGATATCGACGCGTTCGTCCCATCCGCGGGGATGTTCCGGGAAGACGATGGGCCGGGAACGATCACGCGATCGATGATGTGGATGACACCGTTGGATGCTTCGATGTCGGCGGTGATGATCCCCGCTCCGGCCGCCGTGACCTTGCCTCCCACGAGCGCGAAAGTCACCGCATCGCGACCAAGCAGTGTCCGCGCAGTTCCTTGGGCAATCATGTCGCTGCGACGGATGCGACTGGGGATCACGTGGGCACTCAGGACGCTTGCCAGCTGCGCGGGATCGGCAAGCAGAGCCTTGATCGCCGGCTCGCCCAGAGCTTCAAAGGCCTCGTTCGACGGCGCGAGCAATGTCCACGGTCCTTCATTGTCAACGCCGAGTTGCGTCGCCAGACCGGCGGCGGTCACGGCTTTCAGGAGGGTCGACAGTCTCGGCTCCTCACCCACGACTTCCGCGACGGATCGCGTCTCGGGCATCATGATGCGGTCGATCACGTGCACGATACCGCGATCAAACACGACATCCGCCTTCAGCAACGATGCACCGGCGACGGTCAGTGCCGCGCCGTCCACGGCGAGGCTTTGGCCCGACAGCGCGACCACGCCGCGACGCTGCAGCAGCGAGCCGGAATCTACCGCGGTCGGCAGGATGTGGTTCTTGAGAATCGCACGCAGCGTCGGCTTCCCCTGCTCGCTGGTCAGGAACTTGACTTTCTCCGCGGGAATCGCCTCAAACGCCTTGTTGGTCGGAGCGAAGATAGTGACGCGACCATCCGCCGGCAGTTGAAGGCCGGATGCTTCCACGAGCGAGAGCAGGGTCGTCAGGCCGGCATCCTTGGCGACAGTCGCCAGTTTCGGGCTGGCGGTTGGCGGTCCGCTTCCCTCAGGAGTCATGGCGCGAACGAAATCGAAATCAAGCTGGAAGTTCCCGGGCTTTTTGTCGGACAGGGTGACACCGATCGACTCCACGCGAGCGGGGGTGAGCTTCGGGGCGTTTGAGACCGCGCGACCGAAGCTGTAGAGACGGAACCCATCGAAGGGAAGCCGGATCGTCACCCACTCGCCCGCCACCGTGTCAAACTTCGTCTGAAAACTCCCGGCCATCATGCGGACATCCGAGCACCGCACATCGAACTGGTAGGTTCGGCCATCTCCGCGGACTCTCGCTTCGATGCCGATGGCATCCTTCATTGAACCATCAGGGACCGATGTCTGCGTCTGCGAGAACCCGCCGTTGTTCTCGAGCGAGAGTTCACCTGAAAACCGGAGCACGCCTGCCTCCGGCTGCGTCACGCGGCCGGTCGAACGCCCGCCCATAACGCCGTCAAGCACCGTACGCCATCCGGCAACACCGGCATCAAACTCCATGTTGACAGGTTGAGCGCCCGCGACAGAGCAGAACACGAGGGCGGACGCAACGGAGAGAAAACGGTGCATGAGAGACTCCTGGGTCTGAACGTTTCGCTGTCGCCCCGTGTCCGGATTCGTCGAGAGTAGGGAAAAAGCCGAATGGCCGACGCGCCAATCTGACAGGTAGCACCGAATTCCCAAGGCGACCGATCTCCACGACCGACTGACACTCGAGCACTTTCGGCGAGCCAACATCGGAACGCCAACCGTCTCTGCTCACCCCGCAAGCGGCGATGCGGCACGGACTAATCAGTGCTTTGCGACGTGGTTTCTGCCCTTCCCTTCCCGCCAGTGCCTACTCCTGAATCACCACTGCCTCCCCTCTGCTACATTCCACCCCAGTTCCTCCCTTTTAGGAGTCCAAGTGCATGCCGTTTCCGAAGAACTTTCTGTGGGGTGCGGCGACCAGCTCGTACCAGATCGAGGGATCGAGCAAGCCGGACGAGCGGGGAGCGAACATCTACGACGAGTTCTGCGCGAAGCCGGGAGCGGTCTTCGGTGGCCACAGCGGGGCCGTCGCGGCGGACCATGTGCGCCGGTACAAGGAAGATGTCGGGCTGATGGGCCAACTTGGCCTGCAGGCGTACCGCTTCTCGATCGCGTGGAGCCGCGTGCTGCCCGATGGCGTCGGAAGCCCGGGCCCGATCGGAGAGCGCGGGCTGGCGTTTTATGATGCGCTCGTGGACGAGCTGCTCGCGGCGGGGATCGAGCCGTGGGTGACGCTCTATCACTGGGACATGCCCCTCGCGCTGCACAAGAAGGGCGGGTGGCAGAACCGCGAGAGCGCGAAGTGGTTCGCGGATTACACGCGGCTGGTGGTCGACCGACTCTCGGACCGCGTGACCAAGTGGATGACGATCAACGAGCCGCAGGTGTACATCAAGTTCGGCTACGGCGACGGCAAAATCGCGCCGGGCCTGACGCTCTCGCTCAGCGAGCAGGTGCAGGCCTGCCACAACGCTCTCCGTGCCCACGGCGCGAGCGTGCAGGTGATCCGGTCGCACGCGAAGAAGTCGCCGACCGTCGGGTGGGCCTTGGTCTGCCGCACCGATGTGCCCGCGACGGACTCCGACGCGGACAAAGCCGCAGCGAAGGCGGGGACGCTGGGCGTGCTCACGCCGGACCTCTGGAACAACACCTGGTACGCCGATCCGGCGTTCTTCGGGGTGTATCCGGAAGATGGTCTGCGAGTCTTCGGCAAGGATGCGCAGCCGAAGATCGAGCCGGGCGACATGGAGATGATCAAGCAGCCGCTGGACTTCTACGGGGTGAACATTTACGACGGACGAAAGGTCAAGGCGGGAAAAGACGGGATGCCGGAGGTCGTGCCGTTCGGCGATGGCCATCCGCAGACTGCGATCAAGTGGTTCGTCGTGCCCGAGGCGCTGTATTGGGGGCCGCGCTGCATTCATGAACGATACAAGGTGCCGGTCTACATCACGGAGAACGGCCTCTCGAACGTGGACTGGGTGCAGCTCGACGGGCGCGTCCGCGACCCGCAGCGCATCGATTACACGACCAGGTACTTGCGGCATCTGGAACGGGCGATCGACGATGGCGTGAAGATCGGCGGCTACTTCCACTGGTCGCTGATGGACAACTTTGAGTGGGCCGAGGGCTACAAGGAACGCTTCGGGCTGATCCACGTGGACTTCATGACGGGCAAGCGAACACCGAAGGACTCGGCGAAGTGGTATCGCAAGGTGATCCAGAGCAATGGCGCGTTCCTGCACGGGCCGGAGGCCGCGCTCTTCGCCTGCGAATGAGGCCGAGTTGACGCGGAGGGCGGGAGGCGCGACACTCCCGGTGGCTGTAAGGGCTTTCACACCGCGTTTTGCGGGGTTGGGAAGCGTGCTCACACGCGGCCATCGGAGATGCTCATGCTCACGTCCCTCCGTGTCGCGCTCGTGCTGGTGATGTCGATGGCAACGCACGCGATCGGGCAGCCGGCGGCGGAGGCCTCGCGCGTGCTGGATGGCTTCGAGTCGCCGGAGACATGGAAGGTCATCACAGCCGATGGTGTCTCGCTGAAGGTGAGCGCGGAGCCGGGACAGAAGGGAACATGCGCTCGACTGGACTACGACTTCTCGCGCGGTTCGGGATACGCGATCATCCGCAAACAGTTCGATCTGCCGCTGCCGGAGAACTATCGCCTCTCCTATCTCGTTCATGGCGAGGGGCCGCGGAACACGATGGAGTTCAAGCTTGTCGACCCGAGCGGGGACAACGTCTGGTGGGTGAACACGCGCGACTATGAGTGGCCGCGCGAGTGGACGCAAGTCACGCTGCCCAAGCGGAAGATCGGTTTTGCGTGGGGCCCAGCCGGCGCGGGTGTGCCGCTCAAGACGATCGGGTTCATCGAGATTGTGGTGACATCTTCCAGCGGCGGGAAAGGGACAGTCTGGCTGGACCAGCTTGAGTTTGAAACACTGCCCGAGGTGAAGCCGTACGCGGGGACGCCGATGTTTGTCGGCCTGAACTCCCCCACTGCGACGCCGATTCCAACAGGCGCGCCGCCCGCAAGGCAGATCGGGACCGATGGACGCATTGGGTGGACCAGTCTCGCGCAGGATGAGCGGCCGCGGATGCGGGTGGACTTCGGGCAGGCGCGAGAGATCGGTGGAATGGTGGTTGAATGGGGAGACGGACATGCCGTGGACTACGACGCATTGACATCCGTCGATGGCGAGCGCTTCGAGGCGGCATCGCATGTGCGAGGATCCAATGGTGGGCGCGACTACGTGCAGTTGCAAGATGCGACGGCTCGCGCGATCGAGATTCGGGTGCTGTCGCGGCACGATGGCAAGCCGGTGATACTGGAGAGCGTGCGAGTTGAGCCGCCTTCGTTCGGCGATTCGGCGAACGCGGTGCTGGAGCGGATGGCCGCGGATGCGCCGCGTGGGTGGTGGCCGCGGGCGATGCACGGCGAGGCGGTGTACTGGACTATCGTCGGCGCGGATGGAGATACCAAGGAAGCGTTGATCAGCGAGGATGGGGCGGTGGAGGTAGACAAGCTCGGGTTCTCGCTCGAACCGTTCGTGTATGAGAGCGGCTCGCTGCGGACGTGGGCGGATGGAACATCGCGACAGGAGTTGGAGGAGGGATACCTGCCGATTCCGAGTGTGACGCGATCGGATCGTGGATTGGAACTGGAGACGAAGTCGTTCGCGGCTGGGAAATCGGGGGAGTCGAACCTGATCGTTCGGTACGAGCTGCGAAACACGAGTGATTCGGCACGCAAGGGAAAGCTCTTCATCGCGATCCGACCGATGCAGGTGAATCCGCCGTATCAGAACCTCAACATCACCGGGGGCGCGGCGGTGGTGAAGAGCATCCGCGCGGATCGCGGCGTGATTTCGGTGGACGGGCGGACATTGATGTCTTTCGCACCCATCGATGGATTCGGAACGACGACGATCGATGGGGGCGAGATCGTGGAACATCTCGCGACAGGAACTCTGCCGGCTCGCGGCGCGGCGGATGATCCGCGTGGGCTCTGCTCAGCGGCTCTGGAATATGGGTTTGAGTTGGCACCGGGAAGTAGTCGGGTGATCGCAGTGATGGCGCCGTTCCACGCGCCGCGGGCGCAGACGCGATCCGCGGAGGAGGAGTTGGAGTTGACGCGGGCGTACTGGCGCGAGCGACTGAATCGCGTCACGATCCGGCTGCCGAAGGGAAACGAGCGGATCGCGGACTCGGTGCGGGCGAATCTGGCGTACATCCTGATCAATCGGGATGGGCCGGGGTTGCAGCCGGGATCGAGGTGCTACGAGCGAACGTGGATACGCGACGGGGCTCTGACATCGAGCGCAATGCTCGCACTTGGGCAGTTCGATGAGGTGCGGACGTTTCTGGATTGGTTCGCGCCGTTTCAATATGACAACGGGAAGGTGCCCTGCTGCGTGGACCAGCGCGGGCCCGACCCGGTGCCGGAGCATGACAGCCACGGGGAGTACATCGCGGCGGTACGGACATATTTCGACTTCACCGGCGACTCTGATTTCATCAAGCGGCACTGGCCGCGGGTGCTGAAGGCGACGGAGTACATCGAGTTTCTGCGCAAGCAGCGGATGACGGATGAGTTTGCCAAGGGCGCGGATGCGAAGCGTGTGCTGTACGGACTCATGCCGGAATCGATCAGCCACGAGGGATACTCGTCCAAGCCGATGCACTCGTACTGGGACGACTTCTGGACGCTCAAGGGGTTGCGCGATGCGGCGCATGTGGCGGGGCTTGTCGGCGAGAAAGACCACGCCACGCGTCTGGAAGTGCTGGCGAAGGACTTTGCGCGGACGCTGAACGATTCGATCGCGCTGGCGATGCAGATGAAGGGGATCGAGTACGTGCCGGGTTGCGCAGAACTCGGGGACTTTGACGCGACCTCGACGACGGTCGCGATGTTTCCGTGCGAATGGGAGCCGGGGGATCTGCGACCGAATCTCGACAAGACGTTTGACCGCTACTGGACGTTCTTCAAGGACCGCCGCGATGGACGGCTGCAATGGAAGGACTACACGCCGTACGAGCATCGCGTGGTCGGCTCGATGGTGATGCTCGGGCATCGCGAGTGGGCGCTTGAGATGCTGGACTTCTTCTTCGGCGATCAGCGGCCGCAGGGGTGGCGGCATTGGGCCGAGGTGGTGCGGAAGGATCCGCGCGAGCAGGGATACATCGGCGACATGCCGCACACGTGGTGCGGGAGCGACTACATCAACTCGGTCCGGACGATGCTGGCGTATCGGCGCGAACGCGATGATGCGTTGGTGATTGGGTCGGGGCTGCCGCGGAAGTGGCTGGAGGATGCCGAGGGCGTGTCGATCAGCGGGCTGCGGACGGAATGGGGGCCGTTGACCTTTTCGGCAAAGCGCGAGGGCGGCGAGATTCAGGTGCACATTGATTCGATGGAACGCAGGCCGCCGGGTGGGGTGTGGGTGTCGCTGCCGGATGCGGGAAAGCTTGAGTCGGTGCGCTGCGGCTCGGGTGCAATGCCTGTGGGCGCCGATGGATTGGTGCGGATTCCCGAGTTTCCAGTGGACATCGTCATTCGATACAAGCCGTGACTGTTTGCGAAGGGATCAGCGGTCTGGCTTGCTTGCGCGCGGAGCATCGTCGTCGGGGAGCAGGCGATACGCGGGGGTGTCCATGTCGTCGTATTGACCATTGCGGGCGGCGAGGATGAACGCGCCGACGGCGCACGCGGCCAGGAACAGGGCTGCCGGGAGCATGATGTAGAGAACGCTCATTGTGATGCTCCACTTCGATTGGCCGCGGGGGAACGAAACGCTCCGGAGCGGAGGGCGATCACCAGTACCGTGAGCGAACTGGCGGGCATGATGAACGCGGCGAGGAGAGGGGAGATCAGGCCTGACATCGAGAGAGTCGCGGCGACGACGTTGTACGCGAGAGAGGATGCGATGGTCCAGTGGATCGTTCGCATGGTGCGGCGAGCGCCATCGAGCAGGTCGACGATGGGACGGAGGCCTTCGGTGGAGAGCGATACGTCGGCGGCGGCGAGACTGGCTTCGGCTCCGCCGCGGACGGCGATGCCTACGGTGGCCGCAGCGAGCGCGGCAGCGTCGTTCACGCCGTCGCCGACCATGATCGTGGTGTGCCGAGCGGCGAGATCACGGATCACTTCGAGCTTCTGCTCGGGCGTGACGCCGGCGCGGCAGGCCTGCGGATCAAGCCCGAGTGTACGTGCGACGCCGCCCACGATGTCCGGGTGGTCGCCCGAGAGAATCGCGATGTTCCAGCCACGGGATTGAAGGGATTTGATCGCGGACGCGGCATCGGGGCGAATCGGGTCGCCGAGTGAGGCGACGCCGACACACGCGCCGTCTATGGCGACATACACGGGAGAGAGGCCGCGGTGGAGCGAATCTGCGGCCGCGTGTTCGATATCGGCGGGGATGTCGATTCCCTGCGAGTCGAAGAGAGCACGCGTTCCCGCGAGCACGGGGTGACCATCGACGGTGCCTTCCATGCCCGCACCGCGATGCTCGATGATCTGTCCGGCTTCGAGAGGATCGCCAGCGGGGTCCGCGAGATCGCGGGCCAGCGCGATCGCGGCGGGATGCGATGAGTGCTCTTCGATCGAGGCGACAAATGGACGTGCGGCGAATTCACCATCCCAGCGGACGACCGCAAGGCGCCCGAGCGTTATCGTGCCAGTCTTGTCCAGCACGATGGTGCGGTGGGCGTCGCTCGTGGCGAGGGACTGGAGGACATCGCCGCCTTTGATGAGCATGCCGCGGCGCGCGCCGCGGCCGAGGGCGACGGTCATGACGAGAGGCGTGGCGAGGCCGAGGCCGCAGGGGCAGGTGGCGATGAGGAGCGCGGCGGCGTGGTCGATGGCGATGGCGGGTCCGGCGTGCCACCAGATGGCGAGCGTACACGCGGCGAGGGCGAGGAGAATCCAGAGGAGCCATGCGCCCCAGCGATCGGCGAGACGGACGATCGCGGCGCGGCGGCGGGAGGCGTCTTCGACGATTCGCATGAGCTTGCCGACACGTGTCTCCTCGCCGGCGGCCTCAACGCGGACACGGAGGGGAGAGGTGAGATTCACGGCTCCCGCGGCGATGTGGCTGCCGGTGCCGAGGTGGACAGGGCGCGACTCGCCGGTGAGGAGGGAGAGATCGACGGAGGATTCGCCGTCGATGATGATGCCATCGGCCGGTGCGCTGTCACCGGCGCGAATCTCGACGATCTCGTTCTTGGCGAGGGCCTCGGTGGGGACATCGGTGATGGAACCGTCCGTGCCGACGCGGCGCGCGACCGTGGGCGTGACGGAGAAGAGGAGCCCGACGGCATCGGACGCGGATCGCTGCTGGCGCTGCTGGATGAAGCGACCAACGAGAAGGAAGAAGATGAGGGCGGAGATGGAGTCGAAGTAGATGTCGCTCGCACCGGCGACACCGATCGCGCCCGCACTACCGGACGCGACGAATGTGCCCGCGATGGTCTTCCAGATTCCCCAGCCGCCGCCGAGGAAAAGGCCGAGGGCGATGGGGACATCAAGATGGATGGTGCGGGTGCGGATCGCGGCGATCGCGCTGCGGGCAAAGACCGCGCCGGGCCAGGCGAGGCAGAGCGTGTTGAGCCCCATGGCGATCCAGCGGAACATCTGCTCGTAGCCGCGCTCCATGCCCTCGAACATTCCGGCGTAGAGAGCGAAGAAGAGGAGCATGATGTTCCCGGCACACGCGCCGGCGACGGCGATGCGAATGAGGGCGCGGCGGTCTTCGATCTGGCGGGCTTTCGCCACGGCACTTCCGGACGCGCGGGCCGGATGTGGGGCGTAGCCGAGTGATTCGAGCGTGCGGGCGATCGAGGAGAGCGCGATCCGCGCGGGATCGAAAGTGATCTGCACTCCAGCGCGTCGGATGTCCAGACGCGACTCCAGCACGCCGGGAGCGACCTGCGGGAGCCGCTCCACGAGCCAGACGCAGGCGGCGCAGTGGACGCCTTCGAGCAGGAACTCGGTGCGCATCGCACTGGTCCCACCGACGGCGCGGCAGTAGAGGGATTGAAAAGTAGGATCGTCGAACTCCGCGTATGCGCGGCGGGTGGAGCGCGGAGGGCGCACGGGCGTCGCGTCCGAGTCCGTCTCGGCAAGACGAAGGAGCTTGTAGTAGTTGCCGAGGTTGCAGCCGTTGATGACACTGAAGGCGGTCTCGCAGCCGTGGCAGCAGAACTGGTGCTCCGCGCCGTGTTGGAAGAGGCCGGGGGGAACGGGGAGACGGCAGTGCGAGCACTCGGCGAGGGCTGCGGCACGGGGAACGCGCGCGGCACCCTTGAGTTCGTCCACATCGGGATGGAGCGCAACTGCGGCGATGATTCAGCGCTCCTTTCCGGCGGCGTGGCGGCAGAGCGGGCAATCGCCCTCTGCGCTCGACGCTCGCTCGATGGACTGCTCGATGCTCATCGGCGTGGTGAGCACTGGGGCGGCGATGGATGGCAGAGCCATGCGCCCCAGCAGTGTCCACACACCCACACCCACGAGCACGAGACTGGTGATCAGCGGAAGTTTGGCGCGGAGTGGACCCGCCAGCGTTTGCACGCCGAAGCCGAGCGTGGCCATCATCGGGAGCGTCCCGAGCCAGAACGACGCCATGACGAGCAGGCCCCAGAGCGGGCTGGCGGTTCCGGCGGCGATGACGACAAACGCGTAGAGCCAGCCACACGGGAGGAGCGTGGTGAGGAGTCCGACCGCGACGGCCCGCGCCAGCGGCGGAAGTTGGAAGGCGCGTTCGTGTCCGGCCTTTGCGAGGCGTACGAGGACAGGAGGGAGCGGAACTCGCGCGATGCGCACTCCGAGGTGGCGGAGAACGGCCACGGTGCCGAAGCCGACCATCACAGCGCCGGCGAGGCATGCGGCGACCCGCTGCACGCCGACGAGGGAGCCGCCGAGGTCGAGCGCTGCGCCCAGGCCGCCGGCGATGGCCCCGAGCGAGAGATACGTGAGCAGACGGCCGCCGTTGTAGGCGGAGTTGAGCGCGAGCTTGGAAGGGGGGCGGGCCGCGCCTTCGGGGGTTCCGACGGCGAATGCGAGAAATGCACCACACATCCCCGCGCAGTGCGTGGAGCCGAGGAGACTGGAGAGGAAGACTGCGGCGAAGAGTGCGAGCATGGGAGCGGTCTAGCGGGAGAGTTCGGGGACAAGCAGTTCGGCGTCGCGAGTGAAGGTCTTGCCATCGCGGGTCGCGGTGATGCGGATGTTCCAGACGCCGGAACGATCGATCTTGATCGGAGATGCGTACTTGTTTGAAGCTTGGTCGACGGCGGTCAGGGTCAGGGGCTGGCGCTGGCCGGCGCGGGTGCTGGCGAACGCGATGGCGGAGACCGAGGCACCGGAAAGCGGTTGGCCTTCGCGATCGGCGAGCGTGATGACGAGTTCCATGGTTCGGCCATCGATCGCGGCGCGAAGAGATGGAACGGCGGACCAGCCCAGCAGGGCGCTCGTCTCTCGCTGCTTGATCACGCTCTCGAAGTCGACGGCTTTGGCGTAGTAGTCCGGCTCGGTGACGACGGACTTGTCGCTCGTGGCGTAGTAGACGGTGATGGCGACGATGGTCGCGTTCATCAGCAGCAGCGAGACGATGATCATGGGCCAGATGCGTCCAGCGCTCTGGGCCTTTGCGGGTGCGGGCGCGTGTGCACCGTTCAATGAGATCGCGGGTCCGGTCATCGCTCTTTCTCCTTGTGCTCGTGCTCGTCGTCGTGGCGCGGCTCCGGAGTCTTGGCGGGGCCCAGGAGGGTGAAGGGGCGGCGGCTCTCGAACTTGTCCGGACCGGAGATGATCACTGAAATGGGAGCGCGGCCGTCGTGGAACGCCGCGAGCGGGGCGTCGATCTCCGCGGGGACCGTGAGCATCTGGCCCGGGGCCACGCGAACGACGGAGGACTCGGCTTTCAGGGTGGCTCCATCGACGCCGAGGACCGAGAGCGTGTACTGGGCAGGGTAATCGAGCCGGTTCACGATCTTGACGCGCACGGTGTTGCGCACGAGCGAATCTGGGAGCATCGAGAAGGGCTGACCGAGGCCGCGCATGAGCGTGATGTCGGCGGGGTCGGCGTTGAGGAGAATGAAGGCGAGCAGCGAGGCGATGCCGAGGATGACGGCGGGGTACAGGAGTACGCGCGGGCGAAGGATGCGGAACTTCGTGCCCTCCATGCCGGCCTGGGATGAGTAGCGGATCAGGCCGCGCGGGCGGTGGAGTTTGTCCATGACATTGTCGCAGGCATCGATGCACTGGGCGCAGCCGATGCACTCCATCTGCAGGCCGTTGCGGATGTCGATACCGGTCGGACAGGTGGTCACGCACATGGAGCAATCGACGCAGTCGCCGGGCGCGCCCGCGACGGCGATACCGGGCGCGGCGAGGACTGGCAGACTCAGATCGGACGCTCGCTGCGGCGTGGAGGACGATGACTTCTTGCGGCCGCGGGGCTCGCCGCGTTTGCGGTCGTAGCTCACGATCATGGAGCACTTATCGAGCAACACGGACTGCAGGCGGCCGTAGGGGCACGCGACGAGGCAGACCTGCTCGCGGAAGTAGCTGAAGTCGAACATCATGGCGGCGGTGACGAACATCACGACGCCGAAGCCGATGGGGTGGTCCAGGGGCGAGCCGAAGACCCAGTGGCGGAGGTTGTCCCAGGAAACGAAATACGCGAGGAACAGGTGCGCCAGCACAAAGGAGCAGAGCGCGTAGACCGCGTACTTCACGGGCTTGGCAGCGGAACCGAGGCGTGACGCGCCGCGACCGGGTGCGCCTTCGAGCAGACGCTCGATGGGCCGATAAAGAAACTCCATGTACACGGTCTGCGGGCAGGCCCAGCCGCACCAGACGCGGCCGAAGAGCGCCGTCACCCAGAAGATGGTGAGGAAGCAGCCGACCAGCAGGAGGGCGAGGGGAAGCGTGTCGGTGGGGAAGAAGGATGCGCCGAAGATGTAGAAGCGGCGTGAGACGATGTCGAGCAGGATCAGCGGGTGGCCGTGCACCTTGATGAGCGGCATGAGCGCGAAGATCGCGATGAGGGCATAAGCCACGAGCCGACGGGCACTGAGGAATCGACCGAGCGAGAGGCGCGGGCGGAGCCAGTGGCGGGAGCCATCGTCGTTCAGGGTGGACAACACCGAGGGCGCGAGGGAGGGAGCAAACGACGGTGAGAATGCGGGCGCGTGTGCGGGCGCGGTGGGCGCGGTCGGTGTCGGCTGGGCGGGATTGGAATCGAGTTCATTCATGGAACAACGTGGGCATGGAGCTTAGGGATTGGCCGGAGTTTTCGGCTCACCCTTGACGGGCGATTGAGCAACGGGCGGACCCTTGGGCCAAGGAGGGATGACTTTGCCCTCGGGCGCTTTCGGGGCAGCGGGTGTAGTGCCGCGGAGCGAGGCGACGTATGAAGCAAGAATGACACGCTCGTTGTCTGAGAGCCGGTTCTTCCAAGCGGGCATCGCGCCGCCGTTGGCGCCTTCGGAAATCACTTTGTACAAATCTTCGATCTTCTCGATGTTCTTGTAGCTGTCATCGCAGAGGTTGACGCCGACCTCGCCGCCGCCGTCGCGTTTGTGGCAGGCGGCGCAGTTGCCGATGAAGGTCGCCTTGGCGATGTCCATGAACTTCGCGTTGTCGCGCTGCTTGAGGATGGTGGCCTCATCGTGCCCCAGCTCACCGACGGCGCCGAAGATGCGGGCGAACTCGGCACGCTGGTCGTCGCTCCAGGACTCCTCGACAGAGTAGCCAGCGACGCTGGCGTGCCAGAAGACGATGTAGAGCGCCGCGAAGACCACCGAGCCGGCGAAGATCGCGTGCCACCACCCGGGCGTCGGGTTGTCGTACTCGCAGATGCCGTCGTACTCGTGGCCGGTGAGCTGGTTAGATTGTGTGGTGTTGGGTGCGCTCATGGGCGGGACTCCGGGAGGGATGCATCGTCGGCCAGCGGCATTCGTGCGGCGGCGGCGAACTCATCGTGGCGCTGCCGACGCGTGACTTGCAGCACCACGCCGACGAACACGCTGAGGAACAGGAGCATGCCGACGATGGGATACGCGGCGAGGTCCAGGTGGCTCATGACATCGGACAGACGCATTCGGGGATACTCCCAATCGGTGGGTGGATGGGGTCAGGGTTGAACGGTGGAGGGCGCGGCCGCCGGGACCGGAGCGGGCTTGGAGATGTCCGTGCCCATGCGCTGCAGGTACGCGACAAGGGCGACGATCTTGCGATCTTCGAGACCTTTGGGGCCCTCGCCTTTGACGATCTCGTCGGCGATCAGCTTGGCCTGTGCCTTGGCAAGTTCTGCGGCGCGGCCGTCCTTGACGGCGTCTCCGTAGGGAACGCCGATCATCGCCTGGGCTCGCACGTGCGACTGGATCTCGTCGAAGTTGATGCGATCGGCCAGCAAGTGCGGATACGCGGGCATGATCGACTGCTGGATGGACTGGCGGGGGTCCTGCAGATGCAGGACGTGCCAGAGATTGCTTCGCAGGCCGCCCTCGCGTGCAAGGTCCGGGCCGATGCGGCGGGAGCCCCACTGGAAGGGATGGTCGTAGACGAACTCACCGGGTTTGGAATAGTCGCCGTAGCGCTTGGTCTCGGCCCAGATCGGACGGATCATCTGCGAGTGGCAGTTGTAGCAGCCCTCGGCGACGTAGATGTCGCGCCCGGCGAGCTCGAGGGGTGTGTAGGGCTGGACGCTCGCGATCGTCGGAACGTTCGAGCGAATCGCGAAGAGAGGGATGATCTCCATCAGCGATCCGGACGCAACAGCGATCAGGGCGTAGATGACGAACTTCGTAGGGGTGCGCTCCCAGACGCGGTGCCACCAGCCGTGGGCGACTTTTTGCTGCCAGACGTCGGCGCGATGGCCGAGATCAGTGTTGGCGGTGAGCCGCGAGGCGAACTCCGGGGCGGCCTCGTGCAGTGGCAGCAGCCGCGGGGCAGTCTGGACGGGTTCTTCGTACTTCGCCGGACGGGTCATCCAAGTCATGACGAAGTTGAATGCCATCAGCAGGGCGCCCAGCATGTAGATGGTACCGCCAATCACGCGGATCCAGTACAGGGGCATCAGCCCGACGACGGTTTCGATGAAGTCGGGGAACTGCAGATTGCCGGTGGCATCGAAGGCCCGCCACATCAGCCCCTGGCGAAGGCCGGCGACGTAGATGGGGATGACGTAGAGCAGCACGCCGATGGTGCCGATCCAGAAGTGCCACTCGGCGAGCTTCTTGGAGTACAGCTTGGTCTGGAAGAGTCGAGGGGCGAGCCAATAGACCATGCCGAAGATCATGAAGCCGTTCCAGCCGAGCGTGCCGGCGTGGACGTGCGCGATTGTCCAGTCGGTGTAGTGGCTGAGCATGTTCACGGTCTTGATCGAGAGCATGGGGCCCTCGAAGGTGGACATGCCGTAGAACGTGATGCCGACCACGAAGAACTTGAGGACCGGATCGCTGGTGACCTTATTCCACGCTCCCCGGAGCGTGAGCAGGCCGTTGATCATGCCGCCCCAGGAGGGCATCCAGAGCATGAGCGAAAAGAGCATTCCGAGCGTTGAGGCCCAGGCCGGAAGCGCGGTGTAGTGCAGGTGGTGCGGGCCGGCCCAGATGTAGATGAAGGTGAGAGACCAGAAGTGCACGATCGAAAGTTTGTAGGAATAGACCGGTCGCTCGGCGGCCTTGGGGAGGAAGTAGTACATCAGCCCGAGGAAGGGCGTGGTGAGGAAGAAGGCGACGGCGTTGTGGCCGTACCACCACTGCATCATGGCATCTTGAACACCCGCGTAGACGCTGTAACTCTTGAGCCAGCCAGCGGGGATCGCCATCGAGTTGAAGACGTGGAGCATCGTGACGGTGACGATCGTCGCGATGTAGAACCAGAGGGCGACGTACATGTGGCGTTCGCGGCGCTTGACGAGCGTCATGAAGAAGTTGACGCCGAAGAAGCCGAGCCAGACCACCGCGATGAGCAGATCTATGGGCCACTCGAGCTCCGCATACTCCTTGCCCTGCGTGATTCCCAGCGGAAGCGTGAGCGCGGCGCAGACGATGATGAGCTGCCAGCCCCAGAAGTGCAGACGGCTGAGCGTATCGGACCACATGCGGGCCTTGCAGAGGCGCTGCGTGGAGTAGTAGATCGCGGCGAAGATGCCGTTGCCGGCGAACGCGAAGATCGCCGCGTTTGTGTGGAGAGGGCGGAGGCGGCCGAAGGTCAGGAAGGGGACATTGACCAGGAAGGAGAGGAACGAGAACGGGCGAGTGCCGGCGGCCGTGGTGTAGTTCACGATGCTGGGTATCACCAGTTCCAGTGCGACGATGAGCCCAACGAGAAAGGCCACGATTCCCCAGAGCACCGTGACGCCGAGAAACTTGCGCACGATATCGTCGTCGTAGACGAACGAGTCGAGCCCCGACGCGGAGGCGGGAGCGAGGGCAGGACGCACGTCGTGCGTGTTTGCCAGAGCGGCCGGGGCGTCGGGGGGAACGGTGGATTTGCTCATGCCTTGGTCGTCCGATGCGGTGCGAAGAATGAAGTGGTCCGGCCGCTGGTTCCGGCGATGCTCGCCTGAATCGCAACGTGAGATCACATGATCGCCCAGCCGAATCGATGCGGCGATGGGGAAACTTCCCTGATGCGGTTGATAATCCCATATTCCGGGCGCGCAGTCGACACGGCGCGGCGCTCGGCGCGCCGCTATTCACTGAGAAATGTGCTGCTCGCTCTACGCCCCGCGTGTCTGAGGCGGCGCGGCGGCGCGATGCGTTTCCTTGACGTGCACGGTCTGGGTGTCTCTCAAGGGCTGGTACGGCTCCATCTGCTGATAGCCGGGCGGCTTGATGGCGAGCACGGAGCACGGGCAATCTCGCACCACGCGCTCGGCAGTGGAACCCCAGAAGAAGTCTCGCAGACTCCACTTGCCGCGGGTGCCCAGCACCACGAGATCACACCCGACAGTCTTCACAAACGCGATGATCGCTTCACCATGGTTGGGGGAGAGCCGGGCGTGGAACTGCGCCTTCAGCGCCCGCATCTCGTGAGTGAGCGGCTCGCAGAACGCCCGCAGGCGGTCCTGAACGGCTCGCTCGAAACGCTCGGGGAAGTCGGGCATGACGTCCTGGACTTCCTCGGGTTTGTCCAGGCCATGCCATGGGTCGGAGTAGGCATGCAGCACGTGCAGCGCCGCATCGTCCTGCGCGGCGATCCGGACCGCCTGTTCCAATGCGACCCGGGACGCATCCGAGAAATCCACGCAGACGACGACGGACTTGAACTTCCCGGCCTGCCCTTCGCGCACGACGATCACCTTGGCTGCGGCACGCTGGACGCATGCGCTTGCGGTTGCGCCGATCACACGGCCCTTGTCGGCATCGCTGTGGGCACCGATCAAGAGAAGGTCGGGCTTGTCGTGATAGGTTCGTTCCAGGATGCGATCCCGCGGGGTGCCGATTTCCACCTCGAACTGCACGGAGGCGCGCCCGGGACAATCGCAGGCGAACTTCAACCATCGCTCCCGAGCAGCCGCGGTCAGTTCCTCAAAGGGGGGTACGGGAACACCCGCAGCGACCAGCGGATCTGGAATCGCAAAGAACGCCGACATGTCCACAACATGGAGCGCCGTGACGAATGCCCCGTTCCACGCGGCAATACGCGCGGCCAACCGGAGCGCATCGCGTGAGCAGGGCGAGAAATCAACGGCGACAAGAATGCTCTTGATGGTGTCCATGGAGTTCTCCGCCAAACGGGTGGAATGGTTCAACGAATACATCATCGCAAGAACGGGCGGCGCTCACCACGGGGAAGTTTCCCCCATCGGCCCCCCCCCGACAGCGCGACTCCGCCGAGACACTCGCCCCGACTCTTCGAGCAACCGGTCCGCTAGGCCTCGACCAGCCCCTCACGGATCGCGAACCGCATGAGGTCCGCCCTCGACGTGATACCAAGCTTCTTCAGAATGCGATCCTGGTGGCCGTCGATGGTCTTGGCGCTGCGGCTGAGTTCAGCGGCGATCTCGTTGCGTGAGAGCCCCTTGCCGATCAGGCGGAGAACTTCCAGTTCGCGTTCGGAGAGCGATTCCAGATGCGTTCCCGCCGTGGGTCTCTCTGCACGGTCCATCGCGGGCTGAGATCCCGATGAGGGCTTGCATCGTTGCTGCACTTTCGGCCCCAGGACGAATGTTCCGCTCGCGCTCTGACCGACCTTCTTCACGCCATCGCTGATCGCTTCGAGCTCATCGGATTTGGCGAAGTAGCCCCACGCGCCACACTTATACGCGGCGGAGATGTAGCTATCGCGAATGTGCGCGCTTAGGAAGATCACGCGGGCGCGCGGCTGCACGTGGCGCAGGCGATCGGCCATCTCGAACGCATCCGGGCCGGGCATTTCGATGTCAAGGAGCACGACATCGGGGTTCAGGCGTGCGGCTTCGTCCAGGAGTTTTTCGGCCGATGCGAGCCGGCCGACGACTCCGATGCGCCCCTCGATTCCGAACTGGGCCTTCAGGCCTTCCACAAGCACGGCGTGATCGTCCACGCAGAGCACTCGGATACCGACATCGGCCGCCGGTTCCGCGACCGCTGCGCGCGTCTTGCGCTTGGCCATTGCTGGCTCGGAATGCGAGGCCGCGTCGGAGGATGATGATCGCGCTGATTTTGACATGGCGAGAAAGCCCCTTCAAGCACTCCGCAAGGCGCGTCCCAGTGCGGCGCGGACGGATTCAAAGTCATTGGGATCAAGAATCGTGGTCGGGTTGAGCGCCATCCAATCTTTGCGGCGGTCGGCGGCGGGTGTTCCCAGGAGCACCAGCCGGCCATCGGAACGCTCCGAGCGCCACGTCTTCGCGTGCTTTGTCGGGACCGCGGCGACGTCGACAATCCAGACATCGGCCCTGCCGGGATTCTGGCCTTCTTGCACGCGGGCGCCACTCGATTCCAAAATCTGCCGTACGAGTGCGGCGGCGCGGCCATCAGAGATGGTCATTACCGCAACGGGCGCTCCATCGGCCGCCTTGCGCTCGGCAACAGGCAGCACCATGACCACCGTCGTTCCCTTGCCGAGCTCGGATTCGAGTTCAACGCTCCCTCCCGAGGAAGCCGTGACACGGTTGACGAGCGCGAGGCCCAGGCCCGTGCCCATGCCTCGCACCTTCGTTGTGAAGAACATCTCGAAGGCGCGCCGACGCACCTCCTCGGACATGCCCAAGCCGTTGTCCGTGACGCCCAGCCGAATCGACGAGCCGTCTTGCGCGAGCTTTGCCCAGACGCGCACCCGTCCTTCGCGGCGCTTTCGCCCGCTGGGAATTGCCTCTCCGGCGTTCACCACGAGGTTCAGAACCGCCTGAGTCAGCCGATGCGCCGCGACGGCCGCTTCGGGCAGCTTGGCTGGAATATCAGCCATGACACGCACGTGCTTGGGGACGGCTTTCGCAAGCAGAGGCCCGACCTGCTGCCACCACGCGGCGAGGTCGGTGGTGTCGCCCCCGCCCCGAACCGCCCCATCCATGTCCGGGTCCATCGCGAGAAAATGCAGACCGTCGGCGAGTTGCTGCAAGTATGCGATGCTCTTGCGGATTTCCTCGACATGCTCGACGGCCGGAGCCGGAAGCTCAGAGTTCGTGGCCCGCAAGGCGTTCAGCCGCGCTCGCACGGGGAGCAGCACGTTGTTCATGTCGTGGCCGAGTCCTGCCGCAAGAGTCCCGATCGACGCAAGCCGGTCGGCCATGCGCAAACGCAGATGTGCCGCTTGCAGCGCCTGCGTTTGCTCGGTCACGAGATCCTGAAGTCGCGCACGGTCGAGCTCATGGTGGTGCTCCGCGGCCGCCTGTTCGCTCATGTCGCGGATGATGCCCACGAACATCGTCGACCCAGCGACCCCTTTGCCAGCGACATCGGCACGCGACACGGAAAGCTCGATGGGAAAGACTGTGCCGTCCTTGCGCAATGCGTCGAACCGACGCGGCCGGTTCAAAATACTGGTCGTGCCCGTCGTTCGATATCGCTCGATATAGCCGTCGTGCGCCGATTTGTTCGGCTCGGGCATGAGCACCGAGACGTTCTTCCCAACGAGTTCCTCGGGTGTCCAGCCGAAGACCCGCTGCAGCGAGTTGCTGGCGGACTGGATGATCCCGCGAACATCGATGGTGATGATGGGATGCAGCGCGAAAGTCAGCGCAGCGCGGTCCATTGAGGCCGAATCCGATCGCTTCGCCGGTATCGGCCCCGGCGGCTTGGGCGACGCGTGGCGTTTCTCTGCAGGGGTGACAGCACGAAACGGACATCGGCCGGCGGGGGCTGGCTCGCTCTGCTTGGGTTGCTTCCTGCCGGCTGACATCGCGGACATCGTACCTTGGATTGTCGGCATTCGGCGGGCAATCCCTCATTGATTTCGGGCCTGCGCATGCGAGCGCAGTACCCGCCCGGCCGCACTCGACGTTCGTATCGAGGAAGTTTCCCCTCTGTCCGCCGCCCGATGACGAGTCATCCTTGCCATTGAGACTTCAGACATCGTGTGTGGATTGGCGCTCGCCCCAGACCGGCAGCGGAGATCGTTCACCCGTTCCAAACAGGGAAGTTTCCGTGTTGAGCGCAGGACGAGCGAATGGCATGATCAGCCGATGGAACTGGAGTCGCGGATCGATCCTGAGGATCAACTCCTGGCGCTTGTCGCGCAACTCATGCGGCCGCACGACACGACGTTTGTTCCAAGACGCCACACAGCGGCCGCAATCGCTGAGGATTTCCGGTGCTTCGAAAGCAGAAACCCTTCCTTGAATCAAGACAAGGCCACGGGACACGCGTGCGTGCCCGGATCAGGCACGGATGGGGTCGGTGATCATGACACGCCACGATCAAGAGGCACCGCACCCAGCACCTGATCCCGGTGAGCACGCTTCGGCACACCGAAGGGACGCGGCGGACACTCGGAACATAAGGACGGTTTTGCTGGTGAGCGGCATGCGGGACAATGCCTGCCGCGAGCGGATCGCGGAACTGCTGGAGACGGTCCCGGGCGTGCGTGAGGTGAGCGTGAACCTCTATCGGGCACGTGCCATTGTCGTACACGAAGCGGGGTGCGACCCGAATCGCCTCGTGCAAGCGATCGAGAAGACCGGGTGCAGCGCGGCGGTCGTCCGCGAAGCGTGAACAGAACGAAACGGAGTGTGTCGATCATGAGTACCTTGAAGCGCCCCCTAACCGCAGCCGACGTGATGACCCGCGACCCCGTATGCGTGGCGCGCTCAACTCGCATCCGGGAACTGGCCCGGGTGTTCGAGGAGAATGAGATTTCGGGCGCTCCGGTGGTCGACCAGAAGGGCGAGCTTGTCGGCGTGGTTTCTCGGAGCGATCTGATCCGCAGGTGCAGCGAAGGAACCGACGAGGTGCCGCCGGCCTATCTGTTCGAACTGCTCTCGGAGAAGTCGGGAAAGGAACGTTCGGATGCGAGCGAGCTTGTTCCCGAGCCGCTGATCTGCGTCGACGACTTCATGACCATCGAGCCGATCTCCGTCACCGTCGATGAACCCGTTTCATCGGTCGCGCGAACCATGCACGAACGGAAGATCCACCGCGTGATCGTCGTGGATGGCTCGAACTTCCCCATCGGCATCATCACGAGTCTTGATCTGCTGAAGTTCTTTCCGAAGTGATTTGCCGCCCCCCACCACCCCCACTGCCCAGGACTACTCCAACCCTCCCTCACGATCAGATCGACGCACGTTGCAGGAGCATCAGCATGGCCAAGCGAAAGACCGTCGTGGGGCGTCCCGCAGTCACCGAACGACAAACAGCCGAAGTGCGAGTCCGAGCGGTGGAAACCGAGGAACTTCGGCTGGTGGATCGGACGGGAAGAACACGGACGTTGCTGGAGATGACGCGCCTCGGGCCACGGCTGGCGATGATGCATGAGGATGGGACTGTGGCTTTGGAAGTTATTCTGGCCGCCGATGGGCCGGGGGTACGGCTCGCCGACGAAAAGGGCGAGACGCTTGTGTTTGCCGGAGCCACCCGCGGCGGCGCTCGCATCGGTATGGCCGACAGCGAGGGATCGCAACGCGTTTTTCTCGGCGTCAACAGTGGTGGCACGCCGACGCTGACGCTCTACGACCGGAACCAGCGGCAGGTGTGGACGGCTGTCAGCACGAAAGTTCCGGCTCGTCGACCCTCCAAGTTGTGACGAGTTTGCGGAATGACGGGCTTCTCTTGGCGGAGCCGCCCGTCGCCGAGATCGAGCACGCCTCAATCAATCAACCAATGGCCCCGGTGGGAGTCGAACCCACACGCCCGTTGCCGGGCCGCGGATTTTAAGTCCGCTGCGTCTGCCGTTCCGCCACGGGGCCGATTTCGATAGCTGACACGAGTTTACGATGGATCGGGAGCCGTCGCACTGGGGAGGTCCCGCCCGAGTACCAGCGTGTGGGCACTCTTGGAGCCTTTTTCGGGCTCGACGGAGGAGCGTCGATCGATCGGACGGTGGCACCCTGCACTTTGGGCACCAGCTTCTTCGAGTACTCACCATTGCGACAGCAGTGAACGGCACCAGGTGGCGCTCTGACACCTACTTTCCATCGCCGGGCTTCTTTGCGATTTCCTGCCTCGTGGCGATCGGAACGTACCCAACTTCCATTCCCTTCGGGGGCTCGACGATCTGAGCCGGGTCGAGCTCGGCGAGGCGGCCGACCGTGGGCGGCGCGAGGTAGTTCCGATCCTTGGTCCAAGCGCGGTGCAACCTTTCGACGCGCACCTGCATCTTTTCGCGTTCTTCTTTGGCGAGATCGGCGTTCAGCAACGCGGGCTGGTCGGCGAAGCGGTACCAGTAGTAGGTGACGACGCTTCCATCGCCGAGGCGAACCTCGAATGGTCCGGCGGAAGGGCCCGGATTTTTCCAGGTGCTCTCCTTGGCGTCCGGTGTGTC
>JBGANP010000041.1:0-30109 GCA_044222255.1 Phycisphaerales bacterium
TTCACGCCCTATCTGAAGAAGGGCACCGCGCTCGAGCAGCCCCTCGGCTCGGGTGTGCCGTTTGCGTTGAGCATTATCGATCAGTTCCGTGCCGCCTCGGGCATCTCGTCAACCCCGAAGAACATCGGCACGCCGGCCGCGCCTGTGTATGCCCCCGAGCAGCAGACCCGCGAAGTCTCGTACGGCGGTGGCTCGACCTCCGTCGCCGCCAACCAGACGCTCGCCTCGCTGACGCGGCGCGAGGGCGTGCTCAACCTCAACACCCAACCGCTCACAACGATTCGGGCCATTCCCTTCATCACGCCCGAGGATGACGCCACCTCCTTCATGCAATCGGCGAACCCCTACTACTCGTCTTCGGGAACCGGTGTAAAGCTGTTCGATCGGGCCGTGAGCGAGGACTACGACATCGCCCCCACGATCAAGAGCTATCGCGATCGCACGCAGGAGCAGTATCGCCAACTGGGCGCGCTCGCGGCGCGCAGCGTCGACTTCAGCGGCACCAACACCCGCACTCAGAAGACGCAACTCGGCCTGATCACCGATCCGATCCGTCGCGAGTCCCTCGGCCTCAAGTCACTCGGTGAGATCGCCGCCGTTAACGTCTTCCGAACCGGTGGAATCAGCACGACTGACAACCCGATTCTCGATCCCAATAGCATCTTCCGCTTCGGCGAGCGCGATCGCGACGCCACCGGCAACCCGCTCAGCGGCGCAAACCTCACGCAGGGCTTGTCCACCGGAATGCTGGGGATCGGCCGCACCGGTCAACGCATCGCCTTCCAGCCCTCGATCCTCTCCTCTCGCGCGTACAACTTGGACCTGAACGGAGTGCCGGACAAGACGACAGACCTAAGCGTCCATAGCAACACCGCCGCACCGCACTACCCCCTCGGCGGCAACGAGCTCCCCAACGGCTACCAAGAGAAGCTCGCGATCGTGAACGCCATGACCAACGCGGTCGCCGTGCGCTCGGATGTCTTCACCGTCTATTTCGTCATCCACGGCTACACCCCGGACGACTGCGATGTCGAGGGCACCCAGCCACTCGTCCCCAGCGTCGCCAAGCGTTACGTCATGATTGTGGATCGCTCGAATATGGCTTCTCAGACCGACAAGCCGCGTATCCTGATGCTCAAGGAAGTGCCGATGCAGTAATGCCGCGGCACACGAACACGGATGTTTGAGGCCGGGCCCGCACCACGCGGGCCCGCCTTTGTTTTGCCGAGCTGGCTTCCTACCATCTTCCGATATCCAGGGTGTAGCTCAGTTTGGTAGAGCGTGTGGTTTGGGTCCACAAGGCCGCAGGTTCAAATCCTGTCACCCTGATTAGCGGTCGGGAATCAATCAGTGCCGATTCGAGGGGCGGATTACTATGGGCCCATGTCGCCCACGCCCCCGCATCCCGAAGACGCCACAATGCTCATGGTCGCCGCCGCGGGCGGGGACAGGACCGCGGCGGATCGACTCTTGCCGCTTGTCTATGAGCAACTGCGCAAGGCGGCCCAACTTGGCTTGGCCGGTGAGCGAGCGGGGCACACCCTCTCGGCGACAGCGTTGGTCCACGACGCCTACTTGAAACTTGTCGGTCCCCGCGAGGTGGCATGGGCGAGTCGGGGGCACTTCTACGCCGCGGCCGCCGAGGCGATGCGTCGCATCCTGATCGACTACGCCCGGGCCCGAGGTCGCCTCAAGCGTGGGCCGACGCCGGTGTCGATGGAAGGCGCCTCGGTGCTGCTCAGCGTGGCTGATTTGGTCTCGGACGCACATTCTGACCAAATCGTGATGCTGGATGAAGCCGTCCGACGCTTAGAGGTTGAGGACCCCGACGTGGCCCAGGTCGTTCGGCTTCGGTTCTACGCCGGGCTGAGCGGCGAGGAAACCGCGTCAGCCCTGGGCAAGTCTCCGGCCACGGTGGACCGGGACTGGTCGTGGGCTCGAGCGTGGCTCTTCCGGCAACTGCGGCCGGCGGGATCGAAGGAGTCGGGCAGCGTGCGAAAGTGAACATGAGCAGCAAACGCGAACAAATGCGGGACATCTTCGATCGGGCGCGGCATCTGCCGAAGCCGGAACGGGCGGCGTTTCTGGATGGACTGGCGACGGTCGATGGTTCCATGCGGGCGCAGATCGAAGACATGCTCGCGGCGCTCGACGAGGCAGGCCCATTTCTTTCTGAACCGACCCAAGGGCATCATGATGCCCAGCCCACGGCCGACTTCGCATCCGCCATGACCGTGGCAGCGCCGTTGCGAGAGGTTCCGGGTACGCATATCGGGCAGTACAAGTTGCTCCAACTCATCGGCGAGGGCGGGTTCGGATCGGTCTTCATGGCCGAGCAGGAGAAGCCGGTCACGCGCAAGGTCGCGCTCAAGATCATCAAGCTGGGAATGGACACGCGCCAGGTCGTCGCACGCTTCGAGCAGGAGCGGCAAGCCCTGGCGATGATGGACCACCCCAACATCGCGCGGGTGTTCGACGCCGGGGCAACGGAGACGGGACGCCCGTTCTTCGTGATGGAACTGGTCAAGGGCGACCCCATCGTCGAGTACTGCGACAAGAACAACCTCAGTATTCATGATCGGCTGGAGCTGTTCGCGCAAGTGTGCAACGCTGTCCAGCACGCGCACACCAAGGGGATCATCCACCGCGACATCAAGCCGTCGAACATCCTTGTCTCCACGCAGGACGGTCGGCCGCACACAAAGGTCATCGATTTCGGCATCGCGAAGGCCACGGCCAGCAAGCTCACCGAGAAGACGCTGTTTACCGAGCACAGAGCCTTGATCGGCACGCCCGAATACATGAGCCCCGAGCAGGCCGAGGGATCGCTGGATATTGACACGCGGACGGATGTGTACTCGCTGGGCGTGCTGCTCTACGAACTGCTCACCGGCACCACGCCGTTCAGTAGCAAGGAACTCCGATCGGCGGCCTACGCCGAGATTCAGCGGATCATCCGCGAGGTGGAGCCGCCCAAGCCCAGCACGCGACTGAGCGACAACACCGACACGATCGCCAGCGTCGCGGCGCAGCGCAGAATCGAGCCGCGCAAGCTCGGGACGCTCGTGCGCGGGGAGCTGGACTGGATCGTGATGCGGGCGATGGAGAAGGATCGCCATAGGCGCTACGAGACGGCCAGCGGGCTGGCAAGGGACATCCGACGATACCTCAGCGGCGAGGCGGTGGCGGCCGCGCCGCCCAGCAGGGCGTACCGGTTCAAGAAGTTTCTCCGGCGCAACCGGGTGATGGTGACCGCGGGAAGCGCGGTGGCATTCGCGTTGCTGATCGGCATCGTCGCCTTCGCCTGGCAGGCCAAGGTGGCGAGCGAACAGCGCGACATCGCCGTCTTGTCCCAAAAGGCCGAGGTCCAGCAGCGCGAGGCGGCCGATGTCGCGCGGGCCGAGGCCGTGGCGCAAAAGACGGAGGCGGAGAAGCAGGAAGCCGAGGCCAGAAAGCAGGCCGCCATTGCCGAGGCGGTGGCGAAGTTCCAAACCGACATGCTCGCCGCGGTCGATCCGGCGAACCTGCCGAAGGACCCGGTAACGAAGGAACCGCTGAAGGACGCCGTGACGGTGGTGCAGGCGATGCAGGCCGCGGTCAAGACGCTCGACGGGGGATCGCTGAAAGACCAGCCGTTGGTGGAGGCGAGCGTGCGAGAGACGATCGGCCAGACGTTTCAGGGGCTGGCCCGCTACGACGACGCCGAGCCGAACCTGCGAGCCTCGGTGGCGCTGCGCAGCGCGGCACTCCCCGCCGGGCACCCGCACATCGCCGCCAGTCTTAACAACCTCGCTTCGCTGCTGCTGAAGGCGAACAAGATGGCCGAGGCCGAGCGGCTCTTCCGGGAGGCGACGGCGATCTGGCGCGGGACCCTTCCCGCCCACCAGACGGATCTCGCCAGCGGGCTCGACAACCTCGCGAAACTGCTTGCGAGACAGAACAAGCTGGACGAGGCCGAGTCGCTCATGCGCGAGTCGCTGGCGCTCCGCCGTGCCGCCTTCGCTGCGGGGCACCCGGACATCGGGCTGGGCCTGAGCAACCTCGGCACGGTCTTGTGCAGGGAGAACAAGCTCGGCGAGGCGGAGCCGCTGCTCCGCGAGGCAATCCAGATCCGCCGCGCGGCCCTCCCGGCTCAGCACCCTGATATCGCGGCGAGCCTGAACAACCTCGCGTGGCTCCTGCAGGCCCAGAAGAAACTCTCGGAGGCCGAGCCGCTCTTGAGAGAGTCGCTCGAGATCAACCGCGCGGTCCTGCCCGCCGGTCATCCGACGATTGCAATGGCCATGGGCAACCTCGCGGATCTCCTGCGGTTGCAGAACAAACTCGCCGAAGCCGAGCCGCTCCTGCGCGAAGCCCTTGCGATCCAACGCGCGGCCCTCCCCGCCGGACACCCAGACCTCGCCGTCGCGCTGAACAAGCTCGCAGCGCTCCTGCAGGCGCAGGACAAACTCTCCGAGGCCGAGACCCTCATGATCGAGGGCCTGAAGATCCTCCGCGCGGCCGTTCCCGCCGGTCATCCGGACATCGCGAGCGATTTGAACAATCTCGCACGCGTGCAGCAGGGCCTAGGGAAGACCGCCGAGGCCCGCGCGGCGTGGGATGAAGCCATCCCCATGCTGCGAAAGGCCTCGCCCGATGGCTCCGCACTCCTCGCCCGCATGCTCTGGCGATCGGGCAGTGCGCGCCTGGAAAGCAAGGGCGCTGGCGGCGCCGCGGCCGCGTTGCCCGAACTTGAGGAAGCCGTGAGCACGGCCGCGAGATTCTTGAAACCAGAGGACCCTCGTCTGAAGGAATACCGCGAGACGCTCGCCAGGTGCAAGGAGGCGCTGGCGGAGTAAACCGAGCGAGCAAAGAAAGCATCGAAGCACCACCGAGCGGAAGCTCCAGATCAAGCGACCGTCGGCGGCCACGAACCTCGCGGGGAAACCCGCGGGAGAGTCTGAGAGCATCACGAGCGGACGTCCGCTCACTGTCGATCTCCCACGAACGTCGTGGGAAAGGTATCAGTGTAGTTTTTCTTTTCTAGGAGATTCGCATGAAGACGAAGTTGAGAAACCTGTATTCGGCGACGATGTGCTTGAGCGTTCTGGCCTCGGCGGGGGCTGCCTGCGCCGTTGGGCCGAACGATCCGAACACCACGGCACGTACGTTGGTGGAACAGTGCGCAAACATCAAGAAGGGTGACAAGGTGATGGTCTCGGGCAGACCGACGGATATCGCACTGCTCGAGAGCATCGCGGTGCAGGTGCGCAAGGTTGGCGCGTTCCCGCTGGTGTCGGTGAGCACGGACCAGATGGCCCGGCGGATGTTCGACGAAGTGCCCGCGGAGTTCGATACGCAGACCGACGCCTTCGGGCTGAAGCTCGCTGAGTTCACTGATGCGATGATCACGATTGAATCCATCGAGAACCCGGCATTGTTCGCCGGGGCTTCGCAGGCACGGATGGCCGCGCGGGCCAAGGCGGGCCTGCCTGTGATGGACGCGATGCTGAAGAAGAACGTCCGCCAAGTCACGCTCGGCAACGGCCTGTTCCCCACCCAGGCGACGGCGAACATGTACGGCGTCACCACGGAGCAGCTCTCAGACATATTCTGGAGCGGCGTGAACGTGGACTACTCGGCGCTGCAGTCAACAGGCACGAAGATCAAGGGGATGTTCGAGAGCGGCAAGAAAGTGCAGATCACGAATGCCAACGGCACAGATCTGTCCTTCGGCGTCGAGCGTCGGCAGTGCTTTGTTTCCGATGGGTCGATCTCGAAGGAGGACATGGCCAAGGGCGGCGCGGCGTGCCAAGTCTGGCTCCCCGCGGGCGAGGTCTTCTCGACGCCTGTTCCCGGAACCACCAACGGCCGGATCGTGTTCGACCGCGTCTTCCTCGAAGGCAAGGAAATCACGGGCGTGACGATCGACTTCAAGAACGGCAAGGTGACCTCGATGACCGGCGGACCCGGGTTCGACGCGATCAAGGCCCAGTACGACGCCGCAGGGCCGGGCAAGGACGAGTTCTCGATGTTCGATATCGGGATCAATCCCGCCGTGAAGCTGCCAGCAGGAACGAAACTGCTGTCGTGGGTGCCCGCGGGCATGGTGTCGCTGGGCATCGGCGGCAACGTCTGGGCCGGCGGCACGAACGAGTGCGCGTACGGATTCAGCGGATTCGTGCCGGGCAGCACCGTGACAATCGACGGCAAGCCGCTCGTCGAGAAGGGCTCGCTGCTGCACTGATCTGGAGCCAGGCATCTATCGCTCGCGCGAGCGCTTTGCGGCTCATCGCCCACACATCCGCGAGCCCAGGTGGGAGCATCTGGGCTTGCTTTGTCCTCACCGTCGCGTCAGCCGGAACCCGCGTTGGCATTCAGCAAACGGCGTATCCCCGACTCCCATACCCTAACGCCCGCCAAGAAAAGTTCTATTGGCGTAATGTCACCCTGATTGGCGGAGCAAAGCAGCACCGGAGTACGGTTTCAAGCGCTTCCGGCGGCATGCCAATCACGGCATTTTTGGCTCGCTCCCCAATCCCATTTCTCGAACACGGTATCCTCCCGACCCCGCCGGTTTCTTCGCGCGGGGTTGACCTGCTGTTCGGGGTGGTTCCGGGTGATTCGGAGTTGATCCAGTGAGCACATCGATCCTGCGTTCTTCGCGTTTCGCGGCCGTGGTTCTTGCTGTCGTCGGTCTCGCGGCGGGAACTTCTCTCGCGGATGTCTCTCCCGACGCTCGCATGATGCGATACCCGGCGGTGAGCAACTCGCAGATCGCGTTTGTCTACGCCAACAACATCTGGGTCGTCTCACGTGCCGGCGGGACGGCGACTCCGGTGGCCGCGCCGCCCGGGGCTTCCGGGTTCCCGCACTTCAGCCCCGATGGCAAGTCGCTCGCGTTTGTCGGCAACTACGACGGCAATCGCGATATCTACACCATGCCGGTCGCGGGGGGTGTTCCGCAGCGCATCACGCACCATCCCGGCGCGGAAACGCTCGCCGCGTGGGGCGCGAGCGACACGCTGCTGTTCTTCACCGCGGGTGCCGTGAACATGGCGCGGCAGACGCAGATGTACACGGTGCCCTCTCCTGGCGGCTTGCCGACCAAGCTGCCCGTCCCGTATGGCGCGTTCGGAGCCATTAGCGACGATGGCGAGTGGCTCGTGTACACGCCGCACAGCACGGATAACCGAACATGGAAGCGCTATCGCGGCGGCATGGCGACGGACATCTGGCTCGTGAACCTCAAGACGTTTGCGAGCAAGAAGCTCACGAATTGGGAGGGCACGGACACGCTCCCGATGTTCGGGCACGGTGCCGGAGCGCAAACGATTTACTATCTCTCCGATGCAGGGGAAGAGCATCGCCTCAATATCTGGTCCATCGGCACGGATGGTTCCAATCGCACGCAGTTGACCAAGTTCGCCGATGACGATGTCCGCTGGCCCTCGATGGGCCCAGGAGAGGGCAAGGGTCGTGGCGAAATCGTCTTCCAGCTCGGTTCCAAGCTGATGCTGCTCGACCTTGACAGCAAGGAAGCAAAGCCGGTCGCGGTGACGATTCCCGGAGCGCGGCCAAAGGTTCGCCAGCGCATGGCCGACGCGGCGGACACCATCACGTCGTGGGGGCTCTCTCCCAGCGGCAAGCGAGCGGTGCTTGTCGGACGCGGCGATGTCTGGACGGTTCCGGCGAAGGAGGGCGTGACGCGGAATCTCACGCACACCGGCGGCGTCTACGAGCGCGATGCGGCGTGGTCGCCGGATGGCAAGTACATCGCGTACTTCTCGGATCAGTCCGGCGAGTATGAGCTCTGGGTCCGCCCGTCCGATGCGCGAGCGGCGGATGAAGAAAAGAAAGACGACAAGAAGGATGAGAAGAAAGAGGGGGACGCCGCGGAGAACAAGGACACGAAGGAAACCAAGGCGGCGGATTCGACACCCGCACTCAAGCAGGCCGTGAAGCTGACGAATCTCGGTGCCGGCTTCCGCTACAACGCAACATGGTCACCGGATTCCAAGCGGATCGCGTTCACGGACAAGGCCGGGAAGCTCTTCGTAGCCACACCGAAGTTCGAGAATGGCACGGCGACGGCGGATGTGCAGGAGATCGACAAGGATCCGGAGGGTCAGCCGGAGTTTGCGTGGTCGCATGACTCGGGTTGGATTGCCTACGTGCGGGCCGACGAGGGGAGCGAGCGTGGATGCGTGTGGATGTGCAAGCTCGCTACGGGCGCGTCGCCCGAGAAGACGCGAGTGACCAGTCCGATGTTCGATGCGGGCTCGATCGCGTTCGACCGCAAGGGCGAGTATTTCTACTACCGCGCTTCCAACAAGTTCACCTCGCCTCGGTATGCCGATGGCGACAGCACCTTCATCTACTCCGGCACACAGCAACTGATGATGGTCCCGCTGCGCGAGGATGTGAAGAGCCCACTCGCGATCAGGAGCGATGAGGAGGAACTGAAGAAGGACGCCGCGGCGGAGAAGAAGCCGGGCGAGAAGCCCTCCGAGAAGAAAGACCCGGAGAAGAAGGACTCCGACAAGCGGGACGGAGACACGGAGAAGAAAGACGGCGAGAAGAAGGACTCGGATAAGAAAGACGACACAGAGAAGAAGCCCGACGCCGGCAAGGAAACCGCAAAGAAGGATGCCCCCAAGAAAGAACTCAAGATCGACCTGGACGGCTTCGAGCGTCGGGCGACGATCATCCCGGTGGCCAGCGGCTCGTTCGGTCGTGTGACGGTGAACGACGATGGCAAGCTCATCTACGTCCGCCGCGGCTCGCGCGGCGATGAGGACGCCAAGACCGGCATCAAGATCTTCGATGCCAAGGCGTTCGGCACGGGCGATAAGAAGGATGAGGAAGTCGTTCTTGACGGCGCGACCGAGTTCGATGTCTCGTCAAACGGCAAGAAACTTATCACGCGGGTGCAGGGCAAGTTCAAGATCATCGATGCCGCGGCCGGAGGCGGTAAGCCGCAGGATGTTTCCACGGCGAGTATGAAGCTTGAGGTCGATCCCCGTCAGGAGTGGAAGCAGATCTTCGCCGATGCGTGGCGCGAGCAGCGCGACTATTTCTACGTGGAGAACATGCACGGCGTGGACTGGCCGAAGATGCGGGAGCACTACGGCGCGATGATCGATGATTGCGCCAGCCGCGAAGATGTGCAGTACGTTATCGGCGA
This sequence comes from Phycisphaerales bacterium, assembly GCA_044222255.1. Lineage (GTDB taxonomy): Bacteria > Planctomycetota > Phycisphaerae > Phycisphaerales > UBA1924 > UBA4658. The sequence continues at coordinate 9,167 of JBGANP010000041.1, forward strand.
GCTTATCAGCGAGCTGAACATCGGCCACGCCTATGTGCAGGCGCCCGGCGATGTCGGCGATCAGGGACCGACGGTCGCGGTCGGCATGCTCGGCTGCGACTTTGAGCTTGCGGGCGGTGCATACAAGATCACGAATCTGTACGAGGGCGCACCGTGGGATGCGGATGCCCGCGGCCCGCTCGCCGCGGCGGTCGATCCCTCCGGCAAGCCGGTCAAGATCAAATCCGGCGAGTATCTGCTCGCGGTGAACGGCGTGCCGGTGGATACCAAGCAGGACCCGTGGGCGGCGTTTGTCGGGCTCGCGGACAAGCCGACGTTGCTGAGCATCAGTGACAAACCCACCATGGACGGCGCAAAGGAGGTGCTCGTCAAGCCCATCGGCAGCGAGACCGCTCTGCGATATCGCGCCTGGATCGAACGCAACCGCGCGTACGTCGAGAGCAAGTCGGGCGGCAGCGTGGGATACATCCACGTTCCGGACACCGGCGTGAACGGCCAGAATGAACTCTTCCGCCAGTTCTTCGGGCAGAAGGGCAAGCAGGCCCTGATCATCGACGAGCGTTGGAATGGCGGCGGTCAGATCCCCAATCGCTTCATCGAACTGCTGAATCGACCGGCGACCAACGCGTGGGCGCTACGTGACAGCCAGGATTGGATCTGGCCGCGCGATGCCCATCAGGGCCCCAAGTGCATGCTCATCAACGGGCTCTCGGGCTCGGGCGGCGACATGTTCCCTTGGCTCTTCAAGCACAACAAGATCGGCAAAGTGCTGGGTCAGCGGACGTGGGGCGGACTGGTCGGTATCTCCGGCAATCCCGAGTTCATCGACGGCGGCACGATGAGCGTTCCCAAGTTCGGCTTCTACAAGCTCGACGGGACATGGGGCGTTGAGGGCCACGGCGTAGATCCGGACATCGCCGTGCTGGACGACCCCGCGCAGATGATCGACGGCCACGGCCCCGATGGCCCGCACGCGTCGGTCGCGGGCGGCAAGGGCGCGGGCGATCCCCAACTCGACGCGGCGATCTCGCTCATGGTGCAGGAAGTGAAGGACCAACCCTTTATCAAGCCGACGCGGCCGGCCTCTCCAGACCGGAAGGGAATGGGAATTCCCGAAAAGGACCGGTAGTCGCGATCGCACAACCATCGCCCCTCAAAATCGACCGGGCTGAGCGTCAACCAGCGCTTGGCCCTTTCCATTTGGATTGCGACAACTCTCTCCGGTGGTTGGGAACACCCCTTGGGGTAATCGACGCCTTGAACAGGATCGATTGGAAGGCCGGTCGGAAGTTGAAGAGCGGATTCCGGGCGCAGCACCCTAACCCAAGAGCATTTCTCCAAGACACCCCTAATTTGGTGATCCATGGCCGGTTTTGGGTCGCCGACGGCAGGGGCTGTGGATCGTCTTTACACAGCATTAGCGCATCGTTCGCCGCTTTCTCTGGCGAGGGTGCGATCATTCTCGCGTTAGGATCGGGGGTTCGGGCGGGGCGGTAACCTATGGAGAAGACACTGTGAAGAATCTCATCGGACTCATCGGCGGAGTGGCAACAGGCCTGAGCGTGGCGATTTCCGGCGCGGCCGCGGGCGAAGTCCGTGTCACCGGGGCCGGGGCGACCTTCCCTGCGCCGCTGTACAAGAAGTGGGTGGTTGAGTTCGAGAAGGCCCCCGCGGGCAAAGATGTCAAGATCGACTACAACAGCATCGGTTCCGGCGGCGGAATCAAGGCCATTACCGACAAGACCGTCGGATTTGCGGGCTCCGATGCCCCGCTGAGCAAGAAAGAGCTTGAAGCGCTGGGTGGCGCTGACAAGATGGTTCAGGTTCCTTCGTGCGCCGGCGGCGTCGTCCCCGCGTACAACGTTCCCGGCGTGAAGGCCGACCTCATGTTCACCGGCGATGTGCTCGCCCGCATCTTCCAAGGCAAGATCAGCAAGTGGAACGACAAGGCGATCGCGGAACTGAATCCCGGCGTCACGCTTCCCGATCTGGCGATCACCCCCGCGTACCGCTCCGACGGCTCGGGAACCACGTACGTCTTCACGAACTATCTCGCCACGCAGAGCGAGGACTTTAAGTCCACCATCGGCACCGGCAAGCAGGTGCAGTGGCCGACGGGGCAGGGCGGCAAGGGCAACGAGGGCGTTTCCGCCGTCGTCCAGCAGACCAGCGGCGCGATCGGCTACATCGAGGCCAACTACGCCAACGCCAACAAGATTGCTTACGGCAGCGTGAAGAACATCGCGGGCAAGTTCGTGAAGGCCTCTCCTGACACGATCTCCGCCGCGGGTATCGCCGCGACCAGCAAGTTCAGCGGCACCGTCCTCGCCGCCGACATTTGGAACCAGCCCGGCGACAACTCCTACCCAATCGCTGGCTTCACCTACTTGATCGTCTACAAGGATCTCTCCAGCGTGAAGAGCATCGAAGAGGCCAAGGCCGTCGCCGGCTTCCTGACTTGGGCCACCACCCGTGGCCAGACGCTCGCGAGCGAGATGGATTATGCCCCCCTCGCCCCGGACGTTCAGAAAAAGGTCGAGGCCGCCCTCGCGACCCTGACCTTTGGCGGCAAGTCGGTGAAGTGATACTCGCATGAAGCACGCGGGCGACACCATCCTCGCCTTTCTTTCCCGCGGCGCTGCGGTCGTGGTCGTACTGATGCTCGGGGCGTTGCTCGCGGTCCTCTTCGCGTCGGCGCTCCCGAGCATCAAGCAGTTCGGCGGGAAGTTCTTGATTTCCTCCGAATGGCGGCCCAACGAGGTCGAGCGTCCGGTGCTGGATGCCGCGGGCAAAATCCGAATCGAAGACGGCGAGGTGGTCAAAGAGACCATCCCGCCGTCTTTTGGCGCGCTGCCGGTCATCTATGGCACGACGATGACATCCTTCATCGCGCTGCTCTTCGCCGTGCCGCTAGGTTTGGGCGCGGCCCTTTTCATAGTGCGGGTTGCTCCCGGGCTAAAAATCGCGGGTCCGGTTTCGTTTCTCGTCGAGTTTCTCGCTTCCATCCCCAGCATTGCGTACGGAATCTGGGGGCTGTTCGTGCTCGCCCCCTTCCTGCAGAAACACGTTGAGCCCGCCTTGGCAAGCGTTGCTCGGTCTACTCCCGGTCTGAAATGGCTGGCAACCGAAGCGATCACGCTTAACGGACAAACGATCTACAAGGATGTTCCGCTCACCGGCCGCGACTTGTTCTGCGGCGGGATAATTCTCGCGATCATGATTCTCCCCGTGATCACCTCCGTCAGCCGGGATGTGCTCAAGACTGTGCCGCGTGGGCAGATCGAGGGAACGCTCGCGCTTGGCGCAACCTGGTGGCAATCCTGCCGCGCCATGCTCAAGTACGGTCGTGCGGGGCTCTTCGGCGCGGTCATGCTCGGACTTGCCCGGGCAGCCGGAGAGACTATGGCAGTCGCTATGGTGGTGGGCAACAACAACCAGATTGTCGCCAGTCCGTTCGCTCCGGCCCAGACGATGTCCAGCTTGCTGGCCAACGAGTTTGCTGAGGCGGAAAAGGGCCTGCACCAGTCCGCGTTGTTGCAGGTTGCGCTGGTCTTGCTGGTCATGTCGCTCGCGTTCAACATGATCGCTCAGAAACTCGTCGTAGGAAAGGGCGGCCGTACGGCCGCATCCGCGTAGGCGGAGCACTCGATCTGCAAGGAGCACGCTTCCGTGTCGGCGATTCCAGCGAGCAACACCCCGAGCGCATCTTTCGGCGGCACCGCCGAGTCGAAGTTCGCGCTGCGCCGCATCGTCAACAGCACGATGTTCTGGGCGTGTGCACTGGGCACGCTCCTGGTCGTGCTCATTCTTGTTCTGGTCGCTGGCTACCTCTTCATCTTGGGCCTGCCCGGAATCAAGTGGTCGCTGTTTACTCAGGACCCGACCGGCGACGCCCTGAATCCCGGCGGTCTGCGCCACGCCATCGTCGGTACCGCCCAGCTCCTGCTCATGGCGAGCGTGGTGGGAGTGCCGATGGGGATGCTCACCGGCGTGTACCTTTCCGAATATTCCCGCGAGCCCGGCTTCTGGGGCGCCTGGCTCGCCAAGCCGGTGCGTTTTATCGCGGATGTCCTTGCCGGAGTGCCGAGCATCGTGATCGGCATTCTCGGGTACGAGCTGCTGGTCGTGCCGCTTGGCAACTACAACGGCTACGCCGGGGCGCTCGCGCTGGCCTTCATCATCATCCCCATCGTCGCCCGCACGAGCGAGGAAATGCTGCGGCTGGTGCCCGATTCGTACCGGGCCGGGTCGCTCGCCCTCGGGGCCACCAAGTCGCAGACGATCACGCGCGTCGTGCTTCCCGCGGCCACGGGCAGCATCGTCACGGGCGTGATGCTCGCGCTGGCCCGCGTTGCCGGTGAGACCGCCCCCCTGCTCTTCACCGCCCTGGGAAATCGCACTCTCACGATGGATCCCATGCAGCCCTTCCCCTCGCTCACCGTGCAGGTGTACCAGTACGTGACCGGCCCCTACCAGGCCCAGAAGCAGGTTGGTTGGGCGGGCATTCTCGTGCTGATCGCTCTGCTCCTGGTTCTGAACCTGACCATCCGGCTGGTGACCGCCCGCGCGATACGGAGCCGAACATGAAGACTCCTTCGCACTCGTCGAACTCCTCCCATCTCGAGCCCGATTCAGAGTACGCTTCATCGCCCGCAGAGAAACGCGAGCCGCGCATCGTGACGCGGCCTGCTCCTCCCCTCGCCGTCGACAATCGCTCGCACAATCGTCCCATGAACTCTCCTTCGAACTCTACTTCTCCAGCTCCGGCAACCCACGCGGATGTCGCGCCCGCCGTGGTCGTTCCCGCACACGCTGGCGCCGCCCGTGAGGAGCAGCCGCGGCTCTCCGTGCTGGATGCCATTCGCCGCGGCGAGCCGACGAAGGGATACACCCATCCGGCGATGGCCCGCGAGAAGCCGATCCTGAACGTCGCGGACTTCAAGCTCTGGTACGGCAAGTCGCAGGCGCTGCACGGCATCACCATGCCGATCCCGGAGAAGAAGGTGACCGCGCTCATCGGCCCCTCCGGCTGCGGCAAGTCGACACTGCTGCGCTGCTTCAACCGGATGAATGATCTGGTGGATGGCGTGCGTGTGGACGGCTCGATGAAGCTCATCTCCCCCAGCGCGACGTTTGATGTCTATGACCGCTCGGTGGATGTGATCAATCTCCGCCGCAAGATCGGCATGGTCTTCCAGAAGCCCAATCCGTTTCCGATGTCGATCTTCGAGAACGTTGTGTATCCGCTGCGCATCGCGGGAGAGCGTAAGAAGTCCGTGCTGCGCGAGGCCTGCGAGAAGGCCCTGCGCTCCGCGGCCCTCTGGGACGAAGCGAAGGATCGCCTCGGCGAATCCGCCCTCGGCATGTCCGGCGGCCAGCAGCAGCGGCTCTGCATCGCGCGGGCCGTCGTCGCCGAGCCGGAGGTGCTGCTGATGGATGAGCCCTGCAGCGCGCTGGACCCGATCGCGACGCTGAAAATCGAGGAACTCATCCACAAGATGAGCAGTGGGGGAGCCGAGGGCGGCGGGCGCGGCTACACCGTCATCATCGTGACCCACAACATGCACCAGGCCGCTCGCGTCAGCGATTTCACCGCGTTCATGTACATCGGCCGCCTCGTGGAATACGGCCCGACCGCCAACATCTTCCAGAATCCGTATCTGCCGGAGACGGAGCAGTATGTGACGGGGCGGTTCGGTTAATCGCTCCGCGATCGATGCAGGGTTCCGCACTCCGGGCATGGCGGTTCCGCCGCGATCCCCGTCAAGTCATAGCCGCAGCGCACGCAGCACCCCGGGCGTCTTTGCCTCCACCGTCTCGCGGCCAGAAGAAGATACCACAGGCGCCAGGCCAGCAGCGAGTAGAAAAGTGTGTTGAGGGCGAAGCCCGGCCAGATGGGATAGAGGGGAAGCCATCCCAGAGCCCATCGGCGCGACTCCTTCATCTCGCCGGTGCTGTGTGTGATCTCTATGCACGAACCCTGCACAAGAGTTCTCCAAGGAAGTCCGGCCGTGCGAGTGTGCATCAAGTAGTTCACGCCGCCGGAAGTCACTCCCGTTCCCGCCCGTGATGCTCCCAGCATCACGCACTCGGATTCGCTGGGGACGCCTGCTGTGGCGGGTGCGTAGGGAGGCCAGCCCGTCGGCGGAGGCAAGGGCCAGTCGGTGACAGTCACTGTCATCTGCCGTTCAGGAAAGAACTCGGGCGTGTTGATCGCGGCGAGCGCCCACGCGATCAGGACGTTGACGGCCATCCCGATGGCCGTCCAGCGGACCGCTCGCTTGACAAGAGATAGCTTCGACATCGCGCTCGGCATGGCTCCAGCATATCGCCCGAGCGAGAGCGGCCTTAGCACCACCTCCTCGGGGATGCGCGGTCCTCGCCTTCGCCTTCTCGCCTTCGGGGTTGGAGGGGCCACGCCCCTGCCTTTCCGAACTCATCCGCGCCCGCGCGGCTCGCTCCCGCACTCCGGGCACGCACTTCCTGCCGCGATCCCCTTGAGGTCATACCCACACCGCACGCACGCCCCGCGTTTGGCTCGGCTCCGCCGTCGGATCGCGAGCAGGAGTTGCCAGAGGGACGATGCGAGTGCTCGTGTTGATGGCCTTTGGTCCCGCTCGCTGACGCTCGGGGCTCGTTTATGCCTGTTTCATGTCGCGTGTTCCCGCCCGACGCGAGGAGCGCTTTGTTCGTATAATAACCTTCCACGATGCTCAACTCCATCACCACATCCTTCGTCGCCCGTCTGCGTGCCAGCGATCAGCAGGCGTGGTTTGATCTCTGGGAGATTTTCGGCCCGGTGCTGCGGGCCCAGCTGACCAAGTGGGGGAAGGGGCGGATCGGGGCGGAGACGGTGCGCGATCTCTCGCAGGAGACGCTGGCCGCGCTGAGTGACTCGATCGACCGCTTCGATCCCTCGCGCGGGGCCCGCTTCAGCACCTGGCTGCTGGCGATCGCCAAGCATGTGCTCGGCGATGAGCTGGACCGCCGCGGGGCCGCCAAGCGCGGCGGGAACGGCGCGGGCAAGGGCGCGGGGAAGAAGGCCGCGACGCTCGATGAGTCGTGGATGATCGCCGATGATGCTCTCGGCGCGGATGCGGAATACGAGGCGGCGGTCTTTCGCGCGAAAGTGGAGGCGGCGATCCGGGCCGTCGAGAAGCAGTGCGACTTCACGGATTTCTCGATTTACCGCATGCGTGTGCTGGATGGAACTCCAGGCAAGGAGGTCGCCGAGCAGATGGGGATCAGCGAGCCGACGGTGAGCCGCCGGTTGGCGAAGGTTCGCGACCTGCTCAAGAAGGAACTCCGGCAGATCGTCGCGGTGTATTCCTTCACCGAGGATGAGCAGCGCGAGCCAGAGCGAAACGGTCTGGTGCTGGCTCCCAAGAAGGGTGGTGGGAGTGGTGGGGAGGAGGACGTGATGTTTGATGAGGCCGTGGCGGAGATTTATGCGCGACAGGTGGAGGCGAGGGGGAGAGACAAGGCCACATAGCACATGGCACAGGGCCACACAGCACATTCAGAGGGGAGCGGTATGGCGGCCTTGAATGTGCCATGTGGCCCTGTGCCACGTGCCATGTAGTTCCCCCCCCGCCCCCTCTCATGCCCGACCTCCAGACCACAGCCATCGTCCTCGCCGTTCTGCTCATCGCGGTGCCCGCGGCGGTGGTCGCGCTGATCTTTCTGGCCAAGCCGGTGTGGAGAGCGATCTCGTGGCTGGTCATTCACATCGTGACGTTCATCGGCCGCGAGATCGCGGATTTGCTGCGGATTCTCGGGGCGATCCTGACGACGCTCGCACTGATCCCGATCGCGGGGCTGAACGCGCTGCTGGGGCGGTGGGATGGGGCGAAGCACTACGGGCGCGCGATCAACAGCGAGATGGCCGCGGCGTGCGGGTGCGTGTACCGCGTGTTGGTGGGGAATCCCGCGCGATTGTTCATGCTCACCGCGCTGACGGAGGGGTTCGAGGACCGCATCCCGCACGCAATCGCGCACTCACCGGCGACGCGGACCTCCGCCGCGACGATGCAGCGGCAGTTCGACGGCTACACGATCGTCGGCACGCTTCCCGGGGGTGGCTCTGGAGCCAAGCTGTATGTCGCCGAACCGAGCCGCAAGAAGCTGAGCGGCTTCGAGCGCGATGGGCAGCGCGAGGTGGCGAAGGTGGTCATCAAGAGCTTCTCGCTCAGCGATGGCAGCACGCTGCCTCAGATCGTGCGAGAGAATCGCGCTCTGCCCGCGGCGCAGCGGATGGGGCTGATCCTCGAGCACGAGCTGACGGAGGAGAAGTTTTATTACGTCACGCGGTATGTGCCGGGAGAGTCGCTCCCGGTGGTGACACAACGCCTGCACGCGCTCGGCGGTGGTGGGGTTGAAGGACTGGGCGACAAGGAGCGGCTGAAGGAGGCGGTTGGATACGCCTCGGACATTCTCCGCACGCTCTCGCGGTATCACTCCGGCGGTCTCTGGCACAAGGATGTCAAGCCCGACAACATCATCGTCCACGACGGCAAGGCGGAACTCGTAGACTTTGGGCTGGTGACGCCGCTGCGCTCCAGCATGACGCTCACCACGCACGGCACCGAGTATTTCCGCGATCCCGAGATGGTCCGCATGGCCCTGCGCGGCGTGAAGGTCCACGAGGTGGACGGCGCGAAGTTCGACATCTACGCCGCCGGAGCCGTGCTCTACTCGATGATCGAGAACAGCTTTCCCGCCCACGGCGGCCTCTCGCAGATTGGCCGCAAGTGCCCCGAGGCCCTGCGCTGGATCGTCCGCCGCGCCATGACGGACTACGACCGCCGCTACGAGACCGCGGCGATGATGCTCGGGGACATCGAGGCGGTCATGGTCGCGACCGATCCATTCCTGCTCCGCCCGGGCGAACTGCCGAGCGTGAAGCTGGATGCCGAGCGCGGCGTTGAGCCCTCCTCGCGCGTGCTGCCGATCCCCGGGCCGGACATGGATGAGGTCGGCGCCTCGCGCGTCGGCGCGGCGATCCAACCCGCGGAGGAGCCGGAGTTTCCCCATGTCGCGGTGGTCGAGGGTGATGCGGATGCGCTGGTGCCATCCGCGGAGAAGCCCGGTCTGGTGAGCATCGGCCTCGGCCCCGGCGGCGAGCTTCCGATCTTCCGCGTCGTGAACTGGTGGAGCGGGCGATATTCGACCGAGCCCGCGCTGCTCGGCGCGGTGCCCGGGTTCGATACCGCCGAAGCCCTCGCAGACGAGCGAGAGCGGGCCAAGGCGGCTCGCAAGGGAATCCCTGCGCGAGTGCGCGAGCGCCGCCGCCGCGCCGCCGCCGCGCCGTGGGAGCGTCGGGGGCTCTCGACGGCGGCGAAGGTTGGCATCGCGGTCGCCGTGCTTGCGCTGATCGCGAACATCATCTGGATCTCCGGCAAGTCCGGGCAGCGCTCGCAGATCCAGCGGGCTGTGTCCGCCGTGCGTGAGACGTTCGGGCTAGGCGGGGGTTCGGGGCAATCTGCCGAGCACGTCTCGCTCGGGACCGCGCTCATTCTCTGGGATGGCGAGGGTCTGGATACCGCGGCACGCTCCCTGATGCGGCAGCGACTCACGCGGCTGGAACGCGGCGGCTTCGAGATCGTGGGCACAACCACCGCCTCGGAAGACGCCAAGAAGGCCGCCCACGAAGCCGACGAGATCGACGATCTTCGTACGAATCTCGAGGGCATGGAGTTTCGCTCGGACAAGGCCGCGAAGAGAGTTCGCCGCTGGCTCCGCGAGCGCGGCCACACCCTCGTCGTCTGGATCCACGCCGATGGCGCAAGCCAGCCCGACCCGTGGATCATCGGCGAGCAGGATCTGGATCAGGAAGTCTTCAAGGCCGCAAGCAAGGCGATCTATGGCACCGAGGCCGCTCCGAGCTGATGGCTCATCCCGAATGGGAGAGCACAATCAGGCGTTCCAGCGTCCGCAACGCTTGCCCCGAACCGACGGCCTCTCGCGCCAGCGGCAGCCCTTCCGCGATGCTCGGGCAGACACCCGCGACATGCAGCGATGCCGCGGCGTTCAGGAGCGCGATATCCAGCGCGGGTCCGGCGTTGCCTGCGAGCACCGAGCGGGCCAGGGAGGCCGCGGCGTCCAGTGAATGCACCTGCAACTGCGAGATCGTGGCGCGGCCGATTCCGAACGCCGCGGCATCGAGCTCAAAACGTGAGACCCGCCCCCGCATCACGTCGAAGACGACATTCGGGGCTGTCGTGCTCAGTTCATCCAGTCCGTCCTGAGAGGTGACGACCAACGCACGCGTTGCGCAAAGACGCGCGAGCGACGCCGCGAGCTTTTCGGCGTTGACGATCGAGTAGGTGCCAACAAGCTGGCAGGTAGCCCCGGCGGGATTCACCAGCGGCCCGAGCAGATTGAAGATCGTGGGAAAGCCGAGCTTCTTTCGCACCGCCGAAGCGTGCTTGGCCGCCGGGTGATGGTCGGGCGCATACGCGAAGCAGAGCCCGATCTCACGCACGCACACACACTGCACTTCGGGCGATGCGTGGATGTTGACGCCCAGCGCCTCAAGCAGTTCCGCCGACCCGCGCCCCGTGCGGCTGCGATTGCCGTGCTTTGCGACAATCACCTGTCCGTGTGCCGCGGCCGCCGTGATGATCGCGCCGACTGTTGAAACGTTGAAGAGCTTTGGGGCGCCGCCGGTGCCGCAGGTATCGAGGATGGGAAGCGGAGTGGGGGGCAACGCAACCGGGGTCGCGTGCGCCCGCATCGCCCGAGCCGCTCCGACGAGTTCATCCACCGCGGGTCCGCGAGCGGCGATGGCCGCGAGGGCCGCGGCGATCTCAGGTTCCGCGAGTTCGCCAGAGAGCAGGGAAGTGAAAAACGCCTCGGCGCCAGCCTCCGAAAGCTCCGCTCCGTCGAGCAACTGCCGAAAGATGTCATTGGCGGGGCGGTTCACGGGGGTCGTCATCGGTCCAAGTGGGTGGGGTTGCTGAGTTCCGGCGATCCTCGGGCCGCATTCGGCAGTAGAATGAAGTAATGGATCGTACCGGACGAGTGGTGCAGCAGGCCCGACGCCGGATCACGGCGGCGGTCCTCATTGACGGCGCGGGCCGCGGCCTGGCGTGGGGCGCGGCGGCCGGGCTCGTGATCGTCTGCGCTGGCAAGCTGGTTGCGATGCCTTGGCCTTGGTGGTCGGGCGCGATAGCCGCGACACTCGTTGGAGGCGCAGTGGGAGCCCTGCTCTCACTCCGATATCGCCGCACCATGCTCGACGCGGCCGGCGAAGTCGATCGTCGCCTGCGACTGAAAGATCGCCTTTCAACCGCGACCGCGTTCGCCCCCTCCGCATCCATGGCAGCGGGTGGCGCGTTCCGCGCTCTCGCGGTGGCAGATGCCGACGCGGCCAGCGCGGGCATCGATCCACGCCGCGCCGTTCCGCTGATTTGGGGCAGGGCATGGCATGTGTGGCCTGTCTTACTTGCTGTCGCAGTCGGTGTCGGCCTGTGGGCACCCGCGCTCGATCTCATGGGCGAGGCTCGCCGCCACGAGGCGGAACAGGCAAAGGCCCGCGATGCCGTCGCGCGCTCGCTTGCGAAGGCCGCCGCGCCAAGCGAGCCAGAACCCAAGTCGGCGAACCCGGCCTCTCCTGCGCAGTCGCGCGCCGAAAACACGGTTCTACAGGACATCGAGCGCGAGCTCGCATCCGGCAAGATCGATCCCGCGACCGCCGCCGAAAAAGGTGCGAGAGAGCTGGAGAAGATCGCCGCCGAGCGGGAGAGGACCGCGTCGGCGGATGAGAAATCGCACGAAGCGCTCCGCGACACTATCGCGAAGATGAACGCGCCGCAGAGCAATCCGGCATCGGCCGAGTCAAGCAAGCTGGGCGATGCTCTTCGCAGCGGCGATCTCGGCGAAGCCGCGCAGGCCGCGCGGGAGATGATGAACTCCGGCCCGGAGCAGACATCCGAAAGCCGAGCCAAAGCCGCGGCGGAACTCCAGAGGCTGGCCAAGGAACTCCGCGAGGCGGATAAAGCCAGACGCGAGGCTCAAACGCCAAGCGATGGCGAGCGTGCCGAACGAGATGGCAAGCGGAGCGAGAAAGCGGAGCATCATGCGGGAGAAGGCAGGCGGGAGAAGCAGCCCGCGGAAACCGAACCATCGCAGGCGGCACGACCGGGTGACAAGAACTCCGCCGAGAGCCAGAGCAAGCTGAACGAGCGAGATTCAACCTCCGAAGCGGAACAACTCGCCACGGCGATGGAACGCGCCGCCGAAGATCTCCGCGATCAACCAAAGCAGCAGCCGTCACATGCAGAGAGTTCGAAACCGTCTGCCCAGCCGCAGCGCCCCGATGTAGGGGAGAAGTCGCCAAGTTCGGAGCGCAAACCGTCCAGCGATCCCGCGCGTCCGCAAGGCGAGAAGAAGGCATCCGAACCAACGAATCAGCAAGGCAAGAACGATCTATCCGTTGGCGAGACGCAGGATGCCAAGGACGGCTCACCTCAGACCGGCGAGAAGCAGCCGCCATCCCAGCAGAGCGGCGGGCGATCAACTCCGCCCGAAGCCGGCAAGACGGCCGAGCCCGGTGCCGAGCGAGGCGAGAAGGGCGAATCGCAAAGGAATCAGAGCGGGGAGAAGTCAGCCGGAGAGCAGAGTGACTCTCGCGACTCCAAAGAGCAAGGCACGCCCGCCTCCGAAAAGCGTGAATCAACCGGCAAGCCCGCCGCGGCGAAGACCGGCGAGAAGCAGTCTCGCGAGCCACGCAGCGGCGAAAAGTCCGCAGACAAATCGAGCAACACCGAGAAGCCGCAAGGTGCCGCGGGCGAGAAGTCCGACCCGAATGCCGCCTCCAAGTCCGAGCCCACTCCGGAAGACACGCGCGATCCGAACGCACAGCAGGAAAAGCCAAGCGGCAGGCCCGCTCAGCCATCATCACAAAGCGAGGCGAATCCCGATTCCACAAAGAAGCCGTCGGGTGAGCCGAAATCAACCTCTGAACCGTCCGCTTCACCAAACAAGGATCGCAACTCGGCCGCGAAGCCGGACCCGGGCGAGCAGCCCAGCAACTCGCCGCCCAAGCAAGCAAAACCGCAACCCGGCGAGCAACTTGACCCTAAGAGCCAGCAGAATCCCGCTGGCGAGAAAACTGCGCCATCCGCATCGCCTCCTGATCCCGACGGAAAAGCCCCTTCCGGCCAGCAACCCGATGCGACCTCCAAGCCGCAACCAAGTACGCGAACCGATCCGAAACAGTCGCGTTCGAAACAGCCGGGCGATCAACCCAGTCCCTCGCCCGACGGTGGAGTTCCAAAGCCCGAAGAGAAAGGTTCGCCGCAGTCCTCCGGGAAGGATCCATCATCCGCACAGAAAGATGCGTCACCTCATTCCGACAAGCCGGACCAACCCGGCCAATCCGGCGATCGCCTTCGCCAACTCGCCGACCGCCTCGATCAACTCTCCAAGCAGCCCCAGTCCGCCGGCGAGGCCCGCAAGCAAGCCGACGATTTTCGCAAACAAGCGCAGGAGATGCTCAAGAACGCCACGCCCGAGCAGCGAGAACAAATGAAGCGGTGGGCGCAGAACGCGGCGAAGAATCGCCCGCCGCAGCAAGGCAACAAGCCGTCCGATCCCGAATCAGACCAGTCTTCCCCGACCGGCGACATACCGGGAATCCAGCCACAGTCCTCATCAAAGTCACAAGACACGCAGGGCAACACCTTTGGCCCGGGTGCTTCCGGCAAACATCGTGACGCAACTCCCGCGGCCACCTCTCGCACAACCCCCGTCGATGCCCGTCCGCCAACGCCCACCGAGCGCCGCGAGAAGTCCCGCGAACGCGTCATCGCCGAGTGGTACGCCGACAAGAAGCCCGACCGCGGCGAGCCCGCCTCCGCCCCCCTCACCGCCGACGCCGAACGCACCGTCCGCGACGCCGTCAAGGATGGTGAGCACGCGCTGGAAACCGAGGCCGTCCCGAGCCGCTACGACAAACTTCTCCGGCGCTACTTCCAGCGTCTCGGCGATCGCGCCAAGTCCCCGCAAGACTCCGCTGCCGCGCCGGCAACCGCTCCTCGTCCTTCTCAACCCGCCGTTCCCGCGCAGGATGCCGGTTCCGCCGCGCCCTTCAAGCCATGAATCTCCGCTTCGACCAGCCATGGTGGTTCATCGGTTTGGCCATCTGCCTCCCCATGGCGTGGGCCGCTCTGCACTGGTTCGTGGCGATGACCGCCGCGCGCCGCTGGTCCGCGATCATCCTGCGCACCGCGCTCGTCGCCGCTCTGCTGGCCATGCTCGCGGGCGCATCGATGATCCGCCGATCAGACCGCGTCGCCGTGATCGCCTGCGTGGACATGTCCGGCTCGGTCCATCGCTTCTTTGATGCATCCGCCATCGGCAAGGGCTCCGATGACAAGCCGCTGACATTTCCCGAAGTCGTCCGCAAGTTCCTCGAATCTCACGCCACATCCCGCCGCCCTGACGATCTCGCCGGGGTCGTCCTCTTCGGCGCATCTCCTTCAGCCACCGGCATGGTTCAGCCCGGCAACGGCGCGGTCGGCTTTTCCCTTCCCCGAGAATGGCCCCCGATTGAGGAAGCCACCGACATCGAGCAGGCGCTGCGCCTCGCCGCCGCCATGATTCCGCCCGATGCCGCCGGGCGCATCGTTCTTTTCTCCGACGGCGTGCAAACCCGCGGCTCGGCTCTCGCCGCCGCAACCGAACTCGCAGGACGCAAGTCCGGTGCAAACGCCACGCTATCCCGCCGCCCGATTCGCGTCGACGTCGTCCCGCTCGAATACCACGTCGAGCACGAGGTCATCGTCGAGTCCGTCGACTCGCCCCCAACCGCTCAATCCGGAGCCACAGTCGCCGTTCGCGTCGTTCTCACAGCGACCGAGCGATGCACCGGCACCCTCGATCTGCAACGCGAGGATCGCGCCGTCGACATCAATGGCGACGCCTCCGGATCCTCCCTCCGGCTCACATTGGAACCCGGCCGCAACGTCGAGGTCTTCAAAGTCCCGCTCCCCGAAGGCCGCATCCATCGCTTCGCGGCCCTGTGGACTCCCGACAACGATGCCGCCGGTCGCCCGATCGGCGACACCGTTGCATCCAACAACCGCGCAGATTCCGTTACCGTCGCTCCCGGCCGCGGCGCGGTCCTCATCGTCGATGGGGTGAGTGGTGGGGACTCGCAAGGCGCGGGCTCCATTCTCGGCACGACGCTTGCGCAATCCGGCATGGAAGTGAAGTCCGTCGGGCCGGATGCTCTCCCCTCCGACCTCCTCTGGCTCCAGCAGTTTGATCTCATCATCCTCCAGAATGTCGCCGCCGAAGCTATGCCCCGCCCGGTCCATGGCGCGCTCGCCACATGCATCACCCAACTCGGTGTCGGCCTTATCATGGTCGGTGGTCCGGATTCCTTCGGCGCGGGCGGCTGGAAGGGAACCGAAATCGAGCCGCTTCTCCCCGTGAAGCTCGACCTTCCAGAGAAACTCGTCACACCCGCCGCCGCCGTCATCCTCGTTATCGACAACTCCGGATCCATGAACCGTTCCGTCATGGGTTCCAGCCGCTCCCAGCAGGACATCGCCGATGAGGGCGCGGCCCTTGCCGTCGAGAGCATGGACAAAACCGACCTCGTCGGCGTTATCACCTTCAACAGCGACTTCACGGTTGATGTCCCCCTCGGTCCCAACACCAACCCGAAAGCCACCGCCAAGCTCATTCGCGCCATCGGCGCTGATGGCGGTACCAATATGCCCCCCGCGCTCCGCGAAGCCCACAAGCAGATTCGCTCCGCAAAGGCCGACATCAAGCACGTCATCATCCTCTCCGATGGCGCATCCCAAGGCCGCAACGCACTCCCCGGAATCGTCGAGGACATGGCCGCTGGCGGCATCCTCGTATCCACCATCGCCATCGGCAACGACGCCGATGTCACGAACATGCAGGACCTGGCCCGGATCGGCCGGGGCCAGTTCTATCAGGTGATCGATCCGACCCTGCTTCCCCGAGTGCTGCTCAAGGCCGTCCGCATTGTTCGATCTCCGCTGGTCCGTGAGGGGCGCTTTCTCCCCGTCATGCTTCCCAGCGGGTCTCCCGCGATGGAAGGTGTCGCCGCCGCGTTCGGCGGCGATATCGCTCCGCTCAACGGCCTCATTCTCACGCAAGCCCGCACCGATCCCACCGTCATCTACCCACTCGCGACGCCCAGAGTCCCCGGCAAAGACGGCGGCGGTGAGCCCGTCCTCGGCTACTGGAGCGCGGGCCTCGGCCGCGTCGCCGCGTTCACATCTGATGCCCGCGCCAAATGGGGGCGCGAGTGGCTCTCGAAGAGTGATGGAAAGGGCTACGCACGATTCTGGACGCAGCTCGCCCGCACGATCGCCCGCCCCCCATCCAGTCGCACGCAGGAGATGACCGCCGAGATTGAGGGCGACCGCATGACCGTCAGACTCCGCGCCTCGGATGACAAAGGCCGCCCCGTGGATGGCCTCACGGTGCCGGGCACGATCTACGCGCCCGCGGGCGGCAAGCGCGACCTCCGTCTCCCGCAGGTCGGCCCCGGCGAATACGAGGAAGTCGTCTCGCTCGCTTCAATGTCCGCTCGCAGCGACAGCGCGGCGAGTTCCCCCGATACCACAGGCAGCGGCTCATACGTCCTCACCTTCGCGCCGCGCAGCGGTGCGAACGCATCCTCCTCCACCCAGTCGAACGCCATTCCCCCCGTAATCGGCGGCGTCACGCGCCCACCCGGCGAGGAGTACCGCCGCCTCCGCTCAGATCGCGCTGCGCTCACCGCCATCGCGGACGCAACCGGCGGCAGCGTGCTCGACATCACCGCAACATCCGCCGCTCCCGGCACCCCCAAACACGATCTCTTCTCTCGCAACGGTGTCGTTCCCGCCGAAGCACGCACGCCGCTCTGGCCTTGGCTCGCGATCGCCTCCGTCGGTCTGATGATTCTCGATGTCGCCACCCGCCGCGTCGCGTGGGATCGCCTCCTCAGCCGCGAAATGGGCGCGGAACTCGGCCGCGGCGTCTCCGCCGCACTGCGCGATCGCACATCCGGTGCGAGTGCCGCCGTGAGCCGCCTCCGCGAGGCCGAGCCCGGCGATTCTCCTTCGTCTCCTGCCACATTTGCCGCGCCACTGGGCGACTCCGATGCCGATGCCGTTCGCGAGTCCGAACGTGCCCGCCGCCAGGAAGCCCGCCGCAATGCGCTGCGTGCCCGCCGCGATTCCTCAGAGAAAGAAGCCGATTCCAGCCAACGCTCACAATCATCCGCTTCGCCAACTCCCGCATCAACGGCCTCCACGCCGCCCGCGAACGCGAATCCAGATCCCTCCGCATCTCCCGCCTCCGATATCCCGCCCAGTCCTCCCGAAGAATCCTCCCTGCAAGCCGCCAAGCGGCGCGCCCGCCGCAAGATGGAAGACTAAATCGCGACTCGTCTCCCCGCCGCACCGGAGCCCCTCATGCCCCTCCTCATCCAGAATGCTCGAGTCATCACGGCTTCAGACGACTACCACGCCGACCTCTTCTGCGCCGCCGACACCATCACACGCATCGACAAGCCCGGCGAGATCGATCCCCGCTCCTGCCCCCCCGGCACGGACACCATCGACGCGACCGGCAAGTATCTCTTCCCCGGCTTCATCGATCCCCACGTCCACATCTATCTGCCCTTCATGGGCACGTACGCGAAGGACACCTGGGAGACCGCCAGCCGCGCCGCCCTCATTGGTGGCACCACATCCCTCATCGAGATGATCTGCCCCGGAAAGACCGACGAACCGATGGCCGCGTTCGAGACCTGGCTTGGCAAGGCGCAAGGTGTCAGCGCGTGCGACTTCTCATTCCACATGGGTGTGACCCGCTACGACGCCCTCGCCGAATCGCAACTCCGGGCGATCGTCAGCAAGGGCATTCGTTCCTTCAAGGTCTTTCTCGCGTACAAAGGTGCTCTTGGCGTCGATGATCGCGAGCTTTATCAGACGCTCAAACTCGCGAAGGAACTCGGTGTCATCGTCACCGCCCACTGCGAGAACGAAACGCTGGTCGCCGAACGATCCGCCGAGCTCATCGCCGCGGGCCACACCGCTCCCGAGTTCCACGAGCCATCGCGCCCGCCCATCGTCGAGGCCGAGGGCGTCCACCATCTCATGACCTTCGCCGAGCTGACCGGTGCGGAGGTCTACATCGTCCACACCTCTTGCGCTGAGGCCGTCAACGAGGCCGCCTGTGGCATCTCCCGCGGTGTAAAAGCCCACATTGAAGTCGTCCTCCCGCACCTCGTCGTCGATCAGTCCTACACGAAGAAGACCGGGGCCAACGGCTTCGAGGGCGCGAAGTACGTCATGTCCCCGCCCCTCCGCGACAAGTCCCAACTCCCGAAGATGTGGTCCCACCTCTCCAGCGGCCTGATCTCCACAGTCGCCACCGACCACGCTCCCTTTGATTTCGAGTCGCAGAAGTCCATGGGGAAAGCCGACTTCACCAAGATCCCCAACGGCATCCCCAGCGTCGAAGATCGCGTCAACTTGCTCTACACCCACGGCGTTGCCACCGGCCGAATCTCCCTCAACCAGTTCGTCGCCGCCGCCAGCACTAACGCCGCCCGCATCTTCAATCTCAAAGGCAAGGGTTCCATCGCCGTCGGCGCCGATGCCGATCTGGTCGTCTACGACCCCGCCCACCGCGGCAGCATTTCCGCCAAGACCCACCACATGGCCACCGACTACTCCGCCTTCGAGGGCTGGGAGATCAAGGGCCGCGCGCACATCGTCACTCAGCGCGGCCGCATCATGGCGCGAGATGGCAGGTTTGTTGGCCAAATGGGATCAGGCAAACTGATCGTGCGTGTGTAAGTGCCCGCGACATTGATGTGCTCATCCAAAGAAAGAACCCCGGTGATAGTGCCGGGGTCTTTTCAGCATTCCGTTGGATGCCCGACTTACTTTGAGGCCGCCATCGCCTTCGCGATGTTCGCTTCCTTCTGAGCATCCGTCATCGCGTTCCACTTGCCGCGACAGCCCTCGCAGCAGAGGCCGTACTTCTGCCCCTTGTAGCTCACCGGCTCCGTTGCCGGATTGACCGGGTCCTCAAACATCACCACGCACATCTTGTTCGCCGTGGTGACCGTTCCCGGCTTGACCATCTTGCACTGCGCCTCGTCCTCGTGGGCCATTTTCTTATTGCCGTTGCAGCCACCCGCCACCAGCATCGCGGCCGCCATCACCATCGTCACGCCAGTCAACTTCGTCGCCATGTGCAACCCTTTCAGAAGTGAATCAACAAACCTGTTCCATCCGTCCCATTCTCCCGCCTTTTGCCGTGCTCTCAGTGTTCTCCGTGGTGAACGCTCTCACGCCTTCTCCGCTTCGCTCAGAGACACATCCAGCACATCCAGCATAAACTGAATGTCCGCCTCGCTCAGGCACATCGGCGGCTTGATCCGCAGCACGTTCCCGCTCAGCCCGCCCTTGCCGATGATCAGCCCCAGGTCCTTGCACCGCTCGAAGACCGCCGCGCACTGGGCCGTCGCCGGCGCCTTGGTCGTGCGATCCGTCACCAGATCCACTCCGCACATCAGCCCGCGGCCACGGACATCGCCGATCAGGGGGTGCTTCCTCTGCAACTCCCGCAGCCCCGCGAACAGCTTGGCCCCCTTGCTTTTCGCCTGAGACTGATAGTCCTCATCCAGCAGCACGTTCAGTGTCGCCAGCCCCTGCGCCATGCTCACCGGGTTCCCGCCGAACGTGTTGAAGTGAATCCGCGTGGTCAGCGTCTTGGCGATCTCCGGCCGCGTCACCACCGCCGCCAGCGGGCAGCCGTTGCCGATTCCCTTCGCCATCGTCGCGATGTCCGGATACAGCCCTGGCCCGCCCACGGTCTGGAAGCCCCAGAAGTGCTCGCCCGTGCGGCCAAACCCGGTCTGCACCTCATCGCTGATGCACAGCCCGCCCGCTTCGCGCACCGTCTTGTACACGCTCGGCAGATATCCCGGAGGCATTTCGACGACGCCGCCCACGCCCTGCATCGGTTCGGCAATGAACCCCGCCACCTTGCCCGGCGTCGCCGTGCGAATCAGATCCTGCACATCCGCCGCGTATTTCTCGCCAGCTTTCGGATCGTCGTACCCGATCGGCCCGCGATAGCGATCCGGCAGCAACGAGTGATGCACGCCGAAGCCCTGCGGCGTGTTGAACTTCCACGTCGCGTGCGCCGTCAGCCCCATCGGCGCGGCCGACCCGCCGTGATACCCGTTCCGCAGCGCGATGAAGTCGTAGTTGCCCGTGTGGCAACGCGCCATCAGCATCGCCAGGTCGTTCGCATCGCTCCCCGAGTTCACGAAGTAGACGACCGACAGCCCCGACTCTTTCGGGAATGTCGAGGCAAGCTTCTTCGCGTACTGCGCGATCGTCGGGTGCAGATAGATCGTCGTCGTGTGCTGGAGCAGCGCGTTCTGCGCATTCACCGCCGCCATCACCTTCGGATGGCAGTGCCCGATGCTCACCGTCACAATCCCGCCGAACACATCGAGGTACCGCCGCCCCGTCTCATCGAACAGGTACTGCATGTGCCCCTGCACCATCATCACCGGGTTCTTGTAATAAGTCACGAGCGCCGGAGTGCAGAACTCTTTCCGCATCGCGAGCACTTCGTCCTTGCTCGGCCCGGTATACGGCGCGGGCTTGAAATCGCACGGAGGAAGGGACGGGGCCTTGGTCGGAGATGCGGTCGCGGTTGTCATCGGGATCATCCTTGTTTTATCGCTGTTTTCTTGTAACGCAAGCGTAGAACATCTCTCACCGAAGGGTCGCCCTGGACGCCGAGATGTGCGAATCGGGCTTCACCCGCCCCATCATCAGCACGTAGTAGATCGCCATCGCCAGCCCCAGCCCGATGAACCACGCGTACCCGTATATCTGGTCAAAGAACTGCGGAAAAAGCGGCACCACCGCCGGATTC